>CAZJAP010000009.1:13339-28712 GCA_964544325.1 uncultured Candidatus Izemoplasmatales bacterium | reverse complement strand
ATATTTGTAGTTACGTCTACAACTACATTTACAGTAACTGTAGAATTTTGTTGAGCTTTGGCTCCTTGAGAGTCTTCAACTTTGTAAACTAAAATACAAGTTGCTCCACCAGCTTGTTCTCCGACAACGTTGTCGTCATCTAGATATAAGCATGCCAAATTGTCAATAGTAATACTGTCAGTAATGTCTCCATCTTCTGGATCGTTTGCAGTTACTCCAGCAAATGGATCATAAGTATCCCCAACATTAATGCTAACTTCACTTTGAACCCCAGATAATGTAGGGAACTGATTAGCGGCAGTTGTTGTTGGCGCTACCGTTGTTGGAGCTTCTGTAGTAGGTGCTTCAGTCGTTACTCCACCACAAGCTACTAAAACGAGCGTGAAAACTAAAGCACTAAATAAAACAAATAATTTTTTCATTTTTTTCTCCTTCTTTTTTATTTATTTTTTTAAAATAATTTTTTTATATATGTAAACCAGTGTAAATACTGATATCCATAGCGTTAATATTGGTATTATTAATGGTTTAACAATACCATTTGGATACTGCAGGTTTAAAGCTTCTTCTGAAGTAAAACCTTCTGTAGCATTTAAAATAGTTTGATCATCAACAAAACCTATCTGTCCATCTAAAGAAACAATGGTTTCGCCGTTATTAGATCTAATTAAAACGTTTTCGAAAAGATTTGAAGAACAATCACTACTTAGAGAATATGTATCGTCACCTTCATTAAACAATGTTATAACAGCTATGCTGCCCTCATCATATTCGGTAAAAATATCTGGATATGAATAACTTTCCTGACAAGTGATTGTTAAAATAGAATCCTCACCCTGATTTTTGTTGTAATCAACAACAATTATTGTTAATGATTGTCTATCTTCGGTATAAGTATTATTGATTTGAACAGCATAAATACCATTTTCAAAATAATACATTGGAGTTTCTATATAATAGTCATTATATGCTAATATCTCCGTGAAATCTTTTGATTTTATAGCTTCGTTAATCGTTGCTTTAGTACTATCTAAAGTTTCATTGAACATCACTATTAAACTCAAGAAATAAGTTATTATCAGCATTATAATTACATATATGATTTTCTTTATCACATTTAAAACTCCTAATTAATTAAATCTACTGTCTTGATATACTCTTACATAATCAATTTCATAAGTTGCTTCCGTAAGTGTTGTGTCGATACCTTGTGCACCACCCCAGAATCCGCCAAAAGCAATATTTAATATCATGAAGAAATCCTTATCAAAAGGCCAATGACCTTTTTTAACACAATCAAATTGATTAACATCATAAGTGAAATATAAAGTTCCGTCTACGTAATACATAAGTTTATCCGGTAACCATTCTAATGAATAAGTATGAAAAACTGTATCTACGTTTTCATGATAAGCACTATCGCCTTTTTGAGTATTATTAGGATGATTGAAAAATTCAGTATGAATCGAGTGATGAACATGATTCATATCATAGCCTACATGTTCCATAATATCTATCTCACCACTATCAGGCCATCCGCCATAATAGCTATCTGTAGGCATCATCCAAAATGCTGGCCAAGTTCCTTTTCCTGAAGGTAATTTAGCTCTCATTTCAAACTTTCCATATAAAAAATCTTGTTTACCTTTCGTTACCAATCTTGCGCTCGTGTAGTTATTATCTTCGTAATCCTCTTTAAGCAATTTGATAAATAAGGAACCGTCTTGAACATATGAATTTTTAGTGCTATTTGTGTAATACTGTAACTCATTATTACCCCAACCATTACCACCAATTTCATGAGTCCAATTACTTAAATCCAGTTCAGTACCATTAAATTCATCTGACCAAACCAACTCGTAATTTAAACTTTCATAGTCATAATCGTTATCGATAACTTTACAAAATTCTGTAATTGGTTGCGTAGGAACAGCACCTGATCCTTCTGCAACTTTTTTTGTGGTTGTAGCTTCGACCGTAGTTATTGTTGTAGTAAGGTCTTCGTTGCAAGCAACTAGCCCTACACCAATAAATAGAGTCAAGAAAAATATTAATATTTTTTTCATAAATCCTCCTATTGTCCTGTTAACCCGCTACTTTCAATACCTTGTGTAAATTGTTTTTGGGTAACAAAGTAAAGAATTAAGATTGGAGCCATAGTTAATAATGTCGCAGCCATTTTATAAGCTTCATTCAAGTTGTTTTCACTACCGCCGCGATTTCCAAACAAGGAATCAAATAATCCTAATTGTTTATTAAGCAATTGAATATTATCGCCCGAGAATGTATTTGTTATAATTGTATCGTTCCAATGCCAGACAAAGCTAAATACAAACGCGACCATTACTGTTGAAAATGATATCTTTAATGTAACATGCCAAAACGTCTGTAACGGACTAGCTCCATCGATAGCTGCTGCCTCAAACAAATCGAACGGTACTTTTTTAAAGAAGTTAATAAAGATTAATATGATAATGCTTGAGTTAACTCCTTGTCCCAATATAGCAAACAAAATTTGCGGATTCATCGTACCAATCATTCTTATACCAGTTAATTCTGTAAAACCAACGAATGTCAATTCTCTTTGGATTAACAATAACTGGATAGGCACAACAAATGTAATGATAATTAATAAATATAGTGTTTTTTTAAACTTAAAATCATATCGTACAAATGCAAATCCTGTCAAACCTGTAATTATCGTTTGAACTAAAGATAATCCACCGATAAACAATACTGACGTTAACAAAGATTTTCCGTATTCTAATACTCTTAAAGCAACTGATATGTTATTGATGGTTATATTTTTTGGTATCCACATAACTTCCGGGTTAATTAAGTCTTCTTGTGACATAAAAGTCATTGAAATCATTCTTATTATCGGTAGGAAGAATACGAATGATAAAGAAATTAAAATCAATAAAGTAAATATCTTGCCATAATTAATTTTTTTAAGTCGTTTTCTTATAAGTTCTAATTTATCTCTCATCATCAAGCTCCTCCTCTAATTCAGCCATTGAATGTCGATACATCTTATGACTTTTCGGATTTCTTTCACGCAATAATAACACTACTAATCCAATGAATAAGAAAATAATCAATGAATAGGAGAATGCATAAGTTGCGCTTAAGCCTAAATTGGCTGAAGTTCCACCTAAGGACTGTTCCAATAAATCATATAGAGGATTCAGGCTGAAACTTCCGAGCTGAACAATGCTAAATACCGATACTACAATAGCTGTAGATTTCATATTAGGTAATGTGACTTTCCATAAAGTTTGCCATGGAGTCGCCCCATCAACTTTCGCAGCTTCGTATATTGATACGTCTATTCTTTGTAATGCATTTATAAACAAAATAATCGGAATTCCGGTAAACCATAAAATTGAAATCAAATCTGAAAAAATATTTACTAAGACTTCAGACAAGAATGGTGAATAACTATTTACCATAGAAATAATAAAGTTCTCACCGCTTTCCGTAATCAACGAACTACTAGCGGTTACGTCAGAAAACATATTCATAATGTTATTTGATAATAGTAATACCGGTATGAAGAATATCACTCTAAAGAATGATTTTCCTTTTATGTCAGTTATTAGCAATCTCGCAATCAATAGCGATGATATTATAATAACCGGCAAATAAGTTGAAATAGTTATCACAAATTCAAATGCTGCTTGGTAGAAAGCCGGATTAGTGAAAGCATAAATATAGTTATTAAATCCTAAGTAATCGTAATTCCATCCTAATGAATCATTATACACATTGTTAAATGTCATATAGATAATGCTAAAGATAGGATAAACAACAAATAATAAACTTCCTATTAACCATGGAGTTAAAAGAGTATACGCTATTACGTTATGTCTATGTGACATCGTTGCTTTTTTATTAGCCATTGTTCATCACCAAGTATTGATTTGCTTCCACAAATACTTCTTCATTATAATCAGTGTCATTGTAATTAACATATATCTCCACTCCATTAGAGTAAACGTTTTTAACAACACCTTTTGCAATAACTGTTCTACCAATCCAGTCTGCGTTTTGTACTTCTTTTAATGCTGTATTTATTTCATTATAGACTCTAACAATTTCTTCATCATAAAAGTCAAATTGTGTAGAGTAATAAATGAAAGAGTTTGTATTTACTAGATGATATGAAGAATCCTCAGTAAGAATAAATGAAGGATATACATTGTAATCGATCATTCTTAAAACATCGTTTTCAGTTGTTATATTAAAGTTACCATAACTAGCGTACATTTCCATATTTGAAGCAAGTACTAATTGTAAGAATGGTACTGTGTCAGTTTCTATTAGGAAATGACTTGAATAAATCGGAGCTTCTAGATATCTATCTACATAAGGCAATAAATATGCGTTTGGATTAACTGCATTTACTTCCATACCATCAATTCCACTAAACATCTCTATAATAGCAGCTTTATTGTCAGCTCTTGTTAAATTACGTTCATACTCTGAAAACAATGTATTTGATATTCCATCAATTGTTATTGAGTTCATCGATAAGCGATCAGCATACGATAAATCACTTTCTATCCAGTCAAACGCTTTGTTTGTTCTTAACAAGTTAAAAGTGTCAATCGTTTGATAATTATTGATTGTATATGAATAATATTTACCACTGATATGTTTTGCTGGCGCAGGATTAAATAGAGAATTATATTGCAAATTAGTAATATAACTGTAATCGGTACTAAACGATACGTCATATCCATATGAATCAGCAACTTCAAGTAATGATTTCAAATCATTTCTTCCGCCAATATTATCTGATACTTTGCTATCTCCTACTCTTCCTGCTGTTATACCGCCATTTCTATATCCTAAGAGTCCTGAATTAATATTATCTATGCCGGCATTATCAAAGTAACCAAAGATATCTTCAATATCCTTTAAATCAGTTACTACAACATCTTCATATCCAAATAAATCTTTCTTGACATCACTCATTAGGAAATCTAATCTTAAAGGAATTGATTGAGCGTCACTGTCTTTTAAGTCTTGTAAACCGTTTTCTTCCAAATATCCTTTATATGCCAATGCCATACCCACATAACTTGCAGGCAACCCATCAGTTGTTCCGTCACCGGCTAAAAACTGATATTGGATTTTATAATTATGAAGTTCTATATCTTCTCGTGTGGTTGTAAAACCGCCTCCTGAACTGTTAGACGATAAGTCTTGCCAAAATGTTTCATTTACAACAAACGATGCATAGGCGTGGTTATACCATGTTTTATTATTATAAGGCATAGCTGTTACTTTTAAATATTCATCACCACTAGTCGCATAAGCGATAAAAGCAGCTTCTGTATCGTCGCCAATCGATATGCCAAAAACAGGTAATGTCATTTGTTTTGGAGTTAAATAACTAGGCTCATAATCATCTGATTTTAATGTAGAAGTAACGTCTCTCCCGTAAGCATATGATGAATAAGCACTAATACTAACTTCGTTTCTTTTGAATCTAAGTAAAGCTCCCGGTCCATCAGGAATAAATATGTATCCATCATTTGATGGTTTATTAACGAGATTATCTCTATCATATTCAACTCCGTCAAAAGGAATTATTTTACCTCCTTGAGCATCAAGGAACGGTGCGATAATGATATTGTTAATCATATCTATGTCTTCTCCAGTTACTTCTTCAGGTTTTATTTCAAATTCAACACCTTTTTCGCTGAAGTATGCATGGACGCGTAAAGATATGTCTATGGTTTCATACTCAATATCCAAAGCCCAATGATCATCCGTTGAAAGTTTTGAAAAACTTGAACTTGCATAACTGCGATTTGCACTAGATAATCTAAACAGATTATTTTTTTCATCAAAATATTCGATTGTAATCAATGAATTCGCAAAATCAATATAATCTTCATTTAATCTGTCTTCCAACGGAACACAATATTTATCAATAAGTTCCGAATCTCCAGAGAATACGGCATCATCGCAATCCCAGCGGATATCTGCGCTATACGCTATATCTAATCCGGTTTTATGAGTCACTTGGTTACGTGTGTCGTAAATAGCCAAGACATCTCTTGAATCCCTGAAATAAAATGTAAAATTTTGATTTTTGAAAACTTCTTGCATATCTGTAGGTTCGTCAATTGTATAGGTGATTTCTTCTGGAGGGAGGTCTGTCGTTCTGTTTGCAAATAACAGATTAGTCCCTATCCCCGTCAAGGTAAAGCTAAGCAATAAGACTAAAATAATTATAATTCTCTTTTTATAAGACAAGTCTAATCACCTCCATGACTATATTGATTATGAAATCAACAATATTTGAAACCATTAATTGTAAAAATAGTAATACAACTATAGTTATTATCATTAAAAGGACAGTAAATAAGAAACTTTTGAAAGTAACTCTTCCATCATAATTTTGAACTACTGTTGATCCTACGAACAATAATAACGCTGACCATAATAAACCAATTAATACGGTAAACTCAACGAAGAAAGATTCATCGAGTGTAGCGACATGCGAAAATATTGTAGCCAATAATAATGATATAAGATAAGGTACAATTGAATAAGCGGTAGATATATAAATCTTCTTGATTCCACCAATACCGTCCGTAATTGATGTAACCAAATAATTAACTCCTACAAATCCGCCAAAAATTGTAAAATAACCCAAAACTAATGATAATATGTTAATGTTTTCTACATCAACTAATTGAAATAAAAACCCTTTAGATGTTGTATATAAAACATAAGCTACAAATCCCAGTAACATGTATATTGTCGGCGCTACTAGACTATTGACTCTATCTTTTCTAATCTGATAGAAACCATCACTTGGATGTATTGCAATATGTCCAGCATACGCAAATTCTCTAATATATTTGTTATCTAACTTCTTTTTGACAATTTTAACTTTGTCTGTGATAAAAGTAGTTTTTTTATTAACAATTTTTAAAGATATAAACAGCACTACAACAGAAACGAGAACAATGAATACTGCTGGTAATACTACTTTCATATCATTGTTTCTTACTTCCCAGTATGCTTGAGAATAAAATTCTCTGTTTTTTGCTAATTCAAAGTATTCCATAGCTTTTTCATAATCTTGTCTAAACATGTATGTTTTTCCCAATTGATCATAAGCTATTTTTGACATTTGGTTATATCTTAATACTTCTTCCCACTTAGCTGTAGAACTTAAGTAATCCCCTTCATCAAATAGCTTTAATCCTTCAAAAATCAAAGAAGAATATTCAGTTTTGGTATAAGACAAAATATATGATTTTTCATAATCTATTGTGAAAATCTCGCCAGAACTGCTAACAGCTAAAGACTCTAGTTTGCTGTAAACACCAACGATATCTCCATCTCGGGAATCTCCTGCACCAAAATGGAAAATATAGTCACCATATCTGCTGTAAATGGTAATAACACCAGTTGAACTACTTGTATAAATAATGCCATTACTATCTACGTAAATATCAGTAAGCTGTTCACTAGATAACTGATTATTTAATGTGTCAACACCCTGAGTATTATGTTTTTTAACTCGACCAGTCTCTTGACTTGATGCAGTTGTTGAATAAACTATAGATTCCTCATTTATGAAAATACTAGAGAATGGTGGTGGTGTTTTTACTGTAGTAAAATCTCTACCAATCAATTCATAAAAGTATTTTCTTACTAATTCTGCGTTTGTAAAATAGACATTGTTTGAAGCGAAATAACCTAAGAAATCACCTTTGTCTGATAATTGAATAATACCACCAAAACCGCCTTCTACAAGAATGAAGATATTACCGCTTTTATCAACAGCTATTTTTTTAGGCTTAAAACTATCTAAACTGTAAGCGACGCTATCAGGTTTTCCGAATTCTTCCAATAAATTGAAATCTGAGTCAAAAACAAATATTTTTGAAGCCCCTGGATCTGCAACATATATTTTTAAGTCCTCGCTAACTGCAACACCACTTGGACTAACAAAATCACTATGTTGTAATTCTCTCTTTATGTCTTGTGTTTCGATATCATAAATTACTATTCTTCCCTTTAGAGAACTGTCAAGAGGATCAACATAGCCACTGTCGGCAATATATAAATCATCATTAACATCAAAATATAAGTCGGTAGGATAAACAAGTCCTAAAGTAGAATTGTACTGATTGGTTCTGTAAGCTTCATTTGTTTTTATAAACTCACCATCAGCTGATATTGTATATGTGTTTGATACTTCACTTTCAGTTGCATTAACTGAATTAAAAGGGATGGTTAAGACCAAAAACAACATGACTAATATTATAAATATCTTTTTCATCTTATTTCACCCCCGAATGAGCCATAGTATCCATAACTTTACTTTGGAGGAAGATAAAAATAATTAAATTAGGTAAAAACATAATTAACCCGGCAGCTGCCGCGATTCCTTGTCCTGCTATACTTTCTTCCACTCTTGAGATTAATGTACCCATGAAGAAAGCAAAAGTCTTCATTCCTTCAGCATCAACATATAATTCTGAAGTTGACATATTCGCCCAAGATATTTGAAATGTCAAAATTGCTACAGTAGCAATTGCTGATTTGACTAATGGAACAATGATTTTTATAACAATTTGAAAATCAGTTGCTCCGTCAATTCTTGCAGATTCAATAATATCATTAGGTAGCTGATCGATGAATTGCTTCAATAAGAACAATCCAACCGGCATAGCTACTAACGGTAGAATATGAGCTAATAATGTATCAGTAATTCCTAGATTAGATACAACAATAAATGATGGAATAGCAACTGCTATAGGAACAAACATTAATGCTGCTTGATTAATTTTAAAGAATTTCTTATTTAATTTATAATTCTTTTTTGATAAAGCATAACCGGCCATTACAGAAAACAATACGGTTATTGTAACGGTAACTGATACGGAAATAACTGAGTTAAAGATATATCTAGATAGAGGAATCCCTCCGGAACTAGCTGCTTCAACCAGCATTTGGAAGTTTCTCATTGTTGGCTTTTCAACAAAGAATCTTGGTGGGAACAAAATAAGTTCATCAATAGGTTTCAATGCTTGTGAAAAGATATATATAATTGGTAAAATCATAATTATACATATCGGCAACAAAATCAAATAAAATTTTATTTGTGACTTATGAAATTTTCTCGGATTAATATTAGTTACATTCATAGTCTCACCTAATCTCTTTCCGCAAATAAAAGTCGTCCAAGTCCTGAGAACGCTAAAATTATAAGAAACAATATTACGGATAATGCAGCTGCATATCCCATATCACTTCTTAAATATCCATAATCGGCGATGTGGTTTACAATTAAGGAACCTGAATATTGTGGTGTTGGATTAGCTCCAGATAACTGGACTCCGATATCACCCATACTGAAAGCCCCTACAATAGCCATGACCGACCCAAATAACATTTGTGGTCTCATTGATGGTATTGTAATATAGAATATTTCTTGGAATCTGTTTCTGACTCCATCAATTTTCCCTGCTTCATACAACTCTTTATTTGTATTTAAAATTCCAGCTAACATTGATAAAAACCCAATCCCCATACTGCTCCATAAAGATACAAAAATCATAATGTTTAACAAGTATTCAGGCGATTGTAAAAATTGAATTGGTTTATCAATGAAATCCATACTTATTAATACTGCATTCAAATATCCGTTTTCACTACCACTAAATATGCTTCTCCATAAAATAGCTACTAAAATCGGACCTACCATTGAAGGTGTATATAATAATAATGCGAGATATTTTCTTGGACCTGATGGAAGTTGGGAAAGAATCCAAGCCATGAAGAATGATAATGAAAATCCTATTGGACCAACAATAAAAGCATACTTAAGTGTATTTGGCAATATATATTTTGCAAACTCTGGATCACTAGTAAAAATATTAATATAATTTTTAAAGCCTACAAAGCTTGGGGTATTAATCGTATCAAAATAGGTAAATGACAATATTACTGCAATTAATATCGGTAATATGATGAAAACAAAGAACATAAGGAAATATGGTCCAACCATTAGTGTATATGATAAAGCGTCTTTAGCTTTATCAGACAAATGAATTCTTTTTACTTTAACTTTATCTACATTGACCATATCCATTTTTTAATCCTCTAATCCGTTTTCTATAAATTTATTATAGAAATAGTCATAATCCTTAACAGCATAAACCTTTAATATATTTCCATCATCATCCAAATAACCGAACTCAGTCATCTTCAATCTAATTTCCCTGTTCATAATTAAGACTTGCCTATCAATTGCATAACGCGCACTATATCCATCAAATACCATTTCATTCCAGATATCAGAAAGTCCTCTTTCTACCATATATTCCCCTGGTGTTCTAGGAACGTCACGTAACCATTCTATTTGACGTTTGATAACTTCTTTATCTTCATCATCAATCGGCAAATTGTCAATTGCGTTTTTATTTGCTGGTAACCAAAGGTATAATGGGCCGTATGTTGTATATAAATCGTAAGCAAAATCTGTTTGCGTTTCTTCACTTTGCCACCATTTAAAGAATGTCCATACATCATCGATTTTATCTGAATCATTGAAAATTATACCACTTGTACCATTACCAACATAACTTCTGTTAATAGTACCGGTTTCAGGGTCTAATGTCCCTGGGTAATCAGCTAATTTCCATTTACCTTCAATTTCCGGTGCTGCATTTTTAATTGTTACATAAGTATTGAAATCAACAATTCCTATCGGTAATGATGAATATCTAAAATCATTGTAGAAACTAGGAACTTGTTCATCTAAAGAGTATGTGGTAAATAAGTTTCCTAAGAATTCAATACCCTTTATGGATTCAGGCGAAGTTAAATCGACTTCAAAACCATTTTCACTATAAATCTGACCACCGTTTTGATAGATAAAAGGTGTTGTTTGATAGAACCACTTAATACTACCACCACCTGCTGTAGGGTAATAAAAGTTCATATCATACCTCTGTAATTTAGGCAATAACCCTATCACGTCATCCCAAGTATTTGGAACCTCTAATTCAAGTTTATCAAAAATATCTTCACGATAAATCAAGGTATTGAATGTCAGGGTTTCTGGCATTGCATACACCGATTCATTGATTGCATATGGAATTAATGAACCAGGAGCAAACTTATCTGCTGAATATGTCCAAAAATCTTCAAATTGTGTTAAATCTACTAATGTACCCCTTAAGCCTAATTTATAAGGCACGTATGAAGGTAACCCTAAAGCTCCATCCGGTGTATTGTCTGCAGCGCTAGACAAAACCAGTTTATCAACATTAGGCATAACCGACAAATCAACTCTGATACCATATTGTTCCGTAAAATCTTGATCTATCATTTTTTGCATTACGTCAACATAAGTAGTTGGTCTACTGACCCATATTTGAATTGAATTTGGATCGTCTTTTAATGTGTATTTCTCATTTGAGAATGAGTTAAAGAATGAAGAGAATCCAAAAGACATTCTTTCTAATATTGTTGCATTATAGTTTCTTTGATCTTCATTACTAATTATGAATAAATCAAACGTATAATGAGAACTGCTAATAAATTGAATTGTATCCCCAAGCAATTGGTTAACAGAACCACTACCCATATATAAGTCATCGATATATAACGGTAAATCATCTGGTTCTTCTAAAATGTCATCCAATACTCTTACAGCTTTATTTAAATATGATATTTTAAATGATAAATCCTTATTAGTAGCATATTGTGATAACCTCACAATATTGTATTTAATAATATTCTGATAAGCTTCCAAGTAAGGAACAGTTTCAGGAACTACTGAAGTAAAATTCCATGTTCTATCCTCATCAGCATTACTACCGCTATATTTTTTCACTTCTAAAGAAAAATCATTAATATGATTGATTAAATATTGTAAATCATCTAATGTTTGACCAAACATTCCGATTTCATTTTTGAATGAAATCGTATTATCTCCTTCTTCTAAGTAAAACTTGTATTCAAACTCATTGATTTCATACTTTTCATTAGTTTCTGTAATTTCTAGTGTCGAAGCTTCCTCAAATGGTATTTCTCCATTAATGCGAATTGATCTAAAAATACTAAAGTCGTATTCATAAACCAGTCCATGAGTGAAAATACTATAATATCCAGTTTCAGGAACATAAACATCAAATACAATCTCTTGGCCAGCATCCTGCCATCCTTCAATTATATTTATTAATTTATTTTTATTGTCAAACGGAGTTACATCAGGTGTGTTATCATTATCCGGTCTAACAAAAGGTGAATTTTTAGAAATATATTCAATAGAATTCACAACAATTGTTTCTTCAGGATAAACTTCCTCATGTAAGTCCATATAACTATCATAACTTATTAACTTTTGTGGTTCTTCCACTTTAAGTTTCCCTAAATATGTATTGCTTAATGCATTAGTTGAAACTTCGATGATATTTGTCCCAGCATTCAATTCGAAGTATAGAGGCGTGATGGTTTTATATCTATTATCGAACAAATCTGTGTTCATCCATTCGTCAACTCTTTGATGATTTGGTGGTAATTCATCTTGATATCTATCCGTAATGTAATCTTTAGTAATATCTTTCCAGATAAGAGGTAAAATTATAAGTTCGCTCTCATTATATTGCGTTACATCATTGACCGTTATACCGATAATGACATCACTAAAAATCTCTGGCTCCACATAATAATCCAGATTTAAAGAATATAATCCTTTTTCAGCAACATTGACTTCATATACTGCAGTATTTTCCTTATTCAATATAGCAACATCCCCCTCATAGCCAAAATTTTGGCTATGAGGGGTAGTATTTAATGTTGCATTAAATAAAGAAGAGCCATACGATATATTTTTTTCGTTAATGAATCTTTGATAAGAAAGGTTATCACCCTCCTCTAGAAGTGTATAAGCATCCATATAGTCTGCGATTGAGACTTGCTCTTTATATAATTCTAGATTCGATCTAGCCGAAGTTAAAACAACCGCTAATACTATGACTAGAGAAAAAACCAAAACCATTATAATTTTTTTCATGAATAACTTTCTTTTTTTCATTTATGACCACCGTTTATTTAAAATATTTTATTAATTATTGATTAAATCTTTCATCATTTTCTGTATATCCATAATAGGTTTGTAATCCTTCACGAATACCAGCAAATGCATTTTCTAATCTATCGTTGAATAAAGTTTCCCATTCAGGTAATTTAGCTGCGAAAGCATCGTACCAACCAGAATCTGTAATTCCTACTTCATCAATTGTGTAATATGTCAAGAATTCTTCAAAAATTCTTCTAGTTTCACCTGAATCTGGATCAGTATAGAACCAAGGATATGATTTATCACTAATCGCTTTTATATTACCAGCTTTAATTATTTCATTAATTGCAGCAAAACCTACCATTGATTCATCACTATATAAAGTATGTCTTGGTGATGAAAACCAAATTTCCATTTGTTCATCATATAAGTCACCAGTTGTAATAGGGAATGATGAATCTAATACACCAGTTTGAACAGTACCAGTTTCAACGTCTGTATATTGTTGATTGACTCTGGCTTGCCATGCTCTTGTATCTACGGAAGAGAATACTTGGAAAGTATAAGCTGCAGCAATTTGCAATTCTTCTTCTGCGTTACAACTTAATTGTCCGTCAAGTACACATGAATTGTAGATTCCAACTGGGTCAGTAATTGCACCGATTGAATTTTCTCCCTCATCATATGAAGGGAATGGGAACATATCAAACCCACTAGGGCCAGGTAACCACCCAGTAGAAGTTGAATAGTCTGTGATATACCAAGGCTCAGAACCATGAATCAAAGACTTACCGTTAGAGAATGCTCTAGCACCCCAAGAACCGTTATCTTCCAAGAATGTTTCGTCAGCTACTCCGTAGAAATCATATGCACTCCATTTTGCTACGCCAGTTCTAAAAAATTCTTTTGTATAATCGTTATTGATAGATACATATTTTCCATCAACTGGACCATCAAATAATTGGTTATATAAGAATTCTTGTTGAATCCACCAATCAGGCATTCCTGAAACACTTACATAGGTATCGGTTCCTTGACCTTTTTGACCAGATACAATTAAGTTTGTAAACTCTCTAAAAGTCCAATCTGTAGTCGGAACATCTAAGTTTTCTGAATTAATTAATGTTTTGTTAACAAAAATTCCAGCTGGGATAAAATACCCTGGTAACGCTGCTTGAAAACCATAGAAATTATTTTGCATTAATAAACCTGGATTGATTTTATCGTAATAATAATCATCTTCGAAACGAGTTAAGTCAGCTAAATATCCTTTTTCGATGAAACCAGTTGTATTGGTAAGAGGAATAACATTAGGATAAGATCCATATTTATTTTTGAAATTTTCAATTTCATCTTCCCAAAATACGCCTCCATCATCAGGACCATATTGTTTCCCGTAGTAGTTAATTTCGATATTTGGGAATAATTTATTAAACTCTTTTGCATTAGCGTACATTGACGCTACTTTTGGGTTTTTCAAGTCGACAACACTTAAATTTGTATGTCCGATATCTTCGTAATATACGCCATCTCCTGCCCATGATATAACATTAATTATGGCTTCTGTGTCAAAATCAATTGCATATTCAACCACTTCTTCTTCAGTAGTTGTCACATTTGCTTCTGTAGTTGTTTCACCGCCACAAGCAACCATTGTTAGACCAAAAACTAACAATAAACTTAAAGTAATGATTTTCTTCATATTTTTCTCCTTTATATTTCTATTTATTTTTTTAATTTTAATTCCACTCTTTGTTGAGTTTCTTTATTAAACAAGTATGTTTTATTAAGAGGTATATAAATTTCAACCTTATCACCAGTATCATAAATTTCTGAATTTACAAAGTTAAAATCATTATTTGAATAAATTCCTCTTGTAATATTGTGAGAACCATGAACTTCTGTAAAGTCAGCGTTAAAAATTATTTTTAGACTTGGCTCATCTTCAGTTAAAGTCATGTCACTCGGTCTAATTCCTAAGATGTATTCACTATCTTGGTAATTACCAGCAAGAATCACAGAATCACCATCTAATGTAGTGAGTTTATTATCTTTAATTTCTATATCGATAAAGTTCATGGAAGGTTGTCCTATAAAGCCGGCAACGAACTTATTTACAGGATTATTATATAAATCCATAGGCGTTCCAACCTGTTGAATATGTCCTTGATTCATAACCACAATTCTATCGGCTAGAGTCATGGCTTCAATTTGATCATGAGTCACATAAATTGTCGTTTTCTTATATTTTTTATGAATCCTTTTCAACTCAACTCGCATTTTAGCTCTAAGTTCAGCATCTAAGTT
>CAZJAP010000009.1:0-13239 GCA_964544325.1 uncultured Candidatus Izemoplasmatales bacterium | reverse complement strand
TATGAATCCTTTTCAACTCAACTCGCATTTTAGCTCTAAGTTCAGCATCTAAGTTAGACAAAGGTTCATCCATCAATATAACTTTAGCGTCTCTAACCATACTTCTACCTAAAGCAACACGTTGCCGTTGACCGCCTGAAAGGCGTTTTGGATATCTATCCAAATATTGATCTAAATTTAAAACTTGTGCAGCTTCCATAGCAGCTTGTTCACAAAATTCCCGATCTTTCCCTCTAATTCTAATGCCAAATTGAATGTTTTCCAGAACATTCATGTGAGGATACAAAGCATAGCTTTGAAATACCATAGCTATATCTCTTTCGTTGGCTTCGATTTTATTGACAAGTAGATCATCAATGAAAATTCTACCTTTAGTAATATCCTCTAGTCCGGCAATCATCCTTAAGGTGGTTGTTTTGCCGCATCCTGAAGGGCCAACCAAAACAACGAATTCACCATTCTTAATATTAAGATTTATGTTTTCAGCGGCTACAAATTCGCCATCATATACCTTTTTTACATTTTGTAAAACAACACTAGCCATGATTTTTCACACCCTTACTAAAAAACTTTTTATCGTAAATCATATAATTTCTAAAGAAAACAAATCCAATTAGCTTTTACTTCAATTTTTTTTATTGTTAAGTTCGTCAATAGTTAGAATAATAATTCATTTGAGATTTATTTCAAGGTTTTCCTAAATCATTCCTTACTCTCAAGCACATATTACTATAAATTCATAATTTACAAAAGGTTACACACAATTTTTCCTTAATATAATTTTATTAAAACCATCAATAAAACCAGAAATGTTTATCAACTTATTTATATAAGCGTTCTATTAATCTCACCTTTATTTAAAGAAAACTTTAATTTCGGTATATTGCCCTTCTCGAACTTTTTTAGCGTATTCTGTAAAAATATAATCATTATCTATTTTTATCTTATTCTTGTTGTCAAATAATTCATAGTAATCTACTTCCAAATTTTCGTATGTATTCAAACGTCTTTTATTCACAAAAGTAACTACAATGTTTTTCATAAATGTAAATGATAATGTTCCATCTTCTTTGAAAAAATCTTTATGAATTTTAGGTTCAAATTTTAATATTAGATTACCATTTAACATTTTGAAAGGATTTCCTCCAGTCATCATTTGTTTCCACATATCAAGGGTTTCAACCGTTGAACCACTTAACCTAGCAAAGAATCCTTTTCCATGATAGTCCTTATTTGGATTGTTAGTAGGAACAATAAAACTTGAGTTTTCTAAAGTGCTTCTTTTATATACATGCGGATCCATGAAACAAACCATGTTGGTTTTAAGTTCTTCATAAAACTCTTCATACATTCCAGCTTTAATTAATCCTAGCAAGTATTTGTAATTAATGTGAATAAAATTGCTTTCTCTTTCTAACCATCCCTTGGTAAAAGCTCTGATTCGACCAATTTCAATTGATTCTTGATCTAGAGAACTACTAGTCTTATAAATCTTTAAGTCTTTATCATAGATGTCTGAATTCTTAATATTTTTATACATTTCTTTTAACAAAGAATGATCAAAACTTGCTTTATATAATCTAGCTGGAGCTTCCAAAAAGTTTGGAAGAAATCTTGTTTTAAACTCATTAGGTTTAACTATTGGTAAGTTATAATTTCCTATGACTGGTTTTCCATCATTTTTAATTTCATCAAATTTAGTTACTTCATGTGTAATAAATGTAGGAACTATTCCATCATTGATTTTTAGCAACTCATTGATTTTATTAGTTATCTTATCTTCTAAAACTTCAAAATATGTAGTCAAGTCATTATATGAAACGTCTTTCATTTCACCAGATAATCCAAATCTAATTTTATCTCTATAAGATTCTCTTGCTGATAGACGTTCTTGATAACTATTCTCTACTAATAAATCAGCCAAAAGGTCGGCTAGTTCAACCGGTAAACTAATTGTATTTCCATTTTGTTTGTCTTTTAAGAATTTGGCAATTCTTAAGACTTCTATCGCTTCGGATACTCCTGACCCAAATAAACCGGGAACCCCATTCATTGCATCGTTCCAACCAGGTTTACCTCCGTCCATTTCCACACCATAGAAATCTTGGTCCATTAACGAATGTTTATTTAAAACTAACATTAACATTTTAGTGTATAAATTAGTTTTATATTCATCTCCGTTTACTTGCACCCAACTAGACTCATTAACTTTGATACCTAAACGATTAATTTTCTCATCATCATAATGAAGCAAAGAACCATATTGTCTAACTGTACCTTGATCTGTCAATACTGATTTATTTTGTTGATTAACAACCGTTACAGGAGAATTAAAAGTTTTATAAGTATTAGTTTCAAATAAAGTTTCTTTTAGTTTGTCTGGATAAATACCTAGATAATCTTCCAACAAATCATATAGATAATCAAAATGATCTGACCAATATCCTTCACCGAATGCACTTTCGATACTTTCGTCGGATTTGTTCATGATGTCATTTAAATAATCATCCCCAGATGTTTTAACTTTTATTTTTTCATTTTCAATAAAGTTGACCAAACCACCTGGTGTAAATTTTTTTCTTAAGAAATCCGTAACCTTTTGTTCATCATCAAAGTGTTTTGCAATGATATCTTTTAAATATTCGTTTTTAAGTGTGTAAGTCATCGGTTTGACAATTAGAGGATTATAACCATCTAATTGAATCAAGCTAAAGAAATGCTTTACATTAAAATCTTTTACAAAAGGATGTATAAATGAATCCAATCTTCTATTTTGACAAACATCTCTAAAGTTACCGTCTCCTGTAGAATAAAACTCAGGGGCTAGACTGAAGAAATTATAATCTCTTTCCAAATCTCCGTGTCTTCTTGCATATAGATGAAAGATATGTTTGCCAATTTGATAAGGGTATCCACCTCTCATTAAGTTGTCTAGATAATTTTGTTTTACGTACTCATCAAAAATCTTATTGTTAGTCGATGTTTTAACGTCATCTACTAATCCATCAATGATTTCTTTCGCTTCTTCTCTTTTTGTTTTTAAATAATTCTCTTCTAGCATCTTCTGAGATAATTGATTAAAGAAGTTGATATCGTGAGTATTACCTGTCAAAATGTTAAACTCAAGAACTTCTTCTGGCTTTAGTTCTTTTTCAAAAGGAATAAATCCACAGCCTATTTGATTAACATTAACTTCTGTTTCTTTCAATATTTTACTTAAACCATTGTTAACAAAATTAACAGGAATTTCTTTTGAACTATCGTACCCAAAAATAACATTAGGGTCTACTATCGGTTTAATTAGTTTTTTCCCGTCGGTAGCCATCAAGAAATTACCCTTGGTTACCTTTGTTACTTCTGCAGTATCTGAAGTCGATGAATTTAATGTGTAAAACGCAAAATCATAATCATAATTATTAGAGACAAACCAACTTGTCAAAAGATTAGACATTGCTTTGAAATCATTGTTGGAAACTCCATATGGTAATATTTCTGCGATACCATCTAGCAGTTCGATATTTAAAGGTTTCGTCGAAATATTTTCGATTTTTACATTTCTAACTAAAGCGCCTAACATTTCATTCGGTAATCCGTAGTAATTGACAGTAGTTTTTATCCCTAATTCTTCATTAATTTCTTCAATGGTAAATTCATGTCTTCTGATTACCATCTTATGCTCATGCAATGTATTAATTTTGAATGGTTCATAATATTTGTGATTAATTTTTAAAAAGGTTCTAAATCCATTTTGTCCTACAAAAGCATATGCTTTGTTGGCTGGAGAAAATTCCAGGATAGGATGGTTTTTATTGTGTATTCCAAAACTAGCGATCCCTTGAGCTCTATTGACATAAAAGCTCCATAAAGGTATCCCTTTTTTACCGGCTAATCCCGGTAAGAAGCTTGCGAAAGGTGATTGCTGATTATAGTTTTTTATAACGAAATCTTCGTTTTTATAGTAGTAATTCATTATTTCAACTCCTCATTTCTGTTCTAAATCGATATAGAAATCTTTTTTATTGATGATATTTGACTTTGTCAAAGGAAATTCCGTAAAAACGAAAACGTTTTCGACAATCATAATTTTTTTTGCGTTAGAAAATAATTTTTAATTTACTAACGCAGATTCTACCGATAAAAAAGACTTTTTATTGCATAACAATCTTCAATGTTTGCGGTTACATTCTATTTTTAATAAATTATATCATAAATGTTAGCGCTTTACCATAACTTTTATCTTTTTTTTAAAAAGGAAAAAAACCACTAATTTTTAAATAAGACAAAGAAACAAATCGGCATAATAAAAAGAGATGTCATTTAAACAAAAATTCAATCTCTTTTTTTATTATATTAGAATAATATAAAAATTTAAAATTTACCTAGTAATTTACGTAAAAATTCAATTTTAAAGTTTATTCATTAGAGTAAATAAACCTTATTAACCAACTGAAAATCCAGTGAGTAATTATTACCATAAATTATATTATCGCTTAACTAATCAATGATCTCTATAATTCTTTTTAAATTACCTATTTGGATTTCAATCTTTCTTTTCTCTTCTACCCATTCCAAGTTTTCATTATATAAGCTTAACTCTTCTTTTGTTAATCTAAAATCTATCGTCTTGCTCTGGTTTATATCTAGATGTATTTTTTTGAATCCCTTTAGAGATTTAAGCGGTCTTGTAACCGAAGCATATTGGTCTTGCAAGTAAACTTGAATTACTTCATCACCCGGAAAGTTTCCAATATTTTTAACTTCAATACTGATTAACAAATCTCTCCCCAGATGAACTTGATCCGCAACTTTTAAATTGCTATATTCAAATTTCGTATAACTTAAACCATAGCCAAAAGGATATAGTGGTTCATATTTAGTAAAAACAGCACCGCCATTATATCTTCTTGCGTTATAGACTACAGGGACCTGATTGCCGTCTTTAGGGAAAGTAATCGGCAGTTTCCCCGAAGGATTATAATCGCCAAATAATGTTTCAATAATAGCGTTAGCTCCAAAAGATCCTGGTAGATATGCCCATAGAATTGCAGGAATATTTTCCTGAGCCCAAACCATATTAACCGGTCTACCAATTAAAGATACCATTACTAAAGGAAGTCCTGTTTCTTTCGCCGCTTTTAAAAGCATTATCTCATCATTTTCGATAGCTAAATCAAAGGAATCGCCTAGCCACTCTGAATGTGGGGTTTCACCAACTATAGAAAGGCATAAATCAAAATTCTCTTTTGCCAAATCTATTTCCATTAGTTCGTTTAAATTTTTCGCATAAGTAATCTTACAATCAGGGACTTCTAATTTTAAAGCTTCAATAATGGTTAAAAACTTCAAATCTTCTTCTTTAGCGCTGTCCCATCCTAAGGTCCAACCGCCACATAAATGCCTTTTGGAATCGGCTGTTTTACCGGTAACAAGAATTTTTTTAATATCTTTTGATATCGGCAAAAGATCATTATCGTTTTTTAATAATGTAATTGACTCTAAAGCCACTCTCTTAGCGATAGCCTTGCTCTCATGATTACCGCTTGATTCAACCGCTCTTTTAACATCAATCTCTTTCTTTCCAAACATTCCCAGTTCAAACTTTAAGCGTAATACTCTTTTAACTGTTTCATTTAGTCTTTCCAAAGATATCTTATTATCGTTGACTAATCTTTCCATTATTTCAAGCGTCTCAATATCAGTTACCATCATATTCAAGTCTAATCCGGCATTAAAAGCCTTCATAATCGCTTCTTCTTTATCTTTAGCAATATGATGATGCTTATATAAACGATAGACATCTTCCCAATCTGATATTGTAAGACCTTTAAATCCTAATTTATTTCTTAATACATCAGTCAATAGTTTTTTAGATGCCGGCATAGGAGTTCCGTTAACATCTCCACCACTAACCATGATTGTTTTAACTCCGGCATTTATTGCGGATAAAAATGGTGGAATATGCGTTTCCCAAATACTTCTTTCCGATAAATCAGCTGGAGTTCTATCCATACCATTGCTAGATTCTCCATATCCTACAAAATGTTTTGCGCAAGCCGCAACTTCTTTAGTAGCTTGCATTCCTTGAACTAAAACTTCGCTCATCTTAGAGGCTAAATATGGATCTTCTCCTAAAGACTCATAAACTCTTCCCCAGCGTTGGTCTCTAGCAACATCAACAGTTGGAGCGAAATTAATATTTATACCTAAAGTTTCTAATTCTTTACCAACAACTAAAGCATACTGTTTAGTTAACTCTAAATTCCAAGTGGAAACAACTCCTAAATTATGAGAAAAGATTGTCGAACCCTTTATAAAGTTAGCGCCATGAACGGCATCTACTCCAAAAAACAAAGGTATCTTTAGTCTTGATTTAGTCATATTATAATCATTTATCTTTTTGAGATAATCAGCCCATATTTCCGCTTTATCATTGCCATGGCTTGAAGCTCCGCCAAAAAGCAAAAAACCAATATTATATTCGTTTAAAAGCTTATCAAGAAAGCGTTCGTCTAAAAGACTAGTGAAAGGCTCTTTTTCTAATTTATTTAATTTTTCAAACAAAAAAAATGGTTCAATCAAATTACATTGGCCAATCTTTTCTTTTAAAGTCATCTGTGATAAAAGCTCATCAATTTTCTTTTCATAATCAATCATTTTTTTACCCGTCCTTGAATATGATTATAAACTATTTGTTTTTATATTTAAAGGTAAAATATTTAAAAATTAATCCAAATAAATATTTAGAGTAAACTCTAAAAAGAGAGTTGTCTTAGTTAGATTCAAATCTAAATAGAAACAATATTTCAAACTGCATAGTCTAATATATTTTCAAAAATACTAGCTGCTGAAATAAAAAAACAACTTAGTCAATCTAGACTAAGTTGTTTAATTTTACTATTCCATCGGTGAAAATCCTTTTTTATAATCAAGGATTATTTCCTCTACTTCTTCTTCACTAAAACTAAACTTTGCAGCGTTACTAAAAAAAGTAAGATCATCATAATTTAATAGTATTGAAAAATAATAAAGTTCTGATTCTCCAAATGAGATAAACGCTCTATTTAAGCTATCTATTTCAAAAAGTTTTTCCCAAACCATAAACCCTTCTTCAATATCTGTTATTGTTACTTCGTCATTAATCTTTTGAAAAACACTAACATAAGTCAATCCATCTGGGTTATCCATTTTATTTATATTCACGTAGGAGGTGTCAGATAACCGAAAAGTTAAACTCAAAACAAGATAGTCTTCACCAATAAGGCTTTTAAAATCTTTAACAATTTGTTCATAAATGTATATATAGTTATCAACTGTCTCCTTTGTTAATTGCTCCTCTTCAATATTACTGATGAAAAAAACAATATCTAGCAATCTTTGATTCTCATCATCGAGATAGTTGCTATACCTTTGTATGTATCCTTCATAGATAGTGTTTTCAGTAAAGAAAGATTCATAATTTGCTAAATAATCATGTATTACTTCTTGTTTGTTTGGCCAAGTATAAATCCATTCATCATTTTCTCTTAATTCATTAAATGCCGATTCTAAATCAGTTAAATCGTTATTCATATCGGCTCTGCAACCAGTTAATAATAAAATTGTAGTCATTAAAATAACAATAAGTAATTTCTTCATTTTTTCTCCTGTCTTAAAATTAATCGAACAAACTTATCTGTTTAGTTTTGCTAGTAAAATGAGCTAAATAATTAAAAACCTCATCCGGATCAATAATTATATTGTTTTCTTTACAAACTGTTTTAATATAGTTCATTAAATAATCGTTATTCTTCGATCTTATTTCATAACTTAATCCATATTCATTAATGTACTTTTCTTTTAACCCAGGAAAATATTTATCCAGGTTTTGATAAAAATATTCTCTGTTTCCCTCTCTTAAAGTGAGTCCGATTCCAAAACAGACAATCCCTTTTACTTTGGCCTCAACGCAGTACTCCATCAATCCTTTAATATTCTCGAAAGTGTCATTTATGAAAGGCAAGAAAGGATCAAGCCAAACAACAGTTTCGATATTGTTATCTCTAAATGTTTTCAAAGTTTCAAACCGTTTATATGTAGTTGATACGTTAGGTTCAAGAATTTTGCATAATTCTTCATCATATGTAGTTAAAGTCATTTGAATAATCGTTTTTGCTTTTTTATTTATTCGTTTATAAAGATCCAAATCCCTTAAAATTAACGATGATTTCGTTAAGACAGTTACACCAAAACCGTATTTTTCTATTACTTCTAATGCTTTTTTTGTTAGTTTTAAAGATTTTTCTATATGCATATAAGGATCAGACATTGAACCTGTACCGATTATCGCTTTGTTTCTTTTAGATTGTAACTTTTTTTCTAATAATTCTATTGCGTTTTCTTTAACTTCTATATCTTCAAAATCATGATCCATTTGGTAACATTTACTGCGAGAATCACAGTAAATGCATCCGTGTGAACAACCCCGATAAATGTTCATCGAGTTTCTTGGTGATAATATACCTTTTACTGTCTTATAATGCATAAATTGTCCTGTTCTAAATAAAATTGTCCCAAAAGATTTTATTTATTTTAAAATTGGGTAATATACATTTTTCTTTAATATTATGATATCATTATTATAGATTATATTTAACAAAAAAATAAAATTATTAAAGATTTATTCTTGAGCTTTGTTTTCTTCTCTTTTATCAAAATAATAAATCACTAAAGCAATAATCACTCCATACACAATTCCAGCAATAAAGCCCATTAAATCTGAATAACTTGTGGAACTATAAAAAGCAAATGACACTAAAGTTCCAAAAACCGCTCCATGAAAGATTCTAAGTTTAAGAGCGTTCCGAGAAATTAAACCTACTACTAAACCGATTATGACTCGGTTATACCAAAAGGCAAACAAATAATTAGTTTCTAAAGTCTCTGCGCTTCTTAAAGTAGCGCCAATGATACAAACAACACCTAATAAAGCTCCACTAATAATTCCTATCAAAACTCTTTTGTGCATTAAAATCAACTCCTTCTTCTTTATTATTTATATTAAAATTTGATTTTTTTTAAGTGAGGTACTATATGATATTTGAACACAAAGAAAAAATAAGTTTAAAAATGTCTATTACCATCAGAATTCTAACTTTTATCAGCAAAGTTACAAATAAAAAACTCTGGTCTTTTGTTATTGACAAGAAACAAAAATTTATCAAGCCTTTAAAAAGATATAATACTGAAGTTTTTAAAATTAATGACATTAATTTATTCAAAATATATAAAAATAATGAAACAGATAAATTTATTGTTTATTTCCATGGTGGAGGATTTGTAATGTCCGGAAATAGAAGACATCATAATTTTATCATAAAATTGCATAAAAAAACTGGTTTTAACTGTTATTATATCGATTATCCATTAGCACCACTTAATAAATCCCTTGATGTAATCAATAATTGTGAGATGTTAATAAAGAAATTAATGTTGAAAGAGCCAAATAAAAAAATGATTTTAATGGGAGATAGCGCTGGAGCCAATCTAGCATTAGTTTTAAGTAAAAGATTCCCAGAAAATGAAGCCGTAATCCTTCTATCTCCTTGGTTAGATTTAACAATGAGTAACAAAGAAATCTTAAGTATGGAAAAAAGGGAAGTCATGTTTTCTCGTCAAGATTTATTAAATGCAGCTAAAGATTATCAAGGAACTCTTGAACTAAATGACCCTTTAATATCACCGATATATGATAAATTTCCTGATATGAACATTAAGATATTTGCTGGAAAAGATGACCTGTTATTTCCAGATGTTTTAAAATTTGTTAATGCAAATGATAATATGGACTTACATATCTATTATGGACTTAATCATGACTTCATGTTTCTGGTTAGCGGAAAAGAACAAAATGAAGTTATAGAGAGAATTGTTGAATATATCTTATAAAAAACAATCAACATTTTTAAAGTTGATTGCCATTTTATTGAGTTTGCAATTCTCCATATTGATTAATCACAAAACAGTTGATCAGTTTCTTGTTAATAATAGTTTCATTAGCTTCTGAAAATGATTTAAAGATAAAAGCTTTTCTCAGAAAATCAGAAAAAACCGGTTGTTCGGATTCGCCGTTTGACAATGATTCCGGTTCAGAATAATATTTTTTTAAGAATCCTTCTTTTGTAACGATATAGAATGCAGGCATATATTTACCTCTTTCTTGTATACTATCAGTTCTTAATTCTTCTTATTTGTTTACAAAAGGTAAATACAGTAAGAGAAATGTTAGATACACTAGTATTATACCACGAATATCGGTAAAAATTAATTTTACATTTTATTTTCAATTTAAAGTCAAAAAGGTTATAATTTAGTGTAATACTATTAATCTAATTTATAGGAGAATATCAATGATTAAATTTCGAGAACTTTTAAAGATATATTTTAAAAAATCACCTGTAACAATCTCACTAATTACTATAAACACTTTAATGTTTTTAGTGACAATTTTTACTGGCGGTTTTACAATAATTAATCTAGTTGATCTTGGCGGTTTAGTTCCCGCATATATAAGTGAAAAAAATGAATATTATCGTTTAATCCTACCAATGTTTCTTCACGGCGGCTTTTTTCACTTCTTTATGAACTCTTACTTCTTATTTTATATTGGTAGTTTTGTTGAAAAAATTCTTGGTAGTCATAAATACTTGTTTATCTATCTTTTAAGTGGAATCGGTTCTAATGTTTTAATTTGGCTTTTAGGAGATCCATTAACCGTTACAATCGGCGCTAGCGGTGCTTTATTTGGCATAATGGGATTATTACTAGTTTTAACCTATACAAAACCAGAATGGTTTCCTTATCATACAGTTAGGAATATTAGATCTCTAACGATAATTAATCTCATCTTTACTTTTTTAATCCCAAACATTAGTATTTATGGTCATTTAGGCGGATTTATAACTGGAATTATCTTTGCTTTTATCTTAAATCCAAAGTATCCACAACAACAAAAACAACAAGAAAATACATATTATAGAAATTATCAAAACCAAGATAATATCTTCGACTACAAAGATGTGGTTGACGATGATGATTTATTTAAAAGTTAATATTATAATTATTTTTAAACAATAAATTAGAATAAACAGTTGCAAGTAAAACATAAGAAGTTATGCAGAATACTTGCTTCTTTTTTTTATTTGAAAATTTTTTAAAATAGTGTTGACATTTTATACTATGTATTGTATAGTATTATGCATAAGGAGGTATGTGATGGATATTCAACTAAAAAAAGGATTGCTTGACTTAATGGTATTAGCTTCAATAAAATATGAAGATTCATATGGATATAAAATCGTTCAAGACATCTCAATGATTATCGATATCAGCGAATCAACCTTGTATCCAATCCTAAAAAGATTAGAAAAGCAAAAATTAGTTAACACATATAACACTACATATAATTCTAGAATCAGAAAATATTATCAAATTAATAAAAATGGTTTAGAAAAATTAAAACAGTCGATAGATGATTTCGACGAAATCAATCGAATGTATAGATATATAGGGAGATAGGGAAAATGAATAGAAAGACTTTTATAAATGAATTAAGAAAAGAACTTAAATTCTATAGAAAAATTAATGTGGAAGAGATTATCTATTATTATGACGAGATGATTCAAGATGCTGTTGATTCTGGGGAAGATGAATACTTATTTATCAAAAATCTTGGATCAATTGATAGTATTATTGCCAACATTGTTAAAGATGAAGATTTTATTAAAGACGTAAAAATAGCTAATAATAATTCTTTGGGAAAAATAGTTAGCGGTACGGTTAAAATAATAAGTTTGATTATTTACTACTTCTCTTTGTTCATATTAACAATAGTATTTGCCTCTATTTTAATATCTGGTATAGCTATCGTTATTCAAGCAGGAGTTTACCTAATAGTTGACGAAATTGCAACAAACGATCTTTGGGTATTAATTGGATTGATGTTAATCGGTCTGGGAATAACAACTATAGGTCTTGGATTAATAAAAACTATTTATAGACAAAATAATTCACTTAGATTATTCATCATAAGAAAAACCAAACAAATTTATCGTAAGAAAGGAGAAAATAAAAATGAGTAAGCTATTAAGATTTGGCCTTGCATTTTTATTAATAGGCATAGCTTTAGTTCTATTTGTATCCTCAACCACTAGCGCAGACTTCTTTATGTCAGAAAATGAGAGTTATACATTTATCGAAAAAGATTATCAAGTTGAAGACTTAGATTCATTCTCCTTTGATTTCAGCAATAGAAGCGTATATGTATTAAAGAGTGATGATGAAGATATTCATCTTAAATATTATACACATGAAAAAGATATCGTAAACTTAGGAATTTCTTCGGAAGAATTGAATTTAAAAATATCAAGAAAGTGGTATTACAATATTATTTCTTTTGATTTCTTCGCCAATAGAGAATATTTTAAAGTCTATTTATATTTACCGGATACAATGGTTGTTTCAAACCTTGATATTCAAACGTCTAACGGTAGAGTAGACCTAGATTTAAGCAACAACTTTGATTATATCAACTTAGTAAGTTCAAATGGCAGAATAAATATTAAAGATCTAACCGCAGCTAAAATTGACGTAATGACTTCAAACGGAGATATAAATTTAGAAAATATTTATACTAATAACGAAATAAATTTAAGCAGTTCAAACGGGGATATTATATTAAATAATGTGTCAGCAAACAAAATTGATTCTAATACTACTAACGGAAAAATTGATGCTGAAAATATAACATCAAATAATATCGATTTAGATTCATCTAATGGCAGAATTTACCTTTCAGTCACAGGAAGTAAAGATGATTATAGAGTAAGCCTTTCAACATCTAATGGCGACAGAGTCTACGACGGATTAAAAGTTGAATCGGGAACAATAAATACATCAGGGAGTAAAGTAATCTCTTTGAACTCATCAAACGGTGATGTTGAAGTAAGTTTTACAAACTAAAAAATAAAATGATAGTTCTTGGATAAGAACTATCATTTTTTTTACATCATTATTTCTATTCCAGCTGATTTGCCTATATCGTTATAAATAAGTTTTTGTTTTTCATATAATGAAATTTCTACAAAACCAGACAAACCCTCTTTAATATAATGGTCCATTACTCCTTCTTTTGGTGCGGCTAAAGGAATTGTGTTACTGTTTTCTGCTTTAATAATCAATTTATATTTTCCTTTTTTAATTTCA
>CAZJAP010000008.1:14185-36743 GCA_964544325.1 uncultured Candidatus Izemoplasmatales bacterium | reverse complement strand
ACTTTTGGGAGCTATTTCAGGTAAATTTGGTGGAGCTGAGGGTCCCTGAAGCGTATCCGTATCAATCTAGTTTTTTGAAATGCTTTAACGCCTATAATTGGCTCTTGAAGACTATATTTCTAAATAAATAAAATCGAATAATAAAAAAAGGTCAAATAACTTTAAATACAGGATTAAAATCGTTGTAAACTTTATTTAACGGAATTAAAGTACTTGATTATATTATAAAAGACAGAAATCAACTCTTATTCATGCTGTTATCGTATTTATCCTTTTTTTAAAATGACTAAATTTACACTTATGTTATGTACTTTTTGCATATATATCAAATAATAGTTAGCTAAAATACAGAAATATCCATATACTTATGTAATTTTTACAAAAGTTGTTGATTTAAGTAGCGGCCTGTATTATAATAATTCTGAGGTGATAATTATGTTGTTTAAATTTGAGTTTGAAAATTTTAAGTCTTTCTCAGAAAAAACTATTTACAAATCAGAGGTTTTCAATAGCCATCCAAATTCTGATTTTTTTGGATTAAATACATATTTCAATGAATACTGTGGAAAGCACCACGTTAAATCAAGTGTTATTATTGGCAAAAATGCTGGAGGAAAATCCAACTTTATAAATGCGATAACAAGTTACATCGCAATTATACTGAACTCATTCGAAAACGAAGAAATAATAAAATTAGTTCAACCATATATTTTGTGTAAAAAATATATTAATCAACCAACTAAATTATCAATGGATTTTTGTATAAATCACCGGATTTATTCATATGAATATCATGTTTTTAAAGGTAATATAGAATATGAAAAATTAAGTTATTTGGAAAAAAATAAATACATAGATATATACACAAGAAATAATTCTGATATTGATTCAATAAAAATATATAACAATTTCAAAAATCTATCAACAATAAAGCAAAACACTAAAAAAAATGTTCTTTTTCTGTCAGTTCTTAATAAATTTAATATTGATTTTGCTACTGAGATTATCGAGTACTTCACTGAAAACTATATTGTAATATCTCCGTCTATTTTAAATGCTGATATCCCTATTGCAGGAAAAACATATAAAAGCACTTTAGAAGTATTACACAGTGGAACAAGCTTGCAAAAGCACAATATCATAAATTTTATTAAATATTCTGACATGGGTATTTCTGACATAAAGACTCGCGAGATAAAAATAAAACTAGATGACAGAAACAGAGAATTGATTGAAGCTTTACGAAAATACTCAGGTAATGTTGGAAATATGTTAGAGGAGAAAGTAATTCAGGCTCAATACATTCATAATGTGACTGACAACCAAGGCAACATAATTAATACCGTCTCTTTTAGAGAAGATTTATTATCTTCTGGAACTAGAAAATTGATTGCAATTTCTGCTGCGATTTTTCATGTTTTAAATAATGGTGGTATACTTATTCTAGACGAAGTAGAAAATACACTTCATCATATGCTTGTTAAAAGAATCTTAGAATATTTCAACTCAATTGACAAAAACCCTAAGAATGCACTATTAATAACAACAACACATGATTTGTTAGTTCTTGATGAAGATATTAGAGATGATCAAATATGGATAGTTGATAAATCCCAAAACAAAGGTTCAGTTTTAAATAACTTAAAAAATTATGAAGGTATAACAAAAAGGACAAAATTGCTTAAGCAATACCTATTAGGAATGTATAGTGGTTTGCCAGAGATTATAGACTATGATTAATAAACGACGTCAAATAATTATTGTAACAAATGGCGATGTTACTGAAAGCTTATATTTTTTCAACTTTAAGAAAAGAATAGAGCATAGTGATAACGGTGAAGTCACGTTAAAGGTATTACCTCTAGCAGAAAAATCGGAACCTTCACGAATACTTAAACTCGCAAGAAGAGAGTATGAGACTGCGGACAAAAGTAAATTGTTATCTGTATGGGCGGTCATTGAAAGGGATAATTTTACAGATTTTCAAGAAACAATTGAAGAAGGGAAAGCCTTTGCTAGAAATAATAAAGGATTTTATATTGTCTACTCGAACGTTTGCATAGAATATTGGTTTCTGCTTCATTTCAAAAGAACAGGACAATCCTATAATGAAAAACAATTAGAAAATGAACTATCAAAACAATTGAAACGAAAATACAAGAAAAATCTAGATATTTACTCCAAAATTGAAGATAATGCTAGAAAAGCAATAACAAATGGAAAAATCATTGATGGAGAAAGAATTCGAGATATCATTAAAGAAATTGATGCAAACTCAAGTACATCTGTCTATAAACTGATAAATTATCTTTTAGATAGGATAGACTAAATGTTTACATGATTTTTAATTTAAGAATAGATCGAAGAACACTAATAAAATTAGTGTTCTTTTAATTTAGCGTGGTTGTATAAACAATCTAGAATGCGTTATATGTATCCATTGAATTTAGGGTTTAAAAGGGAAATAGTTGAGTTAAGGGAGAATTACAACTTGTCCAAACATGTCTTATTCATTAAAATTAACTCATCTCCTAATTTCAAAAGTGTGTTAAATCCTTTCGTTATGATGCTTTCAATATGTCTGAAATACATTTGTGATTAACTCACCGTTGTTAATTGTGAACCACTATTTTTTATCTTATGTATTATACTACATACACTACCTGCAAAATTTAGAATGTTTATCTTCTCCCGAAAATCTCTTTTCTAGAACACCCCTATCGAAACATGGTTTCCAATATTTTCTCATCATCAAAATCTATCAAAAATTGATATTTTCTCCAAACAAAAAACCCAAGAATTGATATACGGTGTATTAAAACCGCTAAATTCTCGGGTTACGGGTAAATTTGGTGGAGCTGAGGGGATTTGAACCCCTGTCCAAAATAGTCAATCATTTAACTTTCTACATGCTTAGTTAACTAATTTTTTTCAGTATCTGACTGCTAGTTAACAAACTGACAAATACCTAATCTTATTAATTTAACCTAATAATCTTAAGATGGCAAACTATTAAGCGGTCCTATATTCTGAAGTTCATAAAAGTCTATAGGCAAACCTAGATGAACCCGCAACTTCTTCTTAAGCTGCGAAAGCGTAATTTTGATTTCCGGTTATATTTAACCTGCATTTTTATATCTGCCGATAGCATGCTTATTAAACTTGAACTACCCTGTCGAATCCAGTAAACAGCCCCATATTAATATTTTATCATTTTTTCGATTCTTTTAGAAGCATCTTTCTCTTTTTGAGATTCTCTTTTATCATAAAGCTTTTTACCCTTACATAAAGCAATCTCAATTTTACATAAACCATCTTTTAAATAAACCATTGTTGGTACTAGAGTTAAGCCTTCTAGCTTTAGTTTCTGGGATAATTTAATAATTTCTCTTTTTTCCAAAAGCAATTTTCTGTTTCTAATTTCTTTATGGTTAAAAATATTTCCTTGTTCATATTTTGCAATATGCATATTGATTACATAAGCTTGAAAATCACTAGATATTTTAACATAAGCTTCTTTGATGGAAAACTTACCAAGTCTAACAGATTTGATTTCAGTTCCTTTAAGGACGATACCGCATTCATATTTTTCTAAAATATAATAGTCGTGAGCAACTTTTTTATTATTGACTAAAATTTTCATTTACGACTCTCTCCTTTTTAAGTTAAAACAAAATCTATTCTTCCTAATAGTTTATTAACTTTGACAACTTTTACATTCACTACTTGTCCAATAGTAAATGAAAGACTGGTTTCTGTTGATTTTAAACTGAGGCTTGATTCATCAAATTCCATATGTTCTTTAAAAGTAGATATATGAACTAAACCTTCAATAGTATTTGGCAATTCAATAAACATACCAAACCTTAATACTGAAGAAATAACTCCTTGGAACTCTTCGCCAAGATGACTTTCCATATATTCAGCTTTTTTAATATCAAGAACTTCTCTTTCAGCATTCATTGCTTGTTTTTCTGTATCTGATGATTGTTTAGCTATTTCATCTAATTTAGCAATTACTTCATCATTATAGTTTTTATTGTTTAAGAATAGATATTTACGCAAATTTCTATGAACTATCAAGTCAGGGTACCTTCTAATCGGTGAAGTGAAATGTGTATAGTTATCAAATGCCAAACCATAATGGCCTTTGTTTTCTCTTGAGTATCTTGCTTTTGACATTGATCTTAATAAAAGTGTTGTGACTACTTTCTCAAAAGTAGTATTTTCTACAGCTTTTAATAGTTCTTGAAGATTTTCTTGCGAGTAGTCACCTTGATAATGGTCATATCCTAATCTCTTGACAAACTCAAAAACATTTTCCAGCTTTTCAGCATTTGGCAATTCATGAATACGGTAAATAAAAGGTAACTTCATGTTAAAGATATGTGTAGCTACTACTTGATTAGCAACTAACATAAATTCCTCAATCATTCTTTCGGCTGTTTGTCTTTCTCTAATTACGATATCATTAAGTTTTCCGGATTTATCGAATAATAGTTTAGGTTCAAGCGTTTCAAAATCGATTGAACCCATTTTTTCTCTGATATCAAAAAGGATATTTTGTAGTTCTTGCATCAGTAAGACGTCTTTATAGATATTAGAATATTCTTCTATTATTTCTTGATCGCCTTCTAGCATTTTATTAATGTTTGTATAAGTCATTTTATGAAGGCTATTAATAACCGAAGGATAGATTGAATAATCAACTACCTCACCTTTTTCGGTTATTTCCATTTCACAAGTAATAGTTAATCGATCAACTTTTGGATTAAGTGAACAAATACCGTTAGATAAGGCCTTAGGTAGCATTGGAATAACTGAATCAGCTAAATAAACGCTTGTCCCTCTCGAAAAAGCCGCTTTATCCAAGATAGAGTCTTCTTTTACATAATAACTGACATCAGCGATATGAACACCTAAGAGATAGTTATCTTTTGTCTTTTTTATTGATATTGCGTCATCAATATCTTTGGTTGACTCTGAATCGATTGTAAATATACTTTCTTTACGCAAATCTTTTCGATTGACTAAATCTTCTTTTTGAACTTCTTCAGGAACTGATTTAGCAAAAGCTTCTTCTTCAGGTGTAAACTTATTAATTAAATTATACTTGTGTATAACTTCTAAAATTTCAATTCCTTCATCATCGACATTACCAATAATATCAAGCAATTCACAATCCTTGAAGTAATGGTGACGGTAATTGGTAATTTTAACTTTGATCAATTGATGATTTTTAACTTTCTTTTGATCAGATTTAATAAGTTTTAAAGCTATATCTTCACGGAAATCTTTAGGGAAAATTTGACCGTTATAATATTCTCCAACAATTACTGTCAAAGATCTTTCTAAAACTTTTTCAATTTGGCCTTCAAGACGATCTTGATTTTTATAGCTAGTTACCTTAACTTGGCATAAATCATTGTCCATCGCCGAATTAATATTGTTTCTAGCTATATAGATATCTGGCATTTCTTTATCTTCAACAATTATAAAGCCATAACCTTGAGCTTTTAAGTCCAATCTACCTGTAACAATTATTTCTTTCTCATCACTTGCAGAGTAATGTCCTTGTTTATCTTTATATACTTTCTTTTCTTTCATTAAGATATCAAGAGTTTTGGTTAACTCTTGAAAATCTTTTTTAGTTGTTAGGTGCAGATTAGACGCCATAGCAACCAAAGTCCTTTCTTTATAAGGAGCTTTTTTTATGATATTATAAATAATTTTTTTCATTTTATATATCTCCTTTCAAAAGAAAAAAAGAACACATAATGTGTTCTTAAATAATGACTAATGCTAAAATTGCAAAAACCGCAAAAACAATTGATACACCAGCGGTCAATCGAGCGATGAAAAGCTCTGAACCTCTTTGTTTTTGGTTTTTAAAAAGGTCTGATTTTTCGCCAGAAAATGTATTTTTAACATCATCTTTAGATTCTTGAACCATTACTAAAGTGATTAATATAAGTGATATCGCAAACAATACCCAATGTAACCAAGTCATAGTCTACCCTCCTTGAGTTGTCTCTTAAATATATTCAGCGTTACTATTATACCATAAAAAAATGTTTTTGGAAGAGCCAAAAACATCTTTTTTATGTTATTTAAGGTTGTAGAATGAATCTAAGCCTTTATATTCAGCTACATCATCTAGTTCTTCTTCAATTCTTAATAGTTGATTGTATTTAGCAATTCTATCAGTTCTAGATAATGAACCTGTTTTAATTTGTCCAGCATTAGTAGCTACAGCGATTTCAGCGATTGTAGTATCTTCAGTTTCACCTGAACGATGAGAAACTACTGCAGTATATCCAGCACGTTTAGCCATTTCAATTGCATTGAATGTTTCTGTTAAAGTTCCAATTTGATTAACTTTAATTAGGATTGAGTTTGCGATGCCTTTTTCAATACCTTTAGCTAACTTTTCAGTGTTAGTAACAAACAAGTCATCACCAACTAATTGAATTTTCTTACCTAAAGCATCAGTAAGTTTTTTCCATCCGTCCCAATCATTTTCGTCTAAACCGTCTTCAATTGAGATAATAGGATATTTTTCAACTAAACCTTGATAGAACTCAACCATTTGTTCAGCATTTAAAGTTTTGCCTTCGCCTTTAAGTTCATAAAGTTTTGTTTCTTTGTTATAGAACTCAGAAGCAGCTACGTCCATTGCGATAAAAACATCTTTTCCAGGAACGAATCCAGCTTTTTCAATAGCTTCAAGAATAACTTTAATTCCATCTTCATTTGATTTTAAGTCTGGAGCGAATCCACCTTCATCACCAACAGCTGTGTTAAAACCTTTGCTTGATAAAACTTTTTTTAAGTTATGGAAAATTTCCGCACCCATTCTCAAAGCTTCTTTGAATGTTTTAGCTCCAACAGGCATAATCATGAATTCTTGGAAATCCACATTATTGTCAGCATGTGAACCGCCATTGATAATGTTCATCATTGGTGTTGGTAATTGTTTAGCGTTAAATCCACCTAAATACAGATATAAAGGTAATCCAACAAAATCAGCCGCAGCTCTAGCAACTGCCATTGACACACCTAAGATTGCGTTAGCACCTAATTTTGATTTGTTTTTAGTTCCGTCTAGTTCTAACATGATTTTATCAATTGAAGTTTGGAAAGTTACATCATAACCGATTAGGTTAGGTGCGATTACTTCATTGACGTTTCTAACTGCTTGTAAAACGCCTTTGCCTAGGTATCTTGTTTTATCTCCGTCTCTTAATTCAATTGCTTCATGTTCGCCAGTTGACGCTCCACTTGGAACGATAGCTCTACCAAAAGCTCCTGATTCTGTAAAAACTTCTACCTCAACAGTTGGGTTTCCTCTTGAATCTAATACTTCTCTTGCGTAAATGTTACTAATATTTGGCATTTAAACCATCTCCTTTTTTATATTTATAATATATTAATATGTTTGTTTAATTCCTAAATATGTACCTATTCCAAAAATAAAGATTGTTAACCATAAATTAAAGTTAAAACCACTGAATAATTGCTTGAAAAAATTTTGTAAAACAATAAGATAAAGTCTAATATCAAAAACTAACTCCGGTGAATTACTTTCTTTAACTATTTGAAAAATAGCTGGTAAAAAGAAAATAATAATTGCTTGAACCACCAAGAAAAAGCCTGTTATTACAATATATACAATATGAGGATATTCATATTGATTTCTGACAAGTTTACCAATCTGAATACTGCTTAGAAAGAATAATATTCCTGCAAATGATATTCTAACATACATGGATAGATAATAATCGATAAATCCTAGTAATACTCCAAAAAGTATTGATAATACGCCACCATATAAAATAACAAATATTAAATCTTTAGTCTTTAGATATTTTAAAGATTTATCAAACCTATTCAAAAATTGATTCTCCGGTCATTGCTTTCGGTTGTTTTAAGCCCAGTAATTTTAACATTGTTGGAGCAATATCTCCTAATGAACCAGATGAACGAAGTTTAACTGCTTCATCAGTAACGATGAAAGGCACTTTATTTGTTGTATGAGCTGTAAAAACATTTCCGTTTTCATCAAGCATTTTCTCACAGTTACCATGATCAGCTGTAAGAAGTGCGATTCCACCCATTTCTAAAACTTTTTCAACAACTTTTCCCGTACATTCATCTACTGTTTCAACAGCTTTAATAGCTGCAGGTATAACTCCTGTATGACCAACCATATCTCCGTTAGCAAAGTTCAAAATTATAACGTCATGAACCTTAGAATCTAATTCTTTGATAACAGCTTCAGTGATTTCGTAAGCGCTCATTTCCGGTTTAAGATCATATGTCGGTACTTTTGGTGATGGTATTAAAACTCTTTTTGCATTTTTAATTTGCTTATCAACTCCACCATCAAAGAAAAATGTTACATGTGCATATTTTTCAGTTTCGGCAATACGTAATTGATGAAGACCTTTTTCAGAGATATAATCGCCGAACATATCATTTAAATCATTTAATTCAAATGCAACTTCACCATTTACGGAATCAGAATACTTCATAGTTGAAACAAACAAGATATTCTTAGGACCGCTTTTGGTATCTAAAAGCTCTAAAGCTTTAGGATTAGAATATGCAGTAGAAATTTGGATAGCTCTATCAGGTCTAAAATTCATAAAGATAATTGAATCGTTATCTTTAATTAGTCCATTTTCATCAACAACAAAAGGAACTACAAATTCGTCGTTAACCCCAGCTTCATAAGAAGCTAAAACACCGTCTCTGGCATTTTTGAAATGTTCACCAATACCGCAAGTCATTGCATCATATGCTTTTTGAATTCTGTCCCAATTCTTATCTCTGTCCATAGCGTAATAACGTCCGGATACAGTAGCGATTTTTCCGTAATTTATTTCTTTCATGTATTTTTCTAAATCATCAATAAAACCAACAGCTGATTGAGGTCCAACATCTCTACCATCAAGAAAAGCATGGATATAAGTTGAATCTACACCAACTTCTTTAGCGGTTTTTAACATTTCTTTAAAATGAAGGATGTGTGAATGTACACCACCATCAGATAAAAGTCCGAATAAATGTAATTTCGAATTATGTTTCATTGTATTCTTAAAAGCAGCTAAATATGCACCATTGGTCTTAAACATTCTTTCTTTAGCGGCTTTATTTACTCTTGTTAAAGATTGGTACACTGTTCGACCCGCTCCAATATTCATATGTCCAACTTCTGAGTTGCCCATTTGTCCTTCAGGCAGACCTACAGCTTCACCGGAAGCTTCTAATAAAGTATTTGGATATTTTGAAAAAAACTTATCTAGATTTGGCTTTTTAGCCAAACTATATGCATTACCTGGTCCTGGTTCGGTCATTCCTATACCATCCATAATAATTAATACTACTGGTTTTTTCATTATAGTCACCTCTAACTTGATTTTACCATAGTTATTATACAACAATCGCACCACTTTTAAAAGCCATATGACTGAATTGTAAACACTTACATGTTTTAAAAACATGAGTTATATTTAGACAATTTTGATATAATAAAGATGAGGTGATAAAATGCCAATATCAAAAATTGAAAAATTAAGAAACATCTTAGCAAGTAAAATTGATCAAGGCAAGATTAATTATGCAGTTCCTGATTTATGGAATGCTTGGGATTATCAAGGTGAAGAAGCAAGAAAAATACCTTCACAAGAATTATTAGTTAATCCCTATAGATTTTACGCTAGTGTTATTGATGATTATATTTTGCCAAACAAAAAGGAAGATACAAATTATCTTAAATCTTTATCGCAAATAAAAAATGTGAAAATCAAAAAGGGTGAATCTGGTGGTGATTGGGTAAGAAAATCAGTTCTTTACTCAACAATGATCAGAACTTCTTCCGCTTGGGATCACGATAGAAGTTTTTCGCTTGATCTCAGTAATTTTAACGAACTAAAAGAAACCGGCACATTTGTTAAAATGTTAGTTTTACTACCATTACTTAAAAAAATGGGAGTAGATACTTTATATTTACTTCCTCTATCACGTTTCTCTTTAAAAGACAAGAAGGGCGATCTTGGTTCTCCTTATGGTGTAGCTAATTTCTTTGACATAGATCCATTCTTGAAAGAATCAATGACCGGTAAATTGATGACTTTAAAAGAGGAATTTCAAGCTCTAGTTGAAGCTTGTCATATTCTTGATATCAGGGTAGTTATCGATATTATCCCTAGAACTAACGCCGTAGAAAACGATTTAATAAAAGATCATCCGGATTGGTTCTACTGGATTAAAGCTGATGAAGCTCATTTATTCAGAGTTCCTTATGTTAAGTCTTTAGAAAACACTTTACCTCCTGATGCTAAATATATGGATCAAGTGTATGCTTGTGAAGATGTTAAAAGACATATTAAGATGTTCCAATTTGATCCGAAAACTCAAAATGAAGAATTATTTGAGGAGTTAAAGAGAAACTCCACTAATCTATTAGATGATATTGCAAAGAAATTCAACTTAAAAATAGCTCCTGCATTTTCAGATCATATCAATGATATACAACCACCTTGGACAGACGTTACTTTCTTTAGAATGTTTATGGATCATCCTTTAGAAACTAAAAAATATTTAAAAGACAAAGATACTCCACCATATATTCTTTTTGATACTATTAAAGCCAATTTGTTCCCAGGAGAAAAACCTAATACAGAATTATGGGATACTCTTAAAAACATCATTCCTTTCTATCAAAAGAATTATGGAATTGATGGGGCAAGAATAGATATGGGACATGCTTTACCGAATGAATTATTACAAATGATTATTAAAGAAGCGAGACTTATTGATAAAGACTTTGCATTTATAGCTGAAGAACTAAATCCAGATAATTCAGAAAAAGCCAAAAAGGCTGGATATAATATTATTATCGGTAATGGTTTTTGGATGGAACCAAGAATTTGGGAGAAAAAACTTCATAAATTTATCTACGGAGCTAAGGATATAGCTTTACCGATGTTCGCATGTTCAGAAACACATGACACCGCAAGAATCGCCGGTAGAGACGGCGGTAGGACATTAGCTAGAATGACGACTATACTTAATATGTTGTTGCCAAATCTTGTGCCTTTTATCAATAGCGGCCAAGAAGTTTATGAAATTCAACCGATGAACACAGGGATAGATTGTACAAGTGAAGATAAATTCAAATTACCTGCAGATGACTTGTTTTATGGTAAGCTAGCTTTATTTGATAAATATGCTATTCATTATTTAAATCATAATCGCTGGGAATTAGCTGACCATTTAGATGGAGTTAAAAAGATTCGCCAAGAATGGTTAGAACAAATTACAAATTTAGAATTTTATGAACCGATCTACTTCAATGAATTTGATTCACCAGCAATTGGGGTTTCTTATTACAATAAAGAAACCGGCAAATGTTTATTGGTAGTTGCTAACAGCAATGTTTATAATGATATTCAATGCAACTCTGATCTTCATAAAATTAGGGAAAAAGCAAATAACTTTAATAACTTCGGAAAACTACTATATTCAACTTATGAATTTGGTAGAGATTATCATGATTTTTCTCCTGATGGAAGAATTTATTTCCAATTAGGAGCCGGAGAAGTTAAAATAATTGAATTTTAAAAAATAAAACCGAGCGATAAGCTCGGTTTTTTTATTGAAACTGATAATTTTTAAATACTTTTATTAATCGAATCAGCAAAACGCTATAAACAAAAACTTCTAATGGGGTTTTAATGATTCTTAAGGGTAGTTGCGGTAAGAAAGTTGCACTAGAATATAATATCGTTACCCAAATAGGAGTTAAGATTAATGAGACAAGAATTTGTAAGATAATGATTGAAAATATCAATCTTTGAGAAAAATCATCCTCGTTTCTTCTAATATAAATAAAGACGTATCCAGACAATATGCCAATGATTCCCATTCCCAACATCGAATAGATTATCCAAGGATTAAAACTCATATCGACTGATAACTTGTTTTTGATAATATCAATAATAAAATCAATCTCAACTAAAGCCCAAATACCTAAAGAAAGTAAAAATGTTAAAAGACCGATATTCATAAATAGAAACAGATTTTTCCTTTTGATATTTAGATTAGCTATTATACCAGGCAAAACACCATATAATATCGAATTAAAAGTGAATCCCGGAAAAAAAGGACCTGAAGCAAATCCATAAATCATCATGTAGACAAAATAGCCAAGGATATCTTGAATAATCGCTGCAGCAAACCCTATTTTGGGGCCTAAAATTACTGAAACAATAATTAAAGGCAAATAACCGATTCCAAAACGAATAATCGTTGAATTAGGTGGATATGATATTGAAACAAAATTGGATAACACAATTCCGATTGCGACCATCAAAGCCGCAAAAATTAGTTTTTGTAAACTTTTATCTTTCATAATATTCCTCAAATATTAAAATCTATCATTTCTTGATTGGTTAATTTCAAAAATGCATTTATTTTGCTGAAAGGTTTAGAACCAAAGAACCCTCGATAAGCCGATAGTGGTGAAGGGTGAACATTCTCAATAATGAAATGGCGATTGGAAGTAATAAGTTTCTTTTTACTCCTAGCATAACTTCCCCATAAGACAAAAACCATCGGCTCTTCTTTTTCATTTAAAGAAGAGATTACCTTGTTGGTAAATGTTTCCCAGCCTAAATTAGCATGGGATAGAGGTTGATTCTTTCTTACCGAAAGAATTGCATTCAGTAATAAAACACCAGATTTAGCCCACGGAGACAAATCACCAGAATCATTATCGATTCCTAAATCATTTTTTAATTCTTTAAAAATATTAACTAATGATGGCGGTAAAGGAACATTATTATTTACCGAAAAAGCTAAACCCATAGCTTGATTTGGATTATGATATGGATCTTGACCTAAAATTAAAACCTTGGTTTTATGATAAGGCGTTAAACAAAAAGCATTGAATATTTGCGTTTTTGGAGGATAACACTCATAAGTGTCATACTCTTTAAAAACGTCATTCAATAGCTTTTTAAAATATGGCTTATTAGTTTCTTCTAAAAGATAATAATCCCAATCATTGTTGAAGATTTTATTTTCTTGTTGCACAATTATCGACCTTACAACCTGAACAACTTAAATCTTCGCAGCCTTCAGGTTTTTCTGTTTTTTCGTTCAACTTATATGACCAAAAATATAGTCCAACAACAGTTAATATAATAGCGATAGCAATAATATATTCTAACAATTTTTATTCGACCTTTCCTGTGATTAAATACACAGCTTCTAATAACTCGTCAACCATTTCTTTCGAGTTTTCTAAACTGTTTCCAATAACTCCGGCATAAATCTTTAGTTTAGGTTCGGTACCGCTTGGTCTTAAAACAAACCAAGACTCGTTATCTAAATAGTATTTTAGTACATTTGACTTGTCTAAGTCAATTGTTTCAACTTTTTTATTAGCATAACGCTTAGATAATTCAAAATCTTCAATTTTAATAATCTCATGTCCATTAATTTCTTGTGGCGGATTGTTACGGAAGTAATCCATAATCCTTGCTATTTTATCTTGACCTTCTTTACCAAGAAGATGGATATTCTTTAATCCTTCTAAATAAAATCCATATTGAGCATATATTTCTAGTAATTTATCATATAGAGTTTTATTTTCTTTGGTTAAGTAATAATTAGCTGCTTCAGAAATTAGAATAGTTGCTTGTAAAGAATCTTTGTCTCTTACTCCGTCATTTACCACATAACCGTATGATTCTTCATAACCAAAAACAAATTCTCGGTCTTCTTTTTCTAGATATCTAGCTTGTTCCCCGATGAATTTAAATCCAGTTAAAGTTGAAATAATATCCATGCTATATGATCTAGCGATTTTAGCGCCTAGATCACTAGTAACGATAGTATTGAAGACTACACCTTTTTTAGGTAACGTTCCTAAACGTTTCTTTTGTGTCAATATATAATATATGAGAAGTGCTCCCGTTTGATTACCGTTAAGCAATAAATATTTATCATCATTAAGAACTGCAATACCAAGTCTATCTGCATCAGGATCTGTAGCGATCAATAAATCAGCTTTTATTTTTTCTCCTAATTTTATCGCTAGTTCAAAAGCGCTTTTTTCTTCAGGGTTTGGTAATTTAACTGTTGAAAAATTAGGGTCATTAACCATCTGTTCTTCAACCGGATAAACGTCATATCCTTCTTCTTTTAATAGACGAGTACCTAAATAACCGCTAGTACCATGAAGTGGAGTAAAGACTATTTTAATTTTTTTGTCAACATCTTTGTTAATTGCAACTGATTTGACTAAATCCAAATAGGCTTTATCGATATCTTTATCAATATACTCCAATAAACCTCTGGAAATAAGTTGTGATACATCAAGAGTTTTTATAGAAAAAATATCGCCTGTTTTATTAACATATTCGATAATTTTATCAGCATATCTAGGTGTATATTGACACCCATACTCATCATAAATTTTATAACCGTTATAATTAGGTGGATTATGACTGGCAGTTACTACTATTCCTGATAAAGCATTTAAGTATCTAACTGCGAAAGATAATTCTGGTGTTGGTCTTAAATCAGTAAACAAATAACTTTTAATCCCATAAGCTCCCAAAACTTTTGCGCTTTCTAAGGCAAATTCTTTCGACATATGACGATTGTCATGGGCTATTACTACTCCTCTTGACAGTTCTTTTTCATCAGTATTATTTATTATATACTGAGCTAAACCATTGTTAGCTCTTCTAATTGTATAAATATTTAATCTATTGATTCCAGCACCTAAAATACCTCTCATACCACCAGTGCCAAAAGAGAGGGTTGTATAAAACATATCCTCTAATTCTTTATCATTTTTATTCATTAATTCTTCCTTTAAGGAAGGATCTAAATTTTTATAATTTAACCATTTATTTAATTCTTCTTTCCACATCATGAAAAAACCTCCTTAGCTAGTCAATATAATCGACAGTTCTTTCTCTCCTTGGTTTAGCTTCAGGTTCTTTACCATCGGGATAGCCCAAACATATCGCTAAGTCATGTTCATAACCTTCTGGGATTTTTAAAATTCTGTCAACGTCGATTTTATCGGCTTTGTGATATAGATAACGGGTCTGCCCAACAATACATGAACCATAACCCATAGATTTAGCGGCAATAGCGATATTTTCAATAACGCAGCCAATATTAATTTCAGAAAATCCACCAATTTTAGAACTGATGACAATTATACATGGAGCTTTATAGAAAATATGAGAATCTTTATTTATCTCAATCCCAAATCTGATCATACCTTCAATTGCCATTTTATTAATTTCATCAATTTTTTCTTTATTAGTGATAACAGTTAAATGCCAATCTTGTTTATTCCTAGAACTAGGGGCATAGATACCGCATTTAATAATCTCTTGTAAGTCTTGTTCAGGGATTTTTTTATCCTGATAAGATCTGATACTTCTTCTACTTAAAATTGTTTCTATAGTATTATTCATCGTTTACCTCCTAAAAGTTAGAATTTTGTAATCATTAATCCTGTACTATTCTAAAATATTAGTAAATAAAAAGTCAACATCATATTTAATCATTTTTTCAGCGGTTTCTTTATCATTGACAACACCAGTGATCACTTTCAAACCTAACAAATGCATATTTTTAATATAATCCTTCTTGATTTTATGATGTTCGATATATAAATTGATTCCATGTTTGGTACAGTAATCAATTGTATCATTGTCAACTATTCTAGCAAAATAATAGAGAATGTTACTAGGAAAACTTTTTTTCAGGATATGTAAATGTTTTTTATTTTCAGCTATAAGGCTAAAATTATCTTCAAGTCCATATTCACTTAAATATGTATCCAAACCGCTAATTGTTTCTGGTTCTAAAGTATCTTTAATCTTAATAAACATATATTTTTGATATGCTTTGCAAATAGATAGATAATCTTCTAATCTTGGAATAAAGACAAATTCATTTAGATTCCCGGTTTTTCTGTCTACTAAAGAAAATTTCTTTAGTTCATTATATGAAAATGAAGGAATATCTAAGTTTAACATTCCGTATTTTAAAAGGCTATCGCAGCCTGTAACTATATATTTATTGTCCTTAGAAATTGATAACTCACAACTTATGCCATAGTAAGATCTATTAGCCGCAGCTAAAAAAGAAAAAATTGTATTTTCTGTTTCGATGCCACTTAATCCATTATGGGCTACCATTCCTCGGAAATATTTATCAATTTTTATTGTATTCATTTATTTCACGCCTTTTTTCTTTTTTTTACTATTTTATTGTAACACTATTTTAATAATTTATGTATATATTATTTAGAAAAAATCCCGGATTTGTTATAATGGACAAGGAATGTGAGGTAACAACAATGATTAGCACAGAAATAGGTTTAGATTTAAATAATTTAGAATATGCAATTATCAAGAAAAAAAATCAAATTTTACCACTGGTATTAATTATAATAGGTTTTTCTTTTCTGCTTGTAGCTATTCCTTTTTTAGTAATTTGGCTATTGCAAGTACCTGTTGAAATAAATGGAGTCAATCGCTATCCTTATGAACAAATCTATATTAATTTTATGGTGACATTTAATGCAATCTTCACAAGCCTTACAATCAGCATCTTATTGGCAGCCTTTATTTTAAATAAAAAGGAGCCAATGGACTTCTTAATTATAAATAAGGATTTTGACTATAACACGTATTATGAAATTGTTTTAAAAAAGAATAAAAGTATATTTTTTACTCAAAAGAAGGCTTTTTATTATAATTATCTATCCAATGAATTAGAAGAAATCTCTGCTAAAGAAGAAATTTTATATTTAATAGATAAGTATATTTTTTGGAAAAAATGGAAGAATGTCGAAAGTTATAAAGTGGTTAAAAAAAATAAAAAAACAATCCTTAAATTTTCTTATAAAAATAGAAGAATTGTTTTAAATTATCGTTATGCTTTATTTTATCAAGGAAACACTATCCCATATCTAATCAAAGAATCTGTTGGTAATAATCAAAATTCACGAAACTCAACCAATGTTATGAATAGCTATTATTTAACTAATTTAAACCGTAATATCAGTAGAAAATTACCGGAAAAAATAATGAAAGTCATCAATAATAATTATTAGGTAATATCCTTTAACATCGGAATAATTTCATTACCAGCTTCATAGATTTCTGTAACTTGATTGTTCTGAACTCTGACAACTGTTGGAGTAACGCTTACCCCGCTATTTGGATCAATATCATAGATTGAATTTACAGATACAAAATAGATTGTCGTGTTTTTCGCTCTAAAAAAAGTATCAAGCACTTGATCTTTAATCAAAATGCAGCCTTCACAACTTTTACCATAATAATAAATGTAATAATCATCTTGCGGCATTGAAAGTTGTTCATCAGGCACTTCAATAAATTGGCCATTAAAATCATCATAGTCAACATCTAAATATTGACTTGTTGTAGTTGTCGTAGTATTACAACTAAAAAGAAATATGGAAATAATAAATAAAGGTAAAATTTTAATTGCTTTTCTCAAAATCCTCACTGTCCTTTGCTTTGATCAGCATTGAAACCCTTTTATAGATGACTATAACTACTACACTTACTAAAACTCCTTTTAATAAGTTGAAAGGTACCACTGCGAACATAATAAATGAAAATAAATTTGTTATTAAAGGATTGACTGCTTGTCCCATCATTACAAAATCATTGACGGTCACTATTCTATCAGGTGTAGACATAAAAAATGCATATGCAGGCAACATGACAAAAGCATTCATAATTGCGCCAACAACAACCATCGAAATTGTCCCAACAATAAGTCCTATTAGGGCTTGTTTTTTTGTTTTATGACGGTAATAAATTAGACTTGCAGGTACTACTAAAGCTACACCAACGGTAAAATTAGCAAGTTCACCTACGCCTGATGTTATTGTACCAGTAATAATTAAATTTAAAATTATTTTAACTGCTTCAATAGCCACACCGGCTAATGGCCCAAAAGCAAACGCTCCTACAAGAACAGGAACTTCTGAAAAGTCAAGTTCGTAGAAACTAGGAGCGAACCATAATGGAAACTCCAAAAACATTAATACAACTGAAATCGTAGCCAATACAGCGATTGCTACTAACTTTTTGATACTCTTTTTCTTTTTCATGTTTTTCCTCCAAAAAAATATCCGTAAAAACGGACATTCTTCAGGTGATAGAAAAGACTTTTATTACTTCTTCCATCCAGACTTTAACTGTCGGTTTAGGAATTTCACCTAATCGTGCCTAAAGAAAGGCTCGCGGACTATACCGCCGGTAGGGATTTTCACCCTGCCCTGAAGTGTTTTTAACAACTTAATTATAATATATATATTTAACTTGTCAAGAATTTTATATGTTTTTTGCAACTGCTCTTACTAATGATGCTTCAATACCTTCAATAGACAAAGGAAGAGCTACTAAATAGACGTGATTTGTTAGTTCATTTAGATTAGTTAAGTTTTCTAACAAGAACATATCTAACTTTAATAAGTCTTTATGCATTTTAAAATCTGTTTCTTTAAGATATGAGAAACTAGGTAAATCAGCACCTAAAATCTTGATATTATTCTCAACTAAAAAATGATAAATTGAGGGTTCAAATGTGATTTCTTCATAATAAGATTTAGTGTTGAATTTATCAGCGTGATTTAAATTTAGAATCAAAATTCTTTCTTGAAATGTTTGTTCATGATATTTTTTTGCTAAATCACTCGTTAAAACAACCCCCTGTACAACTAATGGTTTAATAACATTTGCTTTACCCATAAATTGGGTAAAATCTAAATTTTGAGTTTTAGAGTAAAAGTGATTTTTAAAATCAAGATGAGTACCTAAGTGCATGTTTAAAGATAGTTGATTCAAGTTATAGCCATCAACTTTAGTATCTTTTACTTTTTTAATTACTAACGGTTCATCTCCGGGATACACTAAATTACTTTCTTTAATTTTTACAGTTAAATCTACCCACACAATCTTTATACCTCCTTATTAATAAGAGAAAAAAGGCTGAAAAATCAACCTTTTATTTTTTTTGTTACAGAATTCACATGCCAAATATTTTTAGCGTAATCTTTTATTGAACGGTCAGATGAAAAAACGCCACTTTTAGCAATGTTAATTAAAGCTTTTTTTGCCCATAAATGTTTATCTTTATATGCTTCATTAGCTAAATGAGATGCATATTTATAAGCTTGATAATCTTTTAAGACAAAATATTGATCACGATATACTAAATTATCAAAAATCTCTTTGAACTCAAAGCGATCAACATCATCAAAGAAACCATTAACCAATTGATCTAGTAAAATTCTGATTTCTGGATCATTTTCATAAATATCTTTTGGATTATATCCACCAAATTGATAGATATTATTTACTTCTTCACTACTCATACCAAAAACAAAAATATTGTCTTCTTTGACTAAATCATTAATTTCTACATTAGCACCATCTAAAGTACCTAATGTTAGAGCTCCATTCATCATAAACTTCATATTACCGGTTCCACTAGCTTCTTTAGAAGCTGTAGAGATTTGTTCGGAAATATCGGCTGCTGGCATAATTACTTCTGCATAAGAAACATTATAGTTTTCAACAAAAACAACCTTTAAATATTTATTTGTATCCGGGTCATTATTCACTTTTTTAGCAATAGTATTAATTAACTTAATGACTTTCTTGGCAAAATAATAGGTTCCTGCTGCTTTAGCACCAAAGATATATGTATGAGGAACAAATTCTTTTTTAAAATCTTCATTATGTTTCAAAGTATTATATAAAGTCATAATATGAAGAGCATTCATCAATTGACGTTTATATTCATGAAGTCTTTTTACTTGAATATCAAAAATTGAGTTAGGATCAATTTCAATATGTTGTTCATGATAGATTTTGTCAGCTAATGCTTTTTTCTTTTCGTATTTGACTTGCAAAAATGCATTTTGTAAATTTTCATCGTCAACATAATCCATTAGTTTTTCTAAGTCTTGAGGATTTCTTTTGAAGCCATCACCAATTTTAGAAGCGATTAGTTCAGTTAACTCTTTATTTGAATGTAATAACCAACGGCGATGTGTAATACCGTTTGTAACATTCTTGAATTTTTCTGGATAAAGATCATAAAACTTCTTCATCTCAATATTTTTAAGTATTTCAGTATGTAACTTAGCTACTCCATTAACTGAGAAACTAGTTACTATACATAGATGAGCCATTTTAACGAGTCCATCGTTAATAATCGCTAATTCTCTGATTAATTCTTCTTTTCCATAGCCATATTTTTCAAGTAAACCTAAAGTAAAACGACGATTGATTTCTTCAATAATTTGATAAATCCTTGGTAAAAGTGGTTGCATAATTTCTACCGGCCATTTTTCTAACGCTTCAGCTAGAATAGTATGGTTTGTATACGCTATAACTTTTGTAACAATGCCCCAAGCTTCATCCCATTCCATCATTTCTTCGTCAATTAATATTCTCATTAATTCGGGAATTATTAGAGTTGGATGAGTATCATTGATATGTAAAACAACCTTTTCAGCCAAATTAGCTAAAGTACCATATTTTTCTTTATGTTCATTGGTTATACTTTTTATTCCTGCGGCTGAAAGAAAATATTGTTGTTTAATTCTTAGTTGTTTTCCTTCATAAGTTGTGTCATCAGGATATAAAAATCCAGAAATCTTTTGTAATTCATTTTCATATTCGAACGGTGATTTATTTTCCGGATATTTTTTGGCTGGTTCAGCGTTCCAAAGACGCAAATAATTGACGATTCCATTACCATCGCCGACAATTGGAACATCATATGGTACAGCTTTAATTACTTCTGATGGATGATAAACCATCTTACCGTTATCCCAATTTACATAACCAAAAAAAGGAATATCTACGCTTTTTTCTTGTCTTCTTATTTCCCAAACATAACCATCTGCCAACCAATTATCAGGTCGTTCTTCTTGATATCCATTTTTAATTTTTTGACGGAAAAGACCGTATCTGTATCTTAAGCATTGTCCATATCCTAAAATACCTAATGATGCCATAGAATCTAAATAACAAGCTGCTAGTCTTCCTAATCCGCCATTACCTAGTCCGGGATCCGATTCATAATCTTCCACTTCATTTAAATCAAAGCCCATATCATTGAAGCCTTCTTCACAGACTTCTCTAATGCCCATATTCATTAAATTATTTGTGATTAATCTACCTAAAAGAAATTCCATAGAAAAATAATAAACTTTCTTTTCATCTTTCTTTTCAATTAATTTTTCAGTATTTAACCAATCTTTAGAAACTTCTTCTTTGACCAAAGTTCCTAAAACGTTATATCTTTCTCTAATTGTTGAATCAGAGACTTCTTTATAGTAAGTTTTCTTAAGTCTTTCTTTGAAAGCCTTAGTGAAACTATCTTTTGTTTTGAAAACACCTAATCTCATTTTTTCACCTCTTTAATTACTGATATTATACCATTATTTGATGTCACAGTAAAAATGCGCTTGCTATGGCAACGGTTACTTTTTAAATTATTTGATATAATTCTAAATATTTCTTCGCCGAATCAGTTAATGAGAAACGGGAGTTCATAGCATTGATTATTAATTGGTGCCAATCTTGAGGTTGGTTTTTATATGTATTATAAGCATTATTTAATTGGAAAAGCAAATCTCTCATGTCATAATTAAAAAACTTAAAGCCATTTCCTCTTTTGCTAGAATTATCATAACTATCAACAGTGTCGTTTAATCCACCAGTTTGTCTTACTACTGGAATAGTCCCGTATCTTAAAGCAATCATTTGGCCAATACCACATGGTTCATACCTAGATGGCATTAAGAAAACATCAGCTCCAGCGTAGATATACTGTGGTTTTGTAGCGTTATATTCCAAATTGATACTTACTCGCTCAGGGAAACGCAATTTTAATAATTGTAATTGTTCTAAGTATTCTTCATCTCCCGTACCTAAAATAACAAATTCAACTTTTTCGTCTTCAAGAATCTGATGAAGAACAGGTATGATAATATCGAAGCCTTTTTGTTCGACAATTCTTGTAACCATACCAATTACAAAGTAATCTGCTCCTCTTAAAATATTTAATTTTTTCTGCATATCTAACTTATTAATTATTTTTGCGGAAAAGACATTCACAAGATTGTATTTCATCGCTATTTCCAAATCTTCTTCAGGATTTACCTCGTCACTTAAACCATTCAAAATTCCGTAAAAATCCCTAAATCTTTTATTGATAATATCAACTAGATTCTTTGAATAATATTCATAGCGTAATTCATCTCTGTAAGTCTCAGAGACAGTAGAGATTTTTGTCGCAGTATTCAAGCCAATTTCTAAGAAATTCATTTTTGTTAATTTAGCATACTGAAGCGGTCTGTTGATTTTTAATTTATCAAGAATTTCAATTTCATAGATCCCTTGATACTCTATATTATGAATTGTCATTAAGGTTTTAATGTCTAAATTCTCTTTTTTAAGGA
>CAZJAP010000008.1:0-14085 GCA_964544325.1 uncultured Candidatus Izemoplasmatales bacterium | reverse complement strand
TCTATATTATGAATTGTCATTAAGGTTTTAATGTCTAAATTCTCTTTTTTAAGGATTATCGGCAATAGCCCTACATGCCAATCATGCAAATGGATTATATCAGGATATTCGTCTAGTGCATCTAAGAATGTTACTACTGCCAAATTGAAAAAAGCGAACCTATCCCCATCATCATTAAAACCATATACTTTATCACGGTCAAAAAAGTCATATGATTCAACGAAATAATATACTGTGTTGGTATTGGTAATACTATAAAGATTTACTTTATAATTCTTGTTACCATAATTGATGGAATTAGAAACTTTCAATTCTAACAATAGTTTATATTTTTCTTTTATTTGTGAATATAAAGGTAAGATAACTTGTGATTTTTTACCCATATCAGAATATTTTTCAGCTAAAGAACCAACAACATCTGCTAAGCCACCGGTTTTGATATACGGATTACATTCAGATGCAACCTGAAGGATTGTTAATTTTTGATGTGTTGTCACTATTTGTTTTTTTTCAGATACATATATTTCATCTTCTTGTCCAGTTACTATTGAGCCTTTTAATACTTTAGTTTCTTTATCAAAAATCGAATATTCTACTAAAGCATCATTTTCAATAATTGACTGATTCATAATAATGGAATTTTTTATTTTAGCTCCGTAATGAATTTTCACTTTACGACCGATAATTGAATTTTCTACTTCTCCTTCAATTACGGCACCAGAAGCAATTATTGAATTTTTTACTTTCGCAAAATCACCATATCTTGATGGCGCAGACATTGTTTCTTTGGAATAAATAGGTCTTGATTCAACAAATAACTGTTTTCTTACTTCCGGTAATAAAGTTTGCATATTCGCTTCATATAATTCTTTTGATGAAGTTATATTATATGAGAATGTATCAATAGCTATAGTGTGTGTCTTTAATCCTGGTGCATAATAAAAAACATCAGATAAGTTTCTGTAACTGATCATATCATAGTTTTCGATGTACTCTAACAGTAATTTTTTGGAAATGATATAGGTTTTTAAAACTTTTCTAACATCAGATAAAATTTCTGTAATATCCGCTTCGACTTTTAAGTGTTCTTCAAGAAAATCGTGATAATTTACGTTCCATACCATATTAGCGGGGGTAATTATGGCGAATTCTTGGTTTGAACGATAAAAGTATTCAATATGTTCGTACATTCTCTGGAAGCTTATTTCGTTTTCAATGGTAAGACTTAAATTTTTAGGTGGGAGAATAAAAATACCGTCATGTCTTCGGCTTAAATCCCATCTATCACCACTACCAATATGATCAAAAAGCGAACGATAATTTCCATAAGGAAAAATCGCCACATTATTGATACCTGAATTCTTGCAATTAGAAAGAGTGAAGTCAATTAAGCGATACTTACCGGCAAAGGGAATAGCGCCAGGCACTCTGTGTCTAGTAAGTTTTTCAAAATTTCCTGTGGAAGTAGCGTCAACTACAAGAAATAAATCTCTCATTTTATCTCACCAACTTCCAATAGTTTATCATCAGTAATTAATCTTAATTCATCATTAACGGAATAATAGTTGTCAGGAATACTTACGCCTTGATTAATAATACATTTTTTAATGTGTACATTACTACCGATTTTAACGTTAGGCAGAACAACACAATCTTCTAAAAAAGAGTTTTTTCCGACATATGTGTTATAAGCAATAGTTGAATGATGAACTTCTCCAGCAATTTCTGAACCATCAGCTATTACCGATGACGTAACTCTTCCACTATCTAAAACTATATGCGGAGATAGATTTAATGATTTTGAGAAGATAGGTAAATTTTTGGAAGAATTCAATCCTAAATATTCTTGATCTTCCAAAAGGTCCATATTTGCTTCATATAGAGAATTGATAGTTCCGACATCACGCCAATAATCTTCGAATTTATAAACGGCAACATTTCTCTTTTTTAATAAACAATGAGGAATGATATCTTTCCCAAAATCATTAAGGTGATCTTTATCGTTATTAAAAAACAAATCATTGAGCACATCAATTGAAAAAATATAAATACCCATTGATGCTAGATTGGAATTTGGTTTATTTGGCTTTTCATAAAAATCAATTAATCTGTCCGAATCATCAACTTCAAGAATCCCGAATCGATGAGCTTCTTTCATGCTGACTTTTGTCGCAGCTATAGTAACATCAGCTTTTGTTGAAATATGTTTTTCTAACATCAAATTATAATCCATTTTATAGATATGATCGCCAGATAGAATCAGTATATATTTAGAATTTAAATCTTTGATAAAACGAAAATATTGTTTTATTGCATCGGCAGTTCCGTTTTGCCATAAAACATTTCCAGCTTTAGAATAAGGGGTTAAAAATCTAACACCACCATCTATATAATCCAAATCCCATGAAGCTCCCGATCCAATATAATTCATCAATTCAAAAGGCTCATATTGAGTAACAATTCCTACAGTAGAAATATCACTGTTGGAAATATTGCTTAAAGTAAAATCAATAAGGCGATATTTCGCCCCAAAAGAAACAGCCGGTTTGGCTATCTCTTTGGTAATATCGCCTAATCTCGTACCTCTACCCCCAACTAAAATCATTGCTATCATTTTTTTCATTTCATTCACCCTTTATAAACTTGATTATTGAAATGGAAAGTGGGGAAACATTTATTAAAATTGATTGTTTAAATCCATGATTGAAAGTATCTACTGTTTTTAAGATAGCTCCATTATAAATATTGGAACCACCGTAAATCTCTTTATCAGAGTTTAACAATTCTTCATATTCGCCTTTTTCTGGTACACCAATAGCGAAATCGCTGTATGGTGTAGGAGTCATGTTTAATACAACAACACAAAAGTTAGATTTGTCTTTACCAAAACGGATAAAAGAAAAAATTGACTGATCGTAATTCGCTTGGTCAATCCAGCGAAAACCTTCTGGATTATGATCTAGTTCATATAAACATGAATGGTAATTATAAACATGAATCAAATCTTTAACAAAACGATTGCTCGCACTATGCATTGGATATTCTAAAAGATTCCAATCCAGTTCAGATTTGTCTTTCCATTCATGCATTTGGGCAAATTCACCACCCATAAATAAAAGTTTTTTTCCAGGATGAGTAAATTGTAATCCTAATAAAACACGATAATTCGCAAATTTTTGCCAATAGTCTCCTGGCATTTTATCTACTAGAGATCTCTTTCCGTGAACAACTTCATCATGAGAAAGCGGCAAGATGAAATTTTCAGAATATGCATAAACCATACCGAAAGTAATTAAATCATGATGATATTTACGATAAATCGGATCTTTAGCAAAATACCTTAAGGTATCATTCATCCAACCCATATTCCATTTATAATCAAACCCAATTCCACCATCTAAAACAGCTTTAGTTAGATTAGGATAAGTTGTTGAGTCTTCTGCAAAAAGCATTACTGAATGATCTTTTTCTTTTATGGCATAAGATAAGTTTTTTAAAAATTCGATTGCTCCATAATTAGTTCCAACATTCATATTACCTAAGTAATAGATTATATTTGAAACAGCATCAATTCTAAAACCATCGACATGAAAGTATTCCATCCAAAAATAAGCATTGGATAACATAAAACTTTTGACAATACCTTTGCCTAGATCTAGGTTTATAGTACCCCAAACAACATTTTCTCTAATATTAAAATCTTCATATTCATAAAGAGGTTCTCCATCAAACATATATAGTCCATGAGCGTCTTTACACGTATGACCTGGAACCCAGTCCATAATTACGCCGATATTGTTTTCATGACATTTATCAATTAAATACATTAAGTCTTTAGGGACTCCAAATCTTGATGTTGCGCTATAATAACCAGTGCCTTGATAACCCCAACTTTCATCAAGAGGATGTTCAACTACTGGCATAAGTTCTATATGAGAAAAGCCATGGTCTTTAACATAGGGAATTAAGTAATCCACCAATTCGTTATATTTGTGAAAAGAACCATCTGGTTTAGTCATCCAACTACCAAGGTGAACTTCGTAAACCGATAATTTTTCTTCAAAATGATTTCTTTTCTTTCTGTTTTCTAAGTATTTTTTATCTTGCCAAGTATAGCCGTCTATATCATAAACTTTTGATGCGGTTTCTGGTCTGTCATCAGAAAAGAATGCGTATGGATCAGCTTTAAATATCGTTTCACCGTATGAAGTGACGATACAATATTTATACCTTGTCCATTCACCTAAATTAGGGATAAGTAAGTGATATACTCCAAATGCATCTTCTTTCTCCATAACATGCATTCTAGAATCCCAACTATTAAAATCTCCAACAATAGAGACGATTTTTGCATGAGGAGCGTAAACGCGAAAATCAACACCTTTTATGTTGTTTTTTTCATCTTTTACTAAATGTGAACCAAATAATTTGTAAGCTTCTTTTAATTTTCCTTCATTAAAAAGATATAAATCTAATTCATTCATCATTTATTACTCCCTTCAAGGTATTCTTTAATAATATTATACTGATAGCCTTTAGCTAAAAGTTTTTGGATTAAATACTGTTTTAAAGGCAATTTCTGTTCTTTTTTATGATATTTCTCTTGCAGATAAATAATCTCTTTTTTAATTATTTTACTTTCATCTACATATTTATTAATTAAGTCCAGACTATTATTAATTTGATAGTTTATATCATTATAATCAAAACCTTTGTTTAATAAAAAATTAATCAAAACTTTTTTTGCTTGCAAGAAAGTTTTATTACTTATAGATTTCATCTTTTTTTCTAAATTATACTTGATATTGTCATAAATAGTTGCTTGATTATAGCTTTCTAAATATAAAACAATTTTATCTTCTTGAATACCTTTGAGTTTTAAATCTTCAGAAATTTTTCTCGGTCCAATTTTTTTGAAATTTATTCCATCATCAATATAATTTTTTGCATATAAATCATCATTTAAGAGTTTGACTTTTTCTAGTTTTGTAATATAATATCCGAATTTTTCGATTTTAAGTTTGTCCAAATAAACAAAAATTTCTTTTTTAGTTCTCGGTTTAAAAAGAGCGTATTTTAATACCTTCTGATAAATAGCGTCACGATTGATTTCTTCGAGCAGTTTATCCATCTGCCTTTGATCAAATTCTTTACCAGTAACTAAACGGTATTCAATAACTAAGTCTTCGGAGACTAAAAAAGTTTTTTCTTTATCGCTGTTTTTAACGATTACTTGATAATTTTTACCTTTTTTACTTAAATCGATGACTTTAAACATTTTTTTTACTATCGACCAAATAAGCCAAAATAAACGGATCTAAATCTCCATCTAAGACTTTATCGCCGTTCCCGGTTTCATAATTTGTACGATGGTCTTTAACCATTGTGTAAGGATGAAAAACATAAGAACGAATTTGTGAACCAAAAGCATTCGCTTTATATTCATTAAAAGATTCCAATTGATTATGTTTTTTCTCTAACTCTAAATTATATAATTTTCCTTTTAAAACCCTTAAAGCGATTTCTCTATTTTGAATTTGTGATCTTTCATTTTGACAAGAAACAACTATATTAGTAGGAAGATGGGTAATTCTGACAGCCGAATCTGTAGTGTTAACTCCTTGACCGCCTTTTCCGCTAGATCTAAATGTATCGATTCTTAAATCTTCTTCATTTATCTCCACTTCAATTGAGTCATCAATTTCCGGTATAACGGTAACTGAAGCAAATGAAGTGTGTCTTCTACTAGATGAGTCAAAAGGTGAAATTCTAACCAATCTATGAACTCCTGATTCCGCTTTTAGATATCCATAAGCGTAGGGTCCTGTTATTAAAATTGTCGCTGATTTTAAACCGGCTTCATCACCGTCTAGATAATCTAATATTTTTGTTTTAAAATTTTTTCTGTCCGCATAACGCAAATACATTCTAAATAGCATTTGAGCCCAATCTTGAGACTCAGTACCTCCAGCTCCAGGATGAAATTCAATTATAGCGTTAAACTTATCATATTCTTCATTTAACAAAACCTTTAAAGTTAATTCCTCGTTAATTTTATAAAAATCCTTAACCATTTTCATAACTTCTAGCTCATCTATGTTCTCTCCCTCTTCCGCAAGGGTAATCATTAACTCTAAAGTTTCATGAATGTCTTTAACTTTTTTGTATTTATTTATTAAGTCCGAATCTTCGTTAATTTCCGCAATGATTTTTTGGGCTTTTTGAGTATCAGCCCAAAAATCTGGAGCCATTGTTAATTGTTCCAGATTCTTAACTTGATTTTCTTTTTTAGAGATATCAAGATTATCATTTAGTTTTTCGAACTCCACGTCTAAATCATAAAATTCTTTTTTTAAATCTGTAAGAAGCATATCTTACCTCTAATTATCATTTTTTCCGTGACAATATTTATATTTTTTTCCACTACCACATGGGCAAGGATCATTACGGCCGACTTTTTGTTGGACTGTACGTGGTTTTTTCTTTGTTTCAGTATCTTCTTTACCGGAATAAGTGCTAACTGGTTTAGCTACTTGTACTCTTTCGGTGTTTTGCCTTACTTGAGCTTTAAGCACATAGCGTGTTACATCATCTTGAATACTTTGAACCATAGTTTCAAACATATTAAAGCCAATTTCTTGATACTCTCTAAATGGGTTTATTTGTCCATAACTCTGTAAAGTTACAGCTTGTCTTAACTCACTCATTGAATCGATGTGTTGAACCCAATATGTATCAACTACTCTTAATGTAATTGCTTTAAGAAAATCATTAAAGATTTTATCTCCTGCTAAATTTTTCTTAGACAACAAATCTTTTTTATAAGTATCAAGAACATATTCAAGAACATTGGTTTCTGTTTTTAACAGTTCTTTATCTATTGAATTTAAAATAAAATATTTATTTAAAGCACTATGTAATTCATCAATATTTTCATGAGTATTAACAACTCTTGTTAAAGTTGAAGTAATCATAGTATGAATAATTTCTTCAATTGAATCCAAGAATAAAATATCAGTTCTTTGCGTATAAATAATTTCTCTTTGTTTTCTCAAGACTTCATCATATTGCAGAACAGTTTTACGTCTATCAAAGTTATTGCCTTCAATTTGTCTTTGGGCTCTTTGAACCATTTTTGAAAACATTTTATAGTCAAGTGGAGTTTCGGAATTAGAACCACTTTGAGAAGTAATCATGGTGATCATAGATTTGAAACGTTCGCCGCCAAATCTCTTTAATAGATCATCATCGGCTGAAAGGAAAAATCTTGAGTAACCTGGATCGCCTTGACGTCCGGAACGACCTCTTAACTGATTGTCAATACGTCTTGATTCATGTCTTTCGGTACCGATTACGGCTAAACCACCTAATTCTTTAACACCCTCACCTAACTTGATATCAGTACCTCTACCAGCCATATTAGTAGCGATTGTCACTGAATATTTTTGACCTGCATTAGCAACAATTTCAGCTTCTCTTTCATGTTGTTTGGCATTTAAAACACTATGTTTAACACCATTTTTCTTTAAAAGTGACGATAAAAGTTCGGAACTTTCAATGGATATAGTCCCAACTAATTGCGGTTGACCTAAATGATATCTTTTGGTAATTTCTTCAGCTAGAGCTTTATACTTGCCTTCCATTGTTGCGAAGATTAAATCATTGTCATCAACTCTAATAACTGGTTTATTAGTAGGTATTTCAACAACTAACATATTGTAGATGTTTCTAAATTCTTCTTCTTCGGTTTTTGCTGTACCTGTCATACCTGAAAGCTTTTGATACATTCTAAAGAAGTTTTGGAATGTGATAGTAGCTAGAGTAGTCGTTTCTTTTTTAATTTCTACAGCTTCTTTAGCTTCCAAGGCTTGGTGAAGACCTTCTGAGAATTGACGACCATGCATTAATCTTCCGGTAAAAGAATCAACAATGATAACTTTACCATCTTGAACAACATAATCAATATCCTTAGACATAATATAATTAGCTCTTAAAGCATTATTAATGTGATGTAGTAAAACAACATTATTAACATCATAAAGGTTTTCTAAATTAAAGAATTTTTCCGCTCGATGAATTCCTTTTTCTGTTAAAGTAATGGTTTTATCTTTAATATCTAACTCATAATCTTCTTCGCTGATTCCGATTGCAAAATAGTTTGCTTGTCTATATAAATCAGCGGTATTTTTAGCTCCACCAGAAATAATTAAAGGAGTTCTTGCTTCATCAATCAAGATGGAGTCAACTTCATCGATAATTGCGAAATTTAATTTTTTCTGTACGATTTGTTCTTTATAAATTACCATGTGATCTCTTAAATAGTCGAAGCCTAATTCGTTATTGGTTGAATATAGGATATCACATTGATATACTTCTCTTTTTTCTTCTGCGCTTAATTCACGAGTATTTAATCCAACAGAAAGTTGAAGGAATCTAAACAATTCCCCGATTTCTCCTTCAGCTTCACGTCTAGCCAAATAATCATTGACAGTAACGATATGAACTCCGCCGTCAGCTAAAGCATTTAAATAAGCTGGCATAACAGCAGTTAAAGTTTTACCTTCACCTGTCTTCATTTCAGCGATATTACCCTCATGAATTACGATAGCACCCATAATTTGAACCTTAAAAGGAGTCATTTTTAAAACTCTAGTTGAAGCCTCTCTAACTAAAGCGTAAGCATCAGTTAAAATATCATCTAAAGTTTCTCCATTAGCCAAACGGTTTTTAAACTCACCGGTTTTCGCTTGTAATTGTTCGTCAGTTAGTGATTTATATTCTGATTCTTTTTCTAAGACTTTATCAGCCATTATTTCCAAACGTTTTAAAGTCTTTTTATTTGCATTAAATAAATTAAACAACTTGGTCACCTCTTCATCTTTACCTTTTAATAATATCATTTTAACGCTAATTTATCAATAAAATATACTTTATCAAACAAAAGAATTATTAAACTTTTTATACCATAAAAAAAGCATTGAGTCTAGAAACTCAATGCAGTAATTTAATAAGCTTTCGCCCAATAAACTAAATGTTTGGCTTTTTCTCCACAGATAGGACAAATATCGCCAATTGTCTCTTTTTCTAAAGGCATACATCTAGCAGTTGCTGCCGTATCTTCCTTGACTTTTTCTTCACAAGCTTGATTTCCACACCACATCATTTTTACATAACCTTGTTTTTCAGAAATTATCTTCTTGAATTCTTCATATGAATGAGTAATTCTAGTATTTTCTTGAACATTTTTCAAAGCATTTTCATACATGGCTTGATGAATTTCTTCTAATATTACTGGTATAGAGTCAGTTAAATCATCAAGACTTATAACTGTCTTTTCGCGATTATAGCGTTTAACTAAAACACATTGATTATTTTTGATATCTCTAGGTCCGATTTCTAGTCTTAAAGGTATTCCCTTCATCTCTGATTCAGAGAATTTCCAACCTGGAGTTTTATCTGAGTCATCAATCGCTACTCGAATATTATTCTTTTCTAAAAGTTCTTTTAATTCATTGGCTTTATCTAAAACACCGTCTACATGTTGCATTACCGGTATAATATTTACTTGTATAGGTGCTAAATAAGGTGGTAAAACTAAACCAGAGTCATCACCGTGAACCATTATTACAGCCCCAATAAGCCTTGTTGAGACACCCCAAGAAGTTTGATGGACGTTTTTAACTACACCATCTTTATCCTGAAAATTAATATTGAAAGCTTCAGCAAAGCCAGTACCAAAATAATGAGTCGTACCACTTTGTAACGCTTTGCCGTCATGCATTAAAGCTTCAATACTATAAGTCTCTACAGCTCCAGCAAATTTTTCTTTTTCAGTTTTTCTTCCTCTAACAAAAGGAATGGCTAATAAATCTTTACCTAAAGTATTATAGACATCTAAGATATCCATTGTTTCTTTTCTAGCTTCTTCTTCATGAGCATGAGCCGTATGGCCTTCTTGCCATAAGAACTCAGATCCTCTTAAAAATGGTCTAGTAGTTTTTTCCCATCTTACCACAGAGCACCATTGGTTATATAGTTTTGGTAAATCACGGTAAGAAGAGATTATTTTTTGATAGTGATTACAGAATAATACTTCTGATGTCGGTCTAATAATCAATCTTTCTTGTAGTTCTTCTTTTCCCCCAATAGTAACAATAGCTGTTTCCGGAGCAAAACCTTCTACGTGATCAGCTTCTTTTTGAAACAAAGACTCAGGGATAACTAAAGGCATATAAACATTTTGATGATTTGTTTTCTTTAATTCATTATCTAAATACTTCTGGATATTTTCCCATAAAGCATACCCATAAGGACGGTAAATAATAAAACCTTTAGCATCGGAATAATCCATTAGTTCTGCCTTTATGCAAACATCTGTATACCATCTTGCGAAATCTTCATCTCTTGAAGTTATCGCTTCGACAAATTTCTTCTTTTCCAAAATTCTTTCACCTCTTTAAATTCTTATCAATTATATCACAAGAATTTCAATTAATAAATTGCTTTATTTACAAAATTTATAAAGTCTGTTTTTTCTCCATATTTAAAGACGTTACAGTCTTCTAGTACTTCCTCAAAAATACGACCAACCTCTTGTTTTAAAAACATATCTAAATCTATATTCTTTAAATCAATATTTAAAGATTCTAGCCAAGGTTTATGTTTTTTTAACTCTTCATAATCATCAATTCTAATTTCTTTTCTTAATACTTTTTTTATTAATTCGAGTTCATTTAATAATCTTCCCGGTAAGATTGCCATACCCATCGCCTCAATAAGTCCGATATTTTCCTTCTTAATATGGAAACGACTAGGATTAGGATGATACATTCCATATGGGAACTCTTCATTAGTAAAATTATTGCGGAAAATAATGTAAAAATTATAATTTGATCCATCTAATTTTACAATTGGAGTAATAGTATTATGTTCGCTATCAGTTTTAGCAAAAATGTTAAGCTCTTGATTATTATAGTCTACCCAGAAGTCGAAAATTTGATTAACCATATCTAGCACATGATTTTCGTTATTGCCAATGACTCTAATGGCTGCCATAGGCCAATCTAAGACTTCAATGGTAACTTTTCTCTTTTTAAATTTTTCAAGTACTTGCGATTTTTCAATAGGAAATTCATAGTTTCCTCCTTGAAAGTGATGATGATTTAATATTGAACCACCCACAATTGGAAGCCCAGCATTTGAACCAATTAAATAGTGAGGGAATTTATTGATAAAATCAATTAATTCATCAAATGTACGACTATTAACATACATAGGCGAATGGTCTTTCCTCAAAACAATTAGATGTTCATTAAAATACGCATAAGGTGAATATTGAATGCCCCACTTATCCTTTTCGTGATTTAAAGTCAGATTAATCACTCTATGATTTGTCCTAGGAGCGAAAGATCCTGTTTGATAAACACCAACATTTTCTATGCATAAAGGACACTTTGGATAAGCGGATGATTTATTAGAATTTAGTTTAATATCTAAAGGATCTTTTTCTGGTTTAGATAAGTTAATTGTGATATCTAAAGGAGAATACTTACCTTGATATTTATAATTTAGATTTCGTTTAATTCTATCTGTTTTAATATAATTTGTAGCTACAGAAAAAGCGTGAAAAAAATTTGTAGCTGTTTTGGGACCAGTTTTATATTTTTGATAAAAGATTCTATTTAACTCACTAGGTCTAGGTAATAGTGCATCAATAATTTGAGCTTCAAAAGCGTCGAAAGAATTAGTAGAATTATTTTCAAGAAGACCTTTTTGATAAGAATAATCAAGAATGTCACTGATTAATTTAGAAAATGAAATATCTTCCATCTCCTTAACTCTTTCAAAATTATCAAGTCTTAATAATCTCAAAATTTTATTAATTGCATAATAAGTGTCGTCTTCTTTAAGTAGTTCATTGGTTAAACCATATTTAATTAATTGGTTAATCCTTAAATTAATCATTCGAATGATTCCTCCATATTTTGTCTTTTAGAGTCTTTATTCAATAATATTTTCATTTCTTCAAGAAAAAGAGAAAAAATATTATCTGAAGGTAAATTTATAAATTCTAATTTTGTTTTTAATGTAGGGTGATTAAAACTAATTCGATAAGCATATAAACCAAGATCATAACCTTTATTTACGGCACCATATTTAGAATCATTATAAATTGGATAACCTAAGTTTGACAGTTGAGCTCTTATTTGATGGAATCTACCGGTTTCTAACTCTATTTTTAATAATGAAAGGTTATTTTTACAAGCTAAAACTCTAAATCTTAAAACCGCTTTTTTTCCAAGTTCAGAACTTTCAAAAACTGCTTGTTTTTTGATGTTATCTTTACCAAGATAATCAATTAATTCAAAAGTTTTACCTATCTCTAATTCGCCAATAACGACTGCTAAATAGTTTTTTTCAAAATTATGATCTCTAATTTCTTTACTTAATCTAGAAGCTGCTTTTGAAGTTTTAGCAAAAGCCATGACTCCTCCGACATTAGTATCAAGTCGATGGACCAGACCTAAATATACTTCACCTGGTTTATTATATTTTTCCTTTAAGTAGTCTTTAGTCATTGATAGAATATCTGGCAAATCTAAAGATCCAGCTTGAGATAAAATACCGGAAGGTTTTTCAATTATAATTAGGTGGTTATCTTCATAAATAATTTTTATCTTCATTTTTATTAACCCTATCTTAGTAATCACAATTATTTTATCATATTTTAATAGAAAAAACTAAGCAGATTTAAGCTTAGTTTTATTTTTTAAGGATTAACTCGGTTTGGCCCTCGATAAAGGAAAGTTACATCTCTGATACTTTCAACATTAAATAGTCTCATTAAGAATCTTGTAAGTCCAAAACCATACCCACCATGAGGTGGCATTCCATATCTAAAGAAATTTAAATAAAAATCAATAGATTCAAGGTTCATTTCCTTTTCTAAAGCTTGAGCTTTAAGAATGTCGATTCGATGTTCTCTCTGAGCTCCAGTAGTGATTTCAATACCTTTATATAATAAGTCAAAACTTTTCGTTAATTTAGTTTCAGAATCTAACATATGATAGAATGGTCTAGCTTGAAATGGATAATCAATAATAAAGACAAAATCAGCTTTTAACTTCTTTTTTGCATAAAGACCAATTAACTCTTCTTCTTTTCTGTCAAAGTCAAATTCTTTTTCACCTATATATTTATAATTCTCTTGAATGATTTTTTTAGCTTCAAAAAAACTTATTCTTGGAAAGTCATATTCAGGGATTTCAATATCTTTATTGTATAAAGCTTTATATTCTTCATTTAAGTCTTTATGAAGTCTTTTCATAACTTCTTTTAATTTTTGTTCTTCCGCATCCATAACTTCATGATAAGATTTTATCCATGACATTTCAACATCTACTGAAGTGAACTCAGTAGCGTGATAAGCTGTATGGGAATTTTCCGCTCTAAATACCGGACCTATTTCAAATACATTATTAAAACCAGCTGCCATTGCCATTTGTTTATAGAATTGAGGTGATTGAGCTAAATAAACCTTCTTGCCAAAATAATCTAAAGAAAATACCTCAGCTCCCGATTCAGAAGCGGTTCCTAAAATTTTAGGAGAGTGAATTTCAATAAAATTATTGTTAATCCAATATTCTCTCATTGCCATTTCAGCTATTGTTTGTCCTTTGAAAATCAAATAATTCTTATCTAGTCTTAAATCTAAAAACCGGTTATCTAGGCGAAGATCTTGTTTAGACTTATTATTATAATCAAGAATGTCAATTGGTAGTTCTTCTTCACTTTTTGAAGTGATTTCAAAATGTGTTGGAATAAACTCCATACCTCTTAATTTAACTTTTTCTTGTTCATAGATAACGCCTTTAACTAAAACAGTACTTTCTTTAGTCAAAGAAGAAATCACATCATTGATTTCTTTATTTTTTTCATTTTTTTCAACTGTTACTTGAACTTTAGCTGAAGAATCTCTTAAAACAACAAATTGAACATATTGTAAATCTCGGATTTTATCAACAAAACCCTGAATTTCAATTTCTTGATTAAAATAATTAGCTAAATCTTTAAATAATATCTTGT
>CAZJAP010000007.1:28012-39743 GCA_964544325.1 uncultured Candidatus Izemoplasmatales bacterium | reverse complement strand
ATTTTTTCTCTTCTTTGTTTTGAAGCTGTTTTTAATTCTACTCTTAATCTTAAAGTTTCTTCTTTTAAATCTAATTTTTGTAATAAATACTTTACAGCTTCTGCTCCAGTTAAAGCTTTGAATCTTGAACCATATTCAAAATATTTATCTGTATATTCTCTCTCTGATAAAATTTGTTTAAACTCAAGATCAGTATCTCCAGCTTCAACAACGATATAAGAAGCTAAATATACAACTTCTTCTAGATCCTTAGCCTTAATATCAAGCAATGTTGCAAGACGAGAAGGTGAATTACGTAAATACCAAGCATGGACTACTGGAGCCTTTAACTCGATATGACCCATTCTTTCTCTTCTTACTTTTGCTTCGGTAATTTCAACTCCACAATTTGGGCAAATCTTGCCCGGATGTGAACTTTTCTTTGATTTGTTGGAACAAGCACATTGATAATCTTTAGTTGGACCAAAAATTCTTTCACAGAATAATCCATCTTTTTCTGGTTTCAATGTACGGTAGTTGATAGTTTCGTGTTTAGTAACTTCTCCAAATGACCAACTTCTAATTTCTTCAGGAGAAGCTAACCTAATCTTCAAATGTGAAAATTTTTGACTCATAATCTAACCCCCCTTATGATTGAAAACCAAATTTAGTGATGTAATCTTCTTGATCGTTATCAACCAAACTCTTATCTACTTCGTTAACTCCAGTATCTTTATTGATCAATTCAACATATAGACCTAGAGATCTCAATTCTCTTGTTAAAACTCTAAATGATTCAGGTAATGATGGTGATGGAATTGGTTTACCATCTGTAATGGCTTTAAATACTTTATTACGTCCAATAATATCATCAGATTTTACAGTTAACATTTCTTGTAACGTGTAAGCTGCTCCGTATGCTTCAAGAGCCCAAACTTCCATTTCTCCAAATCTTTGACCACCGTTTTGAGCTTTACCGCCCATTGGTTGTTGTGTAACTAAAGTATATGGTCCAACGCTTCTTGCATGTAACTTGTCATCAACCATATGGTCAAGTTTAATCATATACATTACGCCTACAGAAACTTTGTTATCAAATTTTCTACCAGTACGACCATCGTATAAAACATATTTACCATCAGGAGACATTTTAGCTTCAGCCATAATTTTGTCCAAATCATCTTGTTCAACTCCATCAAATACAGGAGTTGCAACATGAATACCTAATTGTTTAGCTGCCATACCTAAATGGATTTCAAGCACCTGACCAATATTCATACGTGAAGGAACACCTAGTGGATTCAACATGATATCAATTGGAGTACCATCTTCTAAATAAGGCATATCTTCTTGTGGTAATATTTTAGAAATAACACCTTTATTACCATGGCGACCAGCCATCTTATCACCTTCAGAAATTTTACGTTTCTGAACGATATATACTCTTACAGACTTATTAACGCCTGGATTAAGTTCATCTTTTCCTCTTTCAAAGACTTGAACAGATCTAACGATTCCGCCACCGCCATGAGGAACTCTAAGTGATGTATCTCTAACTTCTCGAGATTTCTCACCAAAAATCGCTAATAATAATTTTTCTTCAGGAGAAGGGTCAGTTTGTCCTTTTGGAGTAACTTTACCAACTAAAATATCTCCTTCTTTAACTTCAGTACCAGGAATGATAATTCCATCAGCGTCAAGGTAACGACGACCGTCTTCACCAACGTTTGGAATTTCTCTAGTGATTTCTTCTTTTCCTAGTTTTGTATCTCTAGCTTCGATTTCATATTTTTCAATATGAATTGAAGTATATACGTCATCTTGAACAAGTCTTTCATTCATAATAACGGCATCTTCATAGTTATAACCATTCCAAGTCATGAAAGCAACAACAACATTTCTACCGATAGCCAATTCGCCTTGATCCATTGAAGGACCATCACCAATGATGTCTCCAGCATTAATTTTTTCGCCAACTTTTACAATTGGAGTTTGATTAATACATGTTCCTTGATTAGATCTTAAGAATTTTAATAATTCATATCTTTCAAGTTCTCCGGCGGTAGTTCTAATTCTAACTTCTTTACCGTCGACATACTCAACCACTCCATCACTCTTAGCGATAACACTTGTGCCTGAGTCATGAGCGATTTTATATTCAATACCAGTACCTACAAATGGTGCTTCTGGTTTTAATAGCGGGATTGCTTGACGTTGCATGTTCGCACCCATTAAGGCACGGTTAGCGTCATCATGTTCTAAGAAAGGAATTGAAGCTGTTGAAACAGATACAATTTGTTTAGGAGAAACGTCCATAAAATCGCAACGATGTTTATCGAAAATTCTTGTTTCACCATTTTGTCTTGCGACAACTCTATCTTCTTTTATTGTCATATCTTCATTTAAAGCAACGTTTGCTTGAGCGATGATATGATCTCTTTCTTGGTCAGCTGACAAATAATAAAGCTCATCAGTCACCTTACCGTTCTTTTTATCTATTTTTAAATATGGAGTTTCAATAAATCCATATTTATTTACTTTAACATAACAAGCTAATGAGTTAATCAAACCAATGTTTTGTCCTTCAGGTGTTTCGATCGGACATATTCTACCATAATGGCTTTGATGAACGTCACGCACTTCAAATCCAGCTCTATCTCTAGTTAAACCACCAGGCCCTAGAGCTGAAATTCTTCTTTTATGTGTTAACTCATCTAAAGGATTGGTTTGTTGCATAAATTGTGACAACTGACTGCTTCCAAAGAATTCTTTAATAGATGATGTTAAAGGTCTTATATTAATAAGGTTTTGCGGAGTAATGGTGCGAGGATCTTTTGTTGACATTCTGTCTTTAACATTTTTCTCCATTTTCGCTAAACCAATACGGAATTGATTTTTAAGAAGTTCACCGATTAATCTTAAACGACGGTTTCCTAAATGGTCAATGTCGTCAAGATTACCAACACCGTTAAACATATTTAAATAATAAGAAATGCTAGCCAAAATATCTGAAGTTGTTATATGCAAAGCTACTTCAGATGAATTATTACCAATTAATTTAATTCTTTTTGTTTCATTTGAATCATCTTTTATATCGACATTCAACACTTCAACAAATGTATTTCTAACAACATTTTGAACAAAAGATTCGTCTTCTCCTTCAGGAGCTAATTCATTACGATTTTCTCTGTCAATAATTTGTTTTAAATCTTTTTCAAGTTCTTTATCAAAAGTTACTTTTTGAACAAGTGAAGCTCTGTTATTGCTAATGAGTTCAAGACTATCATAATCAAGTTTTGAAGATTTAGAAATAACCACTTCTCCCGTTTCAGGATTGATTAAATCCTTACTTAACTTCACTGTAATATCTTTATCAAGTAGCGATTTAACGCGATTTACCACATCTAATTTTTGATTAACTTTGAAACGGCCAACATCCGCTAAATCATAACGTTTTTCATCAAATAACCTTGATACGAAAAATTCTCTGGCACCTTCAATAGTTGCAGTTTCTCCTTGTCTGATTTTAGCATATACTTCTTTCATAGCTTCTTCAGAATTTTGAGTTAAATCTTTTTCAAATGTATTTTCAAGTAATTCGTGTTCGCCAAAAATATCAACAATTTGCTTTCTGGTTGAGAACCCTAAAGCTTTAATCATCGTTGATAAAAGTATTTTCTTTGATCTATCTATTTTTGCATAAAGTATATCTTTAGAACCCATTTCGAATTCTAACCAAGCACCTCTAGTTGGAATAACTTGACCTAAGTATTTATGCTGAAGAGTTTTTTTATCGACTTCTTCTGAAAAGAAAACTCCAGCTGAACGAACAATTTGTGAAACAATTACCCTTTCAGAACCGTTGATAATAAACGTTCCAACAGGAGTCATCATCGGAATATCACCCATGAAAATTTTGTTTTCAACGATATTATCGTCACTTAAAACTTCACCAGTTTTACTATCGATTAAATCCTTGTTCTTTAAACGAACGCTAACTTTTAAAGGTCTTGAATAATTAAGGTCTTTTTCCTTGCATTCGTTGACACTGTACTTAGCAGGTTCAAATTCAAAATCACCAAAATATAGTTCAACATTGCCATTAAAATTGGTTATAGGAGAAATGTCTTCAAACAATTCTTTTAAACCTGTCTCCATAAACCATTCGAACGATTCTGTTTGGACTTCAATTAAGTTTGGTAGATCGACATTGGATTTGACACGGGAATAATTTCTTCTTTCTCTGGTCTTACCGTATTGGACGGTTTTATAATTCACACAATCACCTCATAAACTAGATTTGTTTAGGTTTTTTCTTTCAAAAAAAACTAATAAATGCAAAAATGCGCATTCTATCGCATTTTAATATTTTATCACAATTGAACAAGACAGTCAATTATTTAATGCATTTAATTAAATAATAACCACTTTTCTTCCCAACAACTTCGACTTTATCATAAATCTCTTCGCATTTTTTTATAGCTGATAAAGCTCCATGTTTTTTGTTAATAACGAATATAAAACAACCGTTTTGAGTTAAATGATTCGCTGAATCAGAAAAAATCCGGTAAATAACTTCTTTTCCGGCTCTAATTGGTGGATTAGTGATAATTAAATCAAAAGCATCATTAATTTCATTAAATCCATCACTGTAATAAACATTAACTTCAACATTATTTCTCTTCGCATTATTCTTCGCTAATTTTATAGCACGATCATTGACATCAGTCATAGAAACTAAAGTTTCAGAATGGTTTTTTTTATATATGATTCCTAAAGGTCCATACCCTGTGCCCAAGTCTAAAAAGCGATTAGCTTTAATTTCAATCGCTTTTTCAATAAGTAATCTTGAGCCAAAATCGAGACCTTGTTTAGAAAAAACTCCATGATCTGTAGCAAAAGAAAATTTTGTATCATTAATCTTTACATAGATAACCTTTTCGTTTGATTTTAAAGAATCATTTTCTTTTGAAAAGTAGTGTGACATCTAAACTCCTTTAAAAGACTAAAAACCTGAGAAAATACTCAGGTTTATATGCCTTCAAAAATAAATTATTTAAGTTCTACTTTAGCGCCAGCTTCAACTAACTTGTCAGCGATTTCTTTAGCTTCGTTTTCTTTAACTTTTTCTTTAACTGCTACTGGTGCTGAATCAACTAATTTTTTAGCTTCGATTAAGCCAAGTCCTGTTAATTCTCTAATTACTTTAATTACTTTAACTTTTGATGCGCCAGCATCTGTTAACATAATATTAACTTCTTTTGGACCTTCATCAACAGCTTCTTCAGCAGCTGCTACTGCTGGACCAGCTGCTACTGCAGTTGGATCGATACCGAATTCTTCTTTCATTGCATCGATAAGAGCTTTAATTTCTAAAATATTCATTTCCTTTAATGATTCGATAAAATCTTTAGCGTTTAATTTTGCCATTGTCTTTTCCTCCTAATTAGTTACTTTCTACAGTTTCTTCTTTTTTAGTTAGCATATCTAAGCCAACTGATAATTCTCTTAGTGGTGCTAATAATTGTCCTGCTAACATTGCAAGCAATGTTTCTCTTGCTGGTAATTGTGAAATTTCTTTAATTTCATCTTGATTGTAGTAATCGCCATCAACAACACCTGATTTGATTTTGATTTTTTTGTTTTTCTTTGCGAAAGTGTATAACACTTTTGCGGCTGCTATTGAGTCTTCATACGCAAATACAACTCCATTTGGACCGTTTAAATCTTGAGTTAAGTCAGCGAATCCTATCTCTTCAGCTGCTCTGCGGGAAATATTGTTTTTAATAACAATGATTTCACAACCGGCATCACGTAGTAAACCACGTAATTCTTCGGTCTTTTCTACAGTTAAGCCTTGATATTCAGCGATAACTAATGATTTAGCGCGAGACATTTTTTCAGCGATCTTTTTAACTTCTTCTTGTTTGAAGTTAATAATGTTCTGATTAGCCATTTTAGACCTCCTTATGTCTTTTAAATAGAAAACCTCTTTTTCTTTTCGAGAAAAAGAGGAATAAATAATCTTTATTTATTAGTCTTAATCTCGGTAGGTTATTAAGCTTTTATAAGCCCCTACTGTCTTCGATAAAGTTATTTATTTTTTTGCAACTTCAACTTTAACCCCAGGTCCCATTGTTGAAGAGACGCTGACGTTTTTCATGTAAACACCTTTAACAGTTGATGGTCTAGCTCTTCTGATTGTATCTAAAATTACGTTGTAGTTATCAACTAATTTAGCTGTATCAAAAGAAACTTTTCCAAATACCACTAAGATATTTCCGAATTTGTCTACACGGTAAGTAATCTTACCACCTTTTGAATCTTCTACGGTTTTTGCGATATCCATAGTAACTGTGCCGGTTTTAGGGTTAGGCATTAAACCTTTAGGTCCTAATAAACGACCAATTTTACCTAATGTAGCCATCATATCTGGTGTAGCAATAACTACATCAAATTCAAACCAACCTTCTTTGATTTTTTCGATTAATTCATCATCACCAACAAAATCTGCTCCAGCATCTTTTGCTTCTTGAGCTTTTTCGCCACGAGCGAAAACTAAAACTCTTTTTGTTTTACCAGTTCCATGTGGTAAAACAAGTGCTCCTCTTAGGTTTTGTTCAGCCTTACGAGGATTCAAGTTTAAGTTAAAAGCTAATTCCATAGATGCATCGAATTTTTCAAAGGAAATTGATTTTACTAATTCAATAGCTTCTTCAATAGCGTACTTTTGAGTACGATCTACTTTCGCAAGAGCCTCAGAATATTTTCTTCCTTTTTTAGCCATGTTCTTTCCTCCTATATTTGGTTTTAGCGGAATGTCCTCCCAATTATATAGTTATTTATATCAAACAACTAATAAATCTTAGTCTTTAACGACAATTCCCATTTGTCTTGCCGTACCTGCAATAATGTTCATAGCTGCTTCAACATCATTAGCGTTTAGGTCAGGCATTTTGATTGTCGCGATTTCTCTTAATTGATCTTTAGTAATGGTTGCGACAGTTTCTGTTTTTGGATTTCCTGCTCCTTTTTGAATCTTACATGCTTTCTTTAACAAATCACTGGCAGGTGGTGTTTTTGTTATGAATGAGAATGAACGGTCATCATAGACTGTTAGCACTACCGGAATAACGCTTCCCACTTGATCTTTTGTACGATCGTTGAATTGCACGCAAAATTGTTGAATGTTAACTCCCGCTTGTCCCAAAATCGGTCCAATTGGTGGTGCTGGTGTTGCTTTTCCACCAGGAACTTGCAGTTTAACAACGTTCTTAATTTCTTTAGCCACGAAAGACACCTCCTTATTTTCGTGATGTGGTTATAGGAATCTTCTTCCTCCCACTTAAATCCTTTTTACACGCTGAATTATTATACAATAAAAGATATTTTTAGTCAAGAATTATTTATCCTAAATAACAAATGAATTAAATATCATATTTTGAAGTAATTTGTGCAGGCGTTTTGAATAATAAAGTAAAGATTGGCAACATACCAAAAACTAGATTCAATAAGTAAATTACAACTATACCGCCAATGAACATTGTGATTGGGAAGTAGAAAATATTAATGATATCCTCAGATACTCTTTGTAGAGCGTTAACAATATAAGAACTTATTAAATATCCACTAAGTGAAGCGATTGTTGTAAGGGCAATAATCTCGGCAAAGAATATCTTGTAAATATCTTTTTTGCTAGCCCCAATAGCTCGGTAAACACCAATTTCCTTAATTCTATTAAGCATGCTAGAACGCATCATAAAGAATATATATACTACTATACCAACAATTATTACAGTCAATAGAGTTATAAAAGTAGCGTTATCATCTCTTTGTTGCTCAGCAAAAGCTAGTTTTGCAGCATCGTATGAGTTGTATAAATCATAACCCTTTGCCTCAAAATCAGCTATAGCTTGTTCAGGATTGTCGGCATAGAATAATACGCCGGTATATTCATAATAGTAAAAAGCTTCTTCTATTTGATTGATAATACTCTCTTTATAAACGTCATCATGAACAATAAAAGCGAAAGTATCAAAACTGAAATCTGTGTCAGCCGGTTCATAGAAACCAGCTACTTCTTTATCTCCAAGCCCCCATAAACCAACTGTATCGCCAATTTCTAAAGATCCGTCATACATGACATAAACTTGGTTTTCAGTAAGTGTTTGACTACCTTCAGTAATAACGATTCTATCTTTTAAAGCTCCATAAGACATTAATCCATCAGAAAAATCATTTTGATAGAAGCCATAAATAGCATCATCATCAAGAATTACAATCGGAGATTCCGTTTTGGCAATACCAACTATCTCAAAATTCAAAGCCATATAACTGTTATTGGTTAATTCAGAACCTAATAAACCTTCAAAATCCGTAATTCCTAAATCCGTAAATGATTTTGATGCAAGGACTTCTTCAGCCACCCATTCATCAATTACTATTTCAGTTGTACTTTCTACCATTCTTCCGTGTGTAATCAAAACATCGTCATAATAAGATTTCATTACCGGATAAACTGATGCAGATGCTCTGGCGTTACCTTGATAATAGTCATTATAGTATATTCGAGTGTAGACTGTATTTAAGAAAGGCGAAAGTTCAATGCCATCAACATCATCCAATAACTCATTAACCTGAGATGAAGTCAGCCTTATTTTCGGACCCAAAGTCAACATTTCTTTAGGAGTATTCAAAAACTGTCTATCATCGACATTTGTAGCATTACCAAAAGACGCCAATAAGAAAACTGTTAATCCTGAAATTAAGAAATATCCTAATAGTAATAATCTTCCTACAAATTTACGTCTTGAGAAAACCCTCTTGAATCCAGCTTTAAAAACATCTTTCCATTTGAGGAATGATTTCTTCTTTTCACCGTTTTCAATATCAGGAAACTGGGACAAATCAAAATCATTTTCACTTAAGTCGGATATTTCTCGTTTTTTATAATGATCATCAATCAAACGGATTTCTGTATCTTCATCAAGATATTTAATTTTACGTTTAGAATTAACTTTTATATAAAGATTGCCTCTTAATTCAATGAGTTTGACATTTAGATGCGGATCTTTCTCATGATCATAATAATAATCAATTCCACTTTCCTTTAGAGCTTCATCGTAGTTTAAATCTTTTAGATATATATTTCTTTCATCAACATGATCAAAACCAGAAGAATTGGTATTAATATAATCATTGATCACTTTACCGTCAGCTAGCTCAATAATCCTATCGGCATAAAAATCTACCAAACCTCTTTCATGGGTTACTAATATTACTAATCTTGACTCTGAGATTTTCTTGATTATACTCATAATTTCGAAAGTATTATTAGCGTCTAAGTTACCAGTAGGTTCATCAGCTAAAACTACTTCCGGATCCTTAGCTAAAGCTCTTGCGATAGCCACACGTTGTTGTTGACCTCCTGAAAGAGCCTTGACATTACGTTTTCGATAATTATACATTCCAACATTTTTTAAAACATAATTAATGCGGTCTTCTATCTCTCTTTTGTTATATAAACCAGCCATATTCAATGCTAATTCAATATTTTCATAAACGGTTTTAGATAAAACTAAATTATAATTTTGAAAGATATATCCTACTTTTTCATTTCGTAAAACATCCCATTCAACTGGGTTATATCTTTTCATTGGTTTTTCATCAAAAACAATTTCTCCATTTTGGAAACTGTCTAAGCCGCCGATTACATTTAATAATGTCGTCTTACCGCAGCCAGAAGGTCCGGTTAATGCAACTAATCCAGTTTCCGGAAAATCTAGTGAAGTGTTATTAATGACATGAATTTCATTACTTCTGCCTTTATTATAATACTTATTTATATTTTTTAAACTAATCATATCTTTTACCCCAAATCCGTCTTCAATGTCTTGGATACAGAATTAGAAAATACCTTATTCGTGTACTTGCGAGAAATAAACAAAGACATAATGACTAACAATAATAGATAAACAAAATACTTACCGAAGGTGAATACTTTAAAAGCTCTTAAAACACTGAACTCCGGTAGATTTGTTGGCATAAAGACCGAAATCAAAATAAAGATTGTAAAAGCAACAAAAGTTATAAATAGATTTTCGAAATATACAAATCCTTTGATTACTTTTTGATTAGCGCCAATAGTTCTAAAAATTGCGTAATCATGAAGTTTAGTGTTAATTATCGCTTTAAAGATAATGTAAGTTATTAAAGTTGAACCAACCAATGTTACAAAGATTAAGAATATCAATCCGAAATTCATAATCATTAAAATAATTCCTGCATATTCATCTGATTCTTGAGAATCATAAGGATATACTACTTTATACTTGAATTCTAAACCATCTCTTGTTCTTGCGATAGATCTCATTAACCCATCTACATTAACATTATCTTCAGCCATTACGCTGACTTGATAGATATCGTCATAGAAAATTTTATCATAAGTATTTTGATTCATATAAATTTTATCGTCGCTGACATCTTCAGTAACATTTACTTGATACTCATAAGATTCATCAACATAATAGTCTTCTATGACCAAAGATGAATCAATAGTACAAACTTCTTCCTCGCCGAAACCACAAAAATACAAATAATATCCACTGCTTAAATTAATCTCATCATCAGCTAAATCAGAATCGATAGCGAGATTATTTTTGTTAAGATAAAGGAAATTATTCACTCCTACTCTGAGATATACACTACCATATTCAGATAAATACATAGTCTTCTGCAAATTCTCCCAAGCTGCATCACCGACGAAAATATAATTTTGATAAGGGTTGGTATTACCTATAATCAAATCATTTGAGACAACTCCGGCAATTTCGTAATAAGATACATCTGAAAACCATTCGTATGATTGAACTAATTCTTGATTTATAAGATCACTTTTATATTCAATAATATCAGAGTTAGCAGCTAAGATAATCTCATTATCATCAACAGGCATTGACCCATATTCTATTTTGAAATCATCTCCAAGATAACTAATCGGCAAAAAACTGACGCTTATATAGTTAATATCTCCAGTAACAGACCCCATAATTCTATTAATGTCTAAAACATAGTCTCTGTCTATTAGCATCTTAACGTTAGAAAAATCACTGAGTTCAGCTAAGTCATCCTCAGTCATAGCTGAATTGTCAGTTTTTCTAACAACTAAGCGGTCTTGATTGGCATAATGGAAATGATTGTTAGATGAAATAACATTTTCACCAATACTCATAATATAACCGCCATAACTAAGACCAATAAAAATAGAGAAAAAAGTAAAAACAATAATCATCAATAATGTTTTTTTAGGCACTGAGAGTAAATTTCTAAGTGATAATTTTAACATTGATAAAAAACTGATTTTAAATTCTTTATCTTCTAACTTAGGAAGATTTTTCTTTTCTACTTTTACAATTTCTTTATCTTCAACAACTTCACCGTCATAGATTCTTATCTTTCTAGTTGCAAAGTCTTCTACTTGGCTAAAGTCATGAGTTACCATAATAACTAATTTCTCTTTTGAGATTTCCGACAAAAGCTCGATAATTTGTTTAGCGCTAGCAGAATCAAGGTTACCTGTCGGCTCATCAGCGGCAATTATCGGACAATCCTTTGCTAAAGCTCTAGCAATAACAACACGTTGTTTTTGCCCTCCAGATAATTTTGTTGCTTTATGATGGATATGCTTAGTCAATCCAACTTTATCAATAATTTCCAAAGCTCTTTGTTTGATTTTATCTTTAGGATATCC
>CAZJAP010000007.1:7584-27912 GCA_964544325.1 uncultured Candidatus Izemoplasmatales bacterium | reverse complement strand
ACAAATTCATTTACATGTAATTCTAAATTCACTTTTCTTAAGCCTAAAGCAATAACATCGTTAGAACTATAGTACTTTGAAACATTAACTAATTTAATCATTGTCCTTTTCCTCCCACAATAAGCCAACTAGTATTATAACATTTTTTATCATTAAACTTCATATTTTCGATTGATAATAGAAAATTAAAATCAAAAAATTGCATAAAAAAAGCAGTTACTAAAAATAGTAAAATAAAATATCATTTATAATAAATCAATAAACTTCAACTTGATTCCGACCTTTTTCTTTAGCTTGATATAAAGCTTGATCGGCGAAATCCATCATCAAAGCGTAACTTTCTTTATTAGATGGTATTTTTGATATTAACCCAACACTGATTGTTAAAAATGAATGTACCTTTGATTTTTCATGTTTTATTTTTTTAGCTAATAATGATTTAGATATATTTTTAGCTAATTTTAAAGCTTCAAGTGTTTCCATATCATAAATCATTAATACAAATTCATCGCCTCCAAATCTAGCTGCTAATCCTTCTAATTTACTTACGGACTTTTCTAAGATTTTAGCTAGTTTCTTTAAGGCTTCGTCTCCGACTAAATGACCATAAAAGTCATTATACTCTTTAAAATTATCGATATCAATTATCATAACAGTCAAATTTTTCTTGTTTTTATAAGCCTTACTATAAACTTCTTGAGCATATCCGTCTAATTTAATTCTATTAGCAATCCTTGTCAAACCATCCATATCGCTAAGGGCTTTAACTTCTTTGTTGATTTTTTGCAACTCTTTTGTTACTTTTTCTAATCTTTCCGTCTTTATTTGTAATTCCTGATTTAATTTTTGATAGTTTTCACTTTCTTTCATAATTTCCCAAGCGTTAATTTGGAAATTAACGCTTCTCAACTTATGCTCATATTCTTGAGATTCCTTGTCATCTCGAGCTTTGTTACTTAAATCGTAGTATTTACAAGCTTTCTCAAAATCATTAGTTAACTCATAAGCCTTAGATAAAAGTAAATAGATTTTACTGATAAGTTTCTTGTCTTGCAGATCTTCGGCTAATTCTCTTGCTTTGTGTAAAAATTTAAAAGCATCTTGATAGTTTTTTTCATTTACTTCTAACTCAGCCAAGTTATAATTGATTCTCGCTTGAGAAATTGTTTCATTAGTGTTTATATACACATTCATAGCTAATATGAAATAAGCTTTTGCTTTTTGATATTCTTTCATCTCCAAATAGATTAGTCCAAGATATCTATTTGAAAATCCTTCAATAATCTGATCATTTTTTTCTTTTGATTCTTTTAAACTTTTTTCTAAATAAACAATTGCATCTTGATAATGTTTAGTTTGATAATTAGTAACTCCGATATTCGTTGTAGCATACATTTCAACTCTTTTTAAATTGTTCAATCTACAAATTTCCAAACAAGAATTATAAGAATTCAATGCATTATTAAAATCTCCGAGTTCTCTATAGATTTCACCGATATTGTTATATATCATTGCCGAGGATTCGTGTCTTTCTAGTTTTTCACTTAAAACTAGTGCATTTCGGTAATAGTAAAATGCAAGATCATAAAACTTTAGGTATAAATGAGCGTTTCCAAGCGAAGTAAATATCATTGACTGAATCAACTCATCCACTGGATTGACATTGATATTTAAAGCTTGCATAAAAGTTTCTATAGAGTCATAGATCTTTCCTTGACGATATAGACTTTCAGCTAAATAATGACAAGCATACACTTGTCCTTTTTTATAATTTATTGATTTTGATAGCTCTAATGCTTCATTAGCAGATTCAAAAGCAACCAAGGCGTCTTTAGCCGACATACTTTCGGCGACATTATTAAGTTCATCAATTCTTTTTTTTAGAAGTAGTGAGTTTTTTTCTGTCACTTTATTATCCTCGCTTCTTAATCAGATAAGTTTATTTTAACATATTTTAATTTATATTGTTTATCGATGATAAAAATTCTCTGAATATATAATAAAAAAACAGTTTAGAGATTCACTAAACTGTTTTATATATTATTTTTGAATTACTTCAACATCAGTAAAATCAAGTTCCATTGAAGTTTGTCTTTCAAACATTTCAATAAGTACGTGTATTTTGCCTTTGTCTTGATCGATGTTTTCAACTGTAACTTCTTGACCTTGGAAATTACCGTTGATAATTCTAACGGTTTGTCCTGGTTTAACATTGAATTTTTGTACTTGTAGCATTCCACATTTTTTAAGGATAGGATTAATTTCATCCGGTTTAAGTGGCACTGGCTTAGTACCGCCACCACTACTTCCTAAGAATCCTGTAACTCCCGGAGTGTTTCTGACAACAAACCAAGAATCATCTGTAACAATCATTTCAATGAAAACATACCCAGGGAATATTTTTACTACTTTTTCTTTAGGGTTTTTATCTTTCTTATCCGCAGGAATAATTTCTTCTGGAATCATTACTTGGAAAATTTTATCTTCCATGTTCATTGATTCAATTCTTCTCTCTAAACTTGCTTTTACAGAGTTTTCTAATCCCGAATAAGTTTGAACTATGTACCAAAGACGTCTTTGGTCATTAACATTTGAATTTAACATTAGATATCCTTAATTAATTTCCATAGATTAATTTGAAAATTGGATCAAGTACCAAACCATACAAGAAGAACATAAACATTAAAAATAATAGGAAAGAAAATACTCTACCACTATTTGATGCTAGAACTTTTCCTGTTGGCCAATTAACCTTTTTCATTTCTGAAATACTTGGTTTAATATAAGGAATAAGTAAATATACTAATACTAATGCACCTATTAATACCAAGAAAGAACCTGTTAATATTCTTTTTAGTGTTGTATTAAAGAAAAAGTCGATAAAACCTATGCCTGACGTTCCTAAAATAGACGCTAAATCAACAGTTCCAAATTTACCTAGCAAAATATATACGCCGTATAAAATTAGTACTGGAGAAAGAATTGCTAGCAACCAGTTTTCAAATTTATATTCTTTTTTAAGAATAGCCATTACTCTACCTTCAGATTTAACTTCTTTAGCATTTACAGGCTTCATCTTATTGTTTTGATTATCTTTCATATATATACCTCTTTACTTTCCTTCTTTATGGATTGTATGTTTTTTACATTTTTTACAGAATTTTTTCACTTCAAATCGAGTTGACGAATCAGTCTTTTTAACTTCATAATTTCTCGATGAACACTCTGTACATATTAAAACAGTTTTATTTTTCATTCTTATCAACTCACTTGCTTTATTAAATTTATCAAAAAAAGTGATAAAAGTCAAGAAAATCATGTTATTAAATACAATTTAATTTTTTTTCTAATTCGATCTAGCGCATTATAAATCCTTTTTTCATCACAAGCAAGATAAATAGCACATTCTTTGATTGATCTATTTTCAATTATTTTAGCTTGATAGACGATTTTTTCAAAATCAGAAAGCGCATTAAGAGCTTCAAAAATTTCTTCATCCCTAAAGTATAATTTATCTTCCTCTTTGATAAAAAAGTCACAAATTATCGGTAATTTTTCAACTTTAAAATTAATGTATCTAATTCGTTTATTCTTATAGGTTATTAAAAAATTATTTAAGTTTAGTTCAAAATACCTTGTGAAGGTCTTATTATAGCCTTCATCAAACTTAATTACTGAGCGGTGAAGAAGCATTAAAGCTTCTTGAAAGCAATCATCAAAATCACACGCTAGGTTGAAACTTTTAATTTTTTTAGCAATAAGATATTGATATTTATCAACCATAAATTGGAATGCTTCTTCATTGCCTTCTTTAATTAGGTTGATAATTTCAAAATCATTATAATTGCTAAAAATCATTCTTCTATTTTCTTTTCCTCAATATCTCAAAAATTATGATTCCTGCACTGACTGACGCATTTAAACTATTAACTTTACCTACCATATTTATTTTAACATTGAAATCAACAGTTTCCTTTAGAAGTCTTGACATTCCTTTTCCTTCGCTACCAATAACAACGCAGAGTGGTCTGTCAACAAAAATACTCGAATAATCTTCTTTAGCATCTAATGATGTACCTATAGTCCAAAATCCTTTTTCTTTTAAAACTTCTATTGTATTTCTTAAGTTAGTTACTTCAATGATTTTCATATTTTCAATAGCGCCAGAACTTGTTTTAGATACAATTCCACCTAATTTAACTGACCGATTTTTAGGAATAATAATTCCGCTGACTCCACCGGCTTCAGCCGTTCTTATTATTGCGCCAAAATTATGCGGATCTGTAATTCCATCCAACATAATTAAGTAAGGATTATTCTTTAATTCAAGTCCACTAAGAAAATCATTTAAACTATAAGTTTTATAATCTTCGATTTCCAAAACTATTCCTTGATGATTTCCCGAAAATGTTTTTTTGAATAAAGATTTATCAATAAACTCGATATTGATTTTTCTTCTAGTTAAAATATTTACAAAATCAGAGTTTGTTCCTATCATAATATAGGCTTTGATAATATCCTTTTTATTTTCAATTATTTCTCGACAAGAATTCTTGCCATATATTTGTACACTCATCTTTATCCTCAATTATAGTTTAACATAATATCTTGTTTTTTTCTTTTGAATAAACAAGGCTATTTTTTAAATATTAAATCATACTTTTAATTAATTTTTATCAATTGCAGAAATTGAAAACTCTAAAATTTCTTTCAACCTATCCCAGTTTTTGTCTAAATATAAATATCCAATTACAGCTTCAAACCCTGTTGATTTATTATATGTAGCTACATCAGAGTTCTTAGGTTTATGGGAAGCAGTTTGATTTCTTCCTCTTTTGAAAATTTTTAACTCTTCTTCGTTATATACACCTTCAATCAAAGCTTCAACGGCTTTTGCCTGAGCATTTGAATTTGTGTATTTTATCGCTAAATTATGGAGATCATTAACCAAAGTCAAACCTTGTGCTAAACCATATTCTCTAATATACATTTCGTAATAAGCGTCACCTAAATAAGCTAGAGTCAATCCATTATAAAGAATCATAAAACGCCTCTAGAAACTAATTCAGTTCTCAAAGTATCGGCTAATTCATAATCTTTATTTTTTCTAGCGTTTTGCCAATTTTGATATATTTCTCTATCTTTAGAATTCATCGCTTTTGTCTTTACTTCTAGACCAAGGATTTCAATCATATATTTAATAGCGCTATATAATTCATTCAAAAATGTAAAATCTAGTTTTGTTCTTAATGCCTGATTAATTGTTTTAATTATTGATTGAAGTGAAGTTATTGCATTAGCGGTGTTAAAATCATCATCCATAGCGGCGTTAAAATTATTGATTTCAAACAAAATTTCTTCGTTAGAAATCACTTGATTTTCTTGAAGTTTTTCATTTAAATCAAGTTTTAAAAACAACTGTTTAACAGCAGTTTCCAATTTTTGCCATTCTTTGACATACATAGAAAAGCTTTCTTCATCATAATTTAAAGGCGAACGATAATGTGTACTTAATAAAAAGTATCTTAAAGGCATTTTTTCGGCAATATCTCTAACCCATACTGTAATGCCAAGACTTTTGCTCATTTCTTCGTTTTTAAAACTTACTCTTCCATTATGCATCCAATATTTGGCGAGAGAATGATTGTGCAAGGCTTTCGCTTGAGCAATTTCATTTTCATGATGAGGAAATTTCAAATCCATTCCACCGCCATGGATATCGATTTGCTCATGAAAAATATCGTCAATCATTGAAACGCATTCCGTGTGCCATCCGGGACGACCTTTAGAAAAAGGTGAATCAAAATTGATGCCTTTATCCGTTTTTTTCCATAAAGTAAAATCAAGTGGGCTTTCCTTTTTTAAGTTTATTTCAACTCTACTGCCAGAGACTAAATCATCAATATTGCGATTGCTGAGTTTGCCATAATCAGAAATCTTTTCCACTCTAAAATACACATCGCCATCAACATTATAAGCATAACCTTTTTTAACCAAATCATCGATAAAGTCGATAATATATTCCATGTATTCAGTTACTTTAGGTTGAAGATAATCAGTTTTACAATTTAGTGATTCAATATCGCTAAGAAAAGCATTAATATATTTTTGGCTTACCATAAGTTCGCTATTATTCTCTTCAATAGCTTTTTGGATTATCTTATCATCAACATCAGTAAAATTAGATGCATATTTAACATCATAACCCTTGCTGCTTAAATATCTTCTGACCGTGTCAAAAAAAACTACCGGTCTAGCATTGCCGATGTGGATATAATTATAGACAGTAGGTCCACAGACATACATGCTAACTTTCCCTGGATGGATAGGTTTAAACTCTTCCAATTCATTTGTATAAGAATTAAATATTTTCATAAAATCTCCCTTTTCATATAAACATATTAATTATAGTTTAAAAGTGTGTATTTTTCAAGTTAATACAATGTTAAAAGTATTTTGAATATTTTAAGCAATTACCAAGTCAAAATGTAGTATAATAGACAAAAAGATTGAAAGAAGTGATAGAATTGATAGAAATTATTAATCTTACCCAAACCTATAGTTCAGGTAAAGGTGTTTTTAACCTGAACTTCACAATATCCGATGGAGAAATATTCGGATATTTAGGGCCTAATGGAGCGGGGAAAACTACAACAATTAGAAATATTTTGGGCTTCACGAATCCTAGTGAAGGAAAAGTTTTGATTAATGGTTTGGACGCTAGAAAAGATACAAGCGAAATTAACAAAATAATTGGCTTTCTTCCTGGCGAAATCGCCTTTTATAATCATCTAAAAGGAAGTGAGTTTCTTGATTTGTTGGCTAAATTAAGAGGCTTAACCGACTTCTCTTTTCGAGATAAGTTAGAAGGAATGTTTAAATTAGATACTCAAATTTTTATTAAAAAAATGTCAAAAGGCATGAAACAGAAACTAGCTATAATAGCTTGTTTTATGCATGATCCTGACATTTTAATCCTCGACGAACCTACATCCGGTTTAGACCCTTTAATGCAAAACGTCTTCTTGGATTTAATATATGAAGAGAAAAAACGAGGTAAAACAGTTCTTTTATCTTCTCATATTTTTGAAGAAGTTGAAAAAATGTGTGATCGTGTTGGAATAATCAAAGATGGATATCTAATCAACTTGGAAGACATAACTTCACTTAGACAAAAATCATCTGATATTTTCGAAGTTTGTTTGGAAGAAAAGAATGATGACTTTCTCAACACAATCTTGAAACCCCAACATGTTAACGAAAATATTTACCGTATTGAAGTTAAAAATAATTATGATGTTTTCTTAAAAGAATTACAAAAATTTAAGGTTGTTAAAATAACTTCGATTAAGAGATCTTTAGAAGATATTTTCATGAAATACTATGGTGATAATTATGATCAATAAACATTTATTGTTTTTTAACTTAAAATCTAGTTTAGTTATGTTTTTATCCTTCTTGGGAATAACTTTGATGTATTCTACAATAGCTACAGCTATGTTTAATCCTGAAACTTCAGAATTATTACAACAATTCATTGATGTTTTACCAGAATCCGTTGGTAATATGATGGGATTCACTGATTTTGGTACAGAACTAACAGGTTATTTAGCTTCCTACTTATATGGATTTATCTTTTTCATATTCCCAATGATATTTATTGTTATGCTAGGCAATAAACTCATCTCAAAACAAGTAGATGACTCTTCTATGTCATATTTGCTTACAACACCTAATTCAAGGGTTAAAATCGCCGCTACACAGGCTTTGACATTATTCACTTATTTATTTTCATTGATTTTTATCAATGTAGTCATCATTATAATAATTGCAGTAATTGCTTTTCCCGGCCATCTAATGATTGGAAAATTTATCGGTTTAAATTTCGTGCTCTTAGGTGTTTTAACTGGAGTTAGCTCTTTAGTCTTTTTAATATCCACTCTAGTTCCTGATTATTCTAAAGCAGTAGGTTTCAGTAGTTTACTAGTTGGGTATTTATTTATTATGAACATGATTACAAAACTATCAGAAGATTTAGAATTCCTAAAATTTACTACGTTTTTAAGTTTGGTAGATAAAGATAAAATAATGGATTCCAATCTATTTATTGTATTATCCGGTAGCATTACTTTAATCGCCGGTATAATTATTTACATTATCTCAATCTATATTTTCAATAAGAAAAGCTTAACAATATAAACAAAAGGTCACGACGATCGTGACCTTTTGATTTTTTCTCTTTTGTTTAACTTCAGTTACTATAATCTCACTATATTAGCTGCTTGAGGTCCTCTATCTCCATCAACTACGTCAAATGAAACTGCTTGACCGTTTTCTAAAGATTTGTACCCGTCGCCTTGGATTGCTGAGTAATGTGCGAAAACGTCATTTCCTTGTTCATCAGTGATGAAACCATAACCTTTTTCTGCGTTAAACCATTTTACTGTACCGTTCATTTAAATCTCCTTTATATATTTGATGCTACCTTATTATAACTTCTATTAAAAATAATTGCAAGTCGATTTTAGTATTAAGGCCCTTCCTTTAATGGTCAGGTTCATTTTTGGTTTCAATTTCGTTTTCAATTTCTGGGGAAATTCCTACATTTTTTATTTCATAAAATTTGTTGTTTATCTTCTCGACTCTACTATTGACTGAATCGCTATTTTTCTTCAAATTTTCTATATTGTTAGCTAATTTTTGCCATTCAGTTTCAAAACGAGTAAACTCTTTACTAAGTTTAATTAATTCGTTCTTTATCAATTTAGTATATTTGTTTCTTTCCGAATCGATAATGAAAGCTTTGAAGGAAGACAACAAAGGAATTATAGTTGTGGGAGAGACAATTGTGACATATTTAGATCTCGCATAATCAACTATGTTTTTAAGTTGCGAGTGAATAAGAGTTAATATTCCATCGCTTGGTACAAACATTAACGCATATTCTGTAGTTAAAGGTGGATTAATATATTTTTTAGCGATATCAGTGATATGTTTTTTTATTTCGCTTCCAAACTGAGTTATGAGTTTATCTTCTTCTTCCTTCAAAAGATTTTTATTGTCAAAAAGTTTAGCGTAGGATGAATAAGGAAATTTAGAATCAATTGCAATCATTCCGTTTGGCTCCGGCATAAAAATAACTGCATCAGCTCTAACTGTTTGATTATCATCACGAATTGTATATTGGATTTGATAAAGCTTTTTATTATCCCCGAAAATTGAATACAATAATTGATTTAATTGATATTCCCCAAAAGAACCACGAGCTTGATTATTTGATAAAATGTTCTTCAAACTAATCATTTCTTCAGATAAAGCTTGAATATTCTTTTGAGCTTCATCAATAACTTCTACTCTTTTTGCAATATTAACAAAGGTATCATTAGCATTAAGAAAACCCTTTTGTAATCTTTGGTCAACTTTCTCGTTGATATTTAGCATTCTTTTATCAATCGATTCTGTTAGTTCTTTAAACTCAAAATTAAACCTATTGTTAAGTTTCTCCTGAAAAAGAGAAATAGTTTCAGACATTTTCTCTTTTAATTCCGATATATTTTTATTTTGTATATCACCTGCGGTTATTAATTGATTATTAACTTTATTAGTCATGTCAAGCAAACTTGAATTGAGATAGCTAGAAATAGATATTTCTAAATGATTAAGCTCATCTTTAAAATTATAAGTTTTCTTTTTTCGATCTAAAACAAAATTGATAATAAGTAATATCAAAATAATTATAACTAAAGCAAATAAAGTGAATAAAATAATTCTTTCGAAATCAGTCAAAATAATTCTCCTTAATTAAAACATTGGGCTAAACAAGTTAAACCATCCTTGTACAATTCTTTTAATAATACCTCTTTTTCTCCATTCAGCAAGTACAATCTCATTTGATTTTGATAAGTCATCTATAAAACTAGATGATAATATTTTTACCGCTGAATTTTCAAAAATACTGGTAACTTCAAAATTCAGATGAAAACTTCTTGGGTCAAGATTTACTGAACCTACACTTGCGACTTGATCATCAATAATTAAAATTTTCGAGTGGACAAAAGTATCTTTATATTCAAAAATTTGTACCCCAATAGAAAGTAATTGTTCATAATATGATTGAGTAGCGTATCCAACAGTAAAATAATCATGTTTTCCTGGTACTAACAATTGAATTTTAACATTAGATTTAGCTGCTATTTTAATCGCCGCCATTAGTTCTGGTTCGATAATTAAATATGGTGTGACAATTTTAATTGATTTTTTAGCACAGGTTATCATTTTTAAGTATACATCTTTAATTAATCCATTTTCAAAATCCGGACCTGATTCAATAATACTAAAGAATCCAGGAAAGTCTTTTTTTGTTTTATCTAAAGGTTTGTCTAAGACATCATTTGTAATATAATACCAATCCTTAACAAAAACATTTTGTACTCCTGTTACTCCGTTACCCTTTAAAAAAACATGAGTATCACGCCAAAATTTAAATCTAGGATCTTGATGATTATATTCATCTCCCAAATTCATTCCACCCACAAAGCCCACCAAACCGTCAATCACAATTGCTTTTCTATGATTTCTAAAATTAACGTTTGAGTTAAAAATAGATATTGTTTGTGGGTCGAAAATACCAATTTTAACTCCTGATTTCTCCAAGCTTTTCATATATCTATGATTTAGATGTTTATTAGAGCCGAAATGATCATAAATTAGATACACTTCAACGCCTTCAAGCGCTTTTTGTTTTAAAATATCTAAAACTTTAGTTCCGATATTATCATTTTTAACAATATAGAATTCCATAAATATGTAATCTTTTGCTTTTTTTAACTCTTTGATAAGCTTAGGGAAAAACTGATCACCATTATTGAGAATTTCCACATATGTATCGTCTTTATAAATAGCTCTACCAGTTGTGTTTCTTATAAATTTAAATATATCTCCATATTTATAACTTCTATAATCGATATCGCTGCTCTCTTCTAAGCCAAGAAAAGCTTTATTGGCAATCAAAGGTCTTGTTTTAGCAAACTTATTTGTTTGAAAATCTCGCGCAAATATATAATAAAGAAAAACACCCAAAATTGGATTTAAAACTATAATTAAAATCCAATAACTTTTGTTGTACGCATAACTTGATTTCAATAATATTCTGATAACTATACCTAAAGCCAAGAACCAGAAAATTCCTGTCAAAATATATAAAACCAATTTTGAATGAAAAATAGAAGCTAAAGATGTTACATAACTATATTGAACAAGAGTAATTGTATAAACAAATATAGCAACCACACCTAAAGCAATTATTACGAATATTCTTTTCATAACGTTTACACTCCTAAATACAGAATAATTGTACCATATTTAGCGAAATATGTATATTGATAATCAACTAAAAACACCATTGATATTTTTCTTCAATGGTGCTTTTTAATTAATTTTATTTATAGTTCAACTATTTTAGACTTATCAGCAAATTTTCTTACTGAATTAATAGCGGAGATGCATGAACTCTTTTGAGGATAAGTTTCTCCAGTAAGTATAAGTTGATTAGTAGCTGAATAAAGATTAAATTGATATCTATTTTGTTTGTCTTTAGCTACTGTAAAGCGTTTGTCCGATATTGCGGTTTTAATTGTTATAAGACCTTGTTTAGCTGACGCTTTGGAAGAATAACCTTGAGACACGAATAAGACTTGAGCGTTATTAGCTTTTAATCTTATAAAGAAAGAATTATCTTCTTTATATATTTCATATTTGCCTACAGAATAATCAGTTATTTTTTCCATCTTAACGACTTCTTCTTTGATTTCGTCTTCAGGTATTTTAGCTAGAGTTTCTATCCGATTTGTCTTATAAAAATTCTTCACTGATTCTACAGCTGACTCAGCTAATTTAGATGAAGTATAAAACTCGCCAACCATGATTACTCTAGATTTATTTGCTGTATATAGATGGTATTGAGAAAAATTGCTTTTATCTGTGTAAATTTCAAAAATACCCGTTTCTACATTTTTCTTAAAAGTATTAATGCCTGATAAAGCTCCTTTATCCGTTGTGTATGGTAATGAAACGGCTAGTATTTCACCGTTTGAAGCTTTTAACCTATACTTATAGTAACCGGCTTCCTTATATATTTCATACTTGCCGGAATATTTAGTTGAAACTTTCACTTTAGCTTCTTCAACCTTTTTTTTCGGTGCGTTTCTTGTTTTTCCAGAAGATTTTACCGGTTCTTTTTCTTTAGGAATAGCTTTTGATTGTTCTTCCTTCACGTTTGATTCTTCACTTTTTTTCTCTAATATAACTTCTTCTTTTTCTGTAATTTTTTCTTCAGGCTTTAAATCTGTTTGTTTCGTCTTAAAAATTTGCTCTTCTTTTTTTTGCTTTTTTTTCTTAAAAAACCAACACATTATTAATCACCTCTTATAAATCACATTATAGCATTTTACTGAATTTTATAAAACCTTTTACTTTATATATTTAGATTAAATATTTTGATAAATAAAAAAACACAGGTTGTGGATTCCTGTGTTTTTAAATTTGGCATTTTAACGTTTACTGAATTGTGATGCTTTACGTGCTTTTTTAAGACCGTATTTTTTACGTTCTTTGACACGTGGGTCTCTTGTTACTAATCCAGCTGGTTTAAGAATTTTTCTGTATTCAGGGTTAACTTCCATTAAAGCTCTTGTAATCCCTAAACGGATTGCTCCTGCTTGTCCGATAAGTCCGCCACCGTTTACATTAACAGAGATATCAAATGTGTTTTCGTTTGCAGTTAAAACTAAAGGTTGTGAAACGTCTAGTCTAGCTAGCGCTGATGGGATATAATCATTGAACTCACGTCCGTTGATTGTGATCTTACCATCGCCAGGTCTTAATATTACTCTTGCAACTGAAGATTTTCTTCTTCCAGTTCCACGATACATAACAGATTTAGCCATCGTTTCCTCCTAACCTTTCAATTCCATAACCACAGGTTTTTGTGCCTGTTGTTTGTGTTCTGCTCCCGCATAAACGAATAATTTTTTGTACATTTGATTTCCTAGTTTGTTCTTAGGTAACATACCTTTAATAGCTAGTTCAACCATTCTAGTTGGTTTTTCAGCCATTAATACTTTAGCCGTTTTTTCTTTTAATCCCCCTGGATAAGTTGAATGAGTATAATATTTTTTATCATCCCATTTTTTTCCAGTAAGAACGATCTTATCAGCGTTAATAACGATAACGTAGTCACCACAATCTACATGAGGTGTAAATGTTGGTTTATGTTTTCCTCTTAAAACTGATGCTACTTCAGTAGCTAAACGACCTAATGTTTGTCCTGCTGCATCAACAACGAACCATTCGCGTTGAATTGTATTCTCATTTGCCATGAATGTTTTCATTTTATTACCTCCTTAAATTTTTTTAAAGAGCTAGTGGGCTATAAAATAAAAAATGTACCTTTAATATATTATCACTTGTCTAAAATTAAGTCAACTATTATTATTTATATTAAAGTATATTTATTAACTGATTTTATCTCCCGGTTTCATCGTGCTAGCTGCTTCAATAACGTGAAGTTTTTTATCTTGATTTTCACCCGCTAATATCATGCCTTCCGACATTATTCCTCTTAATTTTACAGGTTTTAAATTACAAACGACTAAGACGTTTTTGCCGACTAAGTCTTCTGGTTTATAATCATTTGCTATCCCAGAAACAATCGTTCTGATTTTGTCTAAAGTATCAATTTTAAACACCAAGAGTTTTTTAGCGTCTGGATGTAATGTACCTTCTAAAACCTTACCTACTCTTATATCAACTTTAGCAAAATCATCTATAGTAATTTCCGGTAAAATTTCAATAAGTTTTTCTTCTGGTTTTGTTTCGGTTTTATTTGAATCCATCATTGCTTTGATATTTTTCTCTTCTACTTCTTGATCGAGTCTAGGGAAAAGATGTTCTGGTTTTTTAACTACTTGATATTCTTCTTTTTCCCCAAAGTTAAAACTAGAAAATGTTTGATATTTTTCTTCGACGTTTAACATAGAAAATACTTTTGGTGTTGTTTCTATTAAAACCGGAATATAAAGAATATTAATCAAGCGAATACTTTCTAATAAATGATACATTACTGATTCAAGTACATCTGATTTTTCCTTATCTTTAGCCAATTCCCAAGGGAAAGTATCATCAATTAATTTGTTTGTTCTCTTAACTAAAGAGCTTAATTCCAGTAATGCTTGAGCGATTTTGAATTCGTCCATATTTTGTTTATAACTAGCAAAAACATCTTTAGAAACTTGTTCTAATTCAAGTTCAAATTTCTGATATTCATGATTATGGATAGTTTTTCTTATAGAACCATTAAAATATTTATTGACCATGGAAATCGATCTAGAAACTAGATTACCAAAGTCGTTCACTAAATCAGTATTAATTCTCGCTATATAGTCACTTGGAGTAAATGCGCCATCATGGCCATAGTTCAATTCTCTAACAATATAATATCTAAAAGCATCTAAACCATATTTTTCCGTTAATTGTTCTGGATAAATTACATTACCTTTAGATTTAGATATTTTGCTATCTTTCATCAAATACCAACCGTGAGCAAACAACCTAAACTTAATTGGAATATCTAAAGCCATTAACATAATCGGCCAATAGATAGCATGAAATCTAAGGATATCTTTACCAACCACATGAATTACTTCGTCACCATTCACCCAGTATTTTTGATATAGATTATCATCTTTAGAACCATATCCTAAGGCAGTTATATAATTGCTTAAAGCATCAATCCAAACGTAGACAACATGTTTGGGATTGGATTTAACTTTAACGCCCCAATTAAACGCAGTTCTGGATACACTTAAATCATTTAATCCTGACTTAATAAATTGAACTACCTCATTTTTCCTTGTTTCAGGAACAATAAATTCAGGGTTATTATCGATGAACTCCAATAATCTGTCTTGATATTTGCTGAGCCTTAAAAAGTAGGTTTCTTCTTTCAATAATTTAGTGACTGCTCCGCAGTCAGGACATTTATCACCGTCAATCAATTGCGTTTTAGTGAAATAGGATTCACAAGAGACACAATAATTTCCGGTATATTCCCCTAAGTATACATCATCATTCTTAAGAAGTTTTTCAAAAATATCTTCCACTACTACTTCATGTCTTTTTTGAGTAGTTCTAATGAAATCATCATTGGTAATTTTTAAGCCCTTCCAAAGTTCTTGCGAAAGATTAGCATAATAATCCACTAATTCTTGTGGCTTTATACCTCTTTCCTTTGCGATTTCTTCAATTTTTTGTCCATGTTCATCATTACCTGTCAAAAATCTAGCATCGTAACCTTGTGCTAATTTATAACGTTTCAAACTATCGCATAAACAGGTGGTATATGCTGAACCGATATGGAATTTACCACTTGGATAATAAATTGGTGTTGTAATATAAAATGTTTTCAAATAAATCACCTCTTGTAAAAAATAATATTAATAGTAAAGCTTCTTTTTTAATGCATCAACAGCGTCTTCGCCTTCAATTGTTTTTATAATCTCAAAAACAAATTCATAAATTGCTCCTGCGCTTTTTCCAGTAATGAACTTACCGTCAGAAACCGCCTTTTCTTCAATACGGATTGCCTTATTCATATCTTTTTCAGTGCCTGGAAAAGATATGTATTTTTTATTATCTAAAAGCCCCATCATTCCATATATGGTTGGTGCCGCACATATAGATAACATCCATTTATCTAAATCGGCAAATTTTCGAACGATATTTTTAACGTCTTTATCTTCTCTCAAAGTAAAAGCAGCCCTTCCTCCAGGAATAAACAAACCATCATAATTTTGCGCTTTTAAATCTTTCATTTTCCTAACTTTAGTTACGACAGTATGATAAGAACCTTCAACTTCATCCTTATTATAAACACTATAAAAATCAACTTCATAACCAGCTCTTCTTAATAATGCGCTGGTTCCTAATGCTTCTATATCTTCAAATCCATCGGCTAATAAACATGCAATTCTCATTATTTATCCTCCTTGATTTTGTTTTCAAGATATTCTTGATAAATTTTATTTTTAGGAATATTTGTCATTTCCGAAACTCTTTTCATCGCTTCGGTTTTCTTTAATCCTGAATCGATAAAGAAGTCAACCTGTTCTACAATAGATAAATCTGTAGAAAAATTATTTTTGAAACCATCGACTATTAAAACTAGTTCGCCTTTAAGTTCACCTAATTCGCTATGTTCACTTAATTTTCCACTTATAATTTCTTCATAAGCTTTAGAAATTTCTCTAGCTATAACAAAATCCCTCTCACCTAAAACCTCGTACAAATCTTTTAAAGTCGAATCTATTCGATGAATAGCTTCATAAAAGATAAGAGTTTCAGGATAATATTTGATTCTCTCAAGTTCAATTTGTCTTTTACTGGATTTGGAGTCTAAAAATCCAATAAAAGTAAAAGGTATAGTTTTTAATCCTGACATTAATAATCCCGGTAAAAGTGCGTTAGCTCCAGGAAGAGCAACACAATTGAAACCTTGTTCTTTAACAGCTTTAACTAGCATTAATCCCGGATCACTTAAAAGCGGCATGCCAGCATCAGAAACTAAAGCAATATTTTTCCCGCTTTCTAAATGATTTATAACTTCAGAATTTCTTTTCAATTCGTTATGCTCATGAAAAGAAATAGGATTTTGGTTTATTTGATAATAACTTAATAATTTTTTTGTGACTCTGGTATCTTCAGCATAAACCATATCAACTGATTTTAATATGTTTACTGCCCTAAATGTCATATCTTCTAAGTTTCCTATTGGGGTTGGAACTAAATATAAAGTGCTTTTGCTATTTTGATAATTAAGATTTCGTAACATAATTTTTATCTCCTAAATGGAAAATTCTTAGAATCTCTTCAGAATAATCACCATTTATTTCATAAACATAAAGTGGTTCAAGAACTTTAAGATTACCTATTTTGCCGTTTAATCTGGCTTCAATTAAAACCATTAGAGCGTCTTTACCATGTTTAGTATATACAAATCTAATTGTTTTAATAACGAAGTTTTCCGATCTTAAATCCCCAATTATCTCTTCTAAACGATTTGCTCGATGAATGAAGAAAAAAGAGCCGTTAGTCTTTAATATTTTCTTTGTTGCCAATAATATCTCTTTAAAATTAATGCTTATTTCATGCCTTGATAAAGATAGCTTTAAATTCGGATTAATCATCTTTAAATCATTAACTTTGAAGAATGGCGGATTAGAAACTATAATATCAAAACTGTTTGGCAAAAAATCGTTATGAACGGCTTTAATATCTTGATTAAATACACTTATTTGACTTTCAAGTCCATTTAATTTTATGCTTTTATAAGCTAGTTCAACACTTTCTTTTTGAATATCAACACCCGATAACTTAATATTGGTTTTCAAAGATAAATAAAGAAGTACAGCTCCACTTCCGCAGCCCAATTCCATTAATTTTTTTGCACTCGGCTTTATAGTAATAAAGTCTCCTAACAATAAAGAATCTAGCGAAAAACGAAAACTGTCTTCTTTTTGTAATATTTTTAAACCATCATAAGCCATTAAATCATGGGTGAAAATTTTATCCATTTTACTCCTCTAGATTACCTAAAACTGAGATATCGTCTGAAAGTTCTTCTTTATTATCAGCAATCTCATTTATATCAAAATCTTTAGTTGAGCCATCTTTGAATTGGATAGTAGCTGATTGCAAACTATAGTTTATATCAACAACTTTTCCCCTGCCTTCTAAAGTCCAAACCATCGAATTGATATTAGGCATTTCTTTCTTAAAGTCACGATAATTATCATCTTCATATCTAATGCAACATAAAAGTTTACCGCATATTCCAGAGATATTACTAGGATTTAAAGAAAGATTTTGGTTTTTAGCCATTTTAATTGAGACCGGTTCGAACTCTCTTAAAAATGTTGTGCAGCATGTTTGTCTACCACAAGGTCCGATACCGCCAATAACTTTGGCGCCATCTCTAGCCCCAACTTGTCTAAGTTCAATTCTTACGTGAAATTCATTAGCTAAATCTTTTACAAGTTCTCTAAAATCAACTCTACCTTCGGCGGTAAAATAAATAATTAGTTTAGTTCGATCCAATGTATATTCACAATTTAAAAGCTTCATTTCCAATTTGTTTAGTTTAATTAATTCTTGGGTTTTACTTAAGACATATTTTTCTTTATCAACATTTTCTTTATGTGTTTTTAAATCTTCAAAATTAGCAATTCTTAGGATTGGCTTTAATGGCGAAACTACTTCTTCGTCACTGATTTCCATAACATTAGAAACTACTTCTCCTAATTCAAAACCTCTTATGGTCTCTACTACTACATAATCATTTTTATGGAGATTTAGATTATTTGTTGAAAAATAATATTTTTTACCCAAACGGTTAAACTGTATCGCTACGACTGTGTGTTGCATATTTATAACCTCTTTCTAGATTCATAAGCAGTCTGTTAAAAGCTAACTGCAGATTAATATTGTATTTAATTCTCATAGATAACTCAAGCATTTCTTCAAGATAAGCTTGGGCTTGAGATTTACTAATTCTTTTCGCTAATTTTACTATAGTATCTTTCTGATCGACAAACATAATAAAATCCGTAGAATTTAATTTATAACTTAAAATATCTTTTTGGTAGTAAATTAATAGATTCAAAAAGATATCAACGCTTTCACTGTTGTTTAATAATTTATCTGATTGAAAAAACGAGATAATAGATGAACGATCTTTAAATAATAGATTTTGAAAAATCTCCGAAACCAACAGATATATCTCCTCAGTCTCTTTATTTTGAGCTAGTTTTACTGCAGTAGGATAATCTGAAGTATATTGACTGATAATGTTAGCGAAAGTTTCATTAACACCAATATCAACTAAACTGTTTTTTATGATATTGCGATTAATAGAAATAAAATGTAAAGTTTCAGCTCGAGATATTATTGTTGATAAAAGACTATTATAATTTTCTGTTATCAAAACTTGGTATACTTCTTGTCCTGGTTCTTCCATTGTTTTTAATAAAGTATTAGCAGAACTTTGATTGAATCTGTCAGCGTCAATAACGATATAAATTCTTGGTCCTTTTTCTAAAGACGCTTTAGATAATTCAACAATCAAACTAGAGATAACTTCTTTTTTTATGGTTTTTCCCGGAGGATCAATAAGGAAAAGATTGGGGTGGGTTAAGTTGTCAACTCTTTTACAGTTATGACATTCGTTACAAGGATTATTGTCTTTTAAATTTGTGCATAAAAGAGTCTTAGCGAATAGTTTCGCAACGCCTTTTTTCCTTGTGCCTCTTGGGCCTTCGAAAATATAAGAATGTGAAATACGGTTTAACCTGAAACTATTTGTTAAGATTCTCGCAACAGATTCTTGTACAACTTTTACTTCATCCCAATTTTTAAACATTTTATCTCCTACAAAACTTGATTAATCAAAGCGATTGTTTCATCAACCACTTTTAAAAGTTCCTGTTCGCCATTAACTGTTTTTATTCTATCATACTTTTTAGCTAATTCTAAATATCCTTGGTAAATCATTTTGTGAAAATCTAAGTTTTCTAAATCCAAACGATTTACTTCGCGATTAGGAGTTTGAAAAACGCGTTTTAAGCCAACTTCCGGCCTGACGTCAACAAAGATAGTCAAATCCGGTAAAGCGTCTTCAATCGCAAAATAATTGATGTCATAGACCTTATCTATACCGATATTTCTAGCATAACCTTGATATATCAACGAACTATCGACGAACCTATCACAAAGAACAAGCATACCCTTATTTAAAGCCGGTATGATTTTTTCTACTAGATGTTGTCTTCTAGCAGCCGCAAACAACAAAGCTTCAGTTCTTGGATCCATTTCTGTATTTGCTTTATTTAAAAGGATATCACGGATTTTTTCGGAAATAGATATTCCGCCAGGTTCTCTTGTTATCATCACTTGATATCCTAAATCTTCATAATGCTTTTTTACTTCCTTTATTACTGAAGTTTTCCCAGATCCCTCTGTCCCTTCAAAAGTAATAAATTTACCCTTCATAATTATCACCCGCTTATTATACTATTATCTCATAAATGTTGGTTTTTTTAAATAAAATTATTTCATTATAAAATCTTCTTATGTTACAATAGATAAAGAAGGTGGTTTTCATATAATGCAGATTAATATTAATAACTTATCTTTTGCATATGGTGCAAAAACAATCATCTCAAACCTATCTCTGACTTTAAATAGCGGAGATTATTTAGTGATTAGAGGGAAAAACGG
>CAZJAP010000007.1:0-7484 GCA_964544325.1 uncultured Candidatus Izemoplasmatales bacterium | reverse complement strand
ACCTATCTCTGACTTTAAATAGCGGAGATTATTTAGTGATTAGAGGGAAAAACGGTTCAGGTAAATCTACCTTCATTAAATGCTTGCTGGGATTCAATCAGGTTAAATCTGGAATGATTTTTTATGATAAAATTGATATAACCGGCTTTAAATCTTGGACTAGATTTGGTTATGTTAGTCAAAACTTCGATGATTTTAATTACGAATTCCCAATAACTGTTGGAGAATTACTCCAAATTTCCAGCTTAAAAAATACCTTGGAAGCAGAAAGATTAAAACTTTTAGAAAAAATGGGTGTCTTTGGCATTATTAATCAAAACATAAACTCCTTGTCCGGAGGACAATTACAAAGAGTATTTATTGTCAGAGCGATGTTAAATAATCCTGAAGTTTTAATTTTGGATGAACCAACTGCTTCAATCGATAGACAAAATAAAGAGTTTTTTTATAATACCGTTGAAGAATTCCATCAAGCGGGTATTACAATAATCCTCATCACTCATAATGATGATTTCGAAAAACTTAATTATACACACCTTTTATCTATGTACAACGACTTAACAACTAGTTTTGAAGAACGTGGTGTAGAGTTGACAGAGGGGGTATTATAAAATGTTTTTATCATTTATAACTGACCTCTTTCAACAAGATTTTATGTTAAGAGCGTTAATCGCTGGTATTATGTTAGGAGTTTTGGCTCCTTTGCTAGGAACCTTTGTGGTAGTGAGACGACTTTCATTTATTGCCGATACTTTGGGTCACTTTTCTTTGGTAGGTATTTCAGTTAGTTTGTTTCTTTCTTCATTAGGTATTCAAATGTTCTTTGATAAACCATTATATTTAGGTATTATCTTTTCGATAATCGGTGGTTTGTTAATTGAAATGTTTAGAAGGTCATATAATAACTTCCAAGAGATTTCCATGGTCATTGTTATCAGCTTAGGGGCGGCTCTAAGCGCAATCTTCTTCTCATTATCTAAAAAAACCGGATCACTTTACAATTATTTGTTTGGTTCAATTCTAACTGTTACAAATTATTATATTGTGCTTATTCTTATAACCGCTTTAATTGTCGCTATTTTATTCATTCTTTTCGGTAAACAGATCTTAGCCGTGAGTTTTGATGAATCGAGCGCTAAATTCTTAGGAATTAACGTTAATTTGTTTCAAATTATTTTTATAATTATGTTGTCGGTTGTAGTTTCTGTTTTACTAGAATCAGCTGGTGTATTATTGATATCTTCGATGATGGTAATTCCAGTAGCGGCGGGAATGAAGTTAGGTTGGTCCTATAAATCTACTTTGATTATATCAATTGTATTTTCAGAGTTGTCAGTATATTTCGGATTGTGGTTAGCTTATTCACTAAATATACCAAGTGGTGCAGCAATCGTTTCGATTAACATCTTAATATTACTTATTGTCGCTATAATAAAACGGATTGTTCTAAAATCAAGAATAGCTAAAATGGATAAATTACAATAATAAAAGGCTTGAATCTCTTTTTTAAAAAGATTTAAGCCTTTTTTAATAGTTGATTTTATTTAGATACAATCCTGAAGCTTTCGCCAGATCTTTTGTGTTTTTTCTTGATTTTTCATTGATGATGTCGATAATATCGATATCAGTTTTTTTTGTTGCGAAATTAACAATATGATTTACTATCAATCTTACCATATACCTTAAGAAACCATTTCCTTTGATATAAATCATTAAAATATCGTCTTCGATTTTATAACCGGCATCGTAAACAGTTCTTATATTATCACTTTTTTCACTCTTGGAAAAAGAAGTGAAATCATAAGTCCCGATTATTTTTTTAAGTTGATCATCAAGTCTTAAAAAATCAAGATATTCTATATTCCAGGCATAATTCACTAAGAAAGGATCATATTCTCCTAATTTGATTTTATAAATATATTCTTTCTCAAACACATCATATCGACAGTGAAACAAAGGGTGTGTTGTTTCAACGGTTTTTACATAAATATCCTTTGGTAATTGATGATTCAGATAACTTAACCATTCTTTAGGACTCAAGTTTGAATCATCGTCAAAATGGATAACTTGTTCATTGGCGTGGACAAAAGCGTCTGTTCTAGAAGCGCCTTGTACAAGGATTTTCTTGTTATTGACTAAAGAGATAAATTTAGATAGTAAACCTTGAATAGTTAACTCATTATCTTGAATTTGAAAACCATGATAATTTGTACCGTCATAACTGATTACCATTTTAAGTCTCTTTTTAGGATAATCTTTTGTTTTAATGATTAGCCTTTGAATACTTCCGTTTTTATAACCAATCTTTACTGGTTGATTGAGCTTGTTATAGCCATAGTCCATTTGGAAAAAATCATGATCTGTAACATGAAAACCATCAATAATTTCTTGATGGTTGTTTAAATATTCTATAACATTATCTTTATTATATATAATTAAATCATCTATTTTTAAAGCCACAGATTCATCAAACTTATCAAACATCTAAATCACCTTCAGTACAATAGCGGTTATCAATACCAAAACGCTGAAAGCTGTTGAAAGTAAATCCGTAAAGGAAAATGTTAGTTCGTTAATTCTGGTTCTCTTTTCACCAGGAACAAAATTTCTCGATTCCATGGCATTAGCCAATTCTTCACTTCTAATAAAAGCGATGATAAACATCGGTACCAGTAAAGAGATTACTTGTTTAAGTTTATCCTTTAGTTTGCCTTCACTGAAATCAGCACCTCTTGAAGCTTGAGCTAACATAATCTTATTCGCTTCATCAAAAATAGTCGGAATATATCTTAAACTAATAGAAATAATTAAAGCGAAACTTTCTGAATCAAAACCAATTCTTTTTAAAGGATGCATTAATTTTTCAATACCTTGAGTTAAATCAGTAGGTTTAGTTGTCAATGTCAAAACAGTGGAAAGCGTTATGATAATTAATAACCTAACTATAACAAAAAATGACATTTTTAGTCCCGCTTCATAGATTTTAAAGGTAAACGGACTTACTACTTGATAACCGAAACTGATGTAATGGAGAATGAAGTAAACCCCTAAGATAAAGATAATGAACATTGTAAAACGCCATTTGGTAAGTTTAACAAGAACTCTCCAAATAATAAAGGCGAGAATTAAGAACAAGATTGTATAAATTGTCAAGAACATATCTGTCTCAACAATCGTCTCACCTTCGCGGTTTAACATAATTTGGAAAACGAAAGTGAAAATCAAGAGAATCATGATCGGTTTTAAACCTTTTACAACTTTAAATATTGATATTCTTCCGATTAAAAGCAATAAAACTGCTATTCCAAATGCAATTAATAGTTCAGTAATCGATTCTAGCAAAAATATCGAAATCATTATCAATAGAACCGATACGATTTTTGTTCTGGGATCCATTCGGTAAAAAAGGCCTTTGCCGGGAATATATTGGCCGATTATAATACTTTTCATTATTTAATCGCCCTCTTTATTTCTAACAAAGCTTCTCTATTAGTCTTTTGATAAACATTTAAATTCAATCCCAGCTTAGAATTTAAATGTTTCAATACCTTAATTGTATTGGGATAATCGAGATGTTCTTTAAAAAGATTATCTTTTTTGAACAATACTTCTGGTGTTCCGTCAAATATTAATCTGCCGTCATTCATGACTAAAACTCTGGTAAAATATTCATAAACTAAATCCATATCATGCGTAATTATAACGATTGTTTTTCCAGTTGTTTCATTAATCTTTTTAAACAGATCCATTAAAACTCTTTTACCGGCAGGGTCTAACCCGCTTGTCGGTTCGTCAAGAACCAATATTTCCGGATCCATAGCTAAAATACCCGCAATTGAAACTCTTTTCTTTTCTCCACCGGATAAATTATAAGGATTTCTTTGTAAATATGAGTCATCTAAGCCAACAAGATTTAGTGATTCTTTAGCTAACTTTCGAGCATCTTCTTTGCTTATTTTAAAATTCATTGGCCCAAACATAATGTCTTTTTCTACAGTTTCCTCAAAAAGTTGGTACTCAGGAAATTGAAAAACTAATCCAACTTTTTTTCTAATATCATTATATTTAATTTTCTTGTTGCGTTTATTGGTTATTTTATGGCCAAATATTTCCAAATTACCTGAACTTGGAAAAATAAGAGCATTCATATGTTTAGCTAAAGTTGACTTACCGGAACCGGTATGTCCAACTAAAGCGATAAATTCATGTTTTTCAGTTATTTCTAAATTGATATCCCTAATAGCTGTATATAGGCCTTCAGAGAAGGATGAATAGTCATAACTTACTTGATTAAAGCGTATTCCCATAATTGTTCCCTAATTTCTTTAAATTCTTCGATCTGATCTAGCGAATCAGCTAAATCTAAAGCCACTGGTAATTCTAAATGACTTTCAGTAAAAACATTTCTTTTTTTCATTATTTCAGAAGTTTCTTCAAAGGCATAAACCTTGCCTTGATTCATAACTAAAATTTTATCCGCTAACAAAGCTTCATTAATGTCATGTGTAATCATAATAATGGTTAAGCCATCTTTATGAAGAGTTTTAATATATTTAATCAATTCTTCTCTGGAAAAAGGATCTAACATTGAAGTCGCTTCATCAAAGATGATAATATCAGATTGCATAGCTAAAATACCAGCAATAGCTACTCGTTGTTTTTGTCCGCCGGATAAATTAGCCGGTTCTTTATCAAGAAAACTTAACATATTAACTTTGTCGGCGTAAAAGTCGATATTTTTTAACATTTCTTCACGAGGAATACAAAGATTCTCCATACCAAATGCAATATCGTCTCTAACCGTTACTCCCACAAATTGATTGTCGGGATTTTGAAACACTATTCCAACTTTCTTTCTGATTTCATAAGCGTTATCTTCATTCAAGGTTTTAGAGTCAATAATTATTTCACCATTTTTTGGTTCTAAAAGTCCAACTAAAGTTTTTGCCAAAGTTGATTTACCAGAGCCATTATGTCCTAATACAGCGATCCATTCGCCTTTTTCTATTGATAAATTAACATCCTCTAAAACATTTGTTTTATCATTATATGAAAATGTCAGGTTCTTTACTTCAATGTAACTCATTTATCTCACCGTCCAGGTAAATATTATATCAAAAAAGTCTAATTAATTAAATGATTTTCTAAATCTCTTAATGCCACAATTCCTAAAAGCGATTCCGTAACTTTTCCATTCTCTGTCACAAGTAAAAGTAACATCTCTCTTCGTTGCTTAATATCTTTATTAAACATTTGATAAGCATCATAGATATTAGTGTTGACACCAATAAAATCATAGTATTTTCGTGGATGATTATTTAAATCGATTGCCTCTAAAATATCACTTATTTTCATGCTTTTATTGATGCTTTTAGACCGGTTTAAAGACATATAATCATAGAGTGATTTCTCAGTAAAAATCCCCAGCAGATTATCTTTGTCAATTACTGGAAGTGTCGAAAAACCTGATCGTTTTAATAAATCTACACAATCTCCGATTGTTGTATTTAAAGAAATTGTTTTAAGATCAGAATACCTTGTCATAATATCTCTTACTGTTAAAGGTTTGGTTATTTTATTAACGACTTTTTCAAACAATTCTAGAAACTTGTCGCTTGGAACCAATATATCATTGTTGTGAGCAATGATATTCCGCATTTGCGCAGCTTGTTTGATAAGTTCAAAATTATTATTGTTGTTGATAATCATATTTTCTTTACTTTTCTTGATTTGATATAATTTGGTAATAAAACCAGTATATGAATAATCTCCTCTTGAATAAGTAATCCGTAGATAATTTTCTAAATCATTAAAAAGCCGTAAAAATGTTTTTTCTTTCTCCATATTAACCTACCAAATCTAAGAAACTGATGGTATAGGTATAGTCATCCAAATCTAACTCACCTTTGTCAACATAGGCTTCAATGTCATCTTTATTAGCCATTGAAACAAAATAATCATAGATATTTTGTTTTACTAAAATATCATGAAGATAAACTTCAGAAAGACTTAGAGTCATAGTCCAATCAATAGGAATGTTTAATACATTATATTCAATCTCTGTGTCAATATCAAATACAAAATGGAAAGCTGTCATAGCTTTAGGAAAATTGTTTCTTTTTAGAGATACCGTCACAATTATTTGATTATCATCATTTAAATGTGCATAAATATAGTCTAAAGTAAACTGTTCATGATTGATGATATACTTACTATCAGCCGTTTCTCCATTCAACGGATCATAATCGCTATTAACGTCATTTCTAATAATATCCAATATTAAGAGATTTAAAAATTCTTCAATCAAAGTATAAGAATCTTCTTCGCTAGAACCGACTATCTCTAGAGCTTTTGCGGCCATAAGAGTTTGAAAATCACCGTCAGACTCATAAACATCCTGTGGGAGATCTTCCGAAGTCACTTCAGCTTTTATTCTATTAATTGCAAATATGCCCAGCCCACCAATAATAACTATAATAACTAATAAAAATATCAATAATCTTTTAATAATTTTCATTTTTTCACCTCTTTATTAGGATATACTCCAATAAGTTTTCCGTTTTCCGAACAAATCGCTTGAGTAGAATTCTTGCACAAACCAAATTGATATTGCAAGAGAATATCGACATTCTCCTTAAACTCATCAACGGGAATATCCAAATCAAAAATAAAACGATGAGTTTTAATGGTTAAGCTCTGTAAATCATTTGTTTCGAAATTAAATACCTCACCGTTTTTAAGGCGGTAGACTATTTCACCATTAACGATAATTTTCATTGAAACTTTAAAACCCAAGAAGCTTTTGACTCTTTGAAATCTTATCTTCATTATCATCACCACTTTCTTTACATTTATATAATATCATTTTTTTTAAAAATATTACTATATTTAAGTCAAAATAAAAAAGCAGTGGATTTTACCATCTGCTTTTAATATTTTTATACTAATTCAATAATAGCCATTGGGCATGCGTCGCCTTGACGAGCTCCAATTTTGTAAATACGTGTATATCCACCATTGCGATCTTGATACTTTGGTCCTAATTCTTTAAAAAGTTTAACCATTGCATATTGATCGTCAATTTTTAATTCTCTAACAGTTTTTTCGGCAATTCTAGCTGAATTTAAGTCACCTTTTTTAGCAAGAGTAATCAATTTTTCTACTGTTCTTCTAACTTCTTTAGCTTTAACAACAGAGGTTTCGATTTTTCCATGCATAATAAGTTGTGTAGCCAAATCACGAATTAGTGCTTTACGATTAGCGCTATTACGATTAAGTTTTGTATATCCTCTACTCATGATTTCCTCCTATCGATTAGTGTTTAGCTAAGCTTAAATTCATTTCTTCAAGCTTTTGCTTAACTTCTTTCAATGATTTTTTACCTAGGTTTCTTACTCGCATCATATCTTCTTCGCTTTTTTCAATAAGCTCTCCTAAGGTATTGATGCCAGCTCTCTTCAAGCAATTGTAAGAGCGTACAGAAA
>CAZJAP010000006.1:0-42361 GCA_964544325.1 uncultured Candidatus Izemoplasmatales bacterium | reverse complement strand
TTGCTTTATCAAAGAATCAATCAAAGAACTGATAGAATGATTGAAAATGGGTTGATTGAAGAAGCAAAAAATCTTTATGATAAAAATATTGATTCACAAGCTTTTCAAGCTATTGGTTATAAAGAATTATTCAAATATTTCACTAATGAAATATCTAAGGATCAAGCAATTGATTTAATTAAAAGAAACTCCAGAAGATATGCCAAAAGGCAGATGACATGGTTTAAAAACAAAATGGAAGTAAATTGGTTTAAAGTTGATCCAAATGATTTTTCTAAGACAATAGAAGATGTTAAAAAGATGATAAAAAAAGAAGTTGAATAATATTCAACTTCTCTTAATTATTTTTTAGGAAATGGCCAGTTATTCAAGCCTCCAGCTAGAATATAAACAGGAGTATATCCTTTTTTCATAAGCTTTCTACCGATACTTTTTATTTTTCCTTTATCAGTGTTATCATAAAGGAAAATTGGTTGATCAGCACGTAAAAGATGCAAGTTTTCGAAAATTGATCTATTAGGAAAATTACGGCTACCATTGATTTTTTCTTCAGAAAAAGCTTCTTTGGTTCTAATATCGATTAGTTGTCCTTTTCTCATATTAGCACGAAAATCTTCAGCAACTAGATAAGTTACCTTTAAAGATCTTGAATTGCGCCAGAAGGCAATAACAAGACCGATTGTAATACCTAAGACTATCGGAATGATATAGTCAGTAAAATTAAATTCTGTTAGAAACATAAGGTTCACCTCTTTGTTTTAGTCATAAATATTATAGTAGAGATGAAATCTATTGTCAATAACGCAATTTTGTATTATAATATCTTTTGTTATATAATATATTAGGAGTGTTAAAGAATGATTACAACGAATGAATTTAAAACAGGAATTACAATAGAGTTTGAAGATAGCATCTATCAAGTGATTGAATTCCAACATGTAAAACCTGGCAAAGGTAGTGCTTTTGTTAGAACAAAATTAAGAGATTTAAGAACCGGTAGCGTTATTGATAAAACTTTCAATGCTGGAATCAAAGTTGAAACAGCAATGATTGACAAGTCAGAAATGCAATATTTATATAAAAACGGTGAAACTCATGTTTTCATGAATATGGAAACATATGAACAAATAGAACTTCATGAATCAAGACTTGAATTGGAGTTAAACTATTTAAGCGAAGGAATGACAATTATCATAATTTCTTATGGAACAGAAATTTTAGGAATTGAACTTCCGGAAAAAGTAGTATTAGAAGTTGTTGAAACAGCTGGAGGCGCTAAAGGTAATACAACCTCAAACGCGACTAAAGAAGCTTTAACCAATACTGGTTTAAGATTATCCGTACCGCTTTTCATTAACGAAGGAGACAAAATTGTTGTCTCAACTGCTACTGGTAAATATGATACCAGAGCTAAGTAATAATAAGGGAGTGATTTTTTTTGGAAGTTAGTCAGTCGGGGCTTTTATTTGGAGCCGTAAGTTTTAGTCCACTTTTATTAGTTTTAATGGTTGGATTATTACTGGTATCGGCATTCTTTTCAATGACTGAAACTGCTTATTCTTCAGTTGGAAGACTGAGAATGAAGACTTTAGTTGAATTAAAAAAACATGGATCAAAGAAGGCATTATGGATAGTTGATAATTTTGATAAGACACTTACAACCCTTTTGGTAGGGAATAATTTAGCTAATATCGCGCTAGCTACAGTCAGTGTTCTTCTTTTCAAAGGATTATTCAGCTATATCGAAGATCCTGATACTTTAGATACAGTAATAAGTTTAATGAATACAGGAGTTATGACAGTCATAATTCTTATTTTTGGTGAGATTCTACCTAAGAGCGCTGCTAAAAGTAACGCGGAAAAGATTTGTCTTTGGGAATCAAAAATAGTTTATTTTCTTATTAAGGTTTTAACGCCGATTACTTATCCGTTTTTAATGTTAAACAGAAGAGTAACAGCGAGAATCGATACTGAAAATAAAGTTAGCGTCACTGAATCTGATTTGGAGACAATTATCGATACAATGGAAGAAGAGGGGTCAATTGACGGTGAAGAAGCCGATATGTTGCAAAAAGTTTTAGACCTTTCTGAGATTACTGTTGAAGAAATAATGACGCCTAGAGTTGATATGATAGCTATTGAAGTCAATGATGACATCAAGACTATTACCGATACATTCTTTAAGAATAAGTTTTCAAGACTACCTGTTTATGACACCAATACCGACAATATTATCGGTGTCCTTTCCGAAAGAGATTTTTACACAAAATTAATTAAGGAACAAAACGTTAATATCAGAAGAATGATGCGTCAAGCATTATTCATTCCCTCATCAACAAAAGTTGACGCTTTGATTGAGTTGTTACAGAAACAAAATATGCATTTAGCGATCGTAGTTGATGAATACGGTGGCGTTGATGGTATTGTTACTATGGAAGACGCTTTAGAAGAATTAGTTGGCGAAATCTATGATGAACATGATGATATTAACGAAACGATTGTCAAAAAAGATGATTATACCTATATTATCAATGCTGATTATGATGTCGAAGATTTGTTTGAGGACTTGAATCTTGGTAAACCACCAGTTTCAGATTCAACATCTGTCGGTGGTTGGCTGTTTGAGATGTTCCAGGATATTCCTGAAGTTGATGAAACCGTTGAGTATGAAGTTAGATACAATCAGGAATATGATGATCTAAGTGAACTTATAAAGGAAGATAAAGCAATCTTGGTATTTAAAATTTTAGCAGTAACAAAAAGAAGAATTAAATCAGTTTTATTAAAAATAAATGTGATTGAAAGTGAAGAATAAGTGAGGTTTTGCTTTACCTCACTTTTTTAAAATAGTTGGTGAAGAAAATTTATGGAAAGATTACAAAAATTAATTGCGAAATCAGGAGTTACTTCAAGAAGAAAAGCTGAAGAATTGATTAAGCAAGGAAGAGTCAAAGTCAATGGTGTTGTAGTTAAAGAATTGGGTTTTAAAGCTCAACACACTGATGAAATAGAAGTTGATAATAAAAAAATCGCCATTCAAGATTTGGTGTATTTTGTGCTTTATAAACCAAGCGGGGTAATATCAACGGTTGAAGATCAATTTAATCGTCAGGCTGTTGTTGATTTGATCAGCGAAAAAGAAAGAGTCTTTCCTGTTGGTAGGCTTGATTATGATACTTCTGGAGTTTTGCTTTTAACTAATGATGGTGATTTTGCGAATATGTTAATGCATCCAAGATATAAAATCGAAAAAGAGTATTATGTTAAGATTACCGGTTTATTAAGAAAAGAATCTTCTTTTAAACTAGCTAAAGGTTTAGAGGTCGATGGTGAAAAATTACAAGGTGCTAAAGTCAGAAACGTTAAATATGATGACAAAAAAGAAAATACATATTTAAATATTATTATCACCGAAGGTAAGTATCATCAGGTCAAAAAAATGTTTGAAACACTTGGGCATGAAGTAATTAAGTTAAAGAGAGTTAGATATGGTTCGGTTGATTTAACCGGTTTATATGAAGGTCAATATAGAACCTTAAACCCACATGAAATTAAACAATTATATAATTTGGCCAATAACAAGTAATTAAATGTTTGATTGGAGATAATTTATTTTAGTATTCTTGGAAATAAATTTGTGGTAAAGATTAAAAAATATGGTATAATGTTTAAAGGTTATTAGGAGGGTATGTAAGTTATGGTTTATCGTGCTTTGGCAATTGATGGGCCTGCTGGTGCAGGAAAATCTACAGTCGCAAAAACATTAGCTAAAAGACTTGGTTATATCTATATCGATACAGGTGCTATGTATCGGGCAACAACTTACAAGGCTTTAAGCTTAGAAATAAATCTTAATGATCCTGACGCTTTTGATTTCTTAGACAGTACTGATTTTGAATTTCGAAATGGTGAGCTCTATATGGATTCTGTTAACATGACGAGTCTTAATAGACTAAAAGATGTTAGCGATAATGTTTCTTTGGTTTCATCACATATTCCAGTAAGGAACAAATTAGTAAAATTACAAAAGGAAATTGCCGCTAATAACAATGTAGTTATGGACGGAAGAGATATAGGTACGGTTGTGCTTAGAGAAGCTGACTTAAAAGTTTTTTTAACTGCTTCGGTTGAAGTGAGAGCTAAAAGAAGATATGATGAGTTAGTTGCACTTGGAAATAAGGTTAATCTAAAAGATTTAGAGAACGACATTAAAAGAAGAGATGCATATGATTCAAGTAGGAAGTATAATCCGTTAAAACAAGCTGAAGATGCGATTTATATTGATACTTCAGATAAAAACATTGATGAAGTAAGCAATTTATTATATAAAAAATTTATGGAGATAGTTAACGAAGGAGATTTTTAGTATGGACATTTATAGCGAAAACAGAATGTATACCCCTAAAGTAGGAGATATCGTCACAGGAACAGTTGTAAAGGTTACCAAAGAGGAAGTATTGGTTGATATCAATTACGCATGCGAAGGAGTCATTTACAAAGATTATTTAAGCCTTGACAAATTGCATAGTGCTGAAGACATTCTTAAAGAAGGCGACGAAATTAAAGTAAAAGTTACACAATTCAAAAAAGGGGATGAATCAGATTCGCTATTATTATCACGTATCGATATCCTCAAGAATGAAAGACTTACAGAAGTAAGAAACAATCTTGAAGTTGATAAAGATTATGATTTTAAAGTTAAAAAAAGCGTTAAAGGTGGCCTTGTATTAGATTATATGGGCATTGAAGCTTTTTTACCTGAAAGTTTGATTTTCATTCAAGAAGAAGACGGTAATAAAGATAATTTAGTTGGTAAAACAATTAAAGCAAGAATCATTGAAATAAAAAAAGAAAGAAATAGAGATAAACTGATTGTAAACCGTAAGCAACTAGTTTATGAAGAAATGAAACAACAAGAAAAAGCTGAATTAGAAGCAATTAAAGAAGGCGAAGTTTTAAAAGTTAAAATCGAAAGAATTACTGATTTTGGTGCTTTTGCTAAAGTAAGCGATAGAATTGACGGCTTAATTCATATTTCTGAAGTTTCTCATTATCATGTTAAAAAAGTCGATGAATATTTAACAGTTGGCGATGAAGTAGAAGTTAAAGTAATTAAAGTTAAAGGTAAACGCGTTAGTTTATCAATAAAGGCTTTATTACCTACTCCTTGGGATAATTTCCTTAACAACCATAAAGTTGGTGAGAAAGTTATGGCTAAAGTAGTTAGAAAAATGCAATACGGTATGTTACTTGAAGTTGAAAAAGAAGTGACAGGTTTATTAAACCGTTTTGATTATTCATGGAATCCTATGGAAAATCTAGCTGGTGAAGTTGAAATCGGTGATATGTTAGAAGTTGAAATCACTTCAATTGATAAAAAGAAAAAACAATTTTCACTTTCTAAAAAGCATTTAGAATATAATCCTTGGGCTGATTTAAAACTTAAAAAAGGTGAACTTATCAGTGCTACAGTTTTAAGAACTGAAGAAAAAGGCGCTATTGTTTCTGTTGAAGAAGTTGAAGGCTTCTTACCGATAAGTGAAATATCAAGTGAACATGTTTCTCGTGTTGAAGACGTACTTAAAGTTGATGATATTATCACTGTTGAAGTTTTAGATTTCTATCCACGCGATTGGAAATTAACAGTTTCAATGAAGAGTGTTTTAGAAAAGAAAAATCGCGCTGAATATGAAGCACAACTTGAAGAAAATGTAAGTGCTAATCAAAGTTTGGCGGATCTATTTAAAAATTATAAAAAATAAAGTGTGGTGAAAACTATGTTACCAGTTGTTGCGATAGTTGGTCGTCCAAATGTTGGAAAATCAACGCTTTTCAACCGCATAGTCGGTGAACGAAAATCTATAACTGATGACCAACCAGGAATTACTAGGGATAGACTTTACGCTGAAAGTTCTTGGTTAAACAAAAAATTTACCGTAATTGATACAGGGGGCATCGAGATTAACGATGCACCTTTTTTAACTGAAATCAAAGCTCAAGCCGAAATAGCTATTAATGAAGCTGACGTTATTGTTTTTGCATGTGACGGTAAAACAGGGCTTTTACCTACCGATAAAGATGTTATGAATATTTTGTATCAATCAAATAAACCGGTTATTATTGCGGTTAATAAGGTTGATACTAACAAATATCAAGATTCTATCTATGAGTTTTATGAATTAGGCGCTACTAAAGTTATGAATATCTCTTCAATTCATGGGATTGGGATTGGCGATTTGCTTGATGAAGTAATCAGTCATTTTCCTGAAAAAGAGAAAGATGACTATGATGAAGAAACAATTAAAATCTCTATTATCGGACGACCTAATGTTGGAAAATCATCTCTTACAAATACTTTATTAGGTTATGAAAGAGTTATTGTCTCCGATATTGAAGGTACAACAACTGATTCTGTCGATACTCCATTTACAATAGATGGTGAAAAGTATGTTGTTATCGATACTGCTGGGATGAGAAAACGTGGAAAAATCTATGAAAATATCGATAAGTACGCTAACTTAAGAGCGATGCAAGCGATTGATCGTAGTGATATCTGTTTAATGATGATTGACGCAACAACAGGAATAGTCGCTACAGATAAAAATATTGCCGGATATGCTATTGAGAAAAAGAAATCTTTAATAATTGTTGTTAACAAATGGGATGCTATTGAAAAAACTGACAAAACCATGTATGAATGGGAAGAAAAAATTAGGGATGAATTTAGATTTTTATCATATATTCCGATAGTTTTCTTATCAGCTAAAACAAAATCAAGAATTCATACGTTATTTCCATTGTTAAAGACTTGTTTTGAAAATTATAATCGTCGAGTTTCGACTTCACTTTTAAATGAAGTTATTCAGGAGTCAATGATTATCACTCCGCCTAAGGAACATAACCAAAAAAGGATTAAAGTCTATTATGCGACTCAAGTTAAGACAAAATGCCCAACTTTCGTGTTATTTGTCAATGATACGAATGCATTACATTTTTCTTACCAACGTTTCTTAGAGAATAGAATACGTGAGAATTTCGACCTTTTTGGTACGCCAATATCAATTATTTTACGAAATCGTGAATAATTTTAACAAAAATATGCTTTTTTTCGCTATATGCCTTGCTTTTTAAACTTTTTGAGTTTATAATGAACCTATCTTAAAAAGGGAGGAAAAAAAGAATATGAACAAATCAGAATTAGTTGCAAGAATAGCTGACTTGGCAGAACTATCAAAGAAAGATGCTGAAGCTGCTTTAAATTCTACAGTATTAGCAATTCAAGAAGCTTTAGTAAAAGGAGAAAAAGTTGTTTTAACAGGTTTCGGTACATTCGAAGTTAAACAACGTAAAGCAAGATCTGGACACGATCCAAGAACTGGTGAAACTATTCATATCCCAGCTTTAAACGCTCCTACTTTCAAAGCAGGTAAAGTTTTAAAAGAAAAAGTTCGTTAATCTTTTTTTAGCGATATGACTGAAACAAACAAGTTTCAGTCTTTTTTCATTTTTAGGGTATAAAAAAAAGGCTTTTTATAAGCCTTTTAAAATACATCTATGGTTACAAGTAACCAATTATAGAAATTATTTAGCATGTGAACGCCAATAACTACCCAAATATTATGATTGGATTTATGGTAAACATACCCTAAAACCAATCCTAAAGGAAAGTAGACGATTAATTGGATATAGTCACCTTGAATATGAAGAAGAGCAAAAACTAAAGAGGAAATGATTATAGCCGCGATATAGCCAAAGCTTCTATTGACAAATCCGTATAATACCTTTCTGAAGATTAGTTCTTCAACGATTGGCGGTGCGATAACAATCCCGATGAATAAAGCTACAGAAGCCCAAACTTCAGGAATAAACATGCTTCTGATAACAGCTTCGTTATTGGAAATGTCAGTAACACCAATATATCTTAAAACTAAACCTCCGGCGATTATGACGATAAATAGCATTGCAAAACCTTTAATGATTTGAAAGGCATTCTTTTTCGGTTCTTTCATAAAGGTTTTCAAACTTTGCAATAAGTATGATTTATCAATAAGGATAAAGGTTACTAGTGTTAAAAGCCCTTGTAAAGACATGAACAATATACGGTAAGAATGTGGTACAGTCGCAAATATATCAATATTGTCGCTAGCTGGAGCGTATTCTAATAAAAAGGTTTCGTTAATAACTACTTGTTCAGAAGCATCAAGATTTTCAATGAATAAAGATCTGGATCCTTCGGCTTCATTATCCTGGTCATAAAAGACAAAATTAATTTGAACAACAGGAATAATTTTTGAATAATCATTTTTTATAATACCTGAATAAGTCAACTCATAAGGATAAAGCATGTTTGTTTCAGAATCTAAATTATCTGTCACTGTGAAGGTTAAGTCTTCAACTAAAGTAACTTCCTTAACAGCATCCTCTAGATAACCATAATTACTACTTGATATATAAGAATAAACAAAAGCGGCTATTAATTGAATTACAATATAAAAAACAACTAGTAAATAATTGTTGCGACTTGTTCTTTGTCTATGATAATATTCTTGATAATTGTCGCTGTTTATTGTATAAGTTTTTGTTTTGACTGATTCTTGATCAAATAAGTCATCGTTGTTAGTCATAAAAAATCACCTCGCTATAAGTATTATAATCGAAAGTTTATAATTTGTATAGACAAAAAACTATAAATATAAATACCTCGTTTCATTGACAAAAGACGCAATTTTAGTATAATAAGAAATGTATAAGAAAGAGGGGAATTTATAGAAATGTCAAAAAAATCGTTCGCAGTTATCGGTGTTGGCCGTTTTGGCTTAGCATTAATTGAAGAATTAGTCAATTTAGAGGCAGATGTCTTAGTAATAGATAAGAATTTTGATAAAATCGAAAAAATCGCTAAGATGGTTACCAACGCTGTTTGTTTAGATTCCACCGATATTGAAGCATTAAGAGAAATTGGTATTAATAATTATGATACTGTAATTGTTGCGACAGGTATGAATGTCGATAATTCAATTTTAACAACTTTGATATTAAAAGATTTAGGCGTAGCTGAAATTTATGTTAAAGTACAAAGTGAGTATCATGCCCGAGTTGTAGAAAAACTTGGCGTTGACCCAGAACATTTAGTTTGGCCAGAACAAGCTACTGGTAAGAGATTAGCAACAATCTTAATCTCCGGTAATTTTTTAGAGTATTTGCAGTTGGATAATGACTATTCATTTATATCAACTCAAGTAACCAAAAAAATGATTGGTAAACATTTATTAGAACTTGATATTAGAAAAAACTTTGGGGTAAACATTGTTGCTGTAAGAAGGAATAATCAAATTATTATTCCTAGTTCCACGACTCCTTTTGAACCAGAGGATGAGATCTTATTGGTTGGTCGTAATGACTTAATTGAAAAATTTACCCAATGGTTAAAACAAAAGAAGTTTATGGGATAAGTTAAGAATTCTTTTCTTAACTTTTTTAATATTTATGAAAAAAACTATTATATTAGCCAGTCAAAATTCTGGTAAAATCAAGGAATATCAAAATGCTTTAAAAGACTTTGAAATAATTTCTTTAAATGATTTGGATGAAGTAGCTGAAATTGAAGAAACTGGTTCAACCTTCAAAGAAAATGCACTTATTAAGGCAAAAACTTTATATGATAGATACAAAAAACAAGTAATTGCTGATGATTCAGGCATTATTGTAAGTTGTCTTAAGAATGAATTAGGGGTTAAATCTAAAAGATTTTCCAAAAGCCAAACGGATGAAGATAATAATAATTTATTATTAAAAAAACTTGAGGGAGAAAATGATAGAACCGCTTATTTTCAAACTGTGATTTGTCTTTATAACAGTCCAGAAGACATTAGATTTTATGAAGGCAAGACTTATGGTGTGATTTCCAAAGAAAAAAGAGGAACGAACGGCTTTGGCTATGACCCGTTATTTCTTGTTAACGGACTTAATAAAACTTACGCAGAATTAAGCATTGAAGAGAAAAAAGATGTTTCGCACCGCGGAAAAGCAATGAAAAAACTTATAGAGGACATTAATAAATGAGAATATTGATCTTCAGCGATAATCATGGTGATAATGAAAATATTGCTAGAATTATAAACAAAAATCAACCTCTAGATAGAATCGTTTCCTTAGGCGATTCAGAGATGAGGGAAGAAGAATTAAGTCAAATGGGAATAATTGGGGTTAAAGGTAATTTTCCTTTTGAGCCTAAATTTCCTTATGATTTGAATTTTATCTTTGAAGGTTGGAATTTCTTTTTCACTCATGGACATAAATACCATGTAAAAATGGGAACGTCAAGAATTTTACAGAAAGCTTATTATGAAAAAATTGATATCGTTTGTTTCGGACATACTCACCAAACCTTTTTAGAAGAAATTTCTGATATAGTTCTTTTAAATCCAGGTAGTTTGTCATATGTAAGGTCAAGAGAAAATCCAACTTATGCTTTAATTGACCTTACTGTCAATAAAATGGAAGTAAAGATTATCAATATTTATGGAAATATCATCAAATCTTTAGAAAAAACAAGGTAAATGATGGAAAATAAATTCAAAGAAAAAAATGAATATGAAAAGTTGCTATTGGAAAACAAGTCTAATAGTTTTTTGTATTTAGAAACTTTATTTGAATACGTTAAATACTTAACGACTTTAAAAGATTACAATTTGATAGTTAGTGTTTTAGAAGAACCTTTAAAAAAAGATTTTATTCAAGATAAAGACGAACGGCTTAAAATAATCAATAAGCTCTTGCAGATTCTCCTTAAAATAGAGGATTTCGTTAAATTAAAAAATGTTTTAGATCATCGAAATGGCCTTATAACAAGTGAATCGGATATGATAATGCAAAAGTTCTATTACGCCGTTTGTTACGAAGGATTAGAAAAATACGATTTAGCTATCGATACGCTGTTGAGTATCAAGGATAATATCTCAAATCAAAATTTAGTAAATAAATATTTAAAATTATCGATGTTAAATTTAAAAATCGATCAATATTTAGAGGCAAAGAAGTATTTTAATCAAGCGGTTATTTTTGATAAATCAAGGAAAAACAATGCTTTTTTATTAGCTGAATGCGATTTGTTAATTTATGAAAAGAATTATTTAAAAGCTTTATCTTTATATGAAGATTATTATATTAAGACTAATAACAAGTATCGTTATTTAGATCGTTATTTAATCATTCAGATGGCTTTAAATCAGCTTTCGGAAGGATATAGTTTTTATTTAAAGCATTTTCCAATTATGAATAAGGTTTTATCTAAACAGTCAAGATTGACCTTTTATCAAGTAGCTCTTAAGTTAATGAAAAAACTTAATAAGAATGATGAAATCGCAAAACTTGAAAGTTTGATTTTTGCAATTAATGAGGAATTTATTCCTTTTACTAATATCTCAGATTATTCTTTAAGATTAATAGAGAATAACTACAATAAGACTTTCGCAAAGAAACGTGATATTATTCATGCGATTTTTAAAGAAGTAAGTCAAACTAAGATGTTTTCTAAGTTAGTTTACGTTAATTTAAGAGATGATTTAATTGAACTTAATCATTATACTAAGGGCTTATTGCTAGAAAAAGAAATTACTGATATATCAGAAAAAAGCGTTTATGCCCAAATAAAAGATTTTAGTTATAAGAATTTATATGAAGCAAAAGATTTTTCTTCTGTTTCCGAAGATTTATTCTTGAATGATAAAACTAAGAATATTTTTGTTAATAAGATCAATGATTTTGATTTCTTGGTATTTTACTTTAACAGTTATGATTTCTATAATGCTAAAAAAGTGTTTGATTTCACTTTAGTTTTACTTAAGAAATTATTGGAAGAGTTTGAGATACACGGATTTAATAATAAGGTTTTACGTAATTTAATTAAGCTGTTTGATTCAGAAAGTTTTGGGATTTTCTTGCTTAAAAACAACCAATTGTCTTTACTTAATCAAGAAGCAAAGAATCTACTTGAAATTGAGAGCGACTTTATCAGTATTGAAGATTTTCAGCAAAGACTTATTAAAAACATTTATGTTGATGAATTGGTCAAGTTGGATAAAGTTACTTTAAAATATCAGGCTAAAGATATTAAAAATATAGAGTTCAAAATATTTAATGATGAATTTGACGTCTTTATGTTAGGGAAAGTTTTAGAAGATAAATCTGTAAGTAGAAGATATTATGATTTCAGGTATATTTTTGATGAAGAATTAGATAAAGATTCAGCGCTTTTACTATTCAACTTTAGAAATTATCACGATTTCTTAAAAGATTACAGCTACAACCGTTATTATAAATTTTTAGAAAAGATTTATGAGGTTGTTAAGTTAAGTGCGAGAAATTATTATCAAAACCTTTATCTTGAAGGTATGGATAACTTGTATTTGATTTTAAAGACTAAAGACAAACGAATTATAAAAAGAATCTATGAAGATGTATTTGAAAATATTGAGAATGAAACTAACGCATTTGCTGCTTTAGTTTATTTGAAAGATAAAATAACTAAAGCGGATATTGAAGATTTAAAATATTTAATCTCGCTTACTAATGAAGAGACAAGGTTTTTACAGGATAATAAAAATTATCGGATGAATAGAGAAGTTTCTAAAACGATTTTAATAAATTTAGAAAAAATTATTGAAGATAAAAATATCCGTATTAGTTATCAGCCGGTATATAACTGGAAGTTGAATGAAGTCAGATATTTATATTCCGACATTTTAAATAAAAGTTTGTTGGGCAATAAGAAGTCTTTAAGAAGAGTTATTAAAGCTAACGCCTTAGAAAAAGAATTTGACGAACTGTTCATCAATAATTTGTTTAAAGATGTTAGATTAGCTAATTTTAAAGGTAATTTCTTTGTTGAAACGTCTTTTAAAACTTTAATTGATTCCAAATCTATGGATACTATCAAGAAGCGTTTGAACAACAAAAGTTTTGCTGGTTCTAAAGTTATATATTTAATCGATTATGAAGAATTTCTAGATTATAATAATTACAAATTAAGTGACATGGTTTTAGCTTTTAGAAATGTTTTTAAAAGCTTCAAGTTAAGTGATATTAAGAATTTATCACTAGTTAAGTATGTCTTTGTTGATAAGGACGAATTACAATTTGAAGGAAGTCAATATTTATTAAAAGTCTTACAAAACCATAATATTGAAATCATCTATGATCATAAAAACAGTGAGTTAACTAAAACTTATTTAGAAGAGAAGTCACTGGTCTTAGTAATGGGTGAAGCTTATGGTAAGTACGACAGTTTAAAGGAAATAAAGAAAAGGGAGAAAAAATGAAAAAAGCTTGGTGGATGACAACCAATATCTATCAAATCTATTTGAGAAGTTTCTATGATGGAAATAATGATGGTATTGGTGATATATTAGGCGTAAAAGAAAAACTTACATATTTAAAAAATCTTGGGATTGAAACCATTTGGCTCTCACCTCATTACGATTCACCAATGGATGATAATGGGTATGATGTTAGAGATTTTTACCAAGTCAGCAAGGATTATGGAGATATTAAAGAATTTAAATCATTAATTAAAAGAGCCAAAGAATTAAATATGAAAGTTTTAATAGATTTGGTTTTGAATCATACTTCTGATGAACATCAATGGTTTAAGATTGCAAAAGACCCTCTTCATCCTCTGCATAATAAATATCATGATTACTATATCTGGCAAAAGCCTAAATATGATGAAAATAATTTAAGAATTAGACCAACAAGATGGGTTAGTTGGTTTGGCGGTCCGACATGGGATTACAATGAAGCTACAGATGAATATTATTTGCATATCTTTTCAAAGAAAATGCCGGATTTGAATTGGCGTAATGAAGATATGAAAAATGATATGAAAAAGATAATTAAATATTGGATTGATTTAGGGGTGGATGGTTTTAGAGTAGACGCCGCTAATCATTTAGAAAAAAACTGGGATTTTCCTGATGGAGTTCCTGGCTATGAGAATTTCTCTTCATTGCCAAAACATCATGAATATATTAAAGAATTGGCATTAGAATTATTTGAGCCCTTCAATCTGTTGACTTTAGGAGAATCTGGTGGCGCTTCAAAAGAAGAGGTTAGAAAATATGTTGGATTTAATTCACATGAATTCAATTTATTAATTCATTTTGGTCATTGTTGGGCAGATACCGGGTATACTGATGATTTAGTTACTGGCAAATGGTCAAAAACGAGTTTGAGAGTCAATGATATAAAGAAAAGTTTCGCTCATCAATATCAAGTTGTAGGTAAAGAAGGGTTTAATCTTGTCTATTGGCATAATCATGATCAACCTAGAGTAGTATCTCATTATGGTAATACCGAAAAATATCATCTAGAGTCAGCGAAGATGCTTGCAATCACTCTTTATTTCATGCCGGGAACAGCTATTGTTTATCAGGGTGAAGAAATTGGAATGACTAATGTTTTATATGAAAAAATTGAAGATTTTAGAGATGTCGAGGTCTTCACTGAATATCATAATATGCTGGAAAGAGGAGCGGATGAGGAAAGAGTACTTCAAGCATTAAGAGACCGTTCTAGAGATAATGCCAGATCACCGATGCAGTGGGATGATAGTGAAAATGGCGGTTTTTCAAAAGTAACTCCTTGGATTAAGACAAATTATAACTATAAAGAAATAAATGTTTTGAAAGAAGATAAATCACCTGATTCAATTCTTAATGCTTATCGCTTTATTTTAAATACCAGGCTAAAAGATAGCAAAAACATTATTTTTGGGGAAATCAGTTTTATTAATATAGAAGATAATGAAAGTTATTGTTATATAAATAAGGGTCAAGATAAAGATTATTTGGTAATTGCTAATTTTAGGGATTATGAAATTGAAATTGCTTTAGAAGATATCGATATTTCTAGTTTTGATTGGTTTTATGGAAGTCAAGTTTTACTGAGTGAGAAAATGAAATTAGCACCTTATAGTGCGACGGTATATGTAAGGAATAAGGCATAAGTTTATATGCCTTATTTTTATAGGGTTTTTATTGCTTTTAAATTATTTTTGTTTGTGATAAAATATTAAAAGTAAAGATAGGTGTATATTATGAAAAGAAGAGATTTAAGAACTGAAGTTATCAAGCTAATCTATCAAGATTTATTTTCCAGTGATTATGATTTAGAAAACATTGAATCTGAAGTTAAAGAGATGTTTTTAGGCGTAAAAGAGAATCTAGAAAGAATTGATGAGATTATTTCTCATTGTTTGACTAATTGGACAATCGATCGTTTAAATTATGTTGATTTATCAATCATTCGTTTAGCAACATATGAAATGATTTTAAATAAGGTTCCCGCAAAAATAATCATCAATGAAGCTTTAGAAATAACAAAGGTTTATTCTAATTTAGATGATGATCAAGCTAAAAAGTTTAATAACAGATTATTGGAAAATATTAAAAATTATTTGAGTGAATTGTAATGGTTAGACAGTATTTAACAGTCACGGCTTTAAACCGTTACTTAAAATATAAGTTTGATAATGATTCTGAACTGCAAAACATCCTTTTAAAGGCAGAAATCTCTAATTTTAAACGACATTCGAGAGGGCATCTATATTTATCTCTTAAAGATGATAAATCGCAAATAAGCGCAATTATGTTCGCCTCAAATACCAGAGGACTTAATTTTAATCCTAAAGATGGTGATAAAGTTATAGTTGAAGGTTATATCTCTATTTATGAAAATTACGGTACTTACCAAATCTATATCCAAAAAATGGATTTAGATGGAGTTGGAGATTTATATTTAGCTTATGAAAAGTTAAAAGAAGAATTGGCTAATGATGGTTTATTTCTCGATGAACATAAAAAAGAATTACCGCTTTTTCCTGTTACGGTTGGGGTTATCACTTCACCAACAGGAGCGGCTGTTAGGGATATAATCAATGTGATAAATTCTCGCTTCCCTATGACTAAAATCATTGTATATCCAGCTTTAGTTCAAGGGGTTAATGCTAAAGAATCAATTGCAAGTCAAATCGAAAAAGCTAATCGAGATCAACTCGTGGATGTTTTGATCATTGGCCGTGGTGGTGGATCAATTGAGGATTTATGGGCTTTTAACGAAAGAATTGTCGCTAAGGCTATCTATGATTCTAAAATTCCTATTATCAGTGCTGTTGGGCATGAAACTGATTATACGATAAGCGATTTTGTCGCTGATAAAAGAGCTTCAACACCTTCTCACGCCGCAGAAATTGCCGTTAGAAATTGGCGAGAAGTAAAGGCGGATATTTCTAATTATCAAAAACGACTTGATTTAGCTTTGAAAAATCTATATGATAATTCTTATAAACATTTTCAAAAAGTTTTAGATAGAAACGTTTTAAAGAATCCGATGCGTTTAATTCAAACTAAAGAATTGGCTTATGCTAATTTGTATGATCGTTTATTAAAAAGCAGTCCATTAGAAATTGTTGACAATAGAATTGAAAAAGTCAGAGTTTTATTAAAAACATTACAATCAGAATATCGTTATTTAATAAAAGAAAATCAAGTGCATTATCAAAATTTAATTGAAAAGCTAGAATTAACTAACCCACTTAACATCATGAAAAAAGGGTTTGCGATTATAAAGCAAGATAATGTAATAAAGAAACATATTAATGATATTGATAAAGATAAACAATTAGATATCAAAATCAGTGGTGGCGAAATTACCGCTAAAGTCATAAGTTTAAAGGGTGAAGAAAATGAATAAATTAAGTTTTGAAGAAAACTTAGAAAAATTAGAAAACTTAGTAAAGAAGCTTGAATCAGGAGAAAATAGTCTTGATGAAGCTGTTAAGCTTTATCAAGAAGGTATTCAATTAGCAAAAATTTGTCATGAAGAATTAAAAAATGCCGAAGAAGTAATTGTAAAATTAATGGATTCTGAGGAATTAGTTGACTTTAACAAGGAATAAACTATGAATTTAAAGGATATTAAAAATCCAGATTTTTTAAAAGATTTATCATTAAAAGAATTAAACGAACTTTCTTCCGAAATTCGTTTATTTCTAATTGAAAATATCTCTAAAACCGGTGGACATCTATCGTCAAATTTAGGAGTTGTTGAACTAACGATAGCTCTTCATTACGTTTTTAATTCTCCTGAAGATAAAATCGTGTTTGATGTCGGACACCAATCATATGTTCATAAAATCTTAACCGGTAGAGCTAAGGATTTTGAAAATTTAAGAAAGTTTGAAGGTTTATCGGGATATCAAAAACGAAGTGAATCTGTTCATGACGCTTGGGAGGCCGGACATTCTTCCACAGCTATAGCCGCTATTGCTGGTTTTGAGATAGCAAAAAGCATTAATAAGACTAACGAAAAGAATATTGCGGTTGTTGGAGACGGTAGTTTAAATAGCGGATTAAGTTTTGAAGCTTTAAACTATTTAGGACATCAAAAAAACTTATCTCCGATTATAATTTTAAACGATAATGAAATGAGCATTTCTAAAAATGTAGGAAGACTATCAAGATTATTAAATAAGACTAGATCGGGAAAACTATATAATTACGCAACTAAGTCGAAACATAAATTCCCTAAGTTTATCTATCGTATAAAGGTAAGATTAGCAAATATGATAAGAGGTTTTGCTAATAATTTAACTATTTTTGATGAGTTTGGTTTTTCATATTATGGACCAATAGACGGCCATGATCTAAAACATTTGATTCGATTTCTTAAATTAATTAAAAATAAGAATAGACCAGTTGTTTTACATGTTGTAACTAAAAAAGGAAAAGGTTATTTACCGGCAGAAAACGATAAATCAGGCGTTTGGCATGGGGTAGGACCTTTTAATATTGAAACTGGTGAATTCTATAACGGAAAAAAAGAAAATTATACAAGTTGGAGTAATATTATAAGTGAGTATTTACTTAGATATGCAAGACATGAAGAAAACTTCCGAATTATTATTCCTGCGATGATTACCGGATCAGGACTAATCGAGTTTGAAAAGAAATATCCGGATAAGATAATCGATGTGGGAATTTGCGAAAGCTTTTCCGTTTGTTTTTCTTCAGCTTTATCTCTAAAAGGAATAAAAGTCTTTTTACCAATCTATTCTTCATTCTTACAAAGAGCATATGATCAAGTAATTCATGATTTAGCGAGATTGAAAACTAAGATTGTTATTGGTATTGATAGAGCGGGTGTTGTTGGGGCGGATGGCGAGACTCATCAAGGGATTTATGATATTAGTTACTTAAAACATATTCCTAATATTGAAATAGTTCAACCAAGTGATGCGATTGAAGCAGAAAGTCTTTTGGATTATGCTTTTAATTTTGCTAGTGATTCAGTAGCTATCCGTTATTCAAGGAACTCGATAAAACGTTACTTGGGAGAAGAAAAAGAAGTCATTAAGTCTGCTAGTTGGCCAATGGTTGATAATCTTGGTAAAGCTAACTTAGTATGTTATGGCGATAATTTCAACAGAATGAAGAGTTACATTGAAAAAAATAAATTACCGATTAATTTAATAAATGCCAGATTTATCAAACCGATGGATTATGAACGCTTAGATCAACTTTTAACCTCTGATTTGGGTCTTTTCGTGCTTGAAGATGTTACAAAGATTTCTGGGGTTGGCTCTTCAATTTTAGAATATATGAGTGAAAAATCATATTTAAAAAATGTTAAAATCTTTGGTTTACCTGATGAATTTATTCTTCAAGGAACTCAAGATGAAATCTATAAGCTATATGGTTTAGATGAACTTTCGATAACTAATCAAATATTAAACGGAGAATAAGACATGCTTTTAAGTTTAGAAGTTAAGAACTTTGCGATTATTGATGATATAAAGCTTGATTTTTATCAGGGTATGACTGTATTAACTGGTGAAACTGGCGCTGGAAAAAGCATCATTGTTGATGCTATTTCTTTATTGTTAGGTGAAAGAGCTTTAAAAGAAATGATTAGTTCATCTTCTGATACAGCTAGCATTACCGGTATTTTTCAAGTTACTTCTGTTCAAATAAAGAATATTTTAAAAGCTAATGGTATCGATGAGGAAGACAATCTTATTATCAACAGGATAATTTCCAAAGATAACCGCAATTTAGTTAAGATAAACAATCAAACAGCTTCTTTAAAAGTACTTAAGGAATTATCCGTTTATTTAGCAGATATTCACTCTCAATTCGATACTAATCAATTGATCAATCCGGATAACTATTTAGCTTTAATAGATAATTTCCGAATATCAAAAATCATGCCTTTACTTGAGGAATATAGAGTAAATTTAGAAGCTTATAAAGAATGTTTTAAAGATTATCAAAATATCTTGAAAAAGAAAGAAGATACTTTAAAGCAACTAGATCTTTATAAATTTCAGTATCAGGAATTAAAAGCATTAAATTTAGTCGATAATGAATATCAAGAAACATTAGAAAAAATCAATATCCTTGAAAATATTGATAAGATTAATACAATGCTTGAAAAGTCTAAATATTATTTAAATGAAGAGTTGGTTTTAGATAAGATATATGAAATAAAAAATGATTTTTCAAGCATGAAGAAATATTCTTTAGAATTTGAAAGCATTCATGAACGCTTAAATAATCTCTATTATGAACTTGATGATATCAATCAATTGATAATCGATAGATTAGAAAATTTGGATTATACCAAAAACGATTTTGTTTCTATGGTTGAAAGAGTTAACGACTTGGAAAAAATCATGAAAAAATACGGAAAAGATATCCCCGAGCTAATTGAGTATTTTCACATCTTGGAAACTGAAATTAGCCAAGTTGATAATTATGATGACTTGATTATTCAAGCAAAGAACAAAGTTAAAGATAGTTTTGATAAAGTGATGATTTCCGCTAAAAATCTTAGTGATTTCCGTAAAGATACGGCAAAGAGAATCACTAAAGAAATCGTTTTGACTTTACAAGAACTTGTGATTAAAAATGCGCAATTTGAAGTTGGTTTTTCTCTTTTGAAACCTAAAGACGAATTTGATTATTCAGCTTTTAAAATTAATGGGTTAGATGAAATTGATTTTCTGATTTCCACTAATAAAGGCCAACCGCTTAAGTCGCTAAGTAAAACAGCTTCTGGCGGAGAAATGAGTCGAGTAATGCTGGCTTTTAAAACTATTTTTGCTAGATCTCAAGCGATTCCTACGGTAATCTTCGATGAAATTGATACGGGTATTAGCGGTTATATCGCTAAACAAATCGCCAGAAAAATTAAAGAACTTTCTTTAGTGACTCAAGTTATATCAATAACGCATATTCCTCAAGTTGTAGCTGAAGGAACTCATCATCTTTCCGTATCTAAAGAAATAGTCAATAATTCCACAAGAATCAACGTTAAATATTTAAGTTATGAAGAGAGAATTTTAGAAATAGCTAAGATGGTTAGCGGTGATAAAGTAACTGAAGCTGCTAAAGATATCGCTAGAGAATTGTTAATATAAAAAAAACACTTTCAGGATAAAAAGTCTTGAAAGTGTATTTTATTTAAAGCTTTAAAATTATTAGTTAAAAACGTTAACTGCGCCGATTACAGCGGCAATTAAAAGACCTAAAAACATTCCGATTGCAAGAATCAAAAGTATTATACGACCAAATTTGCTTTTAGTTGGATTATAAGTTCTGATTTCCTTTTCAGCTTGTGTAATTTTTTTCTTTTTCTTAGTATCTGCCATTTTATTCACCCCATAACATAACTCTTGTATTATTATAAACTATTAAGATTAAAAAATAAAGAAAAATTTATTTTGTTTTTATGAATAGTTTTGTAAGAAATCAATAACTTCTTGTGTAAGATAAGTTGGAGTAGAAGCTCCTGAAGAAACACTTACTATTTTCACGTTTTTTAAATCTTCGACATTAATGTCTTTAACTGTCTCAATTAGAAGGGTTTTAGTGTTGGTTATTTCCCTTGATATTTTTACTAAATTACGTGAATTATTACTTCTGGGATCTCCGACTATGTAACATAAATCAACATCAACATTACCGTTAATAATGGCATTTTGTCTAAATCTAGTAGCGTTGCAAATTTCTTCCGTGATTATTGAGTTTTTATACAGTTCATTAATCTTCTGATGGATTGGAAGAAGATCATTAATAGAAAAAGTAGTTTGATTTGTTATAAATAGAGGTTCTTTAAGTTTGATTTTATTTAAATCTTCAACATTTTCAATCAATGTAATTTTGTCTGAGATACTGATAGAAGCGTTAGTCTCTGGATGATTTTTCTTGCCGATATAAACAACATTATAACCTTTATCTAAATATTCTTTAATTGAGTCATGAGTTTTATAGACGTCTTGACAAGTAGCGTCTATTAGAGTTAACCCTTTTTCTTGAATTTCTTTCTTCGTTAATTCTGAAGTTCCGTGAGCTGACAAAATTATAGTGCCTTTTTTAATATCTTTTATCAGGTCTAATCTTGAGGTTAATCGATCGTCTAATGTGATTGCGCCTAATGAAGTTAGCTCTTCTACAACGTGTTTATTATGAACAATAAGACCTAGAACATAAATTGGTCTAGGTAAGTTTTCGTCATTTAGACTTTTTTTAACGATTTCAATTGCGTTATATACGCCTTTACAAAAACCACGAGGTGTTATTTTTTTAACAATCATTATTTTCATTCCTTATTTTTGTTTTACTTATCAATGTAAATATTATATAATAGTTTATGAGATTTTACTAGAAAAGATGGGAATCTGAATATGAAAAAATTTAAAAATGAGTATTTGAATAAGGCTTTGTTCTTCTTAAAATTTAAAGAACTGACTGAAGTACAGAAAAAAGTATTAGATATATTTGATAAAGACAATGATTTAGTGATTGAAGCAAAGACGGGTTCTGGTAAAACCCATGCTTTTTTATTGCCGATTTTAGATGATTTAAGTCTTGAAACAAAGGATGTTCACGCAGTTATCATTGCACCAACCAGAGAACTTGCAATTCAAATTCATCGTTTCACAAACGAACTAATCGTTCATTCTGAAAAAAAGATTTCTTGTAATTTATATATTGGAGGCGAAGATAAAGATTTAGAGGTTGAATGGCTTAAGAAAAATCAACCGCAGATTGTTATCGGAACGCCTGGAAGATTACAAGATTTAGCGATAAAAGAGAATGTACTTAAAATCTATAAAGCCAAATATTTTGTTATTGATGAGGCTGATATGACTCTTGATAATAATTTTTTAGAGATTGTTGATAATTTAGCGTCAGTTTGTCAAAACGCTAAATTCATGATTTTTAGCGCTACTATCCCTGAAAGGTTAAGACCTTTCTTAAAAAAATATATGAGCAAACCGATTATTCTTGAGGTTCATCCTGAAGAAATTTCTAACTTAAACATCAAACATATGTTTATCAAGACTAAAGAACAAGATCGTTTTACTATTTTAAGGAAGATTGTCGGTGCGATAAATCCTTATTTGGCTATAATTTTTTGTAATAAGAAAGAAAGTGCTGATGAAGTATATCAATGGATGGTAAAAGAAGGTAAAAATGTTTGTTTAATTCATGGAGAAGTTGATTATAGGAAACGCAAACAACTAATTAAAAGAATTAATAACCTTGAATTCCAATATATTGTCGCTACTGATATTTTAGCTAGAGGAATAGATATCGTCGGCGTATCACACGTCATTAATTTTGAGTTGCCTCGAGATTTTGAATTCTATATTCATCGAAGCGGTAGAACCGGAAGAATCGATTTTGATGGTGAATGTATATCGATTTATGAATTTAATGATAATTCATATCTGGATAAATTAGAAACACGAGGAATCAAATCAGAATATAAATCTATAAAAAACAATCAGTTTACAGATGCAGTTATAAGAAAAGCTCGTGACAGAAGAATAAGACCGGAAAATGAACTAGATTATGAAGCTAAAAAGAAAGTTAGAATTGCAAAGAAAGTGAAACCGGGATACAAGAAAAAATATCAAGAAGCTGTAGATAAAGAAAAGAAAAAATTAGCAAGGAAGAAAAACAAAAGATGAGTTTGAATGTTGTTTTATATCAGCCGGAAATTCCCCAAAATACGGGAAATATCATGAGAACATGTGCTGGAACTAATACAGTTTTACACCTCATTAAACCACTAGGATTTAAATTAGATCCTAAATATTTAAAGAGAAATGCAGTTAATTATTTGGAACATACAAATTATTTTGTATATGATAACTACGAAGATTTCTTAAGTAAGAATAAAGGAGAGTTTTACTTCCTAACTAGATATGGCAAAAAATCTCCTCGTAAATTTGATTTTTCTAATATAGACAAGGATATCTATTTGGTGTTCGGTAGGGAATCTACCGGAATACCAAAAGAAATATTGAGAGAAAACCTAGATAATTGCATTAGACTTCCTATAAACGATTCGATAAGATCGCTTAATTTAGCTAATACAGTATCTATTATGATTTACGAAGTTTTAGGGCAAAGAGATTATTTTGGTCTTTATAAAGAAGAACCTATAACATTAAAAGGACCGGATTGGTTAGAAAAATAAAGGATGATTATATGGATAAATTAATTGGTAAAAAGATCATAATCCATAGTTATAAACATGACAAATCATTACACCGCATCTGGAAAAATGCGGTGATTTTAGAAGATAATGATGACTTTATTATTGTAGCTAATAAAAGAACAAAAGTAGTTGAGTCAACAGGAAGATATTGGTATACAAAAGAACCTTCAGTTGCTTTCTTTTTCAAGAATCATTGGTATAATGTCATAGCTATTATCAAAGATGACCATATAACCTATTATTGCAATGTTGGATCACCGATATTAATGGATGATGAAGCGTTGAAATATATTGACTACGATTTAGATTTAAAAGTCAATAGTGATTTATCTTATAAAATTTTGGATATCAATGAGTATAAAACGCATCAGCAAGAGATGAATTATCCTGAAGAAATCAAAAAAATTCTGGCTAAAGAAATGCTTGATTTAAAAAATAAAATCGATAAAGGCTTATTGCCTTTTGATGAAGAAATTGTAATGAGTTGGTATAATAAATTCTTAAGTATAAGAGAGTAATGTTTCTTATTAAAAAGATATTTCCTATAAAAAATGAATTTTATAATAATAAAGAAGATTAATTTTGAAATTAGTCTTTTTTTGTGTTATAATACTCTTTAGGCAAATAATATAAGATATTTTTTTTAATAATTGAAAGGTATACAACTTAGTATAAAGGTGATCAACATGGAATTAATTTATCGAGTAAAAAAACCGGAAACAATCAAAAGATTTATGACAGAAAACAATATACCTACCTCAATCTTGCAAAAGGATGAAAAGAATTATAAGATATTTGTCAATAACGAAATTAAATCACGTAAGGATACTGTCAGAAAAGGCGATAAAATTCATTTCTTATTGTCTGATGAAGGTCTTAATAAAAATGTAGAACCAGAAGACTATGATTTAGATATCGTTTATGAAGATGAGTATTTTCTTATTGTTAATAAACCAATCAATATGTTATTAACAGTTTCAAAATCAAACCCTTCACATACCTTAGCTAATTACTTAGTAGCTCATTACAAAAAGAACAATATTAATAATATGATTCATTACGTTAATAAAATAGATCGTGAATCTTCAGGATTAGTTGTTATTGCAAAGCATCGTTTCATTAAATTCCTTTTAAGCAATAAGGTTGATAATGAACTTCAATTCTCATATAAAGCTATTGTAGATGGTATTTTAGACGCTAAAGACTTTGATATATGTCTACCAATAAAAAAACAAGAAGGTTCTTATATTAGAGAAGTTGTTCAAGATGGTGGAGAAGATTGTTCAACAAAATATCATGTTGAAAAAGAATTTAAACAATATTCTTTACTTGATTTGAAAGTCATTGGAAAAGTCACTCATCAAATTAGAGTTCATCTAGCTTTCTTTGATAAACCGATTGTTGGCGATAAGATTTATAACAAACATGAACATAAAGAACCGTTGATGTTAGTTTGTTATCAAACGAATTTTAATCATCCTGTTACAGAGGAAAAAATCAATGTTCAACTTGATTTACCAAAACGTTTCCAGGAATTTATGAAAGTTAACTAAAAAAAATAAATCCAAATCTCCATTTTAAAGAGATTTGGATTTTTATTAGTTATTGATGTATTGAATTAGCAGTTTAAGAGTATTTTCTAAAGCATTCTTATGTGTTCTTTCCATACCGTGAGAAGCGTGAACTCCAGGACCTATTAGAGCTCCTTTGAAGTCTTTGCCACCTCTTAAAGCAGCTGAAACATCCGAACCATAGAAAGGATAGATATCAGTTACATAACTAATATTGTCTTTTTTAGCCAAATCAACTAATTTGGAAATCATATTATAGTCATATGGTCCGCTTGAATCTTTGCAACAGATTGAAACGTCTTGCTCAGTGCAGCTTAAGTCTTCGCCGATGCAACCCATATCAACAGCTATAAGCTCATCAACTTCCGGGATATAAGAAGCCCCATGGCCAACTTCTTCATAAGTAGATATGATAAAAATCAGATTAGCTTGAGGCGTGATGTTTTCTTTTTTTAAATAAAGCAATAAACCATATAAAACAGCAACTGAAATTTTATCATCCAAGAAACGGCTTTTAATAAAACCTGATTTAGTAATGGTTGTTTTAGGGTCAAAGAAGATAAAGTCTCCAGGTGCGATACCAAGTTTTAATGTATCGTCTTTACTCTTGACTAATTCATCGATTCTTACAATCATATTATCAGGATTTCTTGTAGCGGTAGAAGCGTCTTTATAAACATGAGTTGATGGTGAAGTTGAAAGAAAAGTTCCGTGATAATCGCCATTTTCTCTTGTATGAACAACGCAGTATTCTCCGTCTAAAGTAGGCCAAATAGGTCCGCCAATCGTCGTGAACTTCAACTCCCCATTACTATTTATACTTCTGACCATGGCTCCTAAAGTATCCACATGGCCGCTAAGTCCAATAGTTTTGTTTGTTTCACCTTTAACTTCGACTAAAAGATTACCTTTTTTTGTTCTTTTTGTTTGAAATCCCAGGTTAGTTATTTCTTGGTCAATATAGTTTATCACGTTATTTGTGAATCCACTTGGTGAAGGAATATCAAGAATTTTCTTTGCAAATTCTAAAATATCTGGTAAATAGTTGTTTTTCATAGTAGTTAAAATTGTCCTTTCATATTCATTTTTCTCTAGTATATCATAAGATTAGTTCTTTTATAACGTGAATATCGCTTTAATTTCTAATTTTAATATGATAAAATAAATAAAAGAAGGATGTGGTCATATGGTCGTTGTTTTTGGTGGCGCCTTTAATCCCCCAACGCTAGCGCATAAAGAAATATATTATTTGATTGACAAGGTGATTGGTTTTGATCATTTTATCTTTTTGCCTGTCTCCAATAAATATAATAAGAGCACTTTAATTAGTGATAATTATCGCATAGATATGCTTAATATTTTGATTGAAGAATTACCTAAAGCTTCGTTGTCTTTACTAGAAATTGATGACCATAATTATTTAGGTACTTACGAAAGCTTAAAACGACTTAAAGACCTTTATCCTGATGAAGAAATTGCTTTTATCATCGGTAGCGATAATCTAGTCAATATAAAACGTTGGATTAATTCGGAAAGATTGATAAAAGAATTTAAATTTATTGTTATTAATCGTAATAAACAAGATGCTCAAAAAATAATTGAAAATGATAAACTGCTTAATGAATCAAAGGATAATTTTAGAATTATTCCGGGATTTAAACAATATATTTCGTCTACGGCTTTTAGAGATAGTTTAGATCCGTTTTATGTTACAGACAATATCTACCAATACATAATGAAAAATGACTTATACAGAGGTAATAAATAATGGAAAATGGTTTTTTAAAAGTTGCTTTAATATCACCAAAATTAGAAGTTGGAAATCCTGATTTTAATGTTAAGGAAATGTTAAATGCACTTAAAAAATGTTCTTGTCACTTGGCAGTCTTTCCTGAATTGTCAGTATCTTCCTATTCAGCTGGAGACTTGTTTTTTCACAAGAATTTATTAGACGATTGTTATCAAGGCTTAGATTATTTTTTGAAAAATAATCTTTTTTGCGGTATTACGGTAATTGGTATGCCAATAATCTTGGATCAATTGGTTTTAAATTGTGCTGTAGTAATTCAAAAAGATAAGATTTTGGGGATAGTTCCTAAGTTTTATTTGCCTAATACAAAAGAATATTATGAAAAACGCTGGTTTAATTCAGGCTTTGATTGTATTGACAATTATCAAGAAATCAATATTTTAAATCAGAAAGTACCTTTTGGAAATATTATTTTTCAAGATCAAGACCTTAGTTTTGGCGTGGAAATTTGTGAAGATATGTGGGCAACGATTACTCCGGGTAATCTTTTAAGTGTTAATGGTGCTAATATCATTGTTAATATTTCTTCATCAAATGAAGTTTTAGGTAAAGAACATATCCGTAGAAACGCTGTTTTAGAACATTCTAGAAAAAATAGCGGTGCTTATATCTATGTTTCTAGCGGTGCAAGTGAATCAACTTCAGAAACCGTTTTTTCTGGACATAATATCGTGGCTAATAATGCTAGATTAATCAAAGAAAGAAATTTCTTTTCTTTGGAAACGGAAATTTTGGAAACTGACATAGATATTGAAAGATTAAAATATGAAAGAAGAATTAACTCTTCTTATAGAGATTCGGTTTTAAAGTATCGATTGAAGTACCAAACAGTTAATTTTGAGTTACCTCATATTAAAGATTTTACTTTTACTGAAAAATGGGATAAATTACCTTTTGTACCTAAGGAAGACCCTAACCATGCATTTAATAGAATCTCTGCTATTCAAGAATTCGGTTTAGCAAAGAGATTAAAACATACAAATATTAAATCATTAGTTCTAGGAATTAGCGGTGGGCTAGACTCTTCGTTAGCTCTTTTGGTTGCGGTAGGTGCGTTTGAATATTTAGGAATTGATAAAAAGAATATTCATGCCTATACATTGCCGGGACTACATACTTCAAAAAGAACTAATGAAAACGCTAAAAAATTAATGGAACTTTTAGGTGTTAGTGCTGAAGAGATTGATCTTAGCGAGCATATCAAAGACCATTTGAAATTAATCGATCATGATTTAGACAAAGAAGATACGACTTATGAAAATGCTCAAGCAAGAGCTAGAACTATGGTTTTGATGAATTTAGCAAACAAATTAAATGGTTTAGTTTTAGGCACCGGAGATTTAAGTGAAATCGCTCTTGGTTGGTCAACATATAATGGCGATCAAATGTCAATGTATAACGTGAATGGTGGAGTGCCAAAAACAGTTGTTAAATTTATGCTTAAAGCTTATGCGGATTTAAAATATGATGGTGAACTTAGAAGAGTTCTCTATGATATTTTAGATACTCCAATTACGCCTGAGTTAAGAGCTTCACAAGAAACAGAAGAGATTATCGGCAAATATGAAATTAATGACTTTATTCTCTATCGTTATATGATAGCTGGTGATACTTCTGAAAGAATTAAGTATTTGCTTAAAGTTGTTTTTGATTTAGATGACGTAAAAGCTAAAGAGTATACTGATAACTTCTTTACTCGTTTCTTTTCTCAAGCATTTAAAAGAACGGCTAGTCCAGATTCACCAAAAGTATTTGATTTTGCGCTTTCACCAAGAAGTGACTTTAAGATAGTGTCTGATATCAAGAGGACATCATGAAGAAAGTAGTGGTCGGATTAAGTGGTGGAGTTGATTCTGCAGTAAGTGCATATTTGCTTAAAGAACAAGGTTATGAAGTTATTGGGCTGTTTATGAGAAATTGGGATTCAGCTGCCAATAATGATATTTTAGGCAATCCTTCATTAACTGAAGATATTTGTCCGCAGGAACAGGATTATCTTGACGCCTTAAAAGTAGCTGAACATTTAGGAATTAAGCTATATCGTCATGATTTTATCAAAGAATACTGGGATTATGTCTTTAGTTATTTTATTGAAGAACATAAAAAAAATCGTACTCCTAATCCTGATATACTTTGTAATAAGTATGTTAAGTTTGCCGGTTTTCAAGAAGTAGCTAAATCTTTAGGTGCGGATTATTTTGCTTATGGGCATTATGCTAGAAAAGTTGAAAAAGATGGGGAGCAATTTTTATTAAGAGGCATTGATAATAATAAAGATCAAACTTATTTTTTATCGCAACTTAATCAAGAACAATTGACATTCAGTCTTTTCCCTGTTGGGCATTTAACTAAAAAAGAAGTCAGAGAAATAGCAACTCTAAACAATATTCCTACCGCTGATAAGAAAGATTCAACGGGAATTTGTTTTATCGGTGAAAGAGATTTTAAAAATTTCTTAAAAAACTATATCTTTTCAAAGCCTGGAAAAATAATGACTCTAGACAATGAAGAAGTAGGGGAACATGACGGCTTGATGTATTATACGATCGGTCAAAGAAAAGGGCTTTTGATTGGTGGAGATAAACGCTTTAAACAGGCTCCTTGGTTTGTGATTGGAAAAGATTTGGAGAATAATTATTTATTAGCTGGGCAAGGTTTTAACCATCCGATGCTTTATTCTAATAGATCTATTGTTGAGGATGTTAATTGGATTTCACCAAAGAAATTTGTTGGGGAATTAGAGTGTACTGTTAAATTTAGATACCGTCAAACAGATAACGTTTGTTTAATAAGGTGGCTAGATGAGACTACCTTAGAAGTTATTACAAATAAACCGGTAAGAGCAGTAACTCCTGGTCAAGCAGCGGTATTTTATGATAAAGAGATTTGTTTGGGTGGCGGAACAATTAAAGAGGTTTACCAAAATCAAACTAAACTAATGTATTAAAAGAGGTTTATATGTCTAAAATCGGTTTATGTTTAACTGGTGGAGGTGCTAGAGGCGCTTATCAAATAGGTGCTTTAAAAGCATTAGAAGAACTGGGGATTTTGTCGAAAATATATGCAGTTTCAGGGACCAGCATTGGTTCAGTCAATGCGGCATTTTTTGCCTGCAAGACTATCTCAGAAATGGAAAAGTTATGGGTTGATTACTCGACATTTGATTTTATTAAGAGTACTTCAATATTTAAGACTTTAAGAGAAAAGAAACTTGATGTTGTAAATTCTGGTATTTTTGAAATTAATATGTTAACTGATTTACTAAAGAATAACTTAGATATTGAAAAGCTTAAAAAGAAGAAAGTTTTTATTACCTTATCACCTGCAGGAATGAAAAATGAAGGTGTTATGGGATTGTTGAAATCATCTTTTAAACATTATATAAAGAATGAATCGCAAGTGATCTATTCACCTTTACACGAACAAGAGGATGATTTGATTATCAAGCAGATTTTAGCCTCCTGTTCAATTCCTTTTGTTTTTCCCTCTGTAACTATGGACGGTTTGCAAGTCTTTGATGGCGGGCTTTATGATAACGCTCCAGTGAAGCCTTTAATTGATGCAGGTTGTGACACGATTATCGTAATTCATTTATTTAAATTATATTTTATAAGCAAATCTAAGTATCCTGGAATAAAATTTTATGAAGTCAAACATAAGCATTCACTGGGTGGCGGATTGAATTTTGAACATGATCAGGCTGTTAAAAGAATTGCTTATGGATATGAAGATACGCTGAAGTATTTTGAAGAAAATCCATTAAATTAAAGAAATAAACCTCCTCTTAAGTATTATTTGAATAAAAGAGGAGGTTTTTTTTATGAAAAAAATAGTTATTGTTTTAATTATGTCTTTATTAGTAATCACTAATTTAGTAACTGTTAGGGCAGAAGAGTATCAAAATTATCAAGAAATAGTTTTTGAGAATGAAGATGCCGTTCTTTTAAAAGAGTACAGTGATAGTGATTATAAAGACTATTACAAGAAACTTAAAAAGAAAAAGTTTATTGGTTGGAAGATTCATGTCGTTAATGAAAATGAAGAAGTTGAGTTTATCGCAGAAACCAAATTAAAAATCTATAACAATGGATACTCAACAATTAAGCAAGATATCTCATTGGAAACTAAGGAAGAAACTTCATATCAAATATCAGCTAGTGGAGGAATAAAGTTGGAAGTTAAAGGTGATGTGAAGAAATTTAAAGGGAAAGTAGACGCTGATATTAAAGCATCAATTTCTTATGCTAAACTAACTACTACTAAAGAAACCTATGATTTTGAAATTATTGTTGATCCCAAAACATATGTAAAAATTATTACAAGAGGTACGGGAGAAGTTAATAATGGTGTCGGCAAGTATTACTTCTTTTGGATTAATACTAAAAGCGGAGGTTGGGAAACCTTTACTGTTAAAACGGAATATTATGAGATTATCAAGGAAAGAATTAGATGAAAAAAGGTTTTTTAATAATAATATTCCTTTACTTAATCGTTGGTACTATTCTCGTTTTAACAATCGATGAAAAAAGTGAGGTTATCGACTATTTTACAATGCCACAAAACTATTCCCGTTTGATGACAAAAGATGAAGAATTAAGTTTTAGTCTTTTTATCAGTGAAAAAAATACCTTTATTACTGATAAAGAAAATATTACAAATGCTAGTTTAATTGGTAAAATAAATGAAGTTAAAGTGGATATTACCAGTATTGATTTAATAGAAGAAAATACCTTGTTTCAAAATAATTTATATTATCTATATAGCATAAAAATATCCTTTTCTTCAGTAGAACTAAAAGATATAGATTTTTTGATTGAAGAGACCAAACTGATTCTTAATTACGTTAATGAAGAATGTATTGAACTTGATATTGGAAATCTCTATTTAAGTTTTAAAGAGGTTAATCAATCCAATCATTTGGATATAGTAAATATGTTTGGTTTGATTAATCAAATAGAAGGAGAAAAATATATCTTGGGTGTAATCGTTAAGTTTAATAAATTTACTAGCGAAGAAATAATTGTTAAAAGTATTTCCTCAAATAACAATGTTTTTGAGATTTCTTTAGGAGATTGTTTCGAAAGTGAAATCAAATTAGAGAGTACTGCTCAAATAGAAGATATAATTCCAGGATTTAATAACTTAGGAACTGCTAAAGATCAAGATTTGATTTTAAAGGATGACTTATACTATTTAATTCCTTTAATCTATCACGAAAGCTATGAAAAATTATATCGATTTCCACTAATAATAACTTATATTTACAATGAAACAGAATATGAATTAATTATCGATGATTATTTATTTTTTGATGAAATGATTAGGTTGGATGATTATGATGAAAATATCAGAAAATATCAGTATAACTACGAAGAACCTTACTAAAGCCTATACAAAAGAAAAAGGCGTTTTTGATGTTAACTTAACCCTTAATAGCGGTGTATTAAACTTGCTTATTGGCAAGAACGGGTCTGGGAAATCAACATTATTAAAATGTATTATGAAACATGTTAAGTATCAAGGAAAAGTTGAAAAGAAACGACTGAGAATTGGTTATGCTCCTGAAGTTTTTTTAATGCCAGAATATCAAACTGTAGATGAGTTTTTAATGAATATCGGAAGAATAAAAGGAATGGGTAAAGTAATGTATCAAGAAAGAAGTGTTGATTTTTTTAAGATGTTCAATTTAGAACAAGTTCGTAATAAAGTAATTAAAAGCTTATCTAATGGCATGAGACAAAAGTTGAATTTATTGCAAGCATTAATACCGGAACCTAAAATTATTATTCTTGACGAGCCTTTGGTTTCTCTAGACAAGGATAGCCAAAAAGCTTTGTTAGAGTATTTAACTCTTATTTCTAAAACTAGATTAGTAATTATTTCAACTCATAATCCTGATAAATTTAGAAGTAAATTAAAACGGATTTATAAGATAGAAAACGGAAAAATAAATGATAAATTATCTTAAATTGCATTTTAGTTTTATCTTTTCTAAAGTATTTATAGTTATTTATCTTTTAATTCTGACAATTCTTTTTTTAGGCATCTATTATAGCGCCGGTTTAGATTTTCCATTTTCATATGTTGATGCATTCAGGAATTCTTATTATCTTGAATATTTAAATCAAAGTTCATTGTTGATGGAAATTATAATTTGTTTGTTAGGAATATTTATAGGAGTATTATTATCATCTAAAACAAATGATTTCTTAATCCGTTTCACAGTAAATGATTACAAGCAGAAAATGATATTTCTAATTTGTCGGTACATAATAGGTATATTGATTATATTTTCAACTCTTTATATTAGCGTAATATTTTTTATTATTACTGGACATTATTTAACACCTTTTAGCCTTGATTTAGGCATTATATTTGATATAGCTGAAATTATATTATTAGAAACTCTATCTTTGTATTTTATATTGTCCTTTCTTATGTCCATTTTAAATCATTTTTTAATCGGTATTGTTCCTTTGTTAGTTTTTTGGTATAAGAAAACAATTTATGATTTCCATGATTTAACAAGTGAGATAGATGTTTTAATTCTTAAATTAATACCTTCTTTTCTAATAAATAATGAAAAGGTAGTAATATATCAAAATTTAACATATTATATTATAATCTTGATAGCGATAATTAGTTTCTCCTTAATTATTAATCTTTTAAAAGACTGTGGATAATTTATCCATGGTTTTTCTTTTGATAAACTATAAATAAATTGCAAACATCATTTTTTTTTGCTATAATATGTTTTATTCTAGGAGGATATAACTCATGTGTGGAATCGTTGGATACATCGGAGAGCTTAAAGCAACAGATGTTATTTTAAATGGTCTAAAAAAACTAGAATATCGCGGGTATGATTCTTGTGGTATCAGTTTTTTAGGCAATAAGAAAAGCAGATTTATAACCTACAAAACTCCTGGTAGAGTAGATTACTTAATAAATAGTTTTGATTACAATATTGATAATTTTATCGGTATTGGTCACACTAGATGGGCAACACATGGTGAACCGAATCAAGTTAACTCCCATCCACATTCTTCATCTTCTGATCGTTTTATTGTAGTTCATAACGGTGTAATTGATAATTATCGTGAATTAACAGTAAAATATTTAGAGGGCGTAAAGTTTGTTAGTGAAACGGATACTGAAGTTATCGCAAATTTAATTGAATTGTTTTCTAAAGATATGAACGCTGAAGAAGCAATAAGAAAAACTTTATCTTTGTTAGAGGGTTCTTATGCTTTATTGATTATGGATAATGAAGCTACTGATACAATTTATGCGGCTAAGAACAAAAGTCCTTTGATTATCGGATCTTCTGATAAAGGAATTACTTTTGGTTCGGATTTAATGGCTTTGGTTGGTAATTCCGAGTATTATTATTTAATCGAAGATAAAACTTTTATCGTAGCTAAAAAGAATGGTGAGTCTTTCTTCAAATCTTACGATATTATTGGTAAAGAAGTAAATTTAATAAAACATAAAATGGATATGGCTGATGATGAGATTGACAAAGGTGGATATGAACATTTCATGTTAAAAGAAATCTTTGAACAACCTTCTGTTATTCGAAGAATAATTTCTAAGTATCTTATCAATGGAAAGCTTGATTTAAACAAAGAAATATATGATTTGTTTAAAGACAAGAAAAGAATATATATAATAGCTGCTGGAACTTCAATGCATGCTGGTTTTATTGGTAAGTATTATTTTGAAACTATGACTTGAATTCCTACAGAAGTGTTTATTGCTAGTGAATTTGCATATAATCCTCCTTTACTGGAAAAGGATGCTTTGTTTATATTAATTTCTCAATCTGGAGAAACAGCTGATTTAAGAGCTTGTTTAGTTAACATTAAAAGATTAAATTATCCAGTCTTAACAATAACAAATGTTATAACTTCAACTTTAGCAAGAGAAGCAGATTATGCATTACCGATTTACGCTGGACCTGAAATCGCTGTTGCATCAACTAAAGCTTATGTAGCTCAAGTTACAGTTTTGGCAATTATTGCCTATTGTTTATCAAGTGTAAAGACTTTTGACTTGCATTTTGAACTTTCCAAACTCACTATTGCTATGGAAAGCTTGATTGATAATAAAGAATATATTGAAAACTTAGTTAAGAGACGTTTGAAAAAAAGAAATTGTTTTTATATAGGTAGAGGAGTTGACTATTATACTTCTTTAGAAGCAGCATTAAAGTTAAAGGAAATATCTTATATTCAAACTGAAGGTTTTGCTGCGGGAGAATTAAAACATGGAACGATAGCTTTAATTGAAAAGGATGTCCCTGTTATTGCAATAATTACTCAGAAAAATATCAACAATAACACTAGATCTAATATTCAAGAAGTTAAAGCAAGAGGTGCTAAAACTATCATTATTTCACTTGAAAGCGTTTCTGACGCTAGTGATGATATCGTTCTTTCTGATGTTCATTCATCATTGGCTCCATTATTAAGTGTAATTCCAACGCAATTGATTGCATACTACAAAGCCAAAGAGTTAAAGCTTGACATTGATAAACCGCGTAATTTAGCAAAATCTGTGACTGTAGAGTAGGTGAAATATTGAAATATTTTGGAACTGATGGAATTAGAGGCAAAGCTTATGAATTAATTGATGAAGAAATGAGCTTGCGCGTAGGAAAAAGTTTAAAACATTTCAAAAAAATTACTGATAAAGTAATCATTTCTAGAGATACTAGAGAATCTGGAGAAATGATAGTTGAAAATATAAAAAAAGGGGCTATTTTAGCCGGCCTTAATGTTTGTGATATTGGTGTCTATGCGACACCAATTTTAGCTTTAGCTTCTTATCAAAATGATTGTTTAGGAATCATGGTTACAGCTAGTCATAATCCTTATTTAGATAATGGAATCAAAATATTCAATAAAGGTAAAAAAACTGTTGAAAAAGAAGAAATTTTAATTGAAGATGTTATTGATAATGATATTGATTTATCTAATCAGGATTTAGGGAAAATAATAGAAATGCCTAACATCATCTCCGATTATTTTAAACTATATCAAGATTTTGATATTAATCTACCTTTAAAAGTAGGTTTTGATTTGGCTAATGGCGCTACTGTAAACTCAGCACTGCGCATCTTACCTAGATTCGTTGAAAGTTATGAGGTTATCGGCAACAATCCTAATGGTTATAATATTAATAAAGATTGTGGTTCAACCCATTTAGAAAAACTTGCAAATTTAGTTAAAACCAAACATTTAGACCTAGGTATTGCTTTTGATGGTGATGGTGACAGAGTTTTAGTTATTGATGATAAAGGCAGTATTGTAGATGGAGATTTATTGATTTTTTTAATGGCGAAATATTTAAAAAATAAAGACTTGCTTAACAATAACATTGTTGTATTGTCAAAGATGAGTAATTTAGGTATAATAAGAGCGCTAGAAAATTTAGGAATCAAAGTTATTCAAACTGAAGTTGGAGATAAGTATATTTTTAAAGCCTTAGCTGAAGAAGAAGCTACGCTTGGTGGCGAAAACTCCGGACATATCATTAACAAATCGTTGCTCTTGACTGGTGACGGAGTTTTAAATGCCTGGTTCTTAATTAAAATATTAAATGAATATAATTCCAAACTTTCCCATCTATTAGATGATGTTACATTATATCCGGATAAGTTAATTAACATTAAAAATATTGATAAAAGCATTGCCAAAGATCAAGAAATTATTGATTTGGTTAAGAGTTACCAACAAATGCTTTCTGATGATGGTAAAGTTTTGGTTAGACCAAGTGGTACCGAACCTTTGATTAGAGTTTCAGTTTCTGCTAAGACTGAAGAACTTGTTGACAAAATAATCAATGATATTGTTGAGAAAATAAAAGAAAAAGGGAAGGAGAAAAAATTGTAGTTTTATGCAATTTTAAAAAGGGAAATATGAAAAAATACGCAATTATTCTCGCAGCTGGTAAAGGCACAAGAATGAAGACGGAATTACCTAAATGTGCTTACCCATTATTGAAAAAACCGATGATTGCTTACATTGTTGAACATTTATATAAATCAACAATGATTGACGAATTAATAACTGTAGTCGGTCATAAGAAAGAAGTTATTCAAGAGATTTTAAATTCAACAGTCAAATATGCTGTTCAAAAAGAGCAACTAGGGACTGGAGATGCTGTTTTATCGGCAAAAGATTTTATTAAGGATATGGAAGGTTATACAATTATCTTACCGGGAGACATGCCTTTAATTGATGATTCAGTTATTAAAGCTGCTATTAATGAGCATATTGAATTTCGTCATGATTTGACTGTAGTAAGTACGATTGTTGATGATCCTTTTGGATATGGAAGAATAATTAGAGATGAAGCTAATTATTTAAATGCTATTATTGAAGAAAATGATGCTAATAAGGAAGAAAAGAAGATTAAAGAAATAAATACTGGTATCTATGTTATCAATAACGATCTTTTAATTCCTGCTTTAGAAAAAATTGATAATTTCAATGCTAAAAAAGAATATTATTTAACTGACATCGTTAAAATCTTAAAAAATGATGGTTGTTTAGTTGGAACGTATTTGCTTGAAAAAGATTATAAAGCGATGGGAATCAATGACCTTTATACTCTTAGTAAAGCTGAAAATATCTTACGTCATAATATTAACAAAGATTTGATGCTCTCTGGTGTTGCGATGATTAACCCAGATACAATTACTATTGGCCAAAATGTTATCATCGATGAAAATGTTACTATTCATCCAAATACTTATATAACAGGTAATTCTCATATTAGTAGCGGAGCCATCTTGGGTCCTAATACGGAAATCCATAATTCAAAAATCGGCGAGAATGTCATTTGTAAACATTCATTGGTCTATAATTCTGAAGTAAAGAAAAATTCGACAGTAGGGCCATTCGCCCATTTAAGAGACGGTGCTATCGTTGGCGAAAAAAACCGTATAGGTAACTTTGTGGAAATTAAAAAATCTACTACAGGAAATCTTTTTAAAGCATCTCATTTAGCTTATATTGGTGATGCTGAAATTGGTAAAAACGTTAACTTTGGTTGTGGTGCAATCACTGTCAATTATGATGGCGCTAATAAATATAAGACAACTATCGGTGATGATGTATTCATTGGCTGTAACACTAATTTAATTGCTCCAATTAATATTGAAGACAGTGCTTTTATTGCTGCCGGATCTACAGTGGATAAAAATGTTCCGAAAGGTAATCTGGCAATTGCTAGAGCTTACCAGGTAAATAAAGAAAATTATCTTCGTAAACCCAAAAAAAACTTTGAGAAATAATAGTTGACATAAATTTTAAAATAGTATATAATCATTACGGTTAAAAAATAGAAAGTAGAAGTACCCGCTTCTCACCTGATTGACAAAATAGTTGATAGGTAAATTGCTAAGATATATTTATTTAGTGCAATAAGTGGGTACCTTTAGGTACTCATTTTTTTATACCTTGGAGGTGTTTTAATATTATCTATAACAATCAAAGACCGGAAAAGAAAGAAAGTAACTTAATCAATGAAGAAATTCGCTACAAACAAGTACTATTAATCGGTGCGGATGGTTTTCAGTATGGGGCAAAAACTTCAGCTGAAGCTAACAAAATCGCTAAAGAACAAGGTTATGACCTAGTTTTAGTTGCGCCTAATGCTAAACCGCCAGTATGTAAATTAATGGACTATAGCAAATATCGCTATGAACAACAAAGAAAAGCTAGAGAAGCGAAGAAGCATCAAAAAGTTGTTGAAGTAAAAGAAATCAGAATGACAGCTGTTATTGATACCCACGACTTTGAAACTAAGCTTAGAAATGCGAATAAATTCTTAGAAAAAGGCAACAAACTTAAAGTTACTGTACGCTTACCTTACCGTGCCGGTGGTACACTTATCGAACAAGGAAAAGATGTTTTAAATCGTTTCCTAGAAGGTTGTGCTGAAACTGGAGAGTTAGAAAGTAAAATCAGCCATGATGGAAGATTTCTATCAATGCTCTTAACACCAATTAAAAAATAAGAAAGAAAAAGGAGAGACGCTAATTATGCCAAAAATGAAATCACATTCAGGAACTAAGAAAAGATTAAAAAGAACTGGTACTGGTAAATTATCTAGACCATCTACTTTTCAAGGCCATTTGATGAGCCATAAATCACCAAAACAAAATCGTCAATCAAGAAATACTGAAATTGTTTCAAAATCAGACGAAAAAAGAATCAAACACATGGTTCCATACTTGTAAGAAGAGGAGATGTTTAAAAAATGCCAAGAGTTAAAGGGAGTTTCGTAACAAGAAACCGTCGTAAAAAAGTAATTAAATTAGCAAAAGGTTATTTTGGTTCAAAGCATGTTTTATATAAAACAGCTAAAGAACAAGTTATGCATTCATTTAAATATGCATATAGAGACCGTAGAAGAAGGAAAAGAGATTTCCGTAAATTATGGATTACTAGAATAAATGCAGCAGCTAGATTAAATGACATGAGTTATTCAAGATTAATCAACGGATTGAAATTAGCTAATATCGAAGTTAACCGTAAAAGTTTAGCGGATATTGCTATTACTGATCCTAAAGGGTTCAAAGATCTTTGCGTACAAGCTGAAAAAGCTTTAAAAAAGTAAAATAAAGTCTAGAAATAGACTTTTTTTTATTTTTTTTTATACAATTGTAAATTAGGCGAATTTTTGATAAGATATTTATAAGAAATTACTTATATGGAGTAAGGAGACTAACATTTTTATGGATGCAACAATTCGTGTAGAAGATATTTCGAAAACATTTGTATTATCAAAGAAACAAATGAAAATCAATAATACCTTAAATCGCTACAAAGTAGCGGTAGATGGTTTATCCTTTTTGGCATATCCTGGTGAGATATATGGCTTATTAGGTCCTAATGGCGCTGGTAAAACCACAACATTAAGATGTATATCAACTTTGATTAAGCCTGATAAGGGTGATATTTTCATTAATGGTCACAGTGTTTTAAAAGAAGAAGATATTGTAAGAACAAAAATCGGCTTTTTAACAAGTGAATTAAAATTAGAAGATTTTTTTACTCCTAATTATTTATTTGATTTTTTTGCTAATCTACATAATATTGATGTTGATTTAGCTGAAAAAAGAAAAAAAGAATTATTTGAAAAGTTTGGTATAGATGATTTCAAAGAGGTTAAAGTATCTGAACTTTCTACCGGGATGAGACAAAAGGTCCAAATAGTAATTTCAATAATTCATGATCCCGATATCATTATCTTTGATGAACCGACCAATGGTCTAGACATTATAACAGCCAAGGTTGTCACTGATTTTCTGTTAGAACTCAGAAATAAAGGTAAAACAATTATTGTTTCAACACATATTTTTTCTTTAGTTGAAAAGATTTGTGATCGAGTCGGGATTATTTTAGATGGGAAACTTAAAATGACGGCTAGTGTTAAAGAAATTGTTAAAGTCAATAACCTAGAAGATGTTTTCTTTTCTCTTTTTCAAGGTGAAGAGGTGACATTATGAAAAATATCTTGACTGTATTTAAAAAGGAATGGGACAGAGTAATAAAAGACAGAAGACTAGTCTTGATGGTCATTTTATTGCCTGGTTTATTGATTTTTACAATCTATTCAGTAATGGGTTCAGTAATCAATAATCAAACTGAACCAATGGCGAATATTGCGGTCGTTAATGAACCGGATAGTTTTACTGATTTTTATCTATCATATGAAGATTTAGAAAATTTAACAATAAAGGAAATTACCGCTAGCGAAATAGCTAATTACGAAGATTTAATTGACAATAAAGAATGGACGATGATTATTTCATTCCCGGAAGATATTGAAAGTTATGATGGTTTAGGAGATAAACCGGTTGTATATGTTTATTACAATGTCAACGATTTGGATTCAAGTAATACAGTAAACCGTTTTACTAATTATCTGCAAAGTTATGAAAAATATTTAAGTGAACTTCTTTTTAATGACCGAGTCTATTTTAATTTAGTTCAAAGTTCAACTGAGATGAATGAAAATGAAATAATGGGATCTGTTTTAAGTCAGTTACTCCCAATGCTAGTTATTATGTTTTTGTTTTCTGGAGCGATGAGCATAGGACCAGAAGCAATTGCCGGTGAAAAAGAAAGAGGTACAATTTCAACTATTCTAATCACGCCGATTAAGCGTAGTGAAATAGCGATGGGTAAAATTCTTGGTTTATCAGTTTTATCTCTATTATCTGCGGTTTCCTCATTTCTCGGAATTATCTTATCCTTACCTAAACTGATGAATTATGAAGGAGCTAACATTGCCATTTATGGGGTTAGCCAGTATTTATTAATCTTGTTAATTTTATTTTCAACTATCTTTGTAATTGTCGGTATTATATCAATTCTTTCAGCTTATGCTAAATCAGTTAAAGAAGCATCGGCTTATATTATGCCAATTTATATTTTAACAATTATCGTTTCTATCAGTACATCTTTTTCTAGTATAGACAATCCAAATATTTTATTATTTATTGTACCTATATTTAATTCTGTTCAGAGTTTAAGGGCAATTTTAACATTTTCTGATCAAGCTTTAATTTATACTTTAATTACAGTTTTCGCTAATATTGTTTATTTGGGTGTTTTCATATATATCTTAAACAAAATGTTTAACAGCGAAAAAATTATGTTTGCAAAATAGGTGGTATTTATAATGAAGAATATAATCAATATCTTTGGCTCTTCGGGCTCAGGGTCTACAACTTTAGCTAGAGAAATATCCATAAAATACGGTTATTACCATATCGATGTTGATGATGCTTTATGGGAAGATACAGATCCGCCATTTTCTAAAAGAAGAGATGATGAAGAGGCAAGAAAACATATCTTAGAGGAAATAAAGAAGGATGAAAATATTGTTATATCCGGTTCTTTAGTTGGTTTAGGAGATGACATTAAACATTTAATTAAATTATTCGTATTTATTAATTTAGATATTGATGTTAGAATTAAGAGAATCGAACATCGAGAAAGAATGCGTTTCGGTAAAAGGGTATTAGAGGGTGGAGATTTATATCAAAAACATCTTGATTTTTTAGAATGGGTCTCTAATTATGAAACTAATCCTGAATATATTCGTTCAAGGAAACAACATCTTTTATGGTTGAATGATGTTAATGTTCCAGTTTTAAAGGTTACAGAAGAATTATCTATTGAAGAACTTTTGACTTTAGTTAAACCTTTTGTAAAGAAAGATAGACGGTTGAAAATAGTGTAATGATTTATTTTAATTTAATTATTAAAGCAATTATATCTGCGAGTGTTTTGTATTTAGTGGTGAATTCAATTTTCCGATTTCATCTTTTTACAAATCTTTTCTTATTTGTGATGTTTTTAGCTTATTTAATCATATTAATTATTTATAG
>CAZJAP010000005.1:0-45454 GCA_964544325.1 uncultured Candidatus Izemoplasmatales bacterium | reverse complement strand
GAAAGAAACTTTGGCGATTATGATGGCAGAAAAATCAGTGATGATTATTATGATTTACAAAGAAACGGTATGATTCCTAATATGGAAACTGATAATGTTTTAGAAGAAAGAGTAGTTAATACTCTAACGGATATAGCTAACAAATATCCAAACAAGCGGCTCTTAATCATAACCCATTCTCATGTTATTAAAGCTTTGTTACATAAATTTGTTCAAGGTTTTACTTATATGGACCCTTTGTATAATTGTTCTTTAAACAAAATTCAGTATATAGATGGAAAGTTTAATATTATAGAATACAATATCAATCCTTTAGAAAAATAAAAGACTTAATTTTTGAAAATTAAGTCTTTTATTTTATTCTTGATAACTTGTTCCTGAATATGGGTTAAATACCCCTTGATTATTAAGTAAATCTTCGATTAATAAATCTCTCATATACTTTCCGGTATAGGTAATATTTATACCATCTAAAAAGTCGAATTCTGTTTTATCGAAAATATAGTCTACCGCAGCGACCGTATAATATTTATCTAAATCAATTGCAGCTCCATCAATATAAACTCTATATCCATCTGTAGTAATTTTATCATCAAAAGTTACATCTCTTGGATTGGAAAGATAAAATTCTTGAAACTGCAAACCTGTCATCATTGAAGTTTTTATAACATTATCAAATGGATAAATTGTTATTAGATCACCCATTGTTATATTCCCTTGTTCCATATTAACCCTAAATCCGCCATAGTTAACTGCTGCTATATCTACATTTAAGTAATCTCTTATTACTGAAGCACCCCAAGGGCCTAAATCGTATCTATCAAATTCGTACTCTGATTCAGCTAAAATTTGATTTACAAAATTAAGATATACTTCATCAGTTTTATATTCATTAAATAATTCATCTATATCATTTGATGAATTAGGCAGATAACTTTCAGATATGGTTTTAGACTCAATACTTACTAATTGATCGGTAATAATATTATACTCAATCTTTATTTCCGCTAAAAGCGAGTAGGAATTTGATTGAACTTGCGCAGATACTAAGTCTAGACCTTCTCTTTCATATATGTAACTTTCCTTTTGATGATAATGGCCGTTAAAAACAGCGTCTACCCTTTGATCGCCTGAAAGCATAGCTATATCATTATTTATGTAAGAACCATCATGAATATACACAATAACGATATCAACCATTTCTTCAGTTCTTAAAATTTTCGCATATTTTTCAATTGTTGTTACAGGATCTAAAAAAGTGAAGTCTTCTACTCTTGAAGCTGCTATAGAATCTATAACATTACCAATAACCCCGATTATACCTACTTTAACATCGTTTTTTTCAGATATAATATAAGGTTCAGTAAAATCTAAAGGTAAAAGTGAATCTTTATAAACTATATTGGCTGCTAAGAAAGGATAGTTTGCTTCTCCATTAGCTAAGTTTCCGTCAGAATAGCTTTCTATTTTTTCAATTCCCCAATCAAATTCATGATTTCCTATTACAAAACCATTAAAATCAGCTGCATTCATAGCCTCGATTAAAGGCTTGCCATAATAATAATTTGAGATAGCTGTGCCTTGTAACATATCGCCATTAGCTAAGGCAATAACATGATCGTTATTAGATTTTGCATCTAAAATTTTTTCGCCTATTAAAGAAAAACTATCTAAATCAGCATAAGCACCACCATGAAAATCATTGGTTGAATAAAGATAAATTTCTTGAATCTCATCTAATAAAACTGTTTCATCGGCAGTAGTAATAGGTGATGTTGTATTTGTAGTAGTTATAGGTAGCGTTGTATTTGTAATGGTAGTAAAAAAATCCGTTGTTTGTGACGTTGAAACATGGGTAGTTTCATTAAAATTTGTAGTTGGATTTTCTGTCGTAATTAAATTAGTTGTATTCCCTAAACTACACGCTCCTAAAAATGTAAATAAAATTAATGTTACAAAAATCAAAACTTTCTTCATTTATCATCATCCTCTTCTTGTAATTTTTATCTAGTATAATAATTATATCTTAAAATTCATAATAACAAAAGAAAAACTTACCGTTATATTTTAACGGTAAGTCTTTTTAATATTGTTTTCTTTTAACTTGGGTAATAGTATTCAATAACGTCTAAAGCCGCTTGCTTAGTTAAGAATGTCAATGGATCACTATTCATATAATCTGAATTATCTAGAGTATAAGGATCAAGAGGATTTCCAGCTAAAGTTTCAATTTCAGGTGTCAAAATATTTCTGACTATCATTGATTCTAACACTATTCCTCTTTGGGTTTCATTAAGACCTGTGACACTACTTAAATTGAAAGTAACATCTGTGAAACTTGCGCCTGAGATTTGTTGAGTAGCTAAGATGAAGTTTCTAATTGCGGATTTTGTAGTTACAGTAACTGAATATGTAGTTGTATCTTCTGCTAAAGCAGGTATCTTAGTGTTAATACTAGAGTTATTTCTCATCATATTATCAACTGTAATATGCAATGAATTACTTAAAAGAATTGTATCTATTTCAGCACTAGTCTTTCCTGTAATAGTAGTTGCATTAAAACTATCGTTATAATTTGTGAAACCAAGAACGTCAAAAGCATCCAACATGTAAATGATTTCTTGTTTGTCTACTACCTCAGTTGGATTTAAACTAACTGTGATAGGACTTCTTTCTGTAGTTGGAATTAATAAACTTGTTGTTCCAGGGCTAGCAGTTTCATCACCAGTTGCAGCATCCAAGAAGTAATCTGAAATTGTAGCTTGCATGATAAACGAATCAAGTAAAGTTGTCTTATCAACAGCTTGTAAATCTCCAATAGAGATATTTACTGTATCGAAATCTAAACTAGTGAAGGCGAATAAATCAATTGCTACAAAGAATTTTTCTAATTCAGAGCTTTCAATAAAGGTTACATCTGGATAAATAATTCTAATATCATTATTTAAAAGATCTTTATCAGGAACTATTAAAGCTGAAGTTCCGCTTAACAATTGATTAGAAACAGTTGCTTGCATACTAGCTGATTCAAGAACAACTGACATATTATCGATAAATACTTGTGGATTTATTTCTTGAGTAAGATTATTAACGTCAGTATATCCCATTGAAATCATCGCTTTGATTATTGCGTTGATTTCAGCTTTTAAAACAAACTCATCAGGTGTCAATCCTATTTCAGTAATTAAATCTGTGCCTAATTCGTCTTGTTCAGGAACATATAAAAGTTGATCGTCTAAATCCAATAATTGGCTAGAAATTGTTGCATGTAGAATAGCTGAATCCATAAATTGATAACGTTTGACATCAGTATCAAGAACAGAAAAATCAAATTGATTAAATGTATTAAAATCAAGGTTTGTTGTATCAAATAAATTAATAGCATCAAAGAAATTATTAAGTTCTATATTAGTTATGTATGTAACATCACTATAAATAACTTTTATTGATGTGCTTTGATCATCTGTTTCTGGAATTGTTAAAGTAGCTGAAGCCGCTAAAATTTGATTAGATACTGTGGCTTGTAAACTAGCAGATTCCAAAACTACACTTGCGTTTGTTACAAATTTATTAGGATCTATTTCTTGAGTGATACTAGAAACATCTCCATAACCCATAGCAATCATTGCAGCAATTAAATCTTTAACTTCTTGTTTTGACACATAAGTTATCGTACCAACTGTTGTTTTGATTGGAGTTCCATCTTCTTCTTGTTCTGGAACCTTTAGCAAACTATCTCCAACATTTAAAACTTGATCGGAAATTGTAGCATGTAAAATTGCTGAAGTAAGCAAAGCTTCTCTAGATGTATCTGTATCTAATACAGCAAGATTAAATTCATCAAATTGATTTGGATCTGTAACATCTAAAAGGTCTAATCCATCCATTAATGCTTGAAGTTCAGTTTCCTCAATAAACGTTACTGTGTCTACTTGTACTAATATATCATTACTATCAACATCTTTTTCAGGAACTATGACGGTAGTACCAATATTTAAAATTTGATCGGAAACTGTTGCATGAATTATTGTAGAGTCCATCAAATAGTCAAAATTTTCAATAATTACATCGGTATTATCAAAATCAATAGTATTGAAATCAGTTATATCTAGGAAGTACATAGCTCTTAATGCGTTATAGACTTCTTGTCCGTCAATATAATCAGTACCACTTACAGTATTGATAATTGGATCATCTAAAATATCTTTTTGTGGTACAACCAACATACCACCATTGGATTTATCCAAATCTATAATTGTTTTACTTAAAGTTGCATGGAGAATCTTTGAATTCAATAGTGTGTTGACTTGAGTTTGGTCTAAATCATCTTGAGTGGAATTTTCTAAACGATTAAGATATGTTGCATCGAACTCAATTCCTTCAAAAGTAGTTAATTCTAGTACATTAATTGCTTTGAAAATATTTTTAAGTTCAAGAACAGTGATAACATCAACACCAACTCCATCAACTAATACTGTTGTTTTAACACTATCAGGAATCACTAAGACTGATGTATCCATATCAACGAAGTAATTACCAACAGTCGCATATAAAATATCAGAACTAAATAAAGTATCTATTTCTGTATCTGTTAATTGTAAAATTTTTGCAGGATCAAAATCAACATTATCTTCATCATCAAAAACAATGATTAATTTAATTGCTTCCACAGTTGCGACAAGTTCGTCTTTAGTAAAGAAATCTTGATCATCATAAATTGTATCAGGAAATACTAAAGGCATATCGGACATATCCATAGATTTTAAAATGTCAGTAACTGTAGCTCTAATAACATATGAATCAAAGAAAGTTTCAATAACAGTCGAATCCATTTCTATTAGATCATTTATTCTAAGATTTGTAATGTCTATATCATCAGAAATGCTTAAAATAGCGTTGAAAGCTTCTAAGATTTTTCGAAGTTCACCAACATTAGTGCCGGCATCCTTCCAATCAATATCAGCAGGAATTGTCAATATATCCAATCCTTCTATTCCGGCTCTACCGCTAAGAATATTAATTAAGGCTTCTGTAACAAGTCTTGATTCTAAAAGTATTGTAAGATCAATAGAACTTAAAGATGATAAAGTTTGAGTGATATCATCACCCATAAAGGTTGAAAAATCAATATCAGAATCAACGATTTCTGCAAATATTTCTCCTAAAGCAATAATTTCGGTTTCTAAATCAAGATCATCTGGAACTGTAACAATCAAAGAAATATCGCCCTCTGGATCTTCAATCATTGGGAAAAGTATAGTTTCAGTTATTAAAAGAATAATTTCAGAATCGGAAATATCTGAGAATAAATCTCTAACATTATCTCCCGTAATTTCTATTTGTTCAAGATCACCTTCGCCACCGATGAAACCAGCTCCATTTAAAATATCAAATAAAGCTCCAGCAATATTACCAATAGTAGCTAATTCTGTTTCAAAATCGATTGTTCCATCATAAAGTGAATCCACTTCAAATGGTAAATCTTGTTCATATTCAATTGAAGCATATTCGATTGCCATTGGTATGACAGAAATGATTAATTTTGAACTAGATAACGTTTCAAAGATATCTCTAATTTCATCGCCTTTAATATCAGTTAAATCTTGTGTTTCTTGATATTCAGATGTAGCAAAAATCGCTAATGCATCTGATAAAACATCAAATTCATATCTAAAAGCAATTGTATTGTTATTATGATTAAAAGATAATACTCTATCAAAAAGGTCTAAATGTAAAGGAACTTTTGTTGTTGCGTCTACAACGGAATTTATTTGAATTTTATTAGCTAAAGAAACAAAGATGTTACTATTGTATTCCTCAACCATAGAATCTAAAAGTTCGATAATTTCTTCTGGATCCATCTCTCCAACTAAAGCTCCTGGATCTAAAGGATTTGGATCAGATAGTGGAGTAGTTAGTACTGAATAATTAGCTTGATAGACTTCTTGCCGGTAATCCATACTTAATGTTTGTCCGCCGCCATCATCTTCTGTCATCGCAGCTACTTCAGCTAATACAACGCTCATACTATCAACGATAGATACTAATCCACCCATGACCATTAACATAATAAAAATTGCCATTAAGCCATTACCAGCGCCAACCAAAGCACCAAATCCACGCATTTTATTAGCGCCCTTTTTATTTTTTACAAAGATAACTTTAATAATGAAACAGATGAATTTATATAATATAAGGATGACAGTGAAATAAAGAATGGTCCACACAATCTTTAATACGAACATAAAAATTCCTTCTGCCAAACCAATAAATTCAGCGGACATTCCTGATAAATCAATATCAGATCCGACGAAATATTCTAACAACATTTGATTACTAGCTTCAAAAGATGTAAAACTTCCTAGGCTAGGATCAATGTTATCTGCCAAAATAGGGCCTAAGAAAGATAAATCCATTCCCCATAAAATACCAACAGCTAAGTTTAATGTCACAAAAAAGACAATATAAAAAATTGCCATAGTTATCAAGTTAAAAAGCGACTTTTTAAAACCTCTTAAGAAGCCACCTAAAATAGCAAACCCTAAAACAATGTAAAATATTATATTTAGAGATAACAAGACACTCAAATCATTTGCTAAAAACATTGCTTCACTTCCCTTCAAAGTGTATTATATTTTTATTATACTACAATCATCTTTAATCATATAAGTATATACAAAAAAAATTTGTAAAATATTGCAAAAAATTAACCTTTTAAACTATATTTATGTAATCAATCATATTTGTGCATATTATATCATGAAATAAATTAGTATTTTTTATTTATATTTTGGTATATAATATAAGGTGATTAGTTTTTAAAAAGGATGATGAATATGAAAAAATTACTAATTTTCTTAAGTCTTTTATTCTTTGTAACCTTTATGGTTGGTTGCAGTTATTTTAATATACCTTTTTTTGTCACAACAACTGAAAATCAAACCATTTCACTACCAACAAAAATCAACGGCACTATTACCTTCGAAGATTCAGACTACGAGAATCTAGAAATCTTTAACTCACCTACATACGACATTGAAGATATTAGTTTATATAATGAAAGATTATTTGCTACGAAGGAATTTATAAGACATGCAAATATTGTTGTTAATCTTGTAATATACACTCAAACTTATCCTTGGGCCTTAGAGACTAACAGAGAATTAATTAGTAGTGGTTCGGGATTTATATTCTTAGAAGATGATGATTATTATTATGCAATAACTAACTTTCACGTTATTGATAGTGAGTTTACAAATAAAAAAGCTGAAATTAAAGCTTTTGGTGATGAGCACTTCAGTAGTGCAGAAATTGTTTCTTTTGATCCGGATTTAGATTTAGCCGTTTTAAAATTCACTAAATTGGATAGAGAAGATATTAGCGTTATCGATATTTATCAAAGACTCTACTATCAATTTAACCCTAATGAATTGGTTATGGCAGTCGGAAATCCTAGTTCTTTAGAAAATAATGTTACCTTTGGCGAATTCAAATCAATGGAAATTTTAAAAGACGTAGATTATTTAGTCATCTACCATGATGCTACTATTTCAAACGGATCTAGTGGTGGCGCTTTAGTTGATGTTGACGGTAATTTTTTAGGGGTTAATACTTGGGGGTTAGAAGATTCTGATGAATTTTCCTTTGCAATCCCAAATTATATTGTTTACACTTTCTTAATAAACAATGGAATTCTGGATTAATTTTCCAGAATTCCATTTTTAATTATGAAGTTAATTTCTTGATTTGGATAATTGTTAAATGCCAGTTCTACCTTAGAATTTGTTGTTCCTTTACAGGTTTTAAGATAGAAGGCTGTACTACCACCATTCAAAGCTAAATTTTTTGGCCCTACCACTTTTAATGAATCATCAGTTTTTACTGAAAAAACTTCATTACCATAATCTAATATATTACTAAATTGATCAACCATTTTCACTACTACTCTAACCATGTCATAAGTATCGCCGTGATATAATACGGTTTTATCTGGTTCAATAATTATTGAAGATTCTTGCATATGACCTTTATAGACTGTTTTGACCAATTTATCATCTAGATAACCTTCGAAAGTAAATACTGTAGGAGATTCTTCTTGATTAGCTAAATATTTACCAAATAAATAAATTGCATCATTGAAATCAATTATTTTTCTTAAGTATAGATAAAGAACTGTGATTTTATCTTTTAAAGGCATATCAAAGTTATTTTTGTTATAACTTAATAAAATTCTTTTAATTCTTTTCGCATCTTTAGCTGAGTAATTTTCGTTATTTTCTAACGATTTGCCGATAAGGTCGTTAATTATAATCGGAGGATGTGGCATGTATTCATAATTTTCTTTATCAGGGTAATAAGTGTCTAAGAAAATACCATTTTTATATACTTTTATATAATCAAGATTTGTATAAACAATTATTTCTGGTAATTTTAATAAGTTATAATCACCAGCTATCATATTACTGGCAATAAACAATACTTTTTCTTTATTAGGATTAATTTGCGACTTATAAGGATAAGCGGCATACTTTTCTAATCGATGCATATCTAAAACGCCATGATGACAAATATGATCATTCGAACCAAACTGAAAATGAGTATTATAATCAGTCATACACCAACCAATTGCACCAGAAATATTGTCATAATAATGATTGTATTCAATGACATTTAGATGTCTTAAAGAATGTTCTATTCTTCTTTCTTCTGAGTCTGTCTTTTTAGTAGGAAAAACATGTCCATTATATTCAGTTACTAAATATGGGCATTTTTCTTTAGTTACCATTTTTCTTGCTTCTAAGCCGTCATTACTGCCTGTATGAGAAAAATCATTATAGGTATATACATCTTCTAATAAATGACTTTTCTTAATATTTCTAACTCCGCCTGTTTGACGAGAAGGATCTAAATCATGTGCTAAATCATTAGTTAAAGTGTAAAATTCATCATCATCTCTTGATTCATTTATTCTTACACCCCAAAGACAAATTGAAGGATGGTTAAAATGATGAGAAATCATAGTTTTTAAGTTATATAAACTAAGTTCTTTGAACAATTCATTACCTATATAATTCCATCCAGGTATTTCTTCAAATACTAAAAGCCCTATTTCGTCACAGCGATTAATAAAGTGATCACTTTGCATGTAATGTGAAGTTCTGACTATATTGACTCCAAGAGATTTTAAAATATCAGCATCCATCTCCTGAAGAGATTTTGGTGCTGCATATCCAATATAAGGATAAGATTGATGTCTGTTTAAACCCATCAATTTAATTTTTTGATTATTTAAGTAAAATCCATTGTCGGTAAATAGTAATGTTCTAAAACCAAATTTAGTATTTAATGAATCAATTTCTTCTTCACCCTTTAAAAGAGTAAGTTCTAAGTTATATAGTTTTGGGTTATCTATTTCCCAACGAATAATACCTTCTATTTCCGCTTGTAATACATTCTCATTAGTTATTTCTTCAGAGAAGATATTTTCATAGATTATATTATCATCATCCAAAACTTTTAGTTTTAATTTTAAATCATTAGCTTCTTGATTTAAAATAACTTTAAAATTCAATAACATTTTATCTTTTTCTAAAATGTTAATATCATCAGAAAAGAAATATGCGTTTTCAATATGAACATTTGCCTTTTCCATTAAATATACTTCCCGATAAATCCCACTAAATGGTAAATAGTCTACTAAACCTCCAAATGGCGGAATGTCTTTAGTTTCTTTACCATTAACTATAACCATAAGAAGATTTTTACCTGGAGTTACATATTCATTTATTAAAAATTCAAAAGGAACATAACCACCTTCATGAGATTTTACTTTTTTACTATTCAGATAGATATCGCATGAATTCATTACTCCATAAAACTTTAAAAAGAGTTGGTTATCAAGTGATTCTTCTTCAATACTTAGCTCTTTAAAATAAGTTCCTGTGAACTGTGATTCTAATTCGTTGAAATAGCTGAATGGTAATTCTTTCATTGTATGAGGAATATTAATGTGTTCATTGTTTTGAAAATTGAAGCCTTTTTTCAAATATTCCTTTTTGAAATCTTTAGAAAAATACCAGTCAAAATTCATTCCTTTAATTATTCTTTTCATTTTCCACCTCAGAAATATAGTATAGTCTAGATCCAAAATCACCCATTAGCCGGATATCTTCATTATAACCTGTACCAATATACTTGGTTTTAGGGATAAAACCTTGATTTTTTAAAACATCACCTTTAATAATCAATTCATCATCTTCGGTTTTAAATAGGTAACGATTATTTAAAATGTGAAATAATAACCCTTTAGCATTAATTTTTATAGGCAGAGCGTGTTTTACCAAATAACCGAAAGTATCTAGATTAAAGTATTGATCACGTTTTTTTATTTTGTAAGTTTTATTTTTATCAAGCATAGTTAAGGGAACACTTAAATAGTCTAAATTTGGCTGTTGAAGGGTTTGAAAAATACCTAGAATCGCTTCCTTTTTATCACTTGAAACCACTGCTAAATGCATTTCATTAGTTGTAAAAGGATTTTTTAAGCGATAAAAATCGCCAAATTGTAGTAATTTACGATGTTTTTTATAAAATTCGATTTGTTTCTTTATAACTTTCGTTTCAAAAGGCGTTAATTTAGTAATATCAAGTTCATATCCCAAAAGACCAAAAGCACTTATATTAAATCTAGTCTCTAAAGGCGTTTTTCTTAAAACTTGAGCAGAAGGTGAATCACTAACATGAGCTCCGATAACCGACTGTTTATAACCATAAGAACTACCATACTGAATTAAAAATCGAGAATGTGCATCAGTATTGTCAGATGTCCAAATTTGAGGCATATAATATAACATACCCAGATCAAATCTGTTTCCACCGCTAGCACATGACTCAAAAAGAATATTTGGAAATTTATTGGTTAAACGTTTAAGCAAATCGTAAAGTCCTAAGGTATAGAGATGCAAAAATTTTCCTTGTTCTCTATCATTTAAATCTAAACTGAAAAGATCAGAAAAATTGCGGTTCATATCCCACTTACAATAACTGATGTTGGCAGAATTGAACAATTCAGTTAATGTTTCTTCTAAGTAATTGACCACTTCTTCTTTCGCTAAATTTAAAATCAGTTGATTACGGCCAAAACTTGGGCTATATAAATGATGTTTAATTGCCCAATCAGGATGTTTTTTATAAAGATTAGAGTTAATATTAATCATTTCAGGTTCAACCCAAATTCCAAACTGCATACCTATATGGTTGATTTTTTTTGCCAGATTTTCTAAACCCATCGGTATTTTATTTTTATTAACAAACCAGTCTCCAAGTGATGATGTATCATTATCCCTATTGCCAAACCATCCATCATCTAAAACAAAAAGTTCAATTCCAAGTTTTTTTGCTTTCTTTGCTAGGCTTATTATTTTATTTTGTTTAAAATCAAACATTGTTGCTTCCCAGTTATTAAACAAAACCGGACGTTCTTGATTCTTAAAGTCCGGGTTAATAATATGATTATTTATAAGATTATGAAAATTTTTACTAAGTCCATTAAATCCTTTATCACTGAAAGACAGAACAACTTCAGGAGTAATAAACTCCTCTTTTGGCTTTAATAACCAGAAAAAATCAAAAGAATTTATACCCATTTGAACTCTAAGTAGATTAAATGGATTTCTTTCTATTATAGTTTCATGATTTCCGCTATAAATCAAGGAAAATCCATAAGCTTTCCCGTATTCTTCTGTAGTATTTTCGCTATGAATTACTACAAAAGGGTTATGATCGGCGGAAGATACACCTTTTTTTGAATCTATTTTAATAATTCCAGGATTAATTTTTTGAACATTAATCTGTCTTTCTTTAATCCAAGTACCATCAAATGTTGTAAGACAGAAATTATCATTATTTAAATCTAAATTCATACTTAAAGACTTCTCGATTGTAAAATCGTCTTGGCTTGTATTCTTAATTACTATTCTTCTTGATATAGCGTTTTCTTCAAAAAAAATTGAATAATATAAATCTATTGTAATGTTAAATATATTATCTTTTAAAGTTATCTTAAGAGTTTCTGTATTTTCATCTCTTGCTTCTGGCATTATATTAAAACTTGGTTTGTTTGGTAATATTTCATGATTTTGATATTTAAAATCAGTAGTTCTAGATCCGTCTTTTAAACGAAAATGACACATTGGTTCTCGAAAATCTCCTTTACCATATGTAGGCATTTCTAAAAAAGCTGTATTTAAACTAAATGTTTTGTCCTTTTCATCATAAATTACTTGCGATCCAACTTCAATTTTGTTCTTAAATTGAAGATTAGAATAATCCTGATTAGAATCAAGAATTTTTCCATAATATAAATTACCAAGATGACCGCTTGGCAAAACATTAATTATGTATGAAGTAGATTTAGTTTGTAAATGAAAAAGATTTTGATCTTTAAAATAATAAATCATTATTTATCCTCTCGAGGTAAGAATATTTTTATAATATGGTTTTAAAATGAAAAAGAAAATTAAACAACCATATATTAAAGGTAATATTATGGCCAAAATTAACAATAAAATATCTGAATAGAGATATCCAAAAATAATGTTGTCAAAAAGAATGCTAAATAAAAATCCTGGCGAAAATATAAATAGATATAATAATGATTCAGGAATAAAATTCATTAAGAATAAAAACGGAATAAAAGAAATAAAAATTATAAATGCTGCATATATTAAAACCATTGAAATATAATTTTTTGCAATAAGCGTAATTGCAAATCCGATAAAGATATGAATTATGGTAGCTACCAAATATACTAAAGTAAATAGCCATAAACTAAAATTAACATTGAGAACAAATATGAAAACAATTAAATAAAAAACTAAGGGGATAATTTGTAATAACAAGGCACTAAGTGTTTTGGTTAAGATAACTTTAAAATAGCAAATTTCGCATGATTCCTTAGATAATAAAGTGTCTTCTTCTTTTTCTATAAAGAGTGTTATTGCATGAGTTATTATTGGAATAATAAAAATAGATATATAGATAAATAGAGCGGGGTCAATTCTCGGAAATATTCCCATAGCTAAAGCAAAAACAAGAGATACTATAATAATCATATGAAATATCCGATATTTTATGAAATTGTTAAAATCATTCTTAATATTTAAAATAAAACTTCTCATTGGTCAACCTCTCTATTTATCAAATCAATGTATTTGATTTCATTAACTAAGCTAATGTCTTTTATATCTTTTAAATCCATGTCATTAAGCTTACTTAGCTGATTTTTCTCTAAGTATACTACTTGTTCATCATCATTTTTAACAAGTATAACCCTAATATATTTATTAAGCATCCTCGTTAAAGCACTCTTCTCAATCACTTCTAATTTTCCAGCTAAATCAAAATAATATATTTTTTTAATTGGATATGAAATTTTAAAAACTACATTATTCACTAATATTTTACTAGTTTTGGACAAAATTGGCAATATGTCCATAAAAAAGACTTCTTTTTCCTCTTGAGAAAAAGTATCTAAAATACTATCTATAACGATGTTTTGTTCTTCTTTAGCTATCAAATAAGCCAAAGTAATGAGTAATTTTTTAAATCTATAGTTTTTTTTCGCTAAATTCAATATTGATTCTTTTTTAAAAATATTGAAATAGGATGGATTTTTAAGGTTAGTTTTTATCAATTTATTAATTACATTATTATAAGTGAACACTAATATGCCTAAAGATTTAGCCAAACTTTTCTTATTTAAAGGAAAGTTGTCATAAGCACTTGTTAGAGAATAAAATCCTGAATAAATATAATTGACTGAATTTTCTGACAACAGGAAATTTACTTGATCATTAAAATGCGTTGTTTCTAAACGTACAAAATTATTTGTTAAAATAATGTTATGATTATTATTTGAAGAAATGATAAAATCAACAAAATTCTTTAACTCAAGTTTGAAATTTTCGCTTTCAAACATTATTACCGGAAAATTATGATACAAACTTTCTAGTAAAACTATAATGTATTCATAATTTAAATTAGCTTTAAATTCATCGATTTTTGAAAGAAATCTTGTTTTTAATGGAGATATGCAATTGCTTTCTATTATAGATAAAGAGTCTTTGTTTTTTAGGTGATTAGAAATAATTTGAAAGTACCTGTTATCTTTTTTAAATAGTAGGTACATATTATAGAATAATTCATAAATAATTTCATTAAGATTAGTTAAAGCAGACAAATTTATCTTCCTGTTGTTAAAAAGGTCTATTTGGATAACGATTATATAGTTCATCATCGCAATAAATAATTCCTCTTTATTTGAGAATCTGTAGTAAAAACTACCTTTATTAACATTACTGTTTTTTATTATTTCATTTATTGAAGATTCTGAATAGCTGTTTTTTGAAAATTCATTAAGAGCCGCTATAAATATATCTTTATTTTCAAGTAAAATTTGGGTTTTATCAATTTTCATATATCTTTTCACTCCTATACCATATAGTATATACTAGTTGGTATAATTATTCAAGAGGTAATGAAAAATAAAAATCGACTACTATATATAGCAGTCGATTTGGTTATTTTTTAGCTTTAATATTAAATTTAGTGATAAAGAATTCCTGTAAAGTTAGCTTGTCATCTTCATTTTCAAAACCATTGAAATCAACTAAGTAAGTCTTTCTATCTTTTGTCTGTATCATATAAAAATCTGGTGCAGTTTTTATAACTTGGACTTCTTCATATCTAACTTCATATGTTTTAACATTTGTTACTGTAAAATTATCAGTTGTAAATACATAAGTTTGTAAAAGTGGATTTTCAACTAATGGAGACCTTTTTAACATTCTCGCAGTGGTCATTTTCTGCATCCCTAATGTTAAAATGTAATATAGGACTAGTATACCTAATAGTATCCCTGCATATCCCCATTCTTTTTGAAATGCCATGTAAATTGAAAAACCTAATGAAATAATTGTAATTATAATAAAATTCTTAACCATATAAGACCTTGAGTAAAATTTATTGTACCTGAGAATTAAGTCTCGGTTATACATAGTGTTATTTACAATATTCATAATATCTCCTTTAAATATTTATTTTTTTAAAGATAGCTGGATATAATCCAATACCTACTACTACCATTATAACATATCTTAGAAAATCAAAGAAACTTGCTAATATACTTAAAAACATTTGATCATCAACTAAATCATCGGGATTGACTAATAATTTAAATATTTCTTTTAATCCCAATCTTAAAATCATTATGATGCCTAATCCAAGTATTAATCTTAGCATATTTTTTACTAAATTATTATGATTACTAAAATTAACTACTTTATTTTCTAATTTTATGCCTATTACAAACCCTACTAATGTCCCGAGCATTTTAGCTATAGCTTCGGTATTAAAATAAAATAGTTGAGAATCAAAGGTCGTTTTATTTAGCTCAATAATATTTATAATAAAAACAACTATTAAAGCTATGAGTGACAAAACTAAAATAAAATTATTAATTACTGTTAAATCATCTTTTTTTCTTAACCAATTGTATAAAACATATGTAATTACAATACCTAATAAAACGCCAAGTATTACATCAGATAAATAGTGAACGCCGATATACATTCTACTTAAAGCTACTAAAGTACTAACTATTATCGCTAAAATCAACAAGTACTTCTTTTTAAAAAATTGATATAGTCCAAAAGTTAATGTTGATGCAGTTTGAGCGTGACCACTTGGCATAGAATACCCACCAGATGTTTCTGGTCTTAAATTGATAATAGTATCATCAACAACAAACGGTCTTGGTCTCATAATCAAAAATTTAAGCACACTGTTTAAGCCGAGTGATATAAATACTGTGATTCCTAATCTCTCGCCAGCTTTTTTATTAATACACCAATATACAGCTCCTAGCACTATAATTACAACTACTTCTTCACCAAAAAGAGTAAAAAACTCAAATAAAGTATCTAAGAGTGGAGTTCTAATACTTTGTAGCCAATGAATTATTTCTAATTCAAATTTCATCTTATCACCTAACCTTTATAAAATTAATCCATAAATTATTAAGCCAAGGATTCCAGAAACGAGCACTATAAACACTGGATGAATCTTCTTCCAAATTCTAGTCATAACAATTACGACAACAAAAATTAATAATGTGCTCCATTCAAATTCTATGTCTTTAATATCAAATATACTGATATGGAATATACTCTTTAAAAGAAATGTAATTGCCACAGAAAATATAACACCGACAACTATTGGTTTAACTCCTTTTAAAAATCCTATTACATATTTATTACTAGCAAATCTATGAAATGCTTTAGCAATTATTAAAATAATTATAAACGAAGGTAGAATTACACCGGCTGTTGAAAAGATAGAACCAAGTATACCCTGTTGATTGTAGCCGATAAATGTTGCGATATTAATTGCAAATGGACCCGGTGTAGATTCAGAAATAGCAATAAAATCTAATAACTGTTCTGGTATTAACCAATTCTTCGTTACAACTTCTTCCGTGATTAGGGGTATCATTGCATACCCTCCACCAAAAGTAAATAAACCAATTTTGAAAAAAGTGATAAATAATTCTATCAGTAATTTAAGGCTCATTTAACTTCACCTCTTAACTGATAAACTTGGTAAAGAATTCCAATTACTCCTCCAATAACAATAACTAATATAACTGGGATAATTTCAAAGAAAATCATGGAAAAACCTAATAAGATTAAAAAGTAACTTAATAGGTTTTTATCTAATTTTTTATACATTCTAATCGCTGCATTTAATACTAGGACAGATACACCAATTCTAATTCCTTTAAAAGCATATTCAACATAAATATTGTCTTTAAATTGCATAAAGAAAGCAGCAATTAAAATAATAATTATAATTGAAGGTAAAGCAACACCAAAAGTCGCTAAAGCAGATCCTTTAACACCTTTAACCTTATAACCGATATAAGTAGCGGAATTAATTGCAATAGGTCCAGGTGTTGATTCAGCAATAGCGATAATATCAAGGAATTCATCATCAGTTATCCATTTATATTTTTCAACAGCGTATTGATGAATAAACGGAATCATGGCGTAACCGCCACCAAATGTGAATAACCCTATTTTAAAAAACGTTAAAAACAAAGTAAGTAACATATTAATCCTCTTTTAATTTTTTTTCATAGCATTAAGTTCTGCTTCTATCTTGTCGTGAACAAATTGACTTAATGTTTGAGTATCCATATCTTTATAGTCCTCATACTTAATCAAAGGCAATACTTTAAGATAAACTTTTGATTTTTTTATTTTGAAAAAATCTACAGCTTTATGCATATTAAATAAGACTATTGGCGAAATATCAGCCTTAGCTTTTTGAGCTATTTTAAATGAACCTACCTTAAAATCGCTCATTTCGTTGCAATGACTTCTTGTACCCTCAGGGAAAATACAGATAGGGATATCACTCTTGACAAGATTTATTGCTTGAAGAACAGCTTGTAAAGCTTGACGATCTCCTTCTTTTCTTGATAAAGGGATAGCACCTATGCTTTTTAAAACTGTTTTCATAAAAAATATTTTATACAATTCGATTTTTGATAAAAATGTTAATGGAAAATCTTTATATACTTGTTTAATATAAAGAGGATCAGTATATTCTTCATGATTAGAATATATTACAAATTTATTATTTGTGGGTAAATTTTCTTTACCAAGTAATATTGGTTTTACTCTATAAATAAAATTGAAAATATATACATTAAATAATTGTAATCCTTTATGCTTAAACGTGTTGTTTATTGGCAGTTTTTGTGTAGAAAAAACAAACAAGCCAAAAGATAACAATATTAAAAGAACAAGTCCTACATTTAGACTTACAAATACTATTAAAACTTTAAAAATATCGATTAATTCAAATGTAAATTCTAAATTTATAGTATAAAGAACTGTTAATATAATCGATATTATGACTTGAATTAGGACTAACATATTATTTTATCCTTTCATACACCGCAAAATTCAACTCTTCATTATCATCAGATTTAATTAATTTAAAGTTTGATAAGTCAATATCTAAATAAGTATCTCCCTCATAAACTTTTTTAATATGAGTTATATATAATCGATCGGCATAGGGTAATGCTATCTCATATATTGTTTTACCACCGATTACAAAAATTTCCTCTTTATGATCTTTTTCAAGAAAACTTTCTAAATCCGAAATTACTTCAACTCCTGGGTAAGAAAAATCCGTTAAAGATGCAACAATTGACTTACGATTAGGTAATGGTTTTTTTAATCGAGACACAATCGATTCAAAAGTAGTGACTCCCATAAGGACTGTTTTTCCTAAAGTTATATATTTAAAATATTGTAGATCTTCAGGATAATCCCATGGTAAATCATTATTTTTACCAATTAATCCTGTTGGGTCTATAGCAAATATCATACTAATCATATTAAACAGCAACCTTTCCTTTAATAGTTGGATGAGGATTATAGTCAACTATTTTCAAATCTTCATAAGTGAAATCTTCAATATTCTTTTTATCAGCTACAATTAATTTTGGTAATGTTTTAGGTTCTCTTGACAATTGCAAATTTACTTGGTCTAGATGATTTAAATAAATATGAGCATCACCAACTGTATGAACAAGTTCATATGGCTCTAAACCACAAACTTTAGCAACCAAAGTAAGTAATAAGGCATATGATGCTATATTGAAAGGAACTCCTAAAAAAGCATCAGCGCTTCTTTGATACATTTGCAAAGAAAGTTTATTATCAGAAACATAAAATTGATACATCATATGACATGGTGGTAGTGCCATATCCTTTATTTGTGGTGGGTTCCATGAAGAGACAATTAATCTCCTGCTATCAGGGTTAGTTTTAATTTGATCGATAATTGTTTTTAATTGATCAAAGCCATAAAAATCACGCCATTGTCTTCCATAAACCGGCCCTAAATCCCCGTATTTTATAGCGAAAGTATCATCGTTTTTTATTTTTTCAATAAACTGTTCTTGAGTTTCACCTTCGTATTCATTAGATTTTTTATAATTTTCGTAAGGCCACTCATTCCAGATTCTAACATTATTTTCAACTAAATATTTTATATTTGTATCACCGCTAATAAACCATAGTAATTCATGAGCGATAGATTTAAAATGGACTTTTTTTGTCGTTAACAAAGGGAAACCCTTTGTTAGATCAAATCGCATTTGATAACCAAAAGTAGAAATTATTCCCGTATTTGTCCTATCATTTTTTTGATGACCTTTTTCTAAAATATGTTTTAAGAAATTCAAGTATTCTCTCATTGATATAATTCTTATAACCAAATATATGTGGTGGTTATAATATCCCCCTCAACTATTTATATTCTAATAAAAATTATAACATATTTTTTTTGTTTACCAACTTAAAACATAAAAATAAGTACCAATAGGTACTTATTCTTCTTCACTGGAATTTTTATTAATAAATGTTATCTTTTCAACAATTATTTCAGGGTATGAAAAAATGTTTTTACCATCTTGAGCAAAGTGTTTTTGTTGTAATCTTGCTTTTATTCCAACAGTATAGCCTTTTTTACAATAGTTAACTGTTGCTTCTGCTATTCCACTCCATAATGTACATTTAAAAAAATCTGTTTCATACTGATTACTTTCACCGCTTTTAAAACTCCTTTTAACCGCTAAATTAACTGTTGAAACTTTCATTCCGTTCTCCAATACTGTTAATTCTGGATCAGTTACTAATCTACCTACAAGTATTAATTGATTCATTTACTACCTCCTATTATTGTAGATTATATCAATTAATCTTTAATATACTAAACTTTAGTATTTTTTAAATAAAACAGATTTTCTTTTGTTTTTATATTATTTTTAATAAAAATAAAAAGACAAGTTTAAAAAACTTGCCTTTTGTCTTAATTTTTAGAAATTAGCTATTAATTCTAAAGATTTTTAAAAGTCAAATTGTACGTCTTGACGTTTTTGTTCTTCAGCTTCAAAATATGGCTTTTTCTCCATTTTGATCATATTAGCAACTATACTTTGAGGGAATGTTACAATAATTGTGTTAATTGTTGTGACGTTTGCGTTATATAGTCTTCTCGCTGCTTGAAGATGTTCTTCAGTATTAGCAACAGCTGATTGTAATTCCATAAATACAGTATTAGCCTTTAAATCAGGATATTTTTCAACTACAACATTGATTCCTTGAGCAACTTGATTTAATTGATTGAAGAATTCTTCTTTATCTTTTAGAGTTGCTTCTTTAGGAATCCCTTGACGCCATTTAACAACTTTTTCTAAAGTTTCCGCTTCATGTTTAGCGTAACCTTTAGTTGTTTGTAACATCTTAGTTAACATATCAAAACGTTTTGTTAAAGCTACATCAATACCTGATTCAGCTTCATTAACTTTTAATTCTAGTTGACGTAATCTGTTCATTACCCCAATAAACCATAAAATAATTATCAAAGCTACTACAGCAATAATAATACCAATAATTCCACCAGTTCCGATGGTTGCTCCAAAAATATTAAACATAAAAATTCCTCCTAATCTTTCTTAAATAATTTATTATTAAGTTTTAAAGAAACAATAAAGTCTTTAATAACTAATAAATCTTTTTTAAACTCATCAATTACAGTCTCGTCAAGTTTTCTAAACATCTTTAATTCAAAAGTATCACGGTTATTATTAATAGCCACATAAAGATGATCACCTAGAAAAGACATGCTGATTCTTCCTGGATTTCGCTTTTCCAAATTAAATATTGATTCCATAATATCTGGTGTTAGAATATAAAATGCAGTTATGTCTTCCTCTGTGAAAATTTTAAATTTTTTATTAAAATCTACTGACTCCATTTTTACTTTATTGAATTTTCTTCTAGAATATGGTGATCCAGCTTCAAGCACCTGAAGATTTCCAGTAAATTCTTTATTAAAATCAAATCTAAAAATTCTACCTAAAAAATATGTAACATAATAAACTCTAGTACCGTTTTTAGTGTGTTGAACGTGACGTTCTTCTAATTTCAAATCACTAGAAATAAACTTTACATCATTAATACTGCCTGAGATGAAATCTTCGGAGTGGAAACGATCGGCATGTTTTAAAAACTCTGATGCATAAGCTTCGTTTTGTGAAATTCCATAATCTGGTTTATATTCTATGTCAGGTATTAATTTTTTAAACATATCAGTAAGAACTTCATTCTTAAAATTCTTTTTAATTTTTGAAAATTCAACTGAACCCATTAGCAAGATAATTAATCCAGCTAATCCAACTAATAATGAAATGACGAAAATCGGTCCTCCATTGCTAAATGAAAGTAAACCGATAATTGCTATAACTAAAATTATTGCCGCTAATAATACCTTATTTTCACTATGTTTCTTCTTAATATTAAAATCATTAAATTTTTGATTTTCCATAAGTTATAAACCTCCTCTAGTAATTTAACTTATCCGCAAAAGCCACACAAGCTTTTAAAGCTCTTTGCCAATTGTAATAAAGTTCTTGTCTCTTATTGATAGTCATATCCGGAACGAATTTCTTTTCGACAATCCATTTGCTTTTAATTTGTTCTTTGTCCCATAATTTAATACCCATACCTGCTAGATAACAAGCTCCCAGTGCGGTTGTTTCATTGATTGATGGCCGATAAATATTACAATTAAGCATATCTGACTGAAACTCCATTAAAAAATCATTTTTAGAAGCGCCACCATCTACTTTAAGGTCACATAATTTAATTTTAGCTTCTTTTTCCATTAGGTCTACAACATCTTTTGTTTGATAAGCTATAGCTTCTAAAGCAGATCTTACAATATGATTTTTTGTTACACCTCTAGTTAATCCAAAAAAACTGCCTCTTGCATCCTCTTCCCAATAAGGAGTTCCTAAACCTACAAAAGCCGGAACAAAATATACGCCTAAATTACTTTTGGTTTTTCTAGCCATTTCACACGTTTCGGATGCAGAATCAATAATTCCTAAACCATCTCTAAGCCATTGAATTGCACTACCAGCCACAAAAATTGATCCTTCTAAGGCATATTCAACTTTTCCGTTAATTCCCCATGATATTGTTGTTAATAGTCCGTTATCGGAAAATTTAGGTTCTTCGCCTGTATTCATCAACAGAAAACAACCTGTTCCATAAGTGTTCTTTATATCACCTTTATTAAAACAAGTCTGTCCAAATAAAGCTGCTTGTTGATCACCAGCTATACCAGCGATAGGAATCTCAGCTCCTATCACGTCTTTAGCGGTATATGCGTTAACACCACTAGAATCAACTACTTTAGGCAAAATAGTTTGGGGAATATCAAGAATATCTAGTAATTCTTTATCCCAATTTAAATCATAAATATTGTATATCAATGTTCTTGATGCATTGGAATAATCAGTTATATGATATTTTCCATTACTTAACTTCCAGATTAGCCATGTGTCAATCGTGCCAAAAGCTAAGCGATTATTGCTTGCCAATTCTCTGGCGTTTTTAACATTGTCTAATAACCATTTAATTTTTGTCCCTGAAAAATATGGATTGATTAACAAACCAGTTTTTTTCTTGAACTTATCTTGGTAGCCTTTATTTATAAGTTCATCACAAATATCTTTGGTTTGTGACGATTGCCAGACAATTGCTTTAGCTATCGGTATTGAAGTTTCTCTATCCCAAATAACTGATGTTTCTCGTTGATTAGTTATACCAATTGCACTTATGTCATCTATTTTCAACTTGGCTTTTAAAAGAGCTTTATCAATACAAAAAACAACACTTTCCCATATTTCTAAAGGATCATGCAACACATATCCCGGCTTAGGGAAGTATTGTTTAAATTCTTTTTGATGATAGTTAACTATTTTACCATCTTCATCAAAAATTATAACTCTTGAGGAAGTTGTTCCTTGATCTATTGCCAAAATATATTTCTTCATGTTAACCTCCTTGTTTATTATATCAAATCGTATTTAAAATTTAAATGTATAATGATATAATAAATTTAGATATTTAAATTTAGGAGGTTATCTTGTGAAACAATTCTCACTTAAAGACTATCAAGGCAATTCTATTCATGTTTACGAATACAAACCGGAAAAGGAAGTAAAAGCTGTAGTTCAAATAATCCATGGAGCTTCTGAACATTTCGCTAGATATGGTATGTTCTCAGAATTTTTAGCAAAAGAAGGTTATTTAGTAATTGGTTGTGACATTATTGGACATGGTTTATCAACTGATAATTATGATTATGTACATTTTGCTGATAAAAACGGAGATTTATTAGCTTATGAGTCTGTAGTTTTGGTTAAAGAATACATTGAAAAAAATTACCCGGAAAATGATTATTATATTCTTGGGCATTCAATGGGTTCTTTTCTAGCAAGAAAACTTATTATTGATTTCCCTAATTTTTATAAAAAAGCTGTTTTATCCGGTACTGCATACCCACCAAAAATGTTAATCGCTTCAGGTACATTTTTAACTAAAGTCGTTAAATTTTTCAAAGGGCCAAAATACGTTTCAAAGCTTATTCAAGATATGGCAATAGATTCAAATCAAAAAAAGATGAGAAAAGATAAAATTATTTCCGGCATTAATGAAGAGTGGTTAACTAGAGATGAAATTATTCAACAATATTACCATAATTCAAAAATGTGTGGCCAACCATTTACAGTAAGCGCTAATTTAGATATGTTTGCTTGGATTAAATTTGTTTGCAATACGAAAAATCTTGAATCGGGCAACTTTGACTTACCTCATATGTTTATATCCGGCGGTCATGATGCTTTATCTAACTATGGTGAACAAATAAAAATACTTGTAAACAAAATGAAAACTATTGGTTATAAAGATGTTAATTTTAAAATATATCCCGAAGCTAGACATGAAGTTTTAAACGAACTTAATAAAGAAGAAGTTTATCAAGATGTTTTAAGTTTTTTTAATAAATAAATTAAAAAAGGCAATCATTATAAATGATGCCTTTTATTTTTTTGTTTGTAATCCATAATTGATAAGTAAGCTTTTTTACCGATAATTATATGATCTAATACATTAATTTGTAAAAGTTTTCCCGCTTCCTCAAAAGCTTTTGTAACTTCTATATCTTGATTAGATGGATTAGGATCGCCTGAAGGATGATTATGAACTAAGATTATTTGAAAAGCGGAATATTTTACTGCATATTTGAATACTTCTCTTGGGTGTACTAAACTTTGGTTAAGACTTCCTTTAAAAACAATTTTTTTAGCGATTAAATTGCTTTTTAAATCAAGAAATAAAACCATAAGAACCTCTTGTTTAAGATCGCTTAACTCGTATTTTAATAATTCATATACATTTTCAGGCGAAGAAATTTGAATACCTTCTTTTTTAGAATTTAATACCCTAGTTCCCAACTCAATTGCGGCTATAAGTGTTATAGCTTTAGTTTTACCAATTCCCTTATAAGAACTTAACTCTTCTACCGTCATTCCCTTTAAATCAGACAAATCATTTAGATTATTAACTAAATCTTTAGCTAACTCAATTACAGACTGTCCTTGAGATCCAACTCTTAAGAGTATTGCAATCAGTTCATAAGTTGAAAGGGATTCTTGACCAAAATAAAGTAATCTCTCTCTCGGTCTTTCAATTTTTGGCATATCTTTAATCATATACATTTTTATCACCCGAATAAATAATACTTACTCGGGTGATATTTTCTTTTATTTAACTAATAGTTTTCTAATCTCAGATATAAAATAAAGCGAACCTGTAATTATTAAAACCTCATTATCTTTCAAGTCTTTTAATTTATGAAATATTTCCTTATAGTCTTTATGAAAAGATTTGTGATAGTGACTTGATTCTTCAAATAACTCTTCTGCATCCGCTCTTCTTTGGTATTCAAATTCCGTGAAATATAACTCATCACAAAAATTATCTAACTCTTCAATCATTTTTTTGTGTTCTTTATCACGCATAACGGAAAATAAACATTTAATATATTTACCGGCAAATATTGATTTAGCACTTTTAATAAGTGCTTGAATACCACCTATATTATGCGCCCCATCAATAACTATTTTATCAAAGATTTCGAATCTACCTGGCCAAAAAGCCTTTTCTAAACCTTCTTTAATATCATTTTCACTAATTTGTATATTATTAATAACTCTTAAAAGCCTAATAACTTCAATTGCTAAACAAGCATTTTTAACCTGATGAAATCCTGTTAAATTTAATGTGTATTCGCTTTCGCGATAATTGAAAGTTGTTTTTTCTTTAACATTGACATTTGTTACAAAATCAAAATTCACTATTTTAAGTCTACTATTATGTTTAGCGGTAACTTCAGAAAATAACGGAAATAGATTTATATTTTCAATTGCTGTAACTAAAGGAACATTGTCTTTAACAATGCCTAATTTATTCAAAGCTATTGATTCTAAAGTATTGCCCAATTGTTTCATATGGTCATAAGAAATGTTTGTAATCACAGATATCTCAGGAGTAATTACATTTGTAGCATCCAATAATCCGCCTAAACCAACTTCAATGATGGCATAGTCAACCTTTTTATCACGAAAATATAAGAATGCCATTAAGGTTAAAACTTCAAAAAAAGTTACCGTTTCATCTTCTTCAAGCATACTTTCTGTGATTGGATATAAACAATTAGCATAATAAACTAAATCTTCATCAGATATGTATTCATCATTTATGCCAATACGTTCATTAAATTTAACAACATATGGTGAAGTATAAATTCCAACTTTATAACCTGCTTGACTTAGTATTTTTTTTAAGTAAGTTGAAGTTGAACCTTTGCCGTTTGTACCACCTACATGAATGCTTTTAAACTCTTTTTCAGGGTGTCCAAGAATCTCAACAACTCTTTCCATCCTTTTAAGGTCAAGCTTAGAACCGAATCGTTTAATATTTTCAATCCAATTCTGAGCTTGTTCTACTGTATTAAACATTTGCTATTTAAGCTCCTTCAATCGATTTTCAACTTCTTTTTTATTTTCTTGGTATTTTGTTAGTTTTAATTTTTCTTCATCAATCTTTGCTTGTGGAGCTTTATTTACAAAACCTGGATTTGATAGCATCTTATGACAACGATTAATTTCATTTTCTAAAGTTATTAACTGTTCTTTTAACTTCTTAATTTCATCATCGACATCAACTAAAGATCCAAGCGGTATAAATACTTGAACTTCAGCTAAAATCAATGAAAAAGCATTCTCGATTCTATCAATATTCTCAGCTATAACTAGCTTTCCAGGATTTAAGAATTTTTTGATATATTGATCATTATCATTTAAGAAAACGATATTTTCTTTGGAAGTTTGTAGATAAAGATCAATTGGTTTTGACCAAGATACTTGATGATCATTTCTAATGGTCCTGATTCCTTTAATTAGCTCAAAGAACCAATCTTTTTCTTGAGTATCTTCAAAAATCATTTTATTATTCATTGGCCAAGAACTAATCATGATAGATTTATCCTTAGTTTTAAGCATTTGGAAAATTTCTTCTGTTACAAAAGGCATATAAGGGTGTAATAATTTGATTATATTTGTCAAAACATAAACCAATATTGATTTCGTTGTGTCTGAATCAGATAATTTAGCCATTTCAACATACCAAGATGCAAAATCATTCCAAGTAAAATTATATATTAATCTAGCTGCTTCGCCAAATTCATAACTGTCAAAGAAATGATCAACTTGATCAATCAATAGATTTAACTTTGTCATAATCCATTTATCTGGGAAAGTGAACTTAGTCTCATCAAGAACAATTTCCTTGCCAAGAATGCTTTCAGAATTCATTATCGTATAACGGCTTATGTTCCAGATTTTGTTGATATAATTCCAACTTGATAATACTTTTTCTTCTTCATAACGTAAATCTTGCCCTGGGCTGGAATTTGTGGTAATAAAATATCTTAAAGAGTCAGCTCCATATTTTTCAACAACTTCAATAGGATCAACACCATTACCAAGAGATTTTGACATTTTTCTACCGTCTTTATCACGAATAAGACCATGTATTAAACACTCTTTAAATGGTGATTCGTTTGTAAACTCAAGCGCTTGAAAGATCATTCTCGCTACCCAAAAGAAAATGATGTCATAACCAGTTACCATTACATCATTTGGATAGTAACGTTCAAAATCTAATGTTTTGTCTGGCCATCCTAAAGTTGAAAAAGGCCATAGTGCAGAAGAAAACCAGGTATCTAATACATCTGTATCCTGAATCCAACCTTCTCCAGCAGGTGAGTCTTCACCTACATAAATTTCTTCGTCTTTATACCAAACCGGAATTCTGTGTCCCCACCATAATTGTCTAGAAATACACCAATCTTCAATACTTTCCATCCAATTATGGAAAATTTTAGAAAATCTTTCTGGAACAAAATCAACTGTGGATTTTACCAAAGCATTTTTTGCCAACTCATCCATTTTCACAAACCATTGTTTTGACAATCTAGGCTCAACAATAACATTAGTCCTTTCGCTGTGACCAACATTGTGTTTGATTTTATCTATCTTTTGTAATAAACCTAATTCTTTTAAGTCTTCAATAACGGCTTTACGACAATCAAAGCGATCCATTCCAGAATATTTAAAAGCTAGTTCGTTCATTGTTCCATCTTCGTTCATACAAAGCGGCATATCTAAATTATGTCTTTTACCCACTAAAAAATCATTAGGATCATGGGCAGGTGTAACTTTAACTATCCCTGTTCCAAATTCCATATCAACATATTTATCGGTAATTATTTTAATTTTGGTTTTAGTTGTAGGAATATATACTTCTTTTCCATGAAGCTTTAAAAATCTTTTATCTTCAGGATGTACCATTATAGCACTATCACCGAACATTGTCTCAGGTCTGGTTGTAGCTACAGTTACTCCGCCACTACCTTCTGAAAAAGGATATGTAATATAATATAAGGCACCATCTGTTTCAAAATGTTCTATTTCTATATTTGAAAGTGCAGTTTTTGCTTCAACATCCCAGTTAATGATTCTTTCACCACGATAGATATAACCCTTATTATATAGGTCGATAAAAACTTTGTTAACTGCTTTTGATAAACCTTCATCAAGAGTAAATCTTTCTTTTGAGTAATCAAGAGAAAGCCCCATTGTTTTCCATTGCTCTCTAATAAAGTTGGAATAATCGTCTTTCCATTTCCAAGCTACTTTTAAGTATTCTTCTCGGCCAAGCTCGTATCGATTAATTCCTTGATTTTTAAGTAAAGCATCTACTTTAGCTTGAGTTGCTATTCCAGCATGATCCATTCCCGGCAAATAAAGAGCATCATATCCTTGCATCCTCTTGCGTCTGATGATCATATCTTGCAATGTATTATCCCAAGTATGCCCTAAATGCAACTTACCAGTAACATTTGGTGGTGGAATAACAATTGTAAATGGTTTTTTACTCATGTCACCGCTAGAAAAAAGTTTGTTTTCTAACCAAAAATCATATTTGCCAGCTTCTACTTGCGTAGGATTATATTTTTTATCCATCATAACTTTCACCTTCTATTTGATTAAATTTGTTTTTATAATATGCGTCTATAATTTGGATTGTATCCATAGAATGAAGACTAGGGAGCATTTCATAAGAGAAATATGCTAATTCAGTAGATTCATGGTCATTTACTTTTAATTCCCCTCCGATGATTTCGGCTAGAAAAGCAAATGAAGTTACTTGGGCATAATCATGCTCACGCCATCTCATAAAAGGATTGTTAAAGATACCAATAAATTTTGTTAATTTAACATCAAGGTTAGTTTCTTCTTTAACTTCTCTTAACGCTCCTAAAGAGATACTTTCTCTAAGTTCAAGTAATCCTCCAGGCAATCCCCATAAATTATTGTCAGTGCGTTTTTGTAATAATACTTCATTGTTCTCATTCACAATAACAACTGCAGTAGCGTTTAGCATTAAATATTCATTTCCAACTAATTGACGCATCTTCTTGATATAACTTTCTTTCATCTTATTCATCTCATTTCAGATAATCTTAAAAAATAAAAAAACGTCCTTAAAAAAGGACGAATTATTCCGTGGTACCACCTTTGTTCTAGAATTAAAATCTAGCACTCTTATATCTTTAACGCAGATTAACGGGTTAAACTACTACTATTTCATCTAACCAACTCCATGGCTACCTTCCAAAATCCTCTGAGGTAAACTTTCTCACCAAATTAGTTTACTCGCTTTTTTTCTCTGGTTTTGTACTCTTCCACTTCTCAGTATTTGAAGTTAATTTTACCAAAGTTTCTTCATATTGTAAAGAGTTTTGGTATAATTTCTCAACTATTATAATTCCTGTGTATTGATTGATTTCCATATAACTCAAATCAAAGTTATCATCAAGGCGCTCCAATATTTCTTCATATACATGGAAATTAATATCAAACTTCTCATTTTCAGGATAATCATGTAAGAACTTTATTTTATTGATTTGACTAAAAAACATAATGTCACCAATTAATAATTTTCCAAATGGTGCTAATTGTTTACGAAATAGATCAATGAAATAAAGAATGAATTCAAAATCAAAATCTTTAAAAACATAGTTAACAATAATAAAATCATAAAATTCTTTCTTGACTTCTTCTGGTAAACCTTTTTTGAGATTAAAATTAAAAAGTTTTGCATCAGGAACTCTTAATTTAGCTATTTCTAACATTGGTTCTGAATTATCAATTCCTGTAATGTCCAATCTTTCTGGGATTAGTCTTTCATAAATAGATGCAGTTCCTATTCCGATATCTAAGATTTTAATTTTATCAATTGAAGGTTTCTCAAGGATATATTCAGCGATAATTTCTTGAACTAAAGAGTACTCTGAATAAGGAAAACGTAAGTTTTCAATATCTTTTGCGATTAAGAAATCATAGTGATGTGCTAAATCATCATATATTTTATTACTCATATTATTTTTCAACTACCTCATTTATTATATTCCATATTTCTTCGTGGTTTTCTTTTGTTTTCGTTGAATAAGTAATGATTCTTGTTTTCGTGTTATCTTGAAATCTTGATTTAATTAAATTTCTTTGATTGATTTTTTGGTTGTTTGATAATTTATCTGCTTTTGTTAGGACTAACAAAACTTCTAATCCCATAGATTTAAAATAATTGTACATCAATAGATCGTCTTCATTTGGTACTCTTCTAATATCTAGAAGTAAAACACCTAGTTTAATTAAAGGGTTTTGTAAATATTCATCAATCATTTCTGCAAATTTCAATATTTCGGTTTTTGATACATTAGCATATCCATACCCGGGAATATCAACTAGATAAAAAATATTGTTGATAAGAAAAAAATTAATTAAACGAGTTTTACCAGGAGTTTGACTAACCCTAGCAATATTTTTGATATTAAGCAGTGAATTTATAAAAGATGATTTTCCAACATTTGACCTACCAGCAAATACTACCTGTGGTAAATTATCATTGGGATAATCACTTTTCTTAACAGCTGAAGTTATGAATTTTGCATCTCTAATAATCATTTTATCACCAACTTAAGTTAATTATAACATTAAAAGATATTGTTGTTAAGTGCCTTTGTGATACTCAACGATATATATGTTTTCTTTTGCAAAGATTTTTTGATATGGAATAAAGTCATCTAGGGTAATTTCTTTTTTCATAGAAAAGTAATCTTGAACATTAACATCGCTAAGAAGTAAAGTTTCGATAATCGAATGAGATTCTTTAACATCATCAAAACTTTTAATAGTTCTACCAATTTCAGCACGATGAAAAGCTTTAAATATTTTATCAGAAAATTTAATATTTGGTATTTCTTCTAACAAATCTTTTATTGTATTGATAAATAACTTTGAACGATTTGTTTCGATTGAAATATTGAAAAAACTATAATCTCCATCAAATACAGGACTGATAGACAAACTTTGATTATATAGTTTTTTCTTTTTCAGTACTTTATATAATTTTGAAGAAGGATTAAAAGCCATTTCTACAAATGGATCAGTCAAAAGAAAATGTTTTTGGGGATCATTTTGAAATAAATAATCCGGTACTTTAACACCTATTTCAACAATATTTGTATCTAGTGATTTAACCACTTTTCTTTTTATGTGTATGTTTTTACCAACAGTATCGATATTTCTTTCTATATTGTTAAAATTCGGCCAATTTTTAAGAGTAAAAGGATGTTTTTCTAACTCTTCAATTATCTTTTCGGGATTAACGTTTCCCGTAATCAACAACCTCATGTTATGAGGATGATAGAAATGATTCGTTGCTTGTTTTAAGACATGCTTATCAATAAGTTTGATTGATGATTTGTTTCCACCAATATCTTGATAAATTTGCCCGTTATCATACATCATTCTCAAAAGAGATTTATAGGCCTTGACTGCATGGGAATCATCATTCATCGAAAGTTCTTGAGCGATAATATTCGCTTCTTTTTTAATTGATTTTTCAGAAAAATCATAATCGACAAAGTTATCGAGTAAATGTAATAATAGCTGTGTAAAGTTATTTTTTGTTGAAAAGTAATAAGAAGTTAATCTTCTAGCTGTAAAAGCATTAATGTCAGCGTTGTTTAATATAAATTTTTCACTTAGTAAATTCCCATTATTTTCAAACAACATGTGTTCAAGAAAATGTGCCGTACCTTTAGGCAAGGTATAGTCTAATCCATCAATTTTATATTGATAATCTCGACCGCCGAAATTTACATGTAAAGAGGCAAAAGTCTGAATAAATTGTGGTTTAGGATGGATAAATACCATAAGACCGTTAGATAATCTCGTTTCATATATTATTTCATCCATTAAAATATATTTCTTTTCCATTATTTACCACCACTTGTATAAATATAGATTGTATCTACATTAATTTGTTTAATTAAACCAATAAGATCTTCTTTGGTAATTTTTGCGATTATCTCTTTTGTATCTTCTAAATCAAAACTTTTTGAGTGCCTAAGATAAGAAAAAATATTATAAAGCAATAATTTAGACTGAGAATCTACAGCTGTTTCCAAACGATTAATCAAGTTGTTCTTGGCTTGAATAAACAATGCATCATCAAAAAGACCGTTTTTACACTCTTCAAGTTGCTTTTCCACTTCTTTCAAAGCTTGTTCCGTATTTTCTTTAGAAGTTTCTAAATTAACGTAAAAAAGCGAATTACCAGGGCTATAGTGAGAGTAAACATAGTAAGAAAGGTTAAGTTTTTCTCTAATATTCTTAAATAATTTAGAGTTTTCAAAACCACCAAAAATTTCGTTAAATAAACTCATCGACAAACTATTCTTTTGATTATAGATAAAATTCAAATCATAACCAATAAAAATACGAGTTTGACCAGTAGAAGTCTTTTCCACAACCTTATTTATCTTTGAACGTGGATTAAACTTTGGGTTAAACTGTAAGTTCAAGCTGTTATTTTTCATTATTTTAGCTAATTTAGGTTTAATCAATTCATCCATTTCTTTAAAAGAAAAATCGCCACCGATAAAAATTTCTAAGTTATCGTCATTTATCATTTTATGATACGTTTCTGTTAAACTTAAATGATTCACTTTAGATAAATATTTCTCCATAGGGAAAAATGCGAAATGATCCTGATTATTATCAGTATAATTTTGCATGAACTGATAATATGCGTAAGCGTTCTTGTTTTGTTTTTGTGATAACAGCAACGCTTTTGCTTGAGAAATTCTTTCTTTAACGCTAGTCTTAGGGATATGATCTAAATACATCTTAGGATTGTAAATAATCTCCATTAATAAGTCAAAACTATCGGAGAATATATTTTCATCCAAATATTTATCATTTACCACACTAGCAACAAACATTGAAATATCCAGATTGCCTTCAAAATGATAATAATTAAGTTTAGATAAACCATAGAGATTATCACAAGCCATTTTTAATTTTTCAGGAGTTGAATATTTTTTTGTTTGTTCTCCTAGAATGTCCATCAGCATATTTCTTTCGTTAAATCTTTCTGGATCCATCTTATTTGTAAAAACAAAAAAAACTTCAATTGTCTTGAATTTCTCAATTGGAAGATAATATAGATTTATTCCTGGTATATCACGCTTAACTATTCTCATATTGTTCACCTCAAAAAAAAGGTTTAATCAAACCTTTTTATTCTGCCATTTCTAAAGCTATTTTCATCATATTGGTAAAAGCTGTTTGTCTTTCTTCGGCAGTTGTCGATTCAGAGGTTACTAAAGAATCTGATACAGTTAGTAAACAAGCTGCATTCTTACCTAAAACATTAGCGTTATGGAACAAAGCAAAAGATTCCATTTCTACACCCAATAAATTTTTTTCTTGAGCCAGTCTTAATACTTCTTCTGGATATTCACGATAAAAAACGTCACTTGAATGAATCGTTCCTTCTACAAGAGGTATATTTAAATCTTTGGCTATTTTAGCTAACTTCTCATTTACAGTTTTAGAAGCATCTAACTGATCTTTTTCACATTTGCCTTGTGTATATGCGAAACTAGATTCTGAATAGGCATCTTTAACCAAAATTGTATCATAGAGGTTTAATTTTTCTGTATAAGCTCCACATGAACCGATTCTAATTATTGTTTCAACATCGAAAAACTTATATAGTTCATATGAATAAATACCGATTGAAGGCATTCCCATTCCCGAACCCATTACGGAAATTTTTCTTCCTTTATATGTTCCGGTAAAACCAAACATATTTCTTACTGAATTAAATTGCTGAACATTTTCTAGAAAAGTATCTGCGATATATTTAGCACGCAAGGGGTCCCCTGGCATAAGCACTACTTTCGCTATTTCTTCTTTTTTTGCATTAATATGAGGTGTAGACATTATTTCTCTCCTTTTATTCTTTTATTTATTTTATCTGTAACTTCAGGGATGTTTACAATGGCAAAACTATAGGCAGTTTGCATAAGCGTCCCTTGGTAAAGTTGAGTTTTTCTTGTTTTATCCGTATAGCTTAAAGTAATTAGAAAATCTTTACCGTAATTGATAGTGATGCTTTGTTGAATACTTTTTTTGCCTCTTGGTTGATTAAAGGCTTCTAGATACATTTTGTCATCCTTAAAATAGATTGCTGTTTTCTTTAAAAAATATCCTTGAAAGTTCTTTTCTAAAACAGGTATATAAAGATCAATATTAGGTTCTTTTCTCAAAAGATGTAGATAAAATTGATTCATCAATTTATAGGAAAATCGAGCAATAATAAAATCTCTTAATAAACTATAAATTACTGCTAAAAATAAGACAATCCCTATAGTATATGGATCCAATAATTCAGCAAAATAGAAAATAACTAATGTTAAAGCGACGGTTATTCCAAAATAGAAGAAAAATCTAACTATACTGAATCTTTTAATAAGATGCTTGGATTCAGAAAAAATTTGTTCTTGTAGAGTAGACATTAATATCCTTGTCCTTCTTTATTATTCATTAAGCTTACTCCATTAGAAGTACCAATTCTAGTAGCTCCTGCTTCAACCATATCATCTAAATCTTGTTTAGTTCTGACTCCACCAGCAGCTTTAACTTCCTTGCCGTTAACATTATCTTTCATGATTTTTACCGCTTCTTTAGTAGCTCCAGATGTACCGAAACCAGTTGAAGTTTTTATAAATTGAGCATTAGTTTTCCCAACTATTTCGCTAACTTTTTTAATTTCTTCATCATTTAGGTAACAAATTTCAACGATAACTTTTAAGGTTTTTCCCATACAAGCTTTCGCGATTTGATTAATTTCATCCTCGATATAGTCATAATCTTTTTCTTTGAACTTGCCAATATTCATAACCATATCAATTTCATCAGCACCATTGCTAATAGCATTTAAAGTTTCAAAAACTTTTGTTTCGATAGTATTAGCCCCTAAAGGAAAGCCAATAACCGTGCATGTCAAAACTTCGGTTCCCGCTAGACTTTCACTTGCATATTTAACATGTGTCGGATTTACACAAACACTTTTAAAATTATACTCCTTAGCTTCTTTTAACAATTGGTCTATTTCTTTTTTAGTACCAAAAGCTTTCAAATAAGTATGATCAATCAATTTATTAATTTCCATATTTTCCTCCAATAAATAATCTAAAATATATCTTTATAATAACATAAAAAGACTAAATAAGCTGAAAAATCAGCTTATTTTTCTATAACATTTTGGCAACGATCACATAGACCGTCTTCATCAACTTTAGGAACAACTTGCCAACATCTTTCGCAAGTATGACCATCAGCCTTAAAGACATCAATAGAGACGTCTTGACCTTTATATGCACCGAATCCATCTTTAGCAATTTCAAATTTAGAAACAATGAATACTTGCGCTAAATTAATATTGACTTTATTTAAAACATTTTCAATTTTAGCTTTAGGATAGATAACTACATGAGCATTTAAACTTTTGCCGATTACTTTTTCATTTCTGGCGTTTTCTAAAGCTTTTAAAACATCTTCTCGTAAATCCATAAACTCATCAAATGTTTCTTCTAATTTATTATCAAAGTTTTCATATTTAGGCATATTAAGCAGATAAACATCTTCTTCAGTTTTGTTTGGTAAATATGAATAAGCCTCAGACATTGTGTGCGGTAAGATTGGTGTTAAAAGTCTAAGCAAAGTATCTAATATTTTGTATATAACAGTTTGGATGCTTCTTCTTTCCAAGGAATCAGCTTTTTCAATATAAAGAATATCTTTAGCAAAGTCCAAATAGAATGAAGAAATAAAGTTAACATAGTTATTGATTTTACGGTATACCACATCAAACTTAAAATCTTCATAAGCATCTGTTACTTCTTTTATTAAATTGTTATTTTTAATTAAAACGTATCTGTCGATATCATTTAATTTATCAAATTCAACTTTATTTGTTTCATTTTCATAGTCAAAAACATTACCTAATAAGAATTTGATAGTATTTCTAATTTTACGGTATGATTCTGAAACTTGTTTGATTAGATTATCGGATAATCTAACATCCGCTTGATAATCAACTGAAGCGGTCCACAAACGGAATATATCAGAACCCATACTGTTAGCAATCTTATTAGGATCAACTACATTACCTTCAGATTTTGACATTTTTCTTCCGTCACCATCAAGGACAAATCCGTGTGAAACTAAAGTTTTGTATGGAGACTTACCTTCAGTGGCAACACCGGTAATTAAACTAGAATTAAACCAGCCTCGGTATTGATCGCTACCTTCAATATAAAGGTCAGCGGGATAACCCCAACCAATATCTTTCATAGCTCCATGATGTGACGTTCCTGAATCAAACCAAACATCCATGATATCAGTTTCTTTTCTAAATATACCATTCGGAGAATCTGGATGTGTATAGCCTTCAGGAAGTAGTTCTAAAGCTTCTTTGATAAACCAAGCATTAGAACCTTCTTTTTCAAAGATGTTTGCTACATGTTCTATTACTTCAGGATCTAATATAGCAGTATCTTTTTCTGTATAAAACGCAGGAATTGGAACACCCCAAGTTCTTTGTCTTGAAATACACCAACTGCCACGATCTTTAATCATATTACTTAGTCTGACATCGCCCCATGAAGGATACCACTTAATTGTTTGAATTTCTCTAAGGATTTCATCTTTTAATTTTTCAATCGAAGCAAACCATTGTGATGTAGCTCTAAAAATTACTGGTTTATTTGTACGCCAATCATGTGGGTAAGAGTGAGAAAAATCAAATCTTCCTAACAAGAAACCGCCTTCGAATAACGCTTTTATTACTTCTTCATTACAATCGTCAACATATAAGCCAGCAAATCTTTCTCCAGCTTCTTCAGTCATTATACCTCTTGAATCAACTGGACAATAGACGTCTAAATTATATTTTTGTCCAACGACGAAGTCTTCCTCACCATGTCCAGGAGCTATATGCACTAATCCAGAACCATCTTCAACAGTTACGTGATCAGATATGATTAGTGGTGATACACGTTCATATAGAGGATGTTTATAAGTCATTCCTTCTAATTCCCATCCGAAAACATTTTGGACTGGAGTAGCATTTTGCCATCCTAATAAATCAGTTAGTTTTGGAAGTAGTTCTTTACTTACAACATAATTATTATTTTTGTATTTAACAACGATATATTCTATATCTGAGCCAACTGCAATTGCTAGATTGGCAGGTATTGTCCATGGTGTAGTTGTCCAAATTAAAAAGAACGTATTCTTTGGGAGTTTGTTTAAAGAATCCACCACAGGCATTGCTACATAAATTGATGGAGAAATAATATCATGATATTCAATTTCCGCTTCGGCTAATGCTGTTTCTGAAGAAGGTGACCAATAAACAGGTTTCAATCCTTTATAAATCAAACCTTTTTTTACCATTTCAGAGAAAACTCTAACTTGAGAAGCTTCATATTCTTTGTTTAAAGTGATATATGGTTTATCCCATTCACCTAAAATACCCAATCGTTTGAATTGGTTTCTTTGAGTATCAACTTGTTCAAGTGCATATTTAGCACATAATTCTCTAAAATCAGAAAGTTCCATCTCTTTACGATTAACTTTCTTGCTTTTAGATAGAGCGTTTTCAATTGGTAAACCATGTGTATCCCATCCAGGCAAGTATGGCGCTTTAAATCCAGACATATTCTTATATCTGAGAACAAAATCCTTTAATATTTTGTTTAAAGCATGCCCAGCATGAATAGAACCGTTCGCATATGGCGGTCCATCATGAAGTATATAGGAAGGACAATCTTTATTTTTTTCTAATAATTTATTATAAAGATCCATTTCTTCCCATTTTGCTTGAATATTAGGTTCATTATTACCAAGATTTCCTCTCATCGGAAAATCTGTTTTTGGCATTAATAAACTATCTTTGAAATTCTTCTTTTCCATCTTAATCTCTCCCTTTAAAAATAAAAAAATCCTTAATTAAAAAATAATTAAGGACGTATTATCGCGGTGCCACCTTAGTTCCAGCGTAAAAAACGCTGACGCTTATTGAGTAGTTAACGCCTTACTTACGTAATTGCTTACTTTTTTCAGCAATTCTCTCTTAGGTGATAGTTATAAATATCCTTGCTTGCTTCCACCAAATACGCAAGCTCTCTATCTTTAAAGATTTTTTATAACCTTGTCCTAATCATCGATTATCTTATAAGATTATACACTTTTTAGTAATATTTATCAAGTGTTTAATATTTATATTGCTCTAGCAACAATACTTAACAAGAATTGGTAAAGCAGTAATCCAATCATTGGTGTTAAATCTATGCTTCCGATTACAAGCCAACCCCGAAAAATCTGAAGATAAGGGTTAACTATCTTTTCTAACAAATAATAGAAACGACTATTTCTAATTGATGTCCAGCTCAAGAGAATGTAAATTATCATTATGTAAAAATATGTCGATAAGACATAATAAGCAATAGTTAAAAATAATAGCATAATTACTCTTATTGCTTCTTATAACTATTGATGAATTTGGTTAATGTAGGACCTAATAAATCACTCTTTTGAGCCATAAGATAGATTTTATCTTGAATCTTTACTATTTCACCATCACATGCATATAAAACACCTGTTAAAAACATTAACACTTCATTAGCTTCTGATATTAAACAATCAGTAAAGTTTAATACTATTGGCATTCTATGCATAATTATTTCTGCATATTTATAGACATCTTTATTATCGTTAACTTTTACAAATGTTACGTCTTCAAAATCAACATTTGTAGGAGTTATCTTGTTTTTACTAAATAATCCCATTGTTTACTCCTCTTTCTTAAATAAAATTGATCCTAATCTTAAGTGAGTTGCACCTAATCTCAAAGCAATTTTATAATCATTTGTCATTCCCATAGATAAAAATTGAATATCAGCATTAAACTTTTGATTAATCTCTTTTTTTAACTCAACTAATTTTTTAAATTGCGATTCAATTAATTGCTCATCATCAGTCAAGGAAGCCATACCCATTAAACCTATTACCTTTATTTTATCATAGTTTTTTACTTTTTGATAAAAAGATATAACTTCTTCAGTTTTCAAGCCATATTTACTGATTTCAGATGCGATATTAACTTCAATAAAGCATTTTAACGGTTGGTTCCGATATTTTTGAATTTCTTCTACTAATGACATTCTATCTAATGAATGAAGATAATCAATATTATTAATGACTGTTTTTACTTTTTTTGATTGTAAATGTCCGATAAAATGCCAATTAATGTTTAAATCTTTTAACTGTTCATATTTTTCAAGAAAAGCCTTTACCCGGTTTTCACCAAAATTCTTGATCCCTAAATCAAAAAGATTTTTTATGTCATTTTTATCTCCATATTTAGTGGCGGCAACAATTACATTAGGTGAAGTTTCTTTTATTAAATCAGGAATAATATTAGTATTTATCATATTTTTTCACTTTTCCTTTCTTCTACAGATAAATGAAAAAACTGCAGAAAATACCATTAAGTAAATTCCTAATAGAATTTTAATTAATGTGGATTCAATTACAAATGCAATTAGAATAATCACTATGGCTAAGTTTAAAAAATAAATTAATAAGAAAACTAAACTATTTTTTGTCAATCTCACTCACCTTTTTTCTTAATTCTTTTAATCCCAATTCAGTTTGATTAGCAAATTTAAGCGGGGTTATTGAGATATAACCGTTATTGACTGCAAAAAGATCTGTTTCCGGTTCGAAATTAAATGAGGAAAAATTTCTTTTTGTCAGATAATGATCACCATCTGACACATAATAGTGTTCAGTAGGTCTAAAACCTAAATCCGTAATCATTATTCCCTTGGATTTATTGAATTCACGAGAAATAAAATTGACATTTAACAAATATTTATCTGAGGTTAAGTTATTATCAAAAATAAAATCTAAAACTTTCTTTAAATCCTTTTTAACTTGTTTGAAATGGTCAAAATCAACCGATAATGCAATTGCTGGAATTCTAGCTTTTAAAGCTTCCATGCATGCGCCAACGGTTCCAGAGTAAACAGTATCCGCTCCAACATTTAAACCATTATTAATGCCAGAAATAACTACATCAGGTCGAAAGTTCAAGCCATGTAGAGCTAAAGAAACACTATCGGCTGGCGTACCTTCGATTGAGTAAACATTTTCTTCATGTTTATGTACCTTGACTTTATTCCAAAAGACTCTGGAAACTGAAGCTCCAGACATATGATGATGAGGTGCAACTAGTAAACATTCACCATAATTTTGTAGTTCCTTAAGTAAAATGGTTATTCCTTCAGAGTTATAACCGTCATCATTAGTTAACAAAATCTTCATTATAAAATAATCCTATTCTTAAGTTCAAGGTTTTCTTTATAAAGTAAAAGAACTCTACCGATTTTATAAACTACGTAAATGCCTACTTCTCCAAGTTTAATAATAATCTCATTAATATCATCTGGACAACTTTTAAGGATAGATATTCTTCCTACTTCATGCTTTGCAAGATTTTCTAGTATATTCGCTTTTACAGCTTCAGTTAATCCTTGTTGACCTATTTGAAACATTACTTGTTTTTCATTTGCTAAACGTCTTAACTTAGCCTTTTGTTTCCCTGTTAAATTCATTTTTATGTCCTCCTATTGAAATACTGGCAAAAGTATTGCCAAACTTATTGAATAATATATTGATAATGTGACGATATCTGAAATTGTAGTAATAAACGGACCAGATGCAACTGCTGGGTCTATTTTTAGTTTGTTCATAACCAAAGGAATAATTGCGCCAAGTGATGTTGATATAAAGAGCGCAAGTAACACCGAAAATGCAACAACTAAAGAATAGATTATGTTTCTTGATTCGAAACTATTATTTACTATATAAAACGTTATGTTTATCATTAAAAATATTAAAACAGCGATTATTATTCCTTGAACAATACCTGTTTTTAATTCTCTTAAAAGATGTTTTTTGATTTTTGCTTTTTCTAATTCTTGATTTGTAGATAAGTAACGAATCATTACAGCCAGACTTTGTGTTCCAGTATTACCAGCCATTGCCAATATTAATGGCATATAAACAGCAAGTCTAGATAATAATAAAGTTGAGCCATTAGGTCCCGATAAGAAATTCTCAAAAATCGATAAGATTATTGAAGTAATCATACTTAAACCCAAAAGGATAGAAAGCCATGGTAAGCGTGATTTTACTGATTTCTTAAGTGTATTTGCATTTAAATTAATCTCCACTTCGCCTAAACCAGCAAACTTTGTATAGTCTTCTTCTTTGGCAAGTGAAATAATGTCCATTAAATCATCATGGGTTACAATTCCTTCAAGATGTCCATCTTCATCGATTACCGGAATTGACGATTCAGATGTCTCTTGCATTAAAGAAGCTACATACTCTTTATCATCGTTTGGATAGACTTTAGGAAACCTAGTTTTAGCAATATCTGAAATTTGTTCATCTCCTCTAGCAACAATAAGATCTTTAAGTTTAATGTATCCTTCTAAACAGTTATTTTTATCAATAACATATATTATCGAAATATAATCTACATCATGAGCTTTTGTAGTAACAATTTTCATAGCGTTTTTAACGTTAATGTCATTATTTATTTTTAAGAAACTGTCTGTTAAATATGCCCCTATTTCATCTTCATCATAAAGCATTAATTGTAATAAAGATCTTCTACGGTTAGCTTCTATTTTCCTTAATATTCTCATCCCTTGTTTATTAAGAAATTTTAGCAAGTCAACTGCATCATCCAAATCCATTTCTTGAATTATTTTTGCAGATTCTACTTCACCGATTATATCAATTATTACTTTAGCTTGATCTTCATCAAGATATTCGATAACTTCAGCTGCAAACTCTTGACTAATATTCAAAAAAAACTGTTTTATATCATCTTCATTAAAATTAATAATAACTTGAGAAATATCATATAAGTGATATTCAAGCAAAAGGGTTTCTAAATTTGTGTTAGTCAAATTTTCAAGAATAATATCTGATATTTCATTTTTAAATTCATCATTTCTTTCTAGAACTTCATCCATCATTAGTCACCCCCCTTAAGCTAAAGCTAGTATTAATAAACTAGCTAAACCAAAGTAAATTAAAAGACTAAATATATCATTTATAGTTGTTATAAAAGGTCCGGATGCAACAGCGGGATCAATTTTAAACAAATTGATTAATAATGGAACAAGAGTACCTGCTAGTGTTGCGACAATTAAAGCAATATTAATTGAAAGGGCAACAACAAAAGCAAAATTTAAACCTGTGGTAAAATCTTGTCCTTGAACGACATTAAAAATAATAACAAGTAAAAATAGACCGACCCCTATTACTAAACCATTGATAAGACCAGTAAAAAATTCATTTGTGATATGTTTTAAAATCGCTTTTCTCTTATCTAATTGATTAGTCGCAAAAAGTCTTATTACTATACCTAAACTTTGCGTTCCTGAATTACCTGCCATATTTAAAATTAAAGGCATAAAGATGGCTAGAGTTGGCAAAAGTCTTAATTGATCTTCAAAGCCAATAATTATACTGCTAGTAATTAAGTTAACAAACAATAAAATCACTAACCAAGGAAGACGTTTTTTTACTGTTGAAAAAACAGTTTCTTTTTCATCAATAACAACATCAGATAAACCGGCTAAACTTGAATAATCCTCATCGGATTCTTCATTTAAAGCTTCAAGAATATCATCAAAAGATACAATACCAATTAATTTTTGATTCTTATCAACTACAGGCAATAATAAAAAGTCATAATTTTTCATGATTTCAATTGCATCTTCAACGTCAGTCAAAGGTGTAACGAAAATTAGATTTGTGCTCATTAAGTCTTCCATTAGTTGTGTTTGATCATAACCAGCACTTATTAATTCTTTTAAAGACATAGCGCCTTTAAGATAACCTGCTTCATCAGTAATATATACATTATGAATAAACTCGATATCTGGAGCCAAGCTTACTACTCTTTTAATTGCATTCTTAATGGTGAAATTAGCTGGAATAGAAATAAAATCATTATTCATAATTGAACCAACTAAACTTTCATTAAAATCAAGTAGATTTTTAATTATTGTCCTTTTATTAACGTCAATCAATGATAAATAAGTGATTCTATCTTCTTTATCTTCAATTGCATTAATAATGTCAACTAAATCATCAGTTTCCATTTCTTTGAAAACATTAACGATAATCTCTAAACTTGTATCTTTTAAAATTTCAAAAGCATCTTCGGGGTCTAATTCTTCGAAGACTTCAGTTAATTTTCTTATTGATAGGACACGATAGAATTTTTTTCTTAAATCAAAATCTAAGTCTTTAAAAACCTTAGCTAACTCATAATCATAATAAACATCAATTTGTTCTTTGAGTTCTTCTTCGTTTGTAGTATTAACAAGCAAATCAAGTATTTCATTTTCCGGTAAAAATTCTTTGATTAAGTCTTCCATGAATTACACCTCCTTTTTATTAAAATTGTATCATTTTTACTCATAAAATACAATCATAATAGATAAATATCAATAGTCTTAAAACTGTACTGCAAAAATAAAAAAATGAAAATTAAATTTTCACTTTTTCATTCTTTTTTCTAACATTCTTGCTCGTTCTAATTCTCTTTTTTGATTATATTTCGATATTTTTTCCGACTTTTTATACTGTTCATATTTTTCATAATCTAGTTCCCCGTTATAAAGCGCTTTTTTGACCATACAACCGGGTTCTTTTTCGTGTTTACAGTTAGAAAATCGGCATCCTTCACTCAATAAAATAATATCTTCAAACCCTTCACCATTAGAGAAATATGTTGTTATGATTCTAATTCCCGGAGTATCAATAATTTTTCCTCCGTTATCTAGATGAATCAGTTCTCTATTAACAGTAGTGTGTCGACCTTGATCATCACTTATTCTAATATTTTTAGTTAGAAAGTGTTCTTCACCAATTAGATTATTAATGATAGTCGACTTTCCAACCCCACTTGAACCTATTAAACAGGCAGTTTTGTTTTTTAACAATTCTTTAATTGTTTTCATATCTTCTAAATCAAAAGCAGATACAGCTAAAATTTTATTTATGGTTATTTTTTTTAATTGTTCTATATATTGTTCTGCGTTATTTGTTAGGTCTTTCTTTGTTAGGAGAATAATTGTTTCAAAGTTACCGGTATAAGTCAAGTTTAAAAAGTTTAAAGCTTTCTTTAAATTAAAATCTTTGTTGCAAGATAAACATATAAAGCAAATATCGATGTTAACCGCAAGAATTTGTTTTTCTCCAATATTACTTACACCGAGTCTTTCTAAGATGCTTTTTCTCGTTTGAATACTTTCAATTATTCCTAAAGTTTCATCGGTAGTATGAAAATTAACATAATCACCAATAGTAGGATAATCACTCTTTGCATAGTTAGAAAATTTAAATCGGCCGCTAACTTCAGCCATAATCCTTTTTTTCTCATAATCAAGTAAATATCTGTCTTTGAAAACATTAATTACTTGACCAACCATTAGAGATTGCTTAATCTCATTTGGGATGATAATCACCTCTTTCTTGTTTTTATACATCCCATTTGAATAAAATAAAAAGGACTACAAATATAGTCCTTATAAAAAACAAAGATTAATTTGTAAATATTGGGATGTATTTAGTTTCTAATTTTGTCCTTTTCTATTAATTCTACAGTCATAATACATGCCCCCTTTAATTATAGATTAAATAAATTATAGCTAAATATAGAAGAAAAGTCAATAATCAATTAAACAAAAAAGACTGAAAAATCAGTCTTATTTATTAAATCTATCTTTTAGCCATGAAGGAATTTTAATATCATCAGATTCTTCCTCTTCAGCTTTTTGTTTTTCTATAACTTCTTTTTTCTTGTTCTTTTTAAATAATTTATTATGTTTTTTATCTGGGATATCAATATCGACATCTTCTTTTTGTTGTTCTTTTTCATGAGTATTTGATGGTTTTGGTGGTAGAACATCGTCTTTAAATACTGGATCTTGTGAAAAGCCTGTAGCAATAACAGTAACAACTAACTCATCACCTAAATCTGAATTAATAGCTGATCCATAAATGACATTAATGTCTGTAGTTGAAGCTTTATGTACTTCGGCAATAATTTCATCAATTTCATAAAGAGATGCTTGGTAATTTGATGTGATATTAACAATAGCGTCTGTAGCTCCATTAATTGATGTTTCAAGTAATGGTGATCTAATTGCTTCTCTTGCGGCTTCAATTGCTCTGTTAGGGCCTTCTGCAACACCGATCCCCATTAATGCAGTACCTTTGTCTTTCATTACAGTCTTTACGTCAGCAAAGTCAACGTTGACTACTCCTGGCATCGCTATAATTTCTGTTATGCCTTGAACGCCTTGACGCAAAACTTTATCAGCT
>CAZJAP010000004.1:12611-55373 GCA_964544325.1 uncultured Candidatus Izemoplasmatales bacterium | reverse complement strand
TCAATATTATCAATATAATTAATTTCATATTTTTTAGGAAAGCAAAAAATCATGTCATTGACATCATTAATATTGATACGATTTAATTTTTCAAGTGTAACTTTTCCTATTCCCCGAACATTTCTTAAATTCATATTTGTCTTCCTATCATTTGTTGATAATATTATACCATTATGAATTAATTTTTGTATTTACAAAACTAATTTGATTGTTTTAAATATTTTTTTCAAAAAAAAAGAGGCATTTTAATGCCTCAATATTTTTTATTCTAATGAAATTATATAAGAATATATCTCTTGTCCACCATTAATAATATCAGCTTCAAATCCGAATTCATCATTAATGAACTCTACTATTTCATCAACTTCAGACTTATCAACGTCTTTCCCATACATTATTGTTATAATTTCGGAATCTGAATCGGCCATTTTAGAGATCAATTCTTTGACAGTACTTTCCCGATCTGGATTACTATAGATAATTTGGCCATCATATATACCCATAAAGTCATCTTTAGCGATATCAACACCATTGTTTTTGGAATCTCTAATAGCAAAAGTTACTTCACCAGTTTTAACCTTAGTTAAATATTCGCTCATTTCATTAATATTATTCTCGATTTGTTGAGTCGCATCAAACATTGTCAATGCTGAATAGCCTTGGGCAACTGTTTTTGCTTTTAGAACATGAACATCTTTGTCTTCAATCATATCTCTTGCGGTTTCGGCTGAAAGCATTACGTTCTTGTTATTAGGAATAATTATAATATGATCTGCATTAATACTTTCTACAGCCTTAATGAAATCTTCAACTGATGGATTCATAGTTTGTCCACCGTCAATAATATAATCGCAGCCCATTTCAATAAAAGTTTCTTTTAAACCTTTACCATTAACTACAGCAACAATAGCATATTTCTTTTTAATTTTTGGAGCAACTGATAAGCTATGGTCATGTCCGCATTCACATTCATCTTGATTTTCAGCTTCTTGATGGATCAAAACTTCAGTATGTTGCAAATTCATATTCTCAATCTTTAAATTTACAAAGAATCCAAAATGTTGTGCTAAATTAAGTGCATCACCTGGTGTTTGAGTATGAATATGAACCTTCAAAATATTTTCATCTTGAACAACAACTAAAGAGTTTCCAAGTGGAGAAATCATATCTATAAACTCTTTTTGAGAAAATTCGCTCATCTTTTCAATTTGCATGATGAATTCGGTACAATAACCAAAATCTTCTCCTTCTTGATGTTTATAATTAGTTAAATCAACTTTATAATCACCAGATGGCACTTCTTTATCTTGATAAATTTTACCGTGTAAAGCATCTTTCATGCCTTCAATAATTTCAATAAAACCTGCTCCACCAGAATCTACTACACCAACTTCTTTTAATACAGGAAGTAGTTCAGGTGTGTTTTCTAAAGATTTATATAATTCTTTTAAATATAACTCAAATAGTTCTTCAAAATCATCAACATCTTCATAAACAGAAATAGCTTCGTCAGCTCCTTCTCTTGAAACGGTCAACATTGTTCCCTCAACCGGATGAATAACAGCTGAGTAAGCTTGTTCAACACCACTTCTTAGTGCGTAAGAAAACTCTTCGACACCTATTTCGTCTTTATCAACAAGTGATTTTGCAATACCGCTAAATAATTGCGATAGAATAACGCCGCTATTACCTCTAGCGCCCATTAACATCCCTCTAGATAAAGCTTTTGCAACTTTACCAATTGATTGTTCTTCTGATTGTCTAATTGCATTTGCGCCTGCTGACATAGTTGCAGACATATTTGATCCTGTATCTCCATCTGGTACCGGAAAAACATTAAGATCATTGATTCTATTCATATTATTTTTTAATTTTACGCTGCCATTAATGATTAAGTCTCTAAATAATATACCATTCATTTGATTTGTAGACATAATTTAATTAACTCCTTTTAATATATAGATAGTTCGTGTTTGACTAGTTTTAAATCTAAAAAAAAGCAATAGCATTATATCATAAGGTATTTAAAATTGCAATTGTTTTGAATATAGTGAGCGTTATCACAAAAATAATAATATTTTTCTTGCAATTTAATCTATATGTGATAAAATAGAAATGCTGAAAATCTTAACAGAAACGGAGTGATATCATGCCTAGAGTATGCAGTGTAACAGGTAAAAAATTTATGACTGGTAACAACCGTTCTCATTCTTTGCACGCTACAAAGAAACAATGGAAAGCTAATCTACAAAAAGTAAGAATCATTGATGAAGATGGTCAAGTAAAACGAGTATACGTTTCTGCTAGAGCATTAAAGTCTGGTAAAGTACAAAGAGCTTAAATTTTTTAAACCACATACAAAGAAGAAAAAGCAGATAATTTCTGCTTTTTTCTTTATTTTAAAATAACATTTAAAATTTGAGGTAAGTCATTATATGTAAGAGTATCATGATCAAGAGCGTAAAAATAAAGAGTTATCGTGTCTCCCGATTCAAAATTAGTATAAAGATAGTCTAACAATTCATCATTATTAGTAATATTAAAGTCATTAATTTTGTAAATTAAATCGCCACTTTTTAAAACAGTGTCACTTAAAGTAGAATTTGTAAATATCTCGGAAATAATAATTCCATTTTCAATGCCGTTAGGAAGTTTAAGAGATATGGGTTCAGAAACTAAACCGCCATTAATAGTTAAATTAGATAGTGATACATACCCATTATTGTTATAAGAGGTAATATCAAAATAATTAGCTCCTAAACGAGGCATTATTGTATTTTCGTCTAAATCATTATTTTCTATTCTCTCAACAACTCTTTTTACAAGATTTATTGGTATAGCAAAGCCCATTCCTTCAATGTCTGTAATAGCAAATTTTGCAACATTTATACCAATAACTTCACCATTCAAGTTATATACAGGACCTCCACTGTTACCGGGGTTAATTGCTGAATCATGTTGAATATAGTCTATATATTTGTTATCATCGACCTCTCTATTTAAGCCGGAGATAATTCCAAAAGTAACAGAACCATAAAAATTAAAACCTTGAGGGTTACCAACAGACAGAATAAATTCGCCTTTTGTTAACGTAGATGAATCAGCTAAAACAGATGGGTTTAAATAAGGCCTATCTGAAGATTGAAATTTTAAAACAGCAATGTCCACTTCTTCATCATAACCTAATAGATATCCAGTTGTTTCAGTTTCATCTTCAAAAGCTATCTTAAAATTATTTCCTTCAGCAATGACATGATGATTTGTTATTACGTAAAAATAATCTTCAATCGCGTCATACTTGTAAATCACTGCAGAACCAAGACCTTTTGCTTCATCACCTAAATAACTAATAACACCTAACACAGAGTTATCAGCTATTTGAATCACGTTATATAATTGCTCTTGAAAATCATCTAAATATATGCCTATTTGATCTTCATCTAGTATTTCTTGAGCTCTTTGCTCAACTAAAGAATAGATATCTTCATAAAATGAAATATCTACGTCATTAATAATCTGATTATAAATATCATCATAAACATCTAAATAAACTTCATCGTAAAGTCTAGAGATCATTTCTTGATAACTTTCACTAGTAGTTTCTTCGTTTGAACTAGAGGTAACACCATTAATTGTTGTTAAATCAGTAGTTGGTGTCGTTACTGTTTGGCCTGAAACAGTATAAACTCCAATTAGGACTGATAATAAAATAAAACAAAAAATTAAATATTTCTTCATTTTAAGGGGCTGCTTTCAAAACGATGTCTTCTAGTGTTACTATTTGGCCATTTCTAATAACAACGACATCGATAATATCACCAACACGATAAATAGAAAATTCCTCGACAAATTGTCTACTAGAATCAATTTCAACATCTCCTATTTGGATAATAATATCATCGGGTTGAATGATTCCGTACATCGTTTTCCCTTCATCAACTTCTATAATATAAAAACCTTCTGTTATTCCCTCAGGTAAAGTAATTTGATTCTGAATAAAGTAATCTTGATTATTCTTTATATCAATAAACCTAATACCCAATACTGGTTTTTGTAATGAATAGCCAAATTCTTCAATATCAGAAGTTATGTCTTTTACAAGATTTGATGGAATCGCAAAACCCATCCCTTCAATCTCGACAGAAGTCAATTTAATGACATTGACTCCAATCAATTCGCCATCTAAATTAAATAACGCACCACCACTATTTCCAGAGTTAATAGCAGCATCATGTTGGATATATCCAACAAACATATCATTAACTCCATCATTATCAATATCAAAGTACCTTTGAAGACCTGATATAATACCTAAAGTCATTGAACCGTAATATGTATACCCCGAAGGATTCCCTACAGCTATAATTAATTGTCCTTTATTTAAAGCATCAGAATCACCGAAGCTTACTACAGGAAGATCCTGAGAAGATTCAAAATAAAGAACTGCTATATCAACCAAATTATCGACGCCTCTTAAAGTGGCGTTAATTTCTGTTTCATCAGAAAAGACCACCTTAAATGAAGTACCGTCTTCAACAACATGCTGATTAGTTAAAACATAATATCTATTGCCATCCTTTTTATAGATAACACCAGATCCAACAGCTTGAACTTCATTACTAGCATCTAAATTACTTACGCCAATAACTGCGTTTGCTTGATTAGCCTCCAAAGTTAAAATTTTATCAACAATTGATTCAGCAGTAACATCGATGTTACCTAATTCAATTTCGTTTAAAAGGGCTAAAATAACAGTGTTATAGATTTGTTCAAATCGTTCTTCAGCAATATCGTTGATAACATCCTCTTTTACTTCATCATACAAAGACTCATATATTTTTTTATATAATTCCGAAATAACAACGTCCTCATTTATAGTTTGAGAGGCAGTTGTCGGAGCTTGAGACCTAGTTAAGAATGTTCTAGTAGTATTTTCAACAGTTGGAAATAAATTAACACAACCAACTAAAGCCAATGTAAAAATCATCATTCCTAAAAATATCATTATTTTCTTCATAATTGCTTAAACCTCCTAAAGTCTTTCCAGCTAAATATTAACGTTTGTCATCACTGATTATAACCAACAATTTACCTTTAGTAAAATCTACCATACCACTACCTTCATTTGAAACACACAATGAATCATTAACACCTAAGTAATAACTATCCAAATTAAACTTAAATTCTCTTAGAGTTAACTCATATACATCTTCGATAGCAAAAAAAGATACATATTTTTTAAAATTGTTTATTTGATGTTTACCTTTAGATAGCATATAGATATAGTGATTGTCATCTTTCATCGAAAAATTATATTTAGCAATTAAATTTAAGTTTGCTAAAAAATGATCAATTCTACCGCTAATACCACCATATACTTCAATTTCATCATAATCCATATTGTTGTATATATAATCAAGTGCAAAAGCTAAATCTGTCATATTTTTATCTTTTTCTAATTGAATAATTTGGTTACATTTATTTTTGATATTAGAAAATATAATTGGGTTAATTGAGTCAAAATCGCCAATTGCCAAATCTATTTTTTTATTAATATCCATTAAATATTCTAATCCAGAATCAATACCTATCAAATATTCGTTAGCCTCTTCAAAATACAGAGATTTAAAATTATAGGTATTAGGTCCACAGAAAATCTTTATTTTTTTAAACATTTTCAAGTTCCTCTATTAATGTTTTGCGATCTTTTCTATTAAATAAAAATGATCCAACAACAATTACATCACAACCACTTTCCCTTACTGTTTTGGCTGTTTCTAAATTTATACCTCCATCAACTTCAATTAAATAATCATATTTATTATCTAATCTTTTTTTATTTAAATAACTTATTTTATCAATGGAGTTTGGTAGAAACTTTTGCCCTCCTTTACCCGGTTCAACACTCATTATTAAAATTAGATCTAATTCTTTTAGCAAATAATCAAGAACCTCGATATTAGTGTCAGGTTTTATAGAAATTCCAGCCTTTTTACCAGTCATTTTTATTACTCTTATTAAATCTAAGGGATTATTTGTGGCTTCATAGTGAAATGTTATCAAATCAGCTCCGGCCTTTATATATTCATCAATATATTTTTCCGGTTCTTCTATCATTAAATGAACATCAAAAAATTGATTGCTATATTCCTTGACTTCTTTAACCATTAAATGGTCATATGTTTTATTAGAAACAAACTTTCCATCCATAACATCAAAATGTAACCATTTAGCATTATTGACAGAAATAATCTCGTCTTTTAGTTTAGTAAAATCAGAACTTAAAAAAGATGGTGAACAAATCATTTATCTTCCCTCCTATAGATTGGCTTTTGAGTTTTTATCTCATTATAAATAAATTTGTAGTTTTCATACCTTTCAGGTAAAATCTCTTTATTTTGATAAGCTTTTATGACCGCACAACCTGGTTCATGAATATGGGAACATTCATAAAATTTACATTTCGGAGATAATTCGAAAAAGTCGGGGTAGTAAAACCTAATTTGATCAGAACTAAAATCAACAAATTCTAATTTTGAAAACCCTGGAGTATCCGCTATATAACCTTCTCCAAAACGAATTAATTCAACATGCCTTGTAGTATGCTTTCCTCTTCCTAAAGCTTTCGAAATTTCGTTGGTTTCTAAATTAAGACTAGGATCAATTACATTTAATAGAGATGATTTACCAGCTCCAGTCTGACCAGCCAACACATTAACTTTATCTTTTGTTATCTCAATTATGTCTTCTTTACCAAAAAGTGTTTTTGCGCTGAAATATAAAACCTTAAAATATTTTTCGTAATAATTTAATTTCGCTTTTAAGCTCTCTAATTGGTCTTTTTCAAGCAAATCAATCTTAGTAATTATTATAATAGGCGTGATATCATTAGCGACAATCAAAGTTAAAAACTTGTCTAATAAAAGGAAACTAAAATCGGGATTAGCGGCTGAATTAACCAATAAAACTTGGTCTACATTGGCAATCATTGGTCGATATAAATCATTATAACGATCTTTTACTTGAATTATAGAATCTTCATTAAATACAACTAAATCTCCAACTTTTGGTTGGACTTTTTTATGTCTAAAAATACCTAAAGGTTTTAATTTGTAAGTATTCTTTTGTTCATCAATGACAGTGTATAAACCGCCAATCAGTTTAATAATTCTACCAGATTTTTCCAAGTTAATCCCCTTCACTTTTTATTAAATATATTATAACACGAAATATATTTTACAACACATTTTATGGTTAAAAAAAAGAAGGCAATTGCCTTCTTTATTATAGCGTTTCTTGATATCTTTTAAAATATGCTTTAGGGTAGTCACAAACTGGACATACATTTGGAGCTTTTTTACCAAAGTGTAGATGACCGCAGTTTGTACAAATCCAAACTTCGGATTCGTTATTTGACATGAAAGCTTCATCGTTCTTTAGTCTTTCTAATAAAGCTTGATATCTTTCTTCATGACGTTTTTCAATTTCAGCTACTTTTTCAAAAAGAAATGCGATTTTTTTAAATCCTTCTTCTTTAGCTGTTTCTGCGAAACCTTTGTACATATCAGTCCATTCATAATGTTCTCCATCAACTCCATCTTGTAAATTTAAATCAGTTGTTGGGATACCACCATCATGTAATAGTTTAAACCAGATTTTCCCATGTTCTCTTTCGTTTATAGCTGTTTCTTCAAAAAATTCAGCTATTTCAACATAACCTTCTTCCATAGCTTTAGCAGCATAGAAAGTATACTTGTTTCTTGCCATTGATTCTCCTGCAAATGCTTCAAGTAAGTTTTGTTCTGTTTTACTTCCTTTTAATTCCATTTGATTTTCTCCTCTCATTCTCCAAAAGTGATTCCAATATCTCTAGCGGCATTTACCAAGTCACCATGAGGATTAACGATTCTTGCTCCACCAGTGCTTGTTTGGCCGGTTCTGCCTGAACCTACTACTTCTTCAATTCTAACTGAATCCATACGATCATTTTGAATGATTACCATTCTGCCAAATTCATTTCTAGATATCATATCTACAGCGTATGAACCATACTTCGTACCTAAAATACGGTCAAATGTATTAGTTACGCCACCTCTTTGAATATATCCAAGAGTTGTAACTCTAATGTCTTGTCCTGTTACTGGTTTAACAACTTTTTCTAATTGTGCAGCTAGCATTTCTCCAACTCCACCTAATTTAACAGCATCCGGACTATCTTTATCAAGTTTTTTGATTGTTACATCACCATCAACTGGTTTAGCGCCTTCACTAACGCAAATAATGGTAAATTTAGAACCACGATTATAGCGATCAAAAATTGTTTTTGCAACAGAATTGATATCATAAGGTATTTCTGGAATTAAAATGACATCAGCTGACCCTGCAATACCACCTTCAAGTGCTAACCATCCTGCATTTCTACCCATTACCTCTAAAATCATAACTCTGTCATGTGAATAAGCAGTTGTGTGTAATGCATCTAAGCTTAACATAATATGGTCTAACGCTGTTCTATAACCAAATGTAATCTCTGTTGCGGGAACATCATTATCAATTGTTTTTGGAATACCAACTACATTAACTCCTTTTCTAGCAAAATCTCTAGCAGAAGTTAAAGTACCATCTCCACCAATAATAATAAGTGCATCAATATTATGCTTTTTAAGATTTTCAATTGCCACATCAGAAACATCTTTATAAACGGTTTTTCCTTTTTCATCAACTGTTTTAAAATTAAACAAGTTGTCTTTGTTACTCATCTTCAAGATTGTTCCACCTTGATGGAAAATCCCAGCAACGTTTTTTAAATCCATTTTAATATAATCATCAGTTAAAAGTCCATGATAACCTCCCATAAAACCAATAACTTCATAATTATATTTTAGTATAGCTGATTTAACAATTGCTCTAATAACAGCATTTAAACCAGAGCAATCGCCACCACCTGTCAAAAGTGCGATTTTTTTAATTTCTTTTTTCATCATATTCACCTTTATCCTTTAAAATAAACACTATTATTTTACCAAAGTCTACTTCCTTAGTCAATGTTAAATAAAACTACTTAATATTCTTAAGTCTAAGTTGTCCACATGCAGCATCAATGTCTGAACCCATTTCTTTTCTTAAAGTTGCATTGATACCACGTCTAATTAATTGCTGATAAAAACGGTCTGCTCGTTTTTGGTCTGTCTTTTGATAGTCAAATTCATTTACCGGATTATATGGTATTAAATTAACGTAACAGTTAATACCCCTGATTAAGTCACTTAATTCATTTGCGTGTTCTATTTCATCATTTACACCTTTAAGCAAAATATATTCAAATGTGACCCTTCTTTTTGTTGCTTCAAAATAATCCTTAGTCGCCTTAATAACTTCTTCAATTGGATAAGCTTTATTAATTCTCATTATTCTATTTCTTATAGCGTTATTAGGAGCGTGTAAACTAATAGCTAAATTAGATTTAATATCCTCATTAGCATAATCATATATTCTCGGTACAATACCACAAGTTGATACTGTTATGTGCCTAGAACCTATTTGTAGCCCATGCTTATAATTGATGATTCTAATAAAATTCATTACATTTTCATAATTATCAAAAGGTTCACCAGTTCCCATAACTACAATATGAGTTATTTTATTATTTTTGATTTTTTGAACAGTTAATATTTGATTAACTAATTCAGAAGTGGTCAAATCTCTTTGTTTGCTTATTAGACCCGAAGCACAAAAACTGCACCCCATAGAACATCCAGCTTGTGAAGTAACACAAAGACTTAATCCATAATCATGTTCCATTAAAACAGATTCTATTACTATTCCATCTGAAAGTCTAAATAAGAACTTATCAGTTCCAGTTTTTGATTGTTGGTGAGTAACGAGTTCAAGTAAGTTAAAACTAAAAGTTTCTTCAATAAATTCTCTTAATTCTTTGGAAATATTAGTCATTTCTTCAGAATCATAAACATTACTTTCGTAGACCCATTTATAAATTTGATCGGCATTATATGCCTTGAAACCATTATCAACTAATAGTTTTTTTAAATCATTAATTTCAAAATTAAAAAATTGTTTTTTCACTATTTACTCCTCTTTTTTTGATACTACAATTATTGCTATTAAATAGAATAACACACCACTAATTAAAAGGTAAGCAATATGAATATAATTTGACATAAACTCACCATTTAATATGTAATTTATACCTAAAGTCGTTTTAAATTCATTAGGTAAATTTTCCAAAGCCATTACTTCTCCCATCATAACTTGTCGGATTAATACACCGGAATGAGAAAGTGGGAAAATTTTAATTAAAGTTTGAACTCCACTAGGTAAATTACCTATCGGAATATAAATACCAGTCAAGAAACCAATTAAGGTACCGATAATTGTGCTTGCGGTACCAAAAGCATTTTGGCTTTTCATGAAAGAGATAACAAAAAATATTAATGATGATGCTGAAAATATTGACAATATTATAAGCCCTAAAACTTCTAATAATGCCGGAAACGATAAGGTTAAGCCCCCATTTACATAAATATAAATTTCACCTAAAACTAATGTTAAAACACTCATTATAAATCCGATAATCATTGAAGACAATATATAAGAAAGTACCAATTGCCATCTTTTTATTGGAGAAACTTTAAAATCTCGTAGTTTTTTTAAAGCTCTATCTTCAACCATTATTCCAAAAGCTCCATTACATGTCGTTATCGTAGTAACAGAAACTACACCAGCAATAATCCAACTTGTCATTAGATTAGCAGAATCCATACCAGTAATTCTGTTCATCTGTGCAGTCATCATTTCCCCCAGAAATAATATATATAAACCAAGAATAACGAATACACCTAATAAAGAGAAAAAAACAGATACTTTGTCACGGAAATATAACTTTAAATTTCTTTTTACTAATTGAAAAATCATTCCCTAATCTCCTTACCCGTAATATTTATAAAAGCATCATCTAGTGTTCCGTTTAAAACTTGAAATGAAATCAAATTTTCCTTAACATCATTGATAATTTGAATACTATCCATAGTTGACTCTAATCTAATTTTAATTAAGTCATTGCTCTTGATAAAGTTAATTCTATTTTTATTAAGATACTCTAATAATTTTTCCAAGTTAATTGGTTTAATTTGCAAAGAATCAAACGAATACTGATTTTTTAAATCAGAAGGTGTTCCTTTAGCTGCAATTTCTCCTTTATCAATTATAACTACATAATCCGCCATGTCAGCCTCTTCCATATAGTGGGTTGTAAGAAATACTGTCATTTTCTCTTCTTTTTGTAAATAGAATATAGTATTCCATACATTCTTTCTTGTTTGAGGATCAAGTCCTGTTGTTGGTTCGTCAAGGAAAAGAATCTTAGGAGAATTTAATAATGCTCTAGCTATGTCAGCCCTTCGTTTTTGGCCACCTGATAATGTCCCATATTTCCTGCTAGATATATTTTCTATGTCAGTTACCTTAAGCGCTTTAGTAATTCTCTCTTCTAATACAGTTCTAGAAAGTTTATAAAAACTTCCTCGAACTTCCAGATTTTCCTTAATTGATAAAAGAGGGTCTAGCACACCTTCTTGAAATACTATACCAATAGAAGATCTAATTTTATCTTCATTTTCACCAATTTTTTCTCCATCAATCACTATCTCTCCTTCATCCTTAGAAAGTAAAGTAGACAAGATATTAATTGTTGTTGTTTTTCCAGCCCCATTTGGGCCAAGAAAAGCAAACAGGGTACCCTTTTCTACATAAAAATCAATATTTTTAACTGCTTGAACTAATCCATAATTTTTTTTAAGATTTTTGACATTAATTATTTTATCCATAAGTTTATCCTTTCAAAAATTACTTCAAGTTAATTATAACACTTATGAAAATCTGATGAGTTGAAACTCATAAAAAATATTGAACTTAATCATAAATATATTATTATTGATTAAAATTAAAAAAGATGTAAAGCGATACACGCTAAACATCTTTTAATTTATCCTCTAATCTCGGAATTGAGTTCCTCTTTGAGAGATTTAACTATTCTTTCTATTTGATTATCTATTTCTTTGGTTTCTAAGGTTCTATCATTACTTAAAAAACTTAATCTTAAAGCAATAGATTTTTGATCTTCTTTAGTCTTATCATAATAAACGTCGAATATTTCTACTGTACTCAATAATTTTTTACTTGAATTTTTAACACAATTAATGATTGTTTCTGCAGAGATGTTTTTATTAACAAAAATAGCTAGATCTCTTTCAACAACAGGGTACTTAGAAATTTCTTTATACATTATTTCAAAACTATCATTTTCTTGATATATGTCTTTTAACTCTATTTCTAAAACATAAACATCTTTAATTCCTAATTTATGTTCTTCCTCAGGATGTAGTTTACCTAAAAAACCTATTTGTTTATTATCCAATAATAATACTGCACTAATTCCAGGATGAAGATTAGGTAGTGGGTTTTCGCTCACTGCAAACCGATAGTTCTTGACTTGGAACTTATTTAACAAGCCTTCAACTATACCTTTAAGATAATAAAAATCAGCGTTATTTTCCTTTTTCTGCCACAAAGAATAATCTATCTTACCATTCATTAAAATTGATAACTTTTCTTTTTCTGATCCATCATAATATGTATTAGCGATTTCAAACAAAAAGACATCATTGATTTTTCTTGCTTTATTATAACTTAAAACATTTATAAGTGATGGCAATAATGAATGTCGAAGATATTCTCTTTCTTTGGTTAGTGGGTTCATTATTTTGACACTTAAAGTATCAGATAGATCATATTTAGTAGCTAATTCTTCTGAAACTAAAGAATAAGTTTTTGTTTCAAAAAATCCTCTTTCTACCAAGAAATTGCGAATCTCTCTTTTCATTTTCTGTTTTTTATTTAATCCACCTTGCGTTGGAGTAACAGGTAACGAGACAGGTATTTTATCATATCCGTCTATCCTTACAATTTCCTCAATCAAGTCTTGATAAGACTCCATTGGGCGTCTTGAAGGTATAGTTACTCTAAATTCATCATTCCTTTTTTTATACTTAAAGCGTAATCTGTCAAATATTTCTTCAACTTTTTCTTCTGAATAATTATTACCAGTTACATTATTTAATTTTTCAATACTTAGATTTATTACTTTCTTCTTAGGGTTAACAAAATTATAAAAGCTAGGAAGGCCAACAATAATTGCGTTAGCGTACTTCACCAATAATTCTGATGCATAATTTAAAGCTTCTAATGTTTTAAAAGGATCTACTCCTTTTTCAAATCTGCTTGAAGATTCACTCTTAAGGTTTAATCTATTAGCTGTTCTTCTAACTTTAACAGGATCAAAGACTGCTGATTCTAACAATACTCTTTTTGTATTATTATCAATTTCAGTTTCTAAGCCTCCCATAACCCCTGCTAGAGCTATCGGTTTATTGCCGTCTGTAATAACTATATCTCCAGCTTCTAACTTCCTAACCTCGCCATCTAGAGTTGTTAACAACTCATTTTCTTCAGCTTCTCTAACAATAATACGGTTACTACCAACTTTATCATAGTCAAAAGCATGTAATGGTTGTCCATATTCCAACATTACATAATTAGTAATATCTACCACATTATTGATTGGTCTGATTCCTGAGGCGATTAATCTTGATTTTAGCCAATATGGGCTTTCTTTAATTTCTATATTTTCAATTATTTGTCCATAATAAGTGGAACTATTTTTAGTTTGAGAAAAAATACTTACTGGATTTTCAGTAGTTTCTCTTATAACTAATGGTTCAGGTAAATTAAGGGATAAGTCTAACATGCAAGCAGTATCAAAAGCTACTCCTCTAACAGATAATAAATCAGAACGATTAGCAGTTAAGTCAAGCTCTAAAACATAGTCATCTAAGCCCATGTATTTTAAAGGATCTTCACCAATAGGAGCTTCTTTATCTAAGACAAAAATCCCTTGTTCTTTGCTATCGAATTCTTGGATATCTAACTCCGCCAAAGAGCATATCATACCATTTGATTCTACACCTCTGATTTTAGCCTTTTTAATTTTAAAATTCCCGGGAAGTGTAACTCCTACTTGAGCAACTATAACTTTTTGGTCTTTGTCAACATTTGGGGCACCACAAATAATTTGTAGTTCTTCTCCGCCAACATCCACTAAACAAACATTTAACTTATCAGCATTTTCATGTTTCATTATAGATTTTACATGACCTATTACTAGACCTTCAATATTTACTAATTTTGATAGTCCTGATACTTCTTGACTCATTAAATTAAATTTCTTAACAAGGAGATTAGGATCAACTTTTTCAGAAAAATATTGATTTAACCAATTCATTGAAATTTTCATATTAACCTCCTAAAATTGAGAATTGAATCTAAGATCATTAGTGTAAAGTAATCTAATATCATCAATTCCGTATTTTAACATTGCTATTCGTTCAATTCCCATTCCTAATGCAAATCCTTGAAATTTTTGTGGATCATATCCTGCGGCTTTAAGAACATTATTGTTTACCATTCCAGCACCTAAAATTTCAATCCAGCCGGTGTTTTTACACATTGAACATCCAACACCATTACATTTAAAACAACTTACATCAACTTCCACCGATGGTTCTGTGAATGGAAAATATGATGGTCTAAGCCTAATTTCTCTATTTTCTCCAAATAATTTTTTAGCAACTAATAATAAAGTTCCTTTTAAATCTGCTAAAGTAGTTTTTTCATCAACTACTAAAGCTTCAATTTGCATAAATTGATGTGAATGTGTTTGATCATCATCATCTTTTCGATATACAACACCTGGACAAATTATTTTTAATGGTTTATGATCAGCGTTTGCTAATAAACTTCTAACTTGTACAGGAGATGTATGAGTTCTAAGTAATGTTTCTTCAGTAATATAAAAGGAATCTTGCATTTCTCTAGCCGGATGATCTTTAGGCAAATTTAACATCTCAAAATTATATAAATCTGTCTCAACTTCTGGACCTTCTTTAATTTCATAACCTAAACCAACAAAGATGTCTTCAATTTCTTCAATTGTTTTCATTAAAACATGTTTATGGCCTAAGGGAATGTTTCTGCCAGGTAAAGAGATATCTATTTTTTGTGCATTTAATAAATTATTGATTTTTTCTGAATCAATCTTTTGTTTTTGGTTTTCGATAATTTGTGACAATTCTTGTTTAGCTTCATTAATTAACTTACCAAAAACAGGTTTTTGTTCATTTGGTAGATTTTTTAATTCTTGCATAAAATTATTAAATTCGCTTTTTTTGCCTAAATATGAAGCCTTAACATCTTGTAATTCAATAATGGTTTTACATGCTAAAATATCTTTTTTAGCTTGAAGTATTAAATCATTTAGTTTCTTTTCCATTTTTTCCTCCAAAAATAAAAAAATCGCCCCTTATAAAGGGCGATTGTATTAACCGTGGTACCACCTTAGTTCTAGATTTGTATCTAGCACTTTTTGTCTTTAACGCAATAGACATACGGAGATGATTAGTCTCACTCAAAAGCTGAATTCATTAGGTTTAGATAAAATGCTCACAGCAAAAACACATTTTTCTCTTGTATCTAAGTTGTCTAATTACTAATGCTTTATCTTCGTGTTATTTATATTATAGCAAATTAACAATTTAAATCAACCTATAAAAATTATCTTCTAGAAGTTAAAGCTAATAATCTAAGCATTTCAACATAAATCCAAACAATAGTTACCATAAGTCCAAGTGAAAGTATCCATCCTATAGATTGGTCAGCTCCAGAATCAACCATATCTTTTATTCTTTGAAAGTCAAGTAATAAAAAGAAAGCTGACAGAACTGATGAAATCAAGACAATAACATAATATATTTGTCCGGTATACAATACTGGAATAAAAAATGTTAATAAGCTCATAATTATTACACTAATTAAAGCTACAACCATAAAAGAAGCAAATTTCTGATTAACTTTTATTATATTGGTTGAAAAAAGCAAAAGCATAACTATGAAAACTATAAAAGTCGTAGCTATGGCCGTAGGAACGATTGTATCGCCATAATAAACTGTATAGAGGATTGAAACCATACCTAAAATCAATCCTTCAGCTGCGGCGTAAATAATGCCGAAAATAGGTGCTAATTTAACTGATCTTGTGCCAAAGATTACCGCTATAAAAGCTACTATCATTGCCCCAAAAATCCAACCGATACTAATATTATCTAAATTCATAATCGTTAAGTAAGCTGATATAACAGCTACTGTAATTAAAATAATTGTTTTTATAGCAACGTTAGCATATGTTACCGGACGATCTGATACATATGTAAAACTATTTGCTTGTCTAAATACAGGGTTTGAACTACTCATTCTCATAATCTAATTCCTCCTTGTGTGAGTCATGAAATATTATATTACAAAATTATGAAGATTTTATGAAGATTTTTTAAAAATCAAAGATTGAAATTTGATTTTTATCAATCATTCCTGAAAAAACACCTAAATCATCAAGTTTATCAAACAAAACATTAGATAATTTTGTTCTATTTTTAACATCTTGTTTAGAAATAAAATCTTTTTCTTCACGAGCATCAATAATTGATTGTGCTGCTTTTTCACCCATTGAATCTATTGTTATAAATGGTAATATTAGAGATTTCTTATCTTCAGAAATCACAAAATCTTTAACTTGCGATTTATATAAATCAATTGGTGAGAAACTGAAATTTCTTTTGACCATTTCTAAAGCAACCTCTAAAACTGTTTGTAAATCTTGTTCCCGGTTGCTAGCTTCTTTTCCTTTCATTTTGATTTCATTTAATTTTTCAATTATCGCTGTTTCGCCTCCATAAAATACATCCACATCAAATGTTACAGCTCTTTTTGAAAAGTAAGCTGAGTAAAAATATATTGGTTGATAAAGCTTAAACCAAGCAATTCTCATTGCCATTAAAACGTATGCTGTCGCATGAGCTTTTGGAAACATATATTTAATTTTTGAACATGACCAGATATACCACTCTGGAACATCATATTTTCTCATCTCATCAGCATAATTAGCCCACTTATTAGGGTTTGATATTGCTTTACCTTTTCTAACAAATTCCATTATTTCAAAAGCGAGATTTGGATTTAAACCATAACCAATTAGATGAACCATAATATCATCACGACAACCAATAACGTCTTTAAAATCAATTTTACCAAATTCTCTATTTTTTCCTAAAATTAATGTTTGAGAATTTCCATAATAAACGTCGGTCCCATGAGAAAGACCAGATATTTTAACTAAATCAGCAAAAGACTTAGGTTTTGATTCCGATAACATTCCCCTAACAAAACTTGTTCCCAATTCAGGAATTGCATAAGAAGCAACATCTGACTGAATATCATCTGGTGTAAGGCCAAGAACATCTGTGCCAGATAACATACGGTAAACATCACCGTCATCAACAGGAATATCATTTGGGTTATCGAATGGAAAATCATCTGGATTTTCCTTAACCAAATCCATTAAATATCTAATAACAGTCGGATCATCATGTCCCAGAACGTCTAATTTAAACAAGTTATTTTCAAAGGAATGATATTCATAATGAGTCGTTTTCCAAGAAGTGTCTTTAGAATCTCCAGGATATTGAACTGGAGTGATGTCATAAATGCTCTTATTGTTAGGAACAACGACAATACCACCCGGATGTTGTCCGGAGCTACGCTTTGAACCTTCAATACCTTTAGCTAGTCTTGCCATTTCAGAGTGTCTAACAACAATAGGTTCTAAACCTTGTCTTTTTCTTTTTATATTTTGCTTATTATAAAATTCTTTTACCATTGCAAAGGATGTTTTAGCTGCGCATGTTCCGATAGTACCGGCTCTAAAAGCATAGTTAACACCAAACAATTTTCTGATATATTCGTGTACTTGACTTTGATATTCACCAGAGAAATTTAAATCAATATCCGGGGTTTTATCGCCTTTAAAACCTAAAAATGTTTCGAAAGGAATATCATGTCCGTCTCTAACTAATTTAGTATTACATATTGGACATTCAGCTTTGGGAAGATCCCAACCACAATCTGTGTTTTCAAACACTTCATGATATTCTTTTTCAAAATCGTTCTCACCATATAGTTGTTTTTCTTCTTCAGTCTTTTTAAACGCATGGAAATGACATTTTGGGCATATATAGTGAGGAGGTAAAGGATTAACTTCAGTAATCCCCATTAAAGTAGCTACAAATGAAGATCCAACTGAACCTCTTGAACCAACTAAATATCCATCATCTAAAGATTTTTTTACAAGAAGATGTGATATGTAATAGATAGTTGAAAAATGATGTTCTATAATACTACTTAATTCTTTTTCAACTCTATGTTTAACTATTTCTGGTAATGGGTCTCCATACACTTCTCTAACTTTGTTATTTACCATTGTTTCAACTTTATGCTTGATGGAAGGAATACCTTTTTCAGCTAAAAATTCATCAGTTGGAGCATATAGTTCATCTGGTATGATTGTTATGTCTTCAACTAAATCCGCTACAGCTTGAGAATTTTTTACAACTATTTCATAGGCTAAATCACTGCCTAAAAATGAAAATTCTTCCATCATTTCTTCGGTAGTCATAAAATATTGGTTAGGTTTAAGTTCTTTATAGTACAAATCATGAAATCCGCCGCCACCGACAAGTGGTGTATTTATCATAATTTCTCGATATTTATAATCACTAGGATCTAAATGATGAACATCTCCAGTAGCAACAACTGGAATATTTAATTCTTTACCAACTTCAACAATCTTTTTGATTACTCTTTGGATTACATTACGCCAATTTGGAGTTTCTGTTTCCATGAAACGAAAATAACTTAAAGGCTGAACTTCTAAATAATCATAATATTTAGCTTCTTTAACGAGCTCTCTTCTCGTTTTGTTTAAAGCTATATCAAAAAAACTGGAATTATAGCATCCGCTGGATACTAAAAGGCCGGTTCTATGCTTATCTAAATAACTCTTTATCACTTTAGCGTCTCGATCAAAATAAGTAGTTAAACCTTCAGAAAGTATCTGATAAAGATTTTTAAGTCCTTCTTGTTCTCTAACTAGTAAATTAATATGTTTAGGATAAGGGAACCTATAAACTTGGCTTCGATCAATTACTAAATTTAAATCTTGAAAACGATTAAAACCATTTTTACGAAGATCTTTAATCATATGTAAAAATATTTCAAATAGTGCTTTTGTATCATTAATAGCTCTATGATGTCCATCCAAAGGTACTTTATAATGTCTACTAACACTTTTTAAATCAAATCTAGATTTCTCAGGAATCAAGGCTTTAGCGAGCATTAGTGTATCAATAGAAGGATTAACCTTGTTATCTATACCTAATTCTCGATAATTATATGCAAGAAAATCAACATCGAAATCAGCATTATGTGCAACCAAAACAGTATCTTTAGAAAATTCATGAAAATCTTTAAGGACCTCTTTTAATTTTCTCTTCCCTTTAAGCATTGAATTCGAAATTTTAGTTAAGTTTTCAGTAAATTTGGATACGATCATTTCAGGATCAATAAGTTCAGAAAACTCTCCTAAAATCGCTCCGTTCTTAACTTTTATTCCGGCAATTTCAATTATTGTATCATAATTTAAAGAAAGACCAGTTGTTTCAATATCAAAAATAACATAAGTTGTTTCCGATAATAATCCTTGATATTCACCTTTAGTTATGGTTATTTGTTCGTCGTCCACATAAACCATTTCCAAACCATAAAGTGGTTTAATTGGTTTATTCTTAGTGTATTTTTCTAATATCGGAAATGATTGTACAGAGCCGTGATCACTAACAGCAATTGCTTGATGCTGATATCTCAGTGCCCTATCAACATAATCTTCAATCTTATTTACACCGTCAAGAGTTGACATTTTTGTATGTAAATGCAATTCAACTCTTTTGTTTTCATAATTATCTTCTCGACGATTATTTTCTATTTGCCCTTCAGAATGCGCAATGTTTAATATGCTCAATGTAACTTCTCCGTAATAATTATCATATTGAGCGTAACATTTTGCTTTAATGCCCATTCCTTCTTCGATTTCTTTAAAAAAATCTAAATCCGTTGGTTTAGTTCTTCTTTTAACTAAATATACTGAGTCAACTCCATCGGTTACTATTAGTTTAACGCTTGAGTTACTATTGGAATCATTAATCTCGTTTTCAACAACTATACCTTCAACGTAAATAATTGATTTTCCTTGATTTCGTTCTTTAAATTCTTCAAACTCAATTTCCGTTTTAGGGATTGAAGAAATCTCGGTAAAATCATCAAAATCATTAGGAGTATTTAAACTAAGATATTTTACTTCATTAGAATTAAGTAAATCTTTGCTCTCCTTAATAAAAATATCATTATTCTTCTTAATTTCTTCTTCAATAGACTCTTTTGTATCATCTATCTCTATGTTCACTTCAATATCAAATCCAAGTTTTTGCATTTCTTCTTCAATTTTTACACGGTAAATTTGAGGTGACAAAGCGCCTTTTGGAACAAAAATAGTAATTTTATTGTCTTCAATGTCTTTATCATATTCTTTTAATGGCATAACTCTTTTATCTTCTTTTGCTATTTTATCAATAGAAAAATCACAATAATCTAAAATATCACCATCAGTGTTTGAAAAAGTAATTTGATAGTCTATTTTCTTTACAGATGGGAAAATCATCTTTAAGTTATCGAGTTTACTTATAAAATTTCTAAAATGCATAATTGGAATAACTTCCTCAAACACAAAGAAAAAAGTCCAAGTATAATTTATCTTGTCTACATCTAAAGCTTCAATTTTACAATATTCTTCGATGACTTTATCCTGTAAGTCTATTTGTTGTAATAATGCTTTTATTTTATCCAAAATATCATCTCCAATAATATTTTATTATAACATAGATTTTAATCATTATAAGAAAGAAAAAACCAAAATATTAAAAAAAACAGCCAAGGCTGTTTTTTTAAAATTTAGCTGTAACTTTTCCCGCCAATATTTCTTCTAAAGCCATTCCCACCGCTTTAACACATTTGTTATTTACGGAAGAATAGTTGTCGCTTTTAATTATTTTGGCTCTTTTTGCTGCGATATAAGCTAATTTGTACTTTGAATCGACAACTTCTAATAAATTATCGATAGATGGATATCTCAAACCATCTTGGTTTGTTTCTTTATTAACTTTATTTTCTTCTTCTGTTTCAAAAATCATATCGCCAGTTTCATAATCACCATAAGAGTATGATTGAAAATTAAATTCTTTCGGATCATATTTTGGATTATGTTTTGAATTTTTGTCCATTGTATCAGAATCATTATCGTTTTCATTAAGTAACTGTTCTTTTATTTCTAAAAGTTTTTCTTGATTTAAATCATGTTTATCTTTTATCATTCTTTACCCTCCAGGAGTTTATAATATTTGTGAATTGACCTTTCGGTCTTTGCATGTTCAGCCCTAATAATCGCATATATTCTATCAGCGGCATTCACTACTTCATCATTAACAACAATATAATCATATTTGTAAGCAAGATGAAACTCTCTCTCTGCTTTATCAATTCTCTTTTTGATTGTTTCTAAGCTATCTGTTCCACGATTTTTTAAACGATCAATAAGTGCTGTTCTTGATGGTGGAACAATAAATATGAATACAGCTTCGGGATTTCTTTCTCTAACTTGTAAAGCCCCTTCAACTTCAATTTCAACAATAACTTCCTTACCCTTTTCCATCATCTTTTCGATGAAATCAATAGGTGTACCGTAATACTCTCCAACGAATTCAGCGTATTCTAGAAAACCGTTAGCTTTGATTCTTCTTTCAAACTCTTGACGAGACACAAAGAAATAATCAACCCCATCAATTTCGCCTGGTCGTGGTTTTCTTGTCGTCATAGAGACCGAATAACAAAAATTATTATCAGGTATTTCAAAAAGAGCTTTTCTAATTGTCCCTTTTCCAACTCCTGATGGTCCACTTATAATCACCAGTAGACCTCGTTCGTTTAATTTCAGAGTAATCCCTCCAATTGCTAAAAAAGACCATATTTATTATTCTATATCATATCATAAAAGACATAAATAGTAAAATTATTTTTTTAGTTTAAATTATGTTATAATATACGAGGTGATATATATGAGTGTAGATGGAAGATTTATTAGTCGCTTAGCGAATGAATTGAATGAAAAAACAAAAGATGTAAGAATCAATAAAATATCTCAGTTGTCAAAGGCTGATTTTTTGTTTTATTTAAGTACGAATGAAAATCTCTACCTTTCATTATCAACATCTTTAGCTAGAATTCATCTAGTTAAAAATAAATACAATAACTTTATCAATCCTGGTGGTTTTTGTATGTTTCTTAGAAAATATATAGAGAAGGGAATAATTACTAGTGTAAAAACTTTAAACTCAGATCGCATTATCGAAATCAAAGTTAATAACCGAAATGACATCGGTGATTTGACTGACTATTATTTAATAATAGAATTATTCGGAAGATATGCTAACCTTATTGTTTTAGACGAAAAAAGAAAGATTATTAATGCCTTTAAGCACATTCACCCTTTCGAGAACATTGAAAGAACAATCGTAAATGGTATTACTTATTCTCTTCCTATCGATAATAAAATCTCAGCCGAAAACTTAAATGAAATTTTTAAATTCTTTAACGAAAATGAAATTAGCTATCAAGATATTATCAATAATATAAGAGGTGTTTCTCCACTGCTTGCTAAATATATAGTAAAGAAAGCAAATTATAAATCACAAGAAATGTATTCCGTCTATTTAGATATCTTTAAAAGTAAAACAACACCAACAAAATCTAACAAGCATTTTTACTACATAGATATCTTTGACAATGATAAAATATATTATGATACATTATCAGAATTGTTGGAGGTTTTCTTTATGGAATCATCAAGTTTAGATCGAGTTAAACAAATACATAAATATCTTCATACTTTTATAAAAAATATTTTAGATAAAGATCTAAATAAATTGGAAAAACTGACTAAAGATTTAGAAGAAGCTAACAATAATCAAATTAATCGGATTAAAGGCGATTTATTATTACAAAACAATAACTTAATAGATAAAACAAAAACTGAAGTTAATCTATATAGTTATGAACTAGGAAAAGAAGTTAACATTGAGATAGACAGGATGTCTTGTCCAGTTGATAATGCTAATAAATATTACAATAAATATAAAAAACAGAAAGTAGCTATCAAACATATCGAAAAACAAATCAGTTTAACAAAGAAAGAAATCTCTTATTTTCAAGATTTAACCAATCAAATTAATGAAAATTATAACTTGAAAGATCTTGAAGAGATTCAATTAGAATTAATAAATAATCGTTATTTACCAAAGAAGAAAGATAAAGCAAAATCTAAGTCTCCAAACTATGATAGCTATCAAGATGGGACCGGAACTTTAATCGTCGTAGGTAAAAATAACGTCCAAAACAACTACATTACACATAAATTAGCAAAAAAAGATTATACATGGTTTCATGTCCAAAATCAAAGCGGTTCTCATACAGTTGTTATGAGCAATCAAGAGTTATCTGAAGTCACAATAAGAGCGGCTGCTAATCTAGCTGCACTGTATTCTAGAAGTAAATTATCTTCGTCGGTAGCTGTCGATTACACAAAAGTTAAGCATGTAAAAAAGATACCTGGCGAAATCGGCTCTTATGTAAGTTATACTAACCAAAAAACAATCTATATAGATCCTGATGAAAACGAACTTGAAAAATTGAAAAAGATATAAAAAGAAGAGAAAGACCTTTATCGATGACGGCCTTTCTCTTTATGCTTATTTTTTATCTTCAATTTCCTCAATAATTAATTTTAAAAATTCTTCAACTTTAACTGTTGTTTGTTTTTGTTCTCCATAACGCCTATAAGTAACTTCGTTATTTTCAACTTCTTTATCACCAACTACTAATTGATAAGGAATCTTTTTAGTTTGAGCTTCACGAATTTTATAACCTAATTTTTCATCCCTATCGTCCATTTCAACTCTTACTTTATTATTAGAAAGTAAATTTAATAGGTTCTTAGAAAAATCGAGGTGATAATCGTTGTTAACAGGGATAACTTTAACTTGAACTGGCGCCATCCACGTTGGGAATGCACCTCCATAATGTTCGATTAAGATTCCTATAAATCTTTCAATCGAACCATACAAAGCTCTGTGAAGCATCACAGGCCTTTTCTTTTCACCATTAGAGTCAATGTAAGTTAAATCAAACCTCTCCGGTAAATTCATATCCAATTGAATAGTACCACATTGCCAAATTCTCTTCATTGAATCTCTTAATTTAAAATCCAATTTTGGCCCATAGAAAGCTCCATCGCCAGGATTAACTTTATATTCCTTGCCGATCGATTCTAATGCATCAGCTAAAGCTTTCTCTGCCTTGTCCCATGTAGCGACTTCACCAATATATTTGTCTTCCGGTCTAGTTGATAATTCTATATTATATTCTAATCCAAATACTGAATACATATATTCATATAGTCTTACCAATTCTTTAACTTCATTAACAATCATATCCTCAGTCATAAAAATATGTGCATCGTCTTGAGTAAAGTTTCTAACTCTGAAGAGGCCATTTAAAGCTCCACTAGCTTCATGACGATGAACTAGACCTAATTCACCAACTTTTAAAGGAAAGTCTTTATATGAATGTATGTCACGTTTATAAACCAACATTCCTCCTGGACAGTTCATCGGTTTGATTGCAAATTCTTGATCATCAATCTCCGATATATACATATTTTCTTTATAATTATACCAATGCCCAGAAATTTCCCATAATTCCTTATTTAACATAATCGGTGTTTGAATAAGTTTATAACCTTCTTTGAGATGAATGTCATACCAAAAATTTTCTAGTTCTCTTCGTAAAATCATACCATTAGGTAGCCAAAACGGGAAGCCAGGACCATATTCGCTAAGCATGAATAAATCTAATTGCTTTCCTAATTTACGATGGTCACGCTTTTTTCTTTCCTCCAAATTATTCAAATGTTCATCCAATTCTTCTTTAGTAAAAAAAGCCGTGCCATATACTCTAGTCAATTGCTTATTTTCAGAATTTCCACGCCAATAAGCTCCTGCCAAAGATAAAAGCTTGAAATTTTTTATCCACTTTGTGCCCGGTAAATGGGGCCCTCTACATAAATCAGTAAAGTGCGCTTGTTGATAAATACTAATTTCTTCATTCTTAGGTAAATCTCTAATTAATTCTACTTTATATGGATCATCTTTAAAGAAATCAAGAGCTTGTTCATATGAAAGGACTGATCTTTCAATCTTTGAATTTTGAGAAGCAATCTTTTTCATTTCTTTTTCTATTGTCTTAAGGTCGTTCTCAGTTAAGATATCATCACCTAAATCAATGTCGTAATAAAAGCCTTCTTCAATGACTGGTCCAACTCCAAATTTTGCTTGAGGATATATTTTTTTTACAGCCTCAGCTAATAAATGGGCGGTAGAGTGTCTTAATACATCTAGAGCTTCAGGATCTTTTTCTGTAATAAAAGAAACTTCAGAATCTTCAGAAATAACTCTGTCCATATCAATAATTTTGCCGTTCACTTTGGCGGCTATACTGTTTTTCTTTAATGATATAGAGATGTCTTCTGCTATTTCAAACAATGATTTAGGTTCACTATATTCTTTTATTGAACCATCTGGTAAAACTATTTTCATATTATCCTCCTATAATAAAAAAAACGCCCTATATAAAAGGGCGATTTAAATTTCGCGGTACCACCTTAATTTGTACTCATTACCGTTAACGCCTGGTACGGACTTTTTTTAAAAGTCACTCAGAGGTGGTAATTAATTAATCCTTTATCGGTAGCTTACACTATCCTACCTTCGCTATACATAAAGTAAATTAATAATCTTGTCCTCTTCTTCGTTTATACTATTATTATATATTTAAAAATGATTTTGTCAAGAAATATGTGGCTTATCAGTTAAAACAAATTCCACTGTCATTCTTTTAATTCTTTCAACAATTCTATAAGCAGCTACGGTTTCAAGAGAGTTATCAGTTTTTCTAAACGCTTTCGAAAGATCGTTGTAACTTAAATTTGACGAGAAAAATGTTGGTTTATTATCTAACAAACGATGTTGTAAAATTGGGCCTAAAACTTCATCTCTAATAAATTCGCTAAAATATTCTCCTCCGATATCATCAAGCATTAAAATCTCAGTTTCTTTTAATGAATTTATTTTTTCTTCTAGACTTCCATCACCTATCGATGATTTTAATTCTCTAGCTAAATCTGGATAGTAAGCGAAATATACTTTATGACCAATTTTAGCTAACTCATTTGCTAGAATGGCCAAAATATAAGTCTTACCCGTACCATATTTGCCGTGTATATACATCCCTCTCATAAAATTGTCTTTATGGTATTCTTTTAAAAATTTAAGTATATAGTTATTTATTGATTTACGAGAATCTCCTATTAAATCAAAATCATCTAAGCTAGCATTAAAAATTCTTTTTGGTATGAACATAGCATAAATATTATCTTTTGATTCAATAAAATTATTGTATTTGCAACGACTATAAGATAATTCAATATAATTTTTATTGTACTCTAATTTAGGAGTAAACCCTATGGTTGATAATTTGCAGTTTTCAAGTCCCTGACATTTTTCACAAAAGTTAATTTCATCTCTAAATGTTAAAAATACATTTAAAGATTTGATTACATCATCATGTTTCAAATCATGGTCTAAGATAAATTTTTTTATCGTGGCATTACTCATTAATCCATCAATTATATTATCATAATCTAATTCGGATTCTTGATAATCCATATAATCTTTAATTTGTTTCATGATTAATTTTCTCCTTCTGTTTCTTTTAAATACTCATCAAACCAATCCGGTTTTACATCAGGTCTAGTACTCTTTTTATATTGAGGTTTTTCTTTAACGCTTTGAAGATGTTTTATATAATCTAAAGCCAGTTCTACCGAGTCAATTTTATCGCGTTTCCAAGACATACCAACTTTTTGAATATAAGCGTAACTAGGAAGACTATCTCCTTTTGTTTTAGCGATATAAGCTAATAATACATTTACCACTCCTGAATCAAGTCCCACTTCATCTATCAGCCTTTCAACATGTCTTAAATCTGCCGTTGAAACTAAGCCATCCCCTAGTTCAGATAATAATTCTTTAGGAGTTATTGTTTTAAAATATTCTTGAATATTATCAGTCTCAAATGTTCTAATTGGAAGTTCTTCTTTCGTTGGGTCTTGTGGCTTAATTGAATAATTATTTCTAGTATTTTTTGCTAAAACTTGAATATTAATCATATTTTCTGAATCTAGAGATTTTAAAAATATTTCAACCATAGATAATTCGTCAATCCCATAAACATAACTCAATTGTTCTATTTTAGCCTTAACAGCTTCTGTTAGATTTTCAACATCATAAACATCTGGAGAAATGCTTTCGGCAAATAAACGCCAATTAAAATTATAATTATTAAGTTTTGCAAAACTTCTGGTTTTATTAGCCACTAAATCACTTTCATATTCATTATCTCTAACTTCTAAAGCAGGAAAAACTTCATTGAAGGCTTTAGAGATATTATATTTTTGTTTTCTGTTTGGAGTTTGAACTTTAAATATTTTCAATATCTTTTTGAATCTGGTTTTTGTTATAGAAGAAATTAAATATTCACCTAAAATACCATCATTAATAAAATTTCTTGCGCTTAATGGAAGTTTTATTTCGTATGTAAATTTATCATTAGCAAAAAGAGTGACTAGTAATCCAATCGCCTCAAGTTTAAACCTTTCTTGTTCAATTTCCGATACTTTTAAATCTAGAAGTGATTCTAAATCAGAATGCAAATACTCATCTGAAATGAAATCCTGCCGATTAACTAAATTCATCAAAGTCATGTAAAGCGTGAAAGCATTTTGCCCGATTATTGGTTGATAAAGTAAAGTCAAAACCTGATAATCAATCTCTGAGCATAAACCTTCACCCGAAACAATAAAAGTATCACTTCTTCTTAATGTCTCCAAGCTAATCCTCCTATGGGTGTAATGATATTCCTTTAAATCTTAATTTTTCTTTTAATTTAGCATAAAAAGTCGCAACTTTTTTCTTTGGTCTATTATATCCGAAGCCACTAAACCAATTCACTTTAAAATCAACACCTATCTCTACTGGTGTTATCTCAACTAGTGTAACGATTATATCATAACCTTCACCCAACATATAGATTTCTCTATGAATTTTATTAATATTCTTAACTTCTAACTTCTCTTCTTGAGCTATAGATTGTAAGGCTTCCAAAACTTGACTAAAGTTATTACGGTAGTAATTAGTTCTTAAACTAGGATCTTGGTGAAGTTCTCGAGTTTCGCAAGTATTTGCAAAATAACTTTTAATTGACATCGATACTCTCCTTTATTTTTTGGTATATTTGTTTAAACTGATCGAAAGTTTTTTCTTCTGTATAAGAATTATCTATTACGTAATCGCTATACTTAACTTTTTCTTCTAGTGGCATTTGCGAGTTAATTTTTTTAAGAGCTTCATCTAAAGAAATATTATCTCGTTCTTGCAACCTTTTAGTTTGTGTTTTTGAATCTACATAAACGCAAATTATTTCATCACAAAAATCTTCCATTTTTGCTTCATATAATAATGGTATATCCAAAACAATTAGCTTTTCAGTTTTACTTAAATGATTGATTTGTTCCCTGAAAGATCTAATTACATAAGGATGAGTTATTTTATTTAATTTTTTCATTTTAACTTCATCATTAAAAACTATATCTGCAAGTAACTTGAAATTAATTTCATTTAAACCAAACTCTTTCTTGATTTCATTATACAATAATTTATTTGTTTTTAATAGATTTTTATAGATTTTATCGGCATCCAAAACAATAATATCCATAGCTTCAAAAAACCCACTCACTAAAGACTTACCAGAGGCAATACCTCCAGTCAAACCAATTATTTTCATATTTTTTTCCTCTTTTGACAATTAGGGCAAAAGTAAGTTCCTCTACCTCCGACTTTAATCTTGATAATAGAAGTTCCACAAACAGGACAAGGTTCGTTTACTTTTGTATGAACTTTAAGTTCATTTTGAAACCGTCCATCTACACCTAAACTACTTTGATAAGTTCTGATTGTTGTCCCACCTAACATGATTGCTTTATCTAGTACCTTTTTTGCATTTAATAATATCTCAGAAACTTCCTTCTTCGTTAAATTTGAAGATAATTCTTCTGGATGGATTTTAGATCTAAATAAAGTTTCATCAACATAAATATTTCCTAAGCCTGTAATAATAGACTGATCGAGTAACACTGATTTAATGGGCCTTTTGGCTTGATGAAATTTAGGGAAAATAGAATTTAAATCTATATTATCTTGATTAGCTTCTACCCCCAACTTTTTAACACTGAAAAGGGTAAATTCTTTGCCCTTTTCAATTAATTCCATCGTACCGAATTTTCTTACATCATGATATGATAAGTAACTATTTTCCTGTAGTTTAAAAATTACATGCTCATGCTTTGTTAACTCATTTAAGCTATTTCTAATAAAATATTTGCCTTCCATTCTTAAATGACTTACCAAAGTATAATCATCCATTACAAAAAACAAATATTTTCCATATCGATTAATATCTCTAAAGGTTTGGTTTATAAGTTTGTCTTTAAAATCTGAAAGTTCCATTTTAATTATATTAGGATATGGAGCGTATATTTCCTTAATCTTTTGGCCAATTAAATATTTTTTTAACGTTTGTCTTACCGTTTCAACCTCAGGAAGTTCTGGCATTTATTTCACCTCAAATAGATTCTTACCACTTGAATAATTTGCGATTAATTTAGTATTAAATTTAACAGCGTGTTCCATTGTGTATTTTGTAATTTCGATTACCCTGTCTAGTTCCTCAGGGAAAACGTCAAGAACTACTTCATCATGAATTTGTAAAATTATTTGTGATTTAAATTTTTCCTTTATAAAAGCTTCATTAATTTTAACCATAGCTATTTTCAAAATATCTGCAGCTGTACCTTGAATAGGAGCGTTCATAGCAATTCTTTTTCCAAATTGCCTTGTCATATAGTTCTTAGAACTAAGTTCAGGAATATAAGTTTTTCGATTAAATAAAGTTTTAACATATCCATTTTCTTGAGCAAATTCAATTTGCTCATCCATATAATCTTTGATTTCAGGATAAGTATCAAAGTAACTGGATATAAATCTTTCGGCTTCTTTAGGAGTAATATCCAAATCTTCTGATAAACCCCAGGCAGTTTTTCCATAAATTATACTAAAGTTTATAGCTTTAGCTATTGATCTTTCATAATCATTTATATGTTCTTTTTTAAATATTTTCTTTGCTGTTTCATAATGGATATCTAAATTATTATCAAAAGCTTCTTTTAAATTTTTAATCTTTGCTAATTCACATACAACTCTAAGTTCAATCTGTGAATAATCGAAAGACAAAAGATAATTATTTTGCGATGCAATGAATACTTTGCGTAACTCTCTTCCTTCTTCCGTTTTTATAGGAATGTTTTGAAGATTTGGTTCTTTTGAAGAAAGTCGTCCTGTTTTTGTTAAGGCTTGTTGGTAAATCGTATGTATTTTTGAGTCATCTTTAAGTTTTAGAGAATCTTTAAGACCCAAATAATATGTCGAATAAAGTTTTGAATAAGTGCGGTAGCTTATAATGTGTTTTATGATTGGATGAAACTTTTTAAGTTTATTCAAAACAGAAATATCTGTAGAGTAACCAGATTTAGTCTTTTTATTAGTTGGTAAATTCAAATCATCAAATAGAATTTCGCCTAACTGTTTGGGACTGTTGATATTAAAAGTTCTGCCTGCTAAAGTATAAATTATCTCTTCAAGTTTCTTTATTTCTTTAGCAAGATTATCACCAAACTCATTTAATTTATCTTGATCTATCAAAATCCCTTTATATTCCATCTCACCGAGTAAATCAGCTAATGGTAATTCAATTTCATTAAGTAAATCTAATTGTTCTGCTTCTTTATTTCGATCTAAAGCTATCTGTTTTAGGTCTTTTATAGCTTTTACTTTAGTTATAACATGTTTTGCTATCTTGTCGCTTTCAGGCATTGAAAAATTAGCGCCTTTCCCATAAATGAAATCGTCAGAAATAACATCATTATAATCCAAGCTTTGTACAACTAAAGAAAAATCGTCTTGTTTAATGCTTGGATTCACTAAATAAGCCGACAAAAGAAGGTCAAAATCAACGCCTTTTAAGTCAATGTTGTCCCACTTTAAAGCCACTTTAATTTTTTTAAGGTCATAAACTGACTTTTTATATCCATCGTTTTCTATAAAACTAACGAATTTTTTAGAGTTTAATGCAACTTTATATGGTATGAAATACGAACTTTCTTCAATTATTAATCCGAACCCTACTTTTTCATCTATATGATAATTTTCTCCGAATATTTCTAAATGCAGATATGCATTAGAATAGTTTATTTCTTCAACTTTGTCTACCGAATCCATAAGTTGGTATTCATTTTTACTTACTTGAGAATCTTTTTTAAGATTTTTAATAAACGAATTAAAGTTCATTTTCTGATAAAACTTAATCAGTTGTTCCGTATCATATCCTAAATACTCGCTTTTTGATATATCAATTTCATTATCAAAATCAATTTTAATTGTTGCTAATTCTTTAGAAAAGAAAGCTTGTTCCTTGTTATCTATTAATTTTTCTTTGAGTTTTCCTTTTATACTATCTAAATTAGAATATAAGTTTTCCAAAGTTTTAAATTCTGATAATAATTTGACTGCTGTTTTGTCTCCGATCCCAGGAACACCTGGTATATTGTCAGATGAATCACCAACCAAAGCTTTATAGTCAGTAACTTGAGAAGTTTTAAATCCTAGTTTTTCATAAACATATTCTGGAGTGTAAATTTCTATATCTTTTAGCCCTTTTCGAGATATTAACTGTGAAACATTCTTGTCAAGGAGTTGAACTAAATCATGATCATTAGAATAAATTGTAATCTCATCAAAATAATCTTTATAATGAGTTGCTACGTACCCTATAATATCATCAGCTTCCATGTATTGTTGTTCATAAAAATAGACACCTAAAGCTTTTAAATATTCTTTCATATAAGGAAATTGCTCTTTTAACTCTGCAGGTGTGTCTTTTCTAGTTCCTTTATAATCATCAAAAAGTTCATGTCTATGTGTTTTACCATCTGTATCTAAAGCGACTAAAACATGTGTATAACCATTTTCAAGCAGTTTAACCATAGCGTGAGCGAAACCAAAAATACCGTTTGTAAATAAACCTTCTTGGGTTTGCATTAAATTACCAGTATATGCAGTTGCATAATAAGATCTAAACAATAAATTACTCGCATCAATCAGTAAAAGTTTTTTCTTCATAGCTTCACTCCTTCATATATCGCGAGTTTTATTTTACCATATTTAAAGAAAAAATGCACTCATACAGTGCATTTATTAACTTCTTTTATTCTTGGACAAAATTATTAATAAGCCTTTTAAAATTAGAATTTCATCCTTTATAAGTGTCTCTGTACAATATGGATAAACAATCTTTGCATGACCACCGGTGATAATTACTTTTAAGTGTGGTTTATTAGTTTCTTCTTTAATTCTTTTTATAATTCCATCAATCATCGCTGCATGGCCATAGACTAGACCTGATTTAATGCAATCAACAGAGTTAGTTCCTAAAACTTTCTTTGGAGCTTGTAATTCCACTTGAGGTAATAAAGAAGTTTGAGAAACCAAAGCATTTTTACTAGTTGTTAAGCCAGTCGAAATAACTACACCTTTAAGGATTTTGTTTTCCAAATATGTAAAGGTAGTTGCAGTGCCTAAATCAATTACTAAAACTGTTTCATCATAGAGGTTAGTTGCTCCTACGCTATTACCGATTAAATCAGCGCCAACCTCTTTAGGGTTGTCAGAATTAATTTTAATTCCTGTTTTAACGCCTGTTCCGACAAACAACGGCTCTAAATTAAACCTTTCAATAAAATAATCTCGGAAAACTTCATTGAGTTCTGGAACAACTGAAGAAATGATTGCTGCGTCACACTCTTCAAAAAAGCCATTGAGTAAAACCCCATATTCATCAGCTGATTTATTTTTTTCAGTATTTATTCGATAAATTTTGTCAACAGTATCACCTTTTTTTGAAAGCCCAATTGCGATTGTTGTATTCCCAATATCAATTGCTATTTTCATTATAGATACCACCTTTGTAAAATGATTGGTTATGTTCTAGATACGCAATCAATCTATCAGTTAATATCGAGCCAATAACTGTCGCAATCAAAGCTTCGATTACTCCATTAAATGTTAAAATTCCAAATATAGTTTTCATAATCGCATTAAAAGATTGAGTGCTCTCTAAAAAAGCAATTTGATCAGCCCCATTAGTGGCTTTCAACACCCCGTCATAAAGACTTGGCATTTCAAACACTAAAGGAAATCCAGTTGCTAACATTGGTAATACTAACAATGTATGAATTATTGATGCAGTAAAAAAGCCTAACGCAAGAGATAAGATTCTCTTCTTAATTAATCGATGATACAATCTAAAAATATCATAAATCAAAAGTCCAAATATAACTCTAGGAAGAATAGAAATCCAAGGTAAGATAAATAAGAAATCTATACCCCCATTCATTGATCCTCTTATTAATGAAGTTATACCGAAAGTTAATCCTAAAATTACTCCAGCCTTTCTTCCTAAAAGTATACCACCAATTATCACAGGTATTGGTATAATCGTAAAAGCAACACTACTTATGGTTATAAACCCCAACATAGGTATCATACCCATAACAATAACTATCGCAATAAACATTGCTAAAATTGACCATTCTCTAATTTTTTCGCGATTAGATAGCGCGTTTGTTTTCTTTTCCATAATTTTTCCTTTCCAAGCCACTTGAGTGGTCTCCTAAGTAATTATATATTTAATTTTTTTAAACGTTTTTCTTTATTTCTTTTATCTTATCCCAATTGATTTCTTTTAACATAGCGAGTATTTGTGATTTAACAGCTAAGTAATCGTCTTTATGAATTATTGAAGTTGTTGAATGAATATATCTTGATGGCATTCCGATAGTGCATACTAAAACACCCTCACGCGATAATTGTACCGCAGCAGCATCTGTTCCGCCCATTGAGTTATAATATTGAAATTTTATATTATTCTTTTCAGCTACTTCTTCAATAAACTTTTTCATACCTTGGTGCAATAGAGCTCTAGGATCATAAAATCTGACCATAAAACCTGCTCCCAAAGTTCCTCCAACTTCGCTTTGTTCAAATGTGTCTGAACACGGTGAACAATCTACAGCTATAAATAGATCTGGTTTTAGTTTGAATGAGGAGGTGGTTGCACCTCTTAATCCGACTTCTTCTTGGACATTTGCACCAGCAAAAAGTCTACAATTCAAATCTTCTTTCTTAATAGTCTCTAGAATATCTAAAGCCATAGCTGATCCAAAACGATTATCCCAGGCTTTAGAAAAAATCTTTTTACCATCTTTAGATTCTTTATAGTTATTTTCAAAAACTACTTGCTGACCGATTCTAACACCTAATTCTTTGGCGTGTTCATAACTGTCAGCTCCAATATCTAAAAAGAAATCATCAAAGCTAGAAACTTGAGTTGTCGATTTATCACGTAATAAATGAGGTGGTTTAGCGCCGATAACTCCTGGAACAAAAGTTCCATCTTCAATTACAACATTCATATGTTGTGATATTACTACAGATGGACTAATGCCACCAATTGGTAAAAGCTTAATAAGACCATTTTTAGTAATTTCTTTAACCATGGCACCTACTTCATCCATATGTCCAGCAATCATCACTGTAGGACCATTTGAATCAAGATTTATACCACCAAATATAGAACCTAAATTGTCTTCAACTATTTCTTCACTGATTTTTTCTAAATTAAGTCTCATATAGTTTCTAACATATTTTTCTTGTCCTGAAATACCAGGTAAATTAACTAAATCTTTATAAATTTTTTTCATTCAGTTTCCCCTTTAAATTTTGCTTTTATATAATATATTGGTTTATTTAACTCTACAAATCTAATTTCAAATTCTGTTTGAATATTGTCAGAAGGCAAATCGTTATAAAGATTTAGACTGATAATTTCTATTTGGAAATTTTCATCATCATTAAACATCATCATTGAATACTCAAATAATCCATAATTATCTGTTTTCAAATATATTGATCCATTTTTTTTCAAAATATTTTTATAACTATTTAAAAAATCAGGACTGGTTAGTCTTCTTTTAGCTTGACGTTTTTTAGGCCAAGGATCAGAGAAATTAAGGTAAATATTATTAATTTCATTATTTTTGAATACATCTTTTATGTTAGCGGCGTCAAATCTGATAAGCTTTAAATTCTTTAAAGGTTTGTAAATCATTTTTTCTAAAGCTCTTACAATTACAGAGTCAAATTTCTCAACGCCTATAAAATTAATACCGGGATTTTTCTCTGCTTTTTCGTAGATAAATTTTCCCTTTCCACAACCTATTTCTAATTCAATATCATTTTGATTATTGAAGATTTCAAACCAAGAACCCGAATGAATCTTCGGGTTTTCTATAACGTATTCCGGATATTCTTCTAGAAGTTGTTTAGCATATTTTACTTTTCGTAATCGCATTAATTAAACTCCGGCCAACATTACAATACTTTCTGCGTAAATAGCAGCAGCTACTATCATATCTTTTATTACTAAATATTCGTTTGGCTGATGTGCTAAGTCCTCTTTGCCAGGTAGATTAGGTCCAAAAGCTACTGCTTTTTTCAAAATCCTAGCATAGGTTCCGCCACCAATACTCATGATTTTCGAATCATGGTCGCCAGTATATCTTTTATAAGCCTCATGTAAGGTTTTAACTAACGGATCGTCAGGAGAAATATAATGAGGAGTTGAATTGCCCATTTCTTTATAGACTAAATTAAATTCTTCTCCAGCTTTAATTATCTTCTTTTGTCCTTTAGTAAAGTCATAATTCTTAGGATATCTAATATTAACACCTAATTTTGCATTCACACCATCATAATGAATAAAGCCTGTATTTAAAGTTAATTCTTTCATTTCATTATCAAAAACTTCAATACCTAGTTTTTTACCTAGATGATCATTGCTTAAGTATTTATCAATAAATTTAATTATTGGATTATCAGTATGTTGTTTTAAAAAACTAACCATAAGATATATAGCATTATTACCTAAATGTGGCCAAGCTGCATGAGCATTTTTCCCATATACAGTATAAGTGTCTTTGTATACTCTGCCATGAGTATTAGTATCTTGAAGAAATTTAATAAATTCTTTTTGCAAATTCTTTTTAACTACTACTACACACTCATCAGGAACTACATTATATCTTTCACCAGCTTGTAATGAAGCAATTAAATCATCTTCAAACTTTCCTTCTAAATTAAAACTATAAATACCTTTTTCAGCATAAATTAACGGAAACTCAGCATCTGGAGCAAATCCTATATCAGGCATTTTTTCTTTTTCCAGATATCTCTCAATACCCCTCATACCACTTTCTTCATCACAACCAAGAATCAATCTAACTTTTTTATTGAGTTTAATTCCTTGATCTTTAATCATTTTCATAGCTAAATAAGCCGCTATTGTCGGACCTTTGTCATCCATTGCTCCACGAGCATAAATCTTACCATCAGCTTCATAAGCAGAAAATGGTGAATTGTGCCACTTGCCCCCAGCTGGAACTACATCTAAATGTCCTAGAACACCTAATATTTCTTCACCCTCACCCATTTCAATATGGCCTGCATAATTATCGATATTTTTTACGATAAAACCATCAGTTTCACCGGTTTTAAGCATTAAATCTAATGCTTTTTTAATATCTTTACCAAAAGGCGCTGATTTATTTTCGGGTTTATATTCCTCTAAAACTGTTGGTATTTTTAGTAATTTTTTTACTAAAGTTACGTATTCATCTTGATATTTTTTTGCAATACTTAACCAATCCATTTTTCTCACTTCCTTTATGTAAATATTTTATCACAATGACCATTATTTGCAAGAAATAAGAGTGATATTATTGAAGTATCTTAGTATTCATTTGACTTTAAATCTATATAAAGTATAATATAATATTATAAAACTTACGAAAAACTCGTTTTAAGAATGCAGGTTATGTATATGGTAAGAAAAATAGAGATGAAAAATTTGACTTGCTCAAATTGCATCGCAAAGGTTGAAAGAAGAACTTCTAGACTGCCTTATGTTAATTCGGCTTCATTTAATTACGCAAAACAAATATTACTAGTTGATTTTAAAGATGAATACGATGAAGAAAAAGCTTTGAAAGAAATTAAAGGCATAGTTGATGTCTTAGAAGATAATATAATAACTCACTATTATGAACAAAAAGTTGAAGTTAAAAAAACAAGCTTTTTATATGAATATAAGTTTGTTCTTTTTGGTGTTTTGTTGATTCTATTCACTTTTTCAGCTTATACAGTTGTTCCTTTTATAAATAGAATATTTAATACAACATTTACTCCACCAACTAATATTTTAAAAGACATATTGTATTGGGTGGGCTATACTTTTTTAATATCAAAACTTTTATTTCTTCAAATTAGAGGAATAAAGAATTTTAATATCTTTAATGAAAATACTTTAATGATTATAGCTACTTTTGCTGCTATGTGGATTGGTAAATATGAAGAAAGTGTAGCTGTAGTTATATTATATTCATTTGGTGAATACTTACAGAATAGAGCTGTTCAAAAATCTAAAAATGAAATTTCATCTCTAATCAACTTAAAAGTTGAGTATGCTAATGTCTTAGTGAATGATAAAATCGTCATAAAAGATCCTTTACAAGTAAAAATAGGAGATGTCATTGTTGTTAAAAATGGCGAGAGAATTCCTATGGATGGTAAAATCATTATGGGCTCTACCTCTTTGAATACCTCAGAGCTTACTGGTGAATCGAGATTAAAAACAGTTCATGTTAATGATGAAGTTTTATCCGGAAATATCAATGTTGGAGACGTAATCCATATTGAAGTTAGTCAAGAATATGAAAATTCAACATTAGCAAAAATCATTGACTTAATAGAAAATGCTACCAATAAAAAGTCAAAGAGAGAAATGTTTATAACAAAATTCGCTAAAATTTACACACCAATAGTTGTTGGTTTAGCTGCTTTGCTAGTGATTTATGGCCTTATATGGAGTGGCGATAATATTGAAGACTATATTTACCGTGCTGCGATATTCTTAGTTATTTCTTGTCCGTGCTCATTAGTACTTTCTGTTCCTTTATCCTATTATGCCGGTATAGGAACTGCAGCTAAAAACGGAATATTGTTTAAAGGTTCAACATATTTGCACGCTATAACCGAAGTCGAGTTAATCGCACTTGATAAAACCGGTACATTGACATATGGTGATTTCTTCGTTAAAGAATATACCGATATGGAAACCTTAATGTTAGCAGCTTCAATCGAGAAATTCTCTAATCACCCGATTGCTAGAGCTATTGTTGATTACAATAATTTCCCAACTTATCAAGTTCAAAACGTTCAAGAAATTCCTGGATTTGGAATTAGCGGTGAAATAGAAGATAAAAAAATATTAGCAGGGAGCAGAAAATTCCTTGAAAAAAATAATATTAAGATTGAGATTGAAAAATTACCTATAGGATCATATACATTTGTTGCTTATGACGATAAGTATATTGGACATATAGTTATCAAAGATGAATTAAAAGAAACTTCAATGGAAACCGTAAGAGACTTTACTAAAGAATATGATACTGTAATGCTTACTGGAGATAACGAAGTCTCTGCAAGAGATATAGCTTTACAGTTGGGCGGAATAGAATATTACTCAGAATTGCTTCCAGAGGAAAAACTTAACAAGTTTAATGATATAAGAACTAATTCAGTGTCCCTTTTTGTTGGCGATGGTATTAATGATGCACCTTTACTAAAAAATGCAGATATCGGCGTTTCTTTGGGTAGTGCAACTGATTTAGCAATTGAGGTTAGTGATATTATAATTATTAACAATGACATTAGACTGTTAGATAAAGCGATTAAGATTGCTAAAAAAACAAGATTCATTTCTGCTCAAAACATTATTTTTTCATTAGTAGTCAAAGTTATCTTCCTTATTATGTCTGCCTTTGGACTAATGTGGATGTGGCTATCAATATTTGCTGATGTTGGTGTAGCAATAATTTGTGTATTAAACGCCTTAAGAATTATCTATCAAAAGAAATATCTTAAGGATAAAATTGAAATATAAGTTTCGTTTTTAAAAATTAAAATGGTGGTGTAAATGGAAGACATTTATGTTTTGTTACTGATATTTATATTAATACTTATTAATGGTTTTTTCGCCGCTAGTGAAATGGCGTTGGTTTCACTAAATCCCAATAAGATTCAAAAAATGATTACTGAGGGCAATAAAAAAGCCGCTAGTCTTAGTAAAATAAGTCAAGATTCAACAAGATTCTTGTCTACAATTCAAGTTGCTATCACTTTAGCCGGATTTTTATCAAGTGCTATTGCAGGTTCAAACCTATCCGAGAATTTAACTGATTTGCTGTTAAAAATAAATTTATCTGTTTCTAATAATTTCTCAGTAGTTGTTATAACTTTAATTCTCTCTTTTATAACATTAGTTTTCGGTGAGTTAGTACCGAAAAGGATAGCGTTAAATAGTCCTGAAAAAGTAGCTCTTTTAGCGGTTGGTACTTTAAAAATTACAATGGCAATAACAAAACCAGCTGTCTGGTTGCTCTCCGTTACTACAAAAGGAGTATTAAGATTATTTGGTATTTCTAAAGATGATAATAAAGATCTCACAAGTGAAGATGAAATTAAGCAAATGATAAGGTCAGGTCACAAGCAAGGTTTATTCCGCGTTAAAGAAAAGGAAATGTTAGAAAATATCTTTACTTTTGATGACATTGATGCAGGAACCATTATGACTCCTAGAACAGATATTTACGCAATTGATATCAATGATGAAAAAGCTGATATTTTAAAACAAATAATTGATGCTCCTTATTCTAGAATACTTTTTTATAATAAAACAATTGATAATTTACTTGGAGTTATTCACATTAAAGATGTTTTACAAGAAGCAAAAAAATTAGGTTTCAGTAGAATTAATTATAAAAAACTTTTAAGAGAGCCATTCTATGCACCAAATAATATAAAAATTAATATCCTATTTAAAAAAATGCAGGAAGATAATACACATATAGCTATTCTTTTGGACAGTTACGGTGGAATTGACGGAATTATTACTTTGGAAGATATTCTTGAAGAAATCGTCGGAAATATCTATGATGAGTTTGATGAATTAGATGAAACAATAAAGAAAATAGATGATAAAACATATGAAGTTGATGCTCTAATTCAACTACAAGACTTCAATAAGTATTTCCGAATAAATATCAATGAAGATTCAGAAACTTTAAGTGGCTTATTGATAGAAAAGCTCGGCTATATTCCCCGAAAAAAAATTAGCAAAAATTTTCAATTCGATAATTTAAACGTCGAAATCAAATCAATTAAGAAGAATCATATCGATAAAGTAATTGTGAGTATAGATAAATAAAACATCACCAAATAATGGTGATGTTTTTTATAAATGTTTTATAACTGAATATTTCTTTTTACCCTTACGAATTATTGTATATTTTTGATATAGAGCGTTTTCTTTCTCTATTTCAAAATACGTATCACTAACTTTTTCGCCATTAACTGAAATAGCGTTTGAAGTAATTAATTCTCTTGCTTGTCTTTTAGAAGATGCTAGTTTTAACTCAATCAAGCAATCCAATAAACTAAATTTATTTTCCAGTTCAATTGACTCTAGATTCTTAAAACCCATTTCAATTTCTTCTAAATCTAAGTTGCTTACATCACCACTAAACAGTGCTTCTGTTACCTTAATCGCTCTAGTCAATTCCACTTCCCCATGAACTAGTTTAGTTATTTCTTCAGCTAAAGTTTTTTGAGCTAATCTTTTCTCAGGTTCTTGTTTTAGCGATTCTTCTAGTTCAGATATTTGATCTATTGATAAAAACGTAAATTGTTTTAATCGACTAATAACATCTTGATCAGCTGTGTTAAACCAATATTGATAGAAATCGTATACAGAAGTTTTATTTTTATCTAACCAGACAGCTCCAGACTCAGTTTTTCCGAATTTTGTTCCGTCAGCCTTAGTAACTAAAGGAAATGTTAATCCATAAACTTTGGCTTCTATTGTATGGATCTTCCTTATTAATTCCATACCTGCAGTAATGTTACCCCATTGATCCTGTCCGCCAATTTGTAAAGTGCAATTATTATTACGATATAAATGTTCAAAATCCCATGCTTGAATAATTTGGTAAGAAAACTCAGTAAAAGATATTCCGTTTTCAATTCTTGATTTAACCGAATCTTTACTCATCATATAAGCGACATTAAAATGTTTACCTATATCTCTTAGAAATTCAATTGCATTCAAGGACGACAACCAATCATAATTATTTACAATTGTTGCTTTTGGTAAAAGGTGTTTTGCTTGCCTTGATATACCTTCTGCATTTTTTAAAGAATCTTCAATACTTAATAGTTTTCTTTCTGAACTTTTAAAGCTTGGATCACCGATTAAGCCAGTCCCGCCACCAATTACCAAAATTGGTTTATGGCCATGATTTTCAAGTCTTTTAGCAACTAGATATGCTAAAAGATGGCCAATATGCAAACTATCTGCAGTTGGATCTGCTCCAAGATAAAAGGTTAATTTGTCGTTATTTAGTTTTTCAGTTAATTCGTCATCGGTTTGTTGATATAAAAGCCCACGCCATTTTAAATCTTCATATAAGTTCATATTTTTCTTCCTCCTTCAAATTAAAAATCGCCCTAAAATAAAAGGACGATTTTTACCGCGGTACCACCTTATTTCACTTATTAAGTGCTCTTAAAAAGATAACGGTTTTTTTCCGTGCCTTTATCGGCAAGACTCATGAGTGTATTTTAAAATCAAGATTTACTAGTTTTCAGCAACCACTAGCTCTCTACAAAAATCTTTTGATTTTTTATTTCTCTTTCACAGTCTATTTAGTTGTTTCTCTCAAAATTATATTGTGAGGCAATTGATGGAATTTTTCTGTAACTTCTTCTCCATCTATTTCTTTTTTTAAGTAATGCATAGCTTTAACACCAATATCAATAATTGGAATATCAACGCATGATAATTTAGGTCTTGATAAAGATGCATATTTTGTGTTTTGAAAACCGAAAACAGATATATTTCCAGGTATTGTTACACCCTTTTCAATCATCGTGTTAATAAAGGAAACAGCAATCGAATCTCTAACAGCAACAACGCCATCAATTTCATTTATCTTTGTTCTATATAGCTCATTAAAATGAATTGTATTAACTGTTATATCTCCACTAGTTCTAAAGATATTCATTTTTAATCCAGATTCTTCCATCGCTTTTTGATATCCAGCCTCTTTTAAATCGTTAACCATATACTTTCTTGCAGTAGTTAACATATAGATATTTTTTCTGCCTTCATCAATAAGTT
>CAZJAP010000004.1:0-12511 GCA_964544325.1 uncultured Candidatus Izemoplasmatales bacterium | reverse complement strand
TACTTTCTTGCAGTAGTTAACATATAGATATTTTTTCTGCCTTCATCAATAAGTTTTTTTGTAATTTCATAACCAGCTTGATAATAATCAATTGAAACTGTGGTTAGGAAATCATCATAAGGATACAAAGTATTGGCTAAAACAACAGGAACTCCGTATTCTTCTTTAATTAATTTTAACATTCTATATTGTTCTTCGTTGATTTCATCATTCATGTATAAAATTCCATCAGCCTGAGAAGCAACAACCTCTTTTAACATTTCTTCTTCATCAACATATTTATCTTTCAAAACATAAAGTATTAAGGAATAGTTATATTTTTTAGCTTCAACAGCTATTCCGTTTACCATTTCTGCAACAGATGATCTTGACATGTCTGGAACTATAATTGCAACTGAAGTTGATTTTCTACTAGCAAGCCCTTTTGCGTAAGCATTTGGTTTATATCCAAGTTCTTTGATCACCTGTAAAACTTTTTCTCTTGTTTCAGGTTTTACTTTTTCTGGATTATTTAAAGTTCTTGAAACTGTAGCTAAAGATACCCCGGCTTTGATAGCTACATTATATATTGTGGCTTTACTCATAATTTTAACCCCCTCCTAAGTTGAAACTATATATCGAATATATTTTATCATAATTTACATAGTAAGCAATTGAATTTATGAAAATTTTCATAAATAAGGCATTTTATATAAAAGAAAAAGATGAGATTAACTCATCTTTAACTAATTTACTATCTCTTTTCCTTAATTCTTGATTGTTTAGCAGAAAGTCCACGAATGTATCCTAAGTGCGCTCTTCTTACTTTACCACGACGTTTGACATTAATTTTGTCAATTGTTGGTGAGTGTACAAGGAAAGTTTTTTCAACACCTACACCATAAGAAATTTTTCTTACAGTAAAAGTTTCACTTACTCCTCCACCTTGTCTTTTGATACATAATCCTTCAAAAATTTGGATTCTTTCTCTGTTACCTTCCTTAATTTTAATACCAACTTCTAAAGTATCTCCAGGACGGAATTCAGGAACGTCATTTCTCAAGTATTCTTGAGTGACTTCATTAATTAATTGCTGCGACATTTTGGTCAACTCCTTTTTTCAATTTGGCTATATTGTTCATGATATATCAGCGGAACATAGCACGGTATATTCTTTTCAGCGATAAGTATTATATCATACCATCTTTTATAAAGCAAATATTTTTTTCTTTGATTTATTGGTCTTTCATTAAATCCGGACGTCTTTCTTTAGTTCTTTTAATTTGCATTTCTTTACGCCACTTTTCAATTTGTGCATGATTACCTGATAGAAGTACTTCAGGAACATGCAAACCTTTAAATTCTCGCGGTTTAGTGTACTGAGGAAAATCTAAAAAATCTTCATAAAAAGAGTCTTTTTCAAATGATTCTTTTGAGCCCAAAACTCCGGGGATCATCCTTACAATAGAATCAATCATCGCTAAAGCGGCTAACTCTCCGCCAGTCATGACAAAGTCACCTAAAGATAATTCTTCATCAACAAACTCTCTAACCCTTTCGTCAAAGCCCTCATAATGTCCGCAGACAAAAATTAAATGTTCTTCTTTCAAGAATGATTTAGCAATATTCTGATTAAATTTTTTGCCTTGAGGAGACAATAATATTTTATGACCCTTGTCTTTAATTGATTCCAATGCCAAATATATTGGCTCTACGGCTAAAACCATGCCACTTCCGCCTCCGTATGGAGTATCATCAACAGTCATATGTTTGTTAGTTGAGAATTCACGGAAGTTAATTACATCAAAATCAACAAGTTGATTTTGTTGCGCTCTTTTAAGTATAGAGCTGTTTATAATTGGTTCTATCATCTCAGGAAAAAGAGTTAATATTGTTATTTTTATAGTAATCCCTCCATTTCTATAATGGATATTTTTTCTAAATCTTGGCTTTCAATAAATTCTTCTCTAAAAGGTATCAGTTTTTCTGAAGATTCAGTTTCAATTAAAAGATAGTCACCTTGAGGATAAGAAATGACATCCTTGACAACACCTTTTAATTTATTTGCCTGATAGACCTTTAATCCGATTAATTCATCAATAAAGAATTCGTTATCATCTAGAAAAACTTCTTGTTTATCGTCAACAAAAATATCTAGGCCTTTATATTTTTCAACTTCTTCAATTTTATTGTGATTTTTAAACTGCAAAATATCTGCTTTACCTAAGGATTTATATTCAGATATTTCCAAAGGAAAATAATGATTATCGATATTTAAATATACTATATTTCCCGATTTAAATCTTTCATCTTGCATATTTGTTAGAAGTTTTATTTTGACTTCACCTTTTAGACCTCTAACACCAATAATTTTCCCAACTTTAATATAATTCATAATCAACCTCATCTTTTGTTTTTTTCCAATTTAATTATACCATTTAACTCTTATTTTTGAATTAAAAAGAAGGATTTCTCCTTCTTTTATTTTATAGTAGCTGGAATCTCTCCTGCTTTTTTCAAAACAATCTTAGTAACAAGTGGTCCAGTTAATTCATAAATTACCGTAGCTGATAATACTATAGCTCTTATTTGACTTCCTAATTCAGGACTTAAAGCCGTTGAAGCGATTAAACTCAAACCAATTGCCACACCTGCTTGAGGTATTAAAGCAAATCCTAAATATTTTCTTGTGTTTTTTTCACTCTTAGTTATAGCTGATCCTAAAGAAGCACCAGATATTTTTCCTAATACCCTAAATATTACATAGATAATTCCTAGAATACCAACAGTTGAAAGGACAGATAGTTTAAGTTCTACTCCACTTAATACAAAGAACATAACATAAACTGGTGGAGTAAAGAAATAAATTAACTCATTAACCTTTTCCTGCTTACTAGAAAAGTTAGTAAAAATAAATCCAATAACCATAGCTGCTAAAATACTTGAACCACCAAGTGCATGAGCTAAATATACCGTTAAGATAATAGCTGTTACAGTTAGAGATATTCTATTACCTCTACCAGTAAACCATATGCAACCAAGAACTAATAAAACTCCGATTACTCCGCCTATACCAGCAGAAATCAATATTTCAAAAATCGGATGCATTATTTGCGAAAATACAGATGAAGCTTCTCTTGTTGGATCTAAAGCATTTGCTATAGCTACAAATATCCCAAATAACAAAACAGCAACAGAATCATCGATAGCAACAACGCTTAACAAAGTTTCAGTTAAAGGTCCTTTTGCTCGATATTGTCTAATTACCATTAGTGTAGCTGCCGGCGCTGTAGCCGCTGCTATGGCTGAAAGAACTAAAGCAAAGCGTATATTTTCTACATTAAGTTGATTAATAATCAAAAAGTAAACCAATAAACCGATAAATACAAATATTACTCCTAGAAAAGATTCTAAAAAAGCAATAATTACAGGCCTAACGCCAACTTGTTTAAAATATTTAATTTTTAACTCATTACCAATTGTAAAAGCAATAAACCCTAAAGCTACAACTGATACTATTTCTAAACCAGGCAAAGCTTCTTCTTTTACAATATTTAATATTGATGGCCCAATTAAAAGACCACCAATTAGATAACCGGTAACATTTGGTAATTTCAAATATTTTGCGATTTTACCAAAGAGTAATCCAGTAGCAATAATTATGGCAGTGTAAAACAATACTAAGTAATCCATCTTTACAATTTACACCCCACGATTTCATCAATCGGAACAGTAAAAGCTATGCCTGAGTCTGGTTCTTCTAATTTACCGCAAACACCTTCAATAACTTTAAAAACAGTTTCAACTTTATCGTCTTTCAAGGCGATTAAAATAACATTTGATTCTTCTCTATGATTCTCAAACAAATATTTTAATGAACCAAACATTGGCATGTCATCATTCTTGGCTAAAGTTCTAGCCATACCTGTCGAACTAATAATAGTTGCGCCCTTAATGCCGTTTTTGTTTAATTCAGTTAAAAAATCATCTAGGTATTTTGTTTGAGTCATAACATAAATAACTAACTTCATAATACAACCTCCATAATCACTCTTATAGATTATACTCCTAAAAAAAATATAGTCAAGGGTTAATTCTTAAGACAAAATAATAGGAATTTCGGAAATCTCTTTGCCCAATATTCTTCTGAATGAATAGCATTTTCATCGATTATTTGCATAATATTTTCTTCCGGAATTTTCTTGGTGATAAAATCTTGAAACACTTTTTGTTCATTAAAGTATATTTTGCTAAACATTCCGTTTTCTTTAGTACCCATGTCGTGATATATTCTAAAATCTTGATTTATTTCTTGATTTCTTAAAAACTCATATAAACCTTTTTTCACAATATAATAAGCTGGTGAAAATGCTCCAATACATGAGAAAATATCCTGATATTTCACCCCTAGATAAATACTTATATTACCGCCACAAGAACTTCCGGCCATAAAAGTATTGTTTCTATCAGGCAAAGTTCTATATTCCTTATCGATAATAGGCTTAAGTTCATTTACCAAAAATAATCCGTATTCATCACCCTCTGGTTTAACTTCTTCAACTCCCAATCTTTTTAATCTCTTTATAGCTGATTTATTAAGATAATTGGAATATTCCATTATTCGATATTTATTGTCGCTATCTATTCCTACAATGATTAAGCCACCAGTTTCAGAAAAAGTATCATCCATCGCGTTCATAACTTCCCAAGATTGATTGCTAAAAGGTGATGGATCAACAAGGTTTTGACCGTCATGCATATATAGAACAGGATAACTTTTATCTGTTCTTTCATAATCTTTGGGAAGGATTATTCTAATTTTCTTATTTCTATTCATATTTTCACTGAAAATTTCTTTAACTATTACTCTTTGCATATACAACACTCCTCTCAATAGAAATTATACTATAAATAAAAAAAATGATAAGTATTTTTTTGTTAATTAAGTTATAATAAAAATTGGGTGATATTATGATGATAAAAAAAGTATTAAAAATATTAATGATTATATTGATTGTAATAATTTCTCTAGGAGTCGGTTTTATTATAACGTTACAAGCTTTTGAATACCGTCCTGAAGAAATAACTGAACTTACTATAGAAGATAATCTAGCTGATGTATCTTCTAATTATGTGAATTCTGCTGAAGAATTCACTATTCTCACTTTTAATATCGGTTATGCTTCTTTAAGTGAAACAGAAGATTTTGTTATGGATGGCGGTAAAAAAGGAAGAATGGATAGTTCAGAGGAAGTTGAAACTAACTTAGAAGGTATAAAAAATATTTTAGAAGCTAATTCTGCCGATATTTACCTTTTACAAGAAGTTGATGAAGATTCACATCGTTCTTATAATATTAATCAATTAGAGTATTTCAATGAAATTTTAGGTAAAAGTTCAGTTTTCGCTTATAATTATCGTTGTATATTTGTTCCTTTTCCTCTTAGTTTTACTCAAATGATGGGTAAAGTTAATTCTGGAATTGCTACTTATAGCGAATATTTCTCAGACAGTGCTGAAAGACATCAATTACCTGGTAGTTTTGCTTGGCCTGTAAGTTTAGCAAATTTAAAGAGAGCAATGTTAATTACTAAATATCCAATTCAAGATAGCGATAAATATCTCGTAGTTATTAATGTACACTTATCAGCTTATGATGACGGAACAATGAGACTTGAAGAAATGGAAGCTTTAAAAACTATCATGAAAAATGAGTATGATTTGGGAAATTATGTTGTTGTTGGTGGAGATTTTAATCAAACATTTCCTCCTGCAGTTGATGTTAATGGAAGTGAAAACGACTATTATTATGACTTAAAAAATCCGGATTTCTGGCAAGCTTATCCAATGGAAGAAGATTGGTTTATAGAAAATGACTTTTCTTTCGGCGTTGATATTACAAATCCCACTTGTAGATTGCTTAATAAGCCATATGATTCTATAAACCTTGATAATAATCAATACTATGTAATAGATGGTTTTATTGTCTCAAACAACTTAGAAATAACAAATATTGAAACTTTACAAGAAAATTTTGTTTTCAGTGATCATAATCCGGTTAAAATTACATTTATATTTAAATAATTACCTAAAAAGAACTTTTTATAGTTCTTTTTTCTTTTATGCTTCACAACCTATTTTTAACAATTATATGATATAATTAAAAAAACAAATCACATTAAACAAGGTGATATTAATGAAGTCTTTTTTTAAAAAATTATGGCATAACATAATCTCAACAATCACACATTATGGTTGGCTTTCTTTAATTATAATTCCAATTTTAGGATTAATAAATTGGAGTTATTTAACTGTAATAAATTCGGAGAAAGCTTCCTTAAAAAGTCAACAAGTATCTTTAGCTAATGAGAAAATAAATATAATCGACTTTATTATATCTAATGCTATTTCTAACTCATATAATGACATTAAAGTCATGAGTGACGCCGATGAAATGCAAGTATATCTTGAAAATCCAAGCCCTACCGAAATAGAAAGTCTTGAACAACTTTTATATAGAATAATTAATAATAAGCCTCAATTTTCTAACGTCGAATACCTTAGTTTAACAGGCGAACAAATCATAAACATCACTAGAATAGATGACGAATTAGTAATAATCGATGAAGATGACTTGATAAGTAAAGCAAGCGAAGATTATTTTGAGGTTGTAGGTAATTTAATAAAAGATGAACTCTATATAGTTCCCATATATATTGAACAAGAATTAACTGTGAATGGGTATATTGACAAACCTCTGACTAGTTTAATAATCACTGTATATAACAAAGATGATTTAGCTAAAGGTTATTTAGTCTTAGAATATAATGCTAATTATTTGGTTTCAATCTTTAATGAATATATCGATCCAGATTCATTGTTTATTGATTTGGGATTGATTAACGAAGATGTTCTGTGGAAAATAACAGATAATTTAAGTGAAACTTTTGATGTAGATCAAGACATTGATTATTTGAATAATCCTGAAAATGATAATATATTAAAAAGTAGTGTTAAATTTCCAAATGAGATAGAAGACAAAATATATAATGGCGATGACTTTTTTCAGATTTATACAGTAATCGATTTTGATACAGCTTTAAAAGAATATGGTGGAATATTCATTAAAGCACCATATTTGATTTTCTTTATCAATCTTTTTTCACTAGCTACTATTATTTTCCTTGCTTGGCTTCTTAAAAGTAAAGGAGATGACAGAATATTACTTAACGCCAATATGTATTTATCAGATAAGAACAATGATGGCGTTTTAATAACTAATGAGATGGGTGAAATCTCGTATACTAACAAAGCTTTTGAAGAAATTTTTGGTTATGATTTCATTGATATAAAGGGACAAAAGCCGAGTAAAATTTTAGGAAATATAAACTATGGGATTAAAGGCGCAGTCATGAAATCAAAACAAGTTTTTTCCAAAAATGTCTGGAATATAAATAAAAAAGGTATATTTATCTTAAAGCATTTAAGAATAAAACCAGAAACTAGTTCTAATGGGAAAATAAAGCATTTCTTGGCCATTTATTCAAGTCCGCAAATCGAAGTAGATTCCTTAGCATTTGCTTCTAACTATGATGCAATTGAAACTTACAAATTATTTGCAAAAGCATTTGAAACTGAAGAAATCAAGGTTTATAAGTCATGTTTTATGGTTATTAGAACTTTTAATGAAAAAAGCAAAAAACTATACAATGGCATTAAGAAAAGTAATTTAAATCCATTATCATTCCCTGACTTCTTGAATGAATACTTACCTCGTCAATTCAAAATAGCTGTTCCTCTTGAAAGTTATACTATAATTTATGTTTCATTGGATAAAATCGATCAAGACTTGAAAGAAACAATCGATATGATTGATAATTTAATTGAAAAGTACAAACATTTACCTAATATTAATAATGACCTAGAATATAACTTCGGAATAGCTTTAGCTGATAATAAAGCTATCACTAGAGCTGATGTCATCGAGAATGCTTTTATCGCATTACAAATGTCAAAAACCAGAAAAAATATTAAACATTTAATTTATGATGATGAAATTAAAAAAATCATTAAAAAAGAAAAAGATATTTACGGACAATTAGATCACGGATTCACTTTTGATGAATTTTATATGCAGTATCAAATTCAAAAAGATATTATCAATAATAGTTATACTGGAGTGGAAGCTTTGTTAAGATGGAAAAATAGTTCTCTTGGCAATGTGCCTCCTTATGAATTTATTAGCATTATTGAAAATAGTTTTTTTATCAATCGTCTAAGTATTATGGTTGTAAATAAAGTTATCAAAGATTTTAGCTCTTATATTGAATATATCAATCCTAATTTTAAAATCTCGATTAATCTTACTTACTTTGATTTTTTCAATGATTACATAATTCATAATCTTGTTCAGTTGATTGAAGACAGTGTGATTTCTACCAGTAATTTTTGTTTTGAAATAACTGAGAGTGGTTATTTAGAAAATCAAGAAAAAACAAATCAAATAATCGACTACTTGCATTCAAAAAATATCAGTATTGCAATCGATGACTTTGGTACCGGTTTTTCATCGCTAGAGGTCTTAAAAAATATTCATGTTGATAAAGTTAAAATTGATAGGTCATTTATAAAAGATTATCCTGAAAATGACGATGGCGGTATCTTTAAAACAATTGTTAATCTTGTTAAAGGCATGAACTTAGGAGTTTTAGTTGAGGGTACAGAAACAAAAGAACAAGTAGATTTTGCTGTTAGTTGTGGATGCGATGAAATTCAAGGATATTACATATCGCAACCTATTTATATTGAAAATCTTGTAAGGAAATTTATGAATAAAAAATCGGACTTTTAAATAAAGTCCGAATTTTTTTTAATTAAATTTTTATTTCTTTTCTTTTTTAAAACACATGAACCAGTCTAAACAATAAACGTCATCATCTTTTGATTCCATTCTTTCTTTAGCTGTTCCGCATGATCCAGCAGTTGGTACAATAACATCGTCACCCGGGCGCCAATCAGCTGGAGTAGCTACGTGATCATTATCTGCCTTTTGCAAAGCTAAAATAATTCTCTTGATTTCATCAAAGTTTCTACCTGTAGAAAGTGGATAGTAAAGAATTGTTCTAATAAATCCTTTAGGATCGATAACAAATACAGCTCTTACAGCTTGAGTTGTACTTTGGTTTGGTTGAATCATGCCAAATTTGCTTGAAACTTCCATTTTAATATCTTCAATTAATGGAAATTTAACTTCAACATTCTTCATACCTTTCCACTCTAATTCTTGGATTTTTCTTAACCAAGCGATATGTGCATAAAGTGAATCTACTGATAAACCGATCAATTGTGTGTTTAAAGCTTCAAATTCATCAATCATTGAAGCAAATGTCATAAATTCAGTAGTACATACTGGAGTAAAATCTGCTGGATGTGAGAATAAAATCACCCATTTGCCTTCATAATCTTCAGGAAAATTAATTGTACCTTGTGTAGTTACTGCAGTAAAGTTAGGTGCTTTGTCACCTATTAGTGGCATTGAAAAAACTTCTTTTTTAATTTCTTCCATAATATCCTCCTTAAAATCTATTAATATATTAATATTATATCATTTTTAGTTTTAGGATTCACATAATATGCTTAGTGATTATGGTTCTCGTGTTCAGTGCAAGTTTCCTCACTAGAATTAAGATTATTGTTTAAATAATCAGATAATATTTTATCAATACTACCGCTAACTCCTCTAATGGCCTTTATCCCTAAATTTTCCATCAGTTCAACTGCCATTGACCCGATATTTCCGGTTATCAAAACATTAATATCGTGTTCTTTTAAAAATTTTGGTAATAATCCCTTTTGATGAGGTGGGGTTTTAATTTTTTCCTCTGAAACAACTTTACAATCATTAATATTGTAAACTTGAAAATAATCACAATGACCAAAATGGTCAGCGATTTTATTGTTTGTAACAGCTAAAGCTAAACGCATAAATATCCTCCTGTTAAAATCTATTTTTTCCTTGTCTTCTTCTAATTCTTAATGGTTCAAGGCAATCTTCGCAATTATCATTACAAATAGTAAATTCTCCACCTTCAATCACAATTATTTTACCATCAATTAAAGAAGTAGATATTTTTTTTCTAGCATCATTATATATTCTTTGAACCGTTGTTCTAGCTACATTCATTTGCTCAGCAGCCTCTTCTTGAGTGTAATTTAAGTAGTCAATTAACCTAATAGTTTCTAACTCATCGATTAGCATAGTGATTCGATCAGTACTATTAGCTCTTTTACCCTTAGGTCCAAAAACTAAGTATTGCGGCTGGTGACAAATGATTCTAGGTTTTTGTGGTCTAGGCATAATAATCTCCTCGCATTAATTCTATAATTTATTTTGACATATGTCAAGTTTAAATAATGACTTCTACCTCATCTGATTTCATTAGCTTTTCTCTAATTTCTTTTACTATTTTATCATAGTATTCTTCGGTAATAATATATTTGAACTTAATAATAAAGTAAGCGGCTACCATCAAAATTATAGGTAACAAAGTAATTGATAACCTTAAACCAAGTTTCATTTTTGATGTTGCGACGTCTCTAAAAGCTGAGTCAGCAGCTTCATTTATTATCATCTCTTCTTTTCCATTATTATCTTCAAAATCAACTAATAACAAAGCTTCATAAATTGCGTCTTTTCTTTCTTGAGGTATATCTAAATCATCAAGTATAATTTGACTATTTAAAACATTATCTTTAAATTCTACTTGTTCAGCGATAGTCATACTATCAAAATAATTTTTTTGAGCTTCTAACTCAGAGACATTTTGGCTTAAACTGTAAATTCCAAAAACTATCAAGACTAGAGTTAAAACTCCTTGTTGAACAGCACTTGCTAATTTAACAACAAATGGTCTAAGTGAAAATAGAATAGCTTCGTTTCTTTTACCGGTTTTATATTCATTATACTCAATTGTATTTGTCATATTGATTATAATAGTCATATACATAATAGCTTGACCGCCAAAACAGATAGCTCCAAATATACAGACTGTAACAATATTTACAGGAATAAAATTAATATAACCCATTAGCAAGAATAAAATATAGCCGATAATTATTGAAATAATGCTGAAAGATAACAGCTGGAATCTAGTAAATTTTTTCGCCAATTGAGCATAAAAACTTTGGATAAGAATAGTTACAACACCAAATGTAGCAATAAAGATTAATACTAAGGTTCCGCTATAACCAAGCTCAATATAAAAGAAATTGTATCCTAAAGCTACCAAAATTCCGCTTCCAATCGTATATAACAATAAAGCTAAAGTTATCCATAATAGCTGATCGTTATTCTTAATTGAAGAAAACATTTGTTTAATTGAAACTTTATCATCTTCGGTTGGATTAATATTCCTTGGTTCTTTAACTCCAAAGACTGTTAAGGCTGTACAAAGCAAAAAGAATAAAACGAAACTGATTGAAATTATTCTATACCCTTGAACAGCATTTCCAACTGTAAACAATTGAACGATTGCATTTGCAAGAAAAGCGCCTACAGCAGCGAAAACAACAACCATTGAAGCAATTTGATCCCTTTTTTTCTTTGTTCTTGAAAGATTTGGTAATAAAGACCAATAAGGAATATCATTAAGAGTCCATGCAATCTCCCAAACAAAATACATTACAGCAAAAAAGATGACAAATGCAGTTCCACTAGGTCTTAAGTTAAACATTAAAAGCACAGAAACACTCGTTAATACTGCTCCGATTAGAATCCAAGGTTTAAACTTTCCGTACTTCGATTTTGTGTTTTCTACTATACTTCCCATAATAGGATCATTTATTCCATCCCAAATCCTGCCTATAACAAGAATAATACCAATAGCAGAAAATTGTCCTTGCGTAAGTCCTAACCCTGAGAACTGAATGTAAGTCATTAAGAAAGATGCAACAAGAACGTACATCATATCTCTACCAATACCACTTACACTATAAGCCCATTTGTTTCTTTTATAAATTTTTTCTTCTAAAAATTCTATCTCACTCATTTCTTTCCTCCGAAATTTTAATATGTCTTTAATTATTATAACAGTTTTTAAAATTTTAAAAACATAACCATAGATTTTTTTAACATTTATTGTATAATATTCTAGTCAAGAGGTGATATTTATGAAAACAATAGAGAGTTATGATGATTTCTTGGAAATTATTAAAGGTGATATGACTGTTATAATAGCAAAAACAAAAACTTGCGTTGTCTGTAAACCTCTATCTGAAAAGTTAAGAATATTTATGATTGATTATCCATCTATTCCTTCATTTCAGTTATATTTAGAAGATGTAGAAATGTTTCAAGGACAACAACTAGTTTTTACAGTCCCAACGATAATTGTCTATAGCAATGGCAAAGAAATTTTAAGAGAATCAAGATTCATCGATTTTGATAAATTAAAAAGATTATTTAATCTCTATTTGAATTAGTAAATAAAAGTGGAAAGAAGAATAAAATGTTACTTAGTTTAGGTTTAATTAT
>CAZJAP010000003.1:0-94297 GCA_964544325.1 uncultured Candidatus Izemoplasmatales bacterium | reverse complement strand
CAATGTATAAGAGAATGGCAGCTGCTGATTACTCAGAAGTTATTGAATAAAAAAATTTAAAAGCTAACACCTTAAAAATTTAAGGTGTTTTCTTTTTAAATCAAAGATAACAAAAAAGATTTCTTTTTATCACATATTTGTTATATAATATATAAGACAACAAATTTACAAAAAGGAGTTAACTGCATGCTAAAAAATATGAAAAAATTCACTTTAGTAACTTTTGTCTTTATAATCGGAGGACTTTTAGTTGCTTGTGGTAATAATGACACTCAGGACAATCCAACTACTCAACCTACAACAAGAGAGGACATAACACCGGAAATATCAGGCTTTGATAAAGTTTTTTATTCAACACCTGATTTTGATGTGACTTACTTAGACATGTATAACAGTTTAAAAGTCAACGATGGAATCCATCAGTTATTAGCGATGGTTGATCGTGACATTTTAAGTGATTATATTTTAGAAGTAACCGAAACTGAAATAGATGAAAAGATATTAGAATTAACTTACTCAACTACTGACCCTGACGAAATAGCGGAAATGACGGAAGATGAAAGAACCGAAGCGATTGAAACTTTTGAAAACAACATGTATTTAAGAGGGTATGAAAAAGATAATTATGATAAGTACTTTGAAATTGTTATCGCTAGAGAAAAATATGTTACTGATCTTATGCTAAGCGATGATTCTATAGAAGAAACTTGGCATGTAGGTCCAAAAGAAATCGCTAGTTATTACGATAGGAATTACGATAATATTACCAGAACAATAAAAATTAAATTTAATTCTGAATCTGATGCGAATGCTGTTTTAAGAAGTTATAATTTAATTACTAAAAATAGCCAACTTATGCTTTATACCGGTACAACACCAATTAGTGAAATGCCATCGTTTGCTTTTGATGAAACTAATACAAGAGTTTTATCTGAAACAGAAATATTAGGATACTACATTAAAATGTATAATGATGTTTATGGTGGATTTAAAACTGAACTTGCCCTTGAAAGCACTTATCAAGATTTGTTATCAAATGATGATTTAATAGTTGATTACAATGACGTAATAGGATTTAATTCCTCTTTAGCCAACTATATTTTTTCTACTCTTAACAATTACACTGATTATAACAGCGGAGAAAATCTAAATTCATATTACAGTTATAAACCAGAAAAGTTCTTCTCAGGTAGAGATACGGCATATTATCTTATCTTAAACTTAGAACACCTTGAAAATGAGGAAGTTAAGGATTTTGAAGGTACTAAAGCGGATTTAATCCAAATTATCGGTGAAGATAAATATCAAGAAACAGAACAAGAATTAATCGACAAGAACATTAATCTCCAAAACTTTGTCAATATCAGAGTTGCGGAACTAAGAAATGAACACAATTTGGCAATCTATGATAAATATTTGGAAATGGATTACAAAGTCATCAATGATGATTACGTTGAAGCTTTAGTAGGCAGTAAAACTCTTATTGCTAGTTATGACGATAAAGATATTACAACTGACGAATTTTTAACAGAAGCTTTAAACAATAACGCCGCAATGTATTTAATCAATGCTGTTTCAACCAAAGCTTTGATTAATGCTCATTATGAAGATGTCTATTGTTTGGATACAGCTGGATGTAGCTATAATTATGAAATAAACGAATCAGCTAAAATGATTGAACATAGAGAAGCTTACGAACAAATGGAATCACAGTTTTCGGAAAGCATGTACTCTACTTTCTATACTTTTGAAGAGTATTTATATTTAGCTTATGGCGTAACAAATAAAGAAGAATTATTTAGAGAATATTATTTAAAACAAACTTTACAACCACTATTTATCTTCGACCAAATCATGAGTAATGATTATGAAGTCTTGAATGAAGTATTAGATTTAATGACTCCTTACTATGAAAATTATTTTAGTCTTGATGCATCTCATTTATTGATTTATCTTGACAGAGATGAAAATGGAATGCCAGATGAATATTTTGATTTTTATGAAGATTTGGAAGATACTTTAGAGTTTGACAATATTATCAGTGCTTTTGAAGTTGAAATAAGAAATTATTTAGCTGACGAAGACAATAGTTTCTCGACATTGGTTGATGAGTACAAACAAGCTACCAGAAACGATGAAACTTGGGGTGAATTTAAGTCATATGGATTATTTATTATGACGGAAAACCTTTCTTCAACAGGATCACTTACATATTCTTCAGTAATCAATAAGTATGAACAACCTTTTGTAGACCGTTTAGTTGAATTATATCAAGAATATAATTTATCTGAAAATATTAATAAAGCCACTTTTATGGATAGTGAATTGCTTGAAACATCATTTGGTTTACATATCATTGAAACTTCAAAAGGTAGTGCTTTTGAAATGCCTAGCGCTAAATTTACAATGACATACAATGATGAATCTGAAGCTCTCTTTACTGAAGGTAGTGAAAATACATCAGATTATATTAGTTTAGAACAACTTAAACTTTATGCAATGTACCGTTTTTCTATCATTACTTTTGGTTCAATTGATTTAATAGATTCTTATGGTTTCACAAGACCGATGTTACCGGAATCATTGATTGAAGCTCTAGATGAATTTGCCTCTAGTTTACATGACGGGTTGTATGTTATAGGATATTTAAATGTAGCTTTGATTGATAATTTACTTGAAGGAGAACTTGTAAATCAAGAAAATTCATATTATAATCAAAGTGCAGAAGATTTGGCTTTAAGATTAAATAATTTAAGTGACATTTATTTCCGTCAAGTTTTCTTGGAATTAGATCTACGATAATAATAAGAGTGTGCAGGATATTTCCTCGCACTTTTAAAATTTAGGATGATATTATGAAAAAACAAGAAGAGAAAATAATTAAGAAAAATACAATACTTACAATTTTCGCTAATGGTTTTTTAGCAATTATAAAACTAGTCGGTGGTATACTAGGTAATTCAAGCGTTTTGATTACTGACGCTATTAATTCAATTAGTGATATCGCCACTAATCTAGTGGTCTTTGTTTCAGCTAAATTTTCTAAACGTGAAAAAGATGAATCTCATCCATATGGTCATGATAAGTTTGATTCGATGATATCGATTTTTTTAGGTGTTGCTTTAATACTTACAGCTTTTGAAGTTGGTAAAAATGCCTTTGTAAAACTTTATGAAGTAATCTTTAATGATTTAGTTATCGCTGTACCTGCTTGGTATACAATCTTAATTGTTTTTATAACTTTAATAATTAAAGAATTCTTATATCGTAAAACTAAAATAGATGCTAAAAAGGCTAATTCTCAAGCTTTACTTGCTCAAGCATGGGATCACAGATCTGATACTTTAACTAGTATCGGTGCTTTGATTGGGATTTTAGGCGCAATATTCAATTTTGGATTCTTAGACCCGATTGCATCATTATTCATTTTATTCTTTATTTTAAAATTGGCGATTAAAGTTATTAAAACCGGTGTATCTCAAGTGGTAGATGAATCAGCTGATGATGAACAAATTCAAGCGATAAAGAAAATAGTCAAAAGCAATAATAATGTAATTTCCATCGATGAAATAAAGACAAGAATGTTTGGCGTTAAATACTATGTTGATTTAGAAATATCTTTAGATAAGAATCTATCATTAGAAGAAGCACATCTTATAGCTGAAGCTGTTCATGATGAAATAGAAGACAAGTTATCCGGGGTAATTCACTGTATGATTCATGTTAATCCCGGAAAACCATTAAAAAAATAAATTGAGTTGAATTAAAATATTTGTAATGATATAATATTTAAACATATATAAGAAATCGCTTACGGAAAGAAGGAGTGAGTAATATGTTCTTATCATTTTTTACTAACTATTTAGATACAGGTCCCAGTATTTTAGAAATTATCTTAAGAATGGTTTTAACAGCTGTTTTTGTTGGTATTATTGGTCTGGAAAGACAAATGCGCCACAAAATTGCGGGGATAACCACCCACCTTATGGTCGCTTTTGGAGCGGCGGGGATCGCCATTTTACAAGACGCATTATATTATGACGCTATCGCAACTGCTCAAGCATTATATACTGATTTAGGCTATATGATTGACATTCAAATTCAACGTCAAAGAGTTATCGCTCAAGTAGTTACCGGTGTTGGTTTCTTAGGTGCTGGAACAATTCTTAAAACCAGAAACGGAATATATGGTTTGACAACAGCCGCTACTTTATGGCTAGCAGCTATGATAGGTTTAACCTTTGGTATGGGAGCTTATATTATCGGTATTGTAATATCTGTATTCTCTTTCCTATTTTTGACTCTTTTTAGGAAATTTTTAGGTAAGACATCTTTAAGACATCAAGAAAGTCCAGAGATTATCGGTTCACAACCAGTAGATGAATAAGAGAAATTCTTAAGAATTTCTCTTTTTTTTATTTAGGGCTAGTAGTATCCGCAAAAAATTCATTCGTTTTTTTTGCAAAAAGAATATAAATAGAGTAAACTATTTATGGTATCTTGGAGGTTATATTAATGACATTAGAAATTAAAGATTTATACGTCTCAATTGAAGATAATTTGATCTTAAAAGGATTGAATTTAACTGTAAATGGTGGCGAAACACATGCGATTATGGGACCCAACGGTACAGGGAAATCGACTTTAGCGCAAATCTGTATGGGACACCCTAGTTATAAAGTAGAATCAGGCGAAATTTTATTGGATGGAGAAAGTATACTTGAAAAGCCAGTAGATGAAAGAAGTCGTTTAGGACTTTTTTTAGCTATGCAAAATCCAATTGAAGTACCGGGAGTTACTAACTTTGATTTTGTTAAAGCAGCAGTTCAAACAAGAATGAGTAAAGATGAACACTTACGTGTCGGTAGATTTATCCTTAAATTTGAACAAGCTTCAGAAGATTTAAAAATGGGTCAAGGACTTGCACATCGTTTTTTAAACCAAGGTTTTTCTGGTGGAGAAAAGAAACGAAACGAAATATTGCAAATGAAAATGCTAAATCCTAAATTTGCATTTTTAGATGAAATAGATTCAGGATTAGACGTCGACGCTCTTAAATTAGTTGGAGAAAATGTAACTAATTTGAAATCACCAGATTTAGGTTTAATATTAATTACCCATTACCAAAGGCTTTTAGACTATATACTTCCAGATTATGTACATATCATGATAAACGGAAAGATTGTGATGACTGGAAAAGATGAATTGATAAAAAGAATTGATCAGGAAGGTTATGATTGGGTGAAAAAGGAATTGGGCATTGAAGATGAAGATAAAAAACCTTATTCCTTAGGAACTTGTCCATCAAAACATTAAAGATGAAGATATTGAAAGCATTCGAAGAATCACCTAAATTAATCGCCTTTGATAATAAAAATTTAATAAATAACGCTAATATTAAAATCAAGAACAATCATTTAACCTTTAACAAAGGAAATGAGTTTTTTGTTTTTCTTGATAACTTTAATCGTGAAAAAGAATTATTTTTTAATATAAAAAAAGATTTAAAAACAACCATTTATTTAATGAGTAGTCAAAGTCGTTCTATCGACATCAAATATAATTTTCTTCTAGAAGAAAATTCTTCACTAAAACTAATAACTAACTTTGTCGCCACAAGAAAAACTGCCTCTAAGATTGACTTTGAATTCAATTTAAGGGAAAACTCTGAATTAGATTTAATGAACGCCTTAACCTTCAAAGGCGATTTAGCGCTAAATACTTTAGTCCTACTTAAAGGTCAACAAGCAAAAGTAAATCTTGATCTTCTTAATGTAGGTGGAGATGAAAGCAACTATATAGTTAAACAAAATGTGGAACATTTAGAGAAATACACAGTCTCTAATATTAATAACTGGTTAATATCGACTGAAAAAGCTAAACTTTCATATTCGGTAACAGGTTTTATCGAAAAAGGAAAAGAATTTTCTAAATGTAATCAAAGCAATAAAGGAATTATGTTATCGGATACCAGTGAAATTATAGTTGAGCCTAAACTTTTGATTGATGAATATAATGTTGAAGCTTCACATGGTGCAGCTATTGGGCAAATGGATGAACTTCAATTATATTATTTGCTAAGTAGAGGACTGACAGAACAAGAGGCTAAATCATTGATTATCTCTGGTTATACTAATCCGTTCATTTCTAATATTGAAAATAAAGATTTTGCTGACAAGCTTACTTCACAAATATCAAGATTGATAAGGAGAAAAGCTAAAGTATGAATAAAAATATAAGATTAGATTTTCCGCAGATTAAAAATGGCTATATTTATTTCGATACTTCCGCAACTAGTTTGAAACCCAACTCAGTAATTGAAGCTGTTAATAAATATAACCGAGATTTATCCAGCAACATTCATCGAGGTATGTATTTTCAAAGTGTTGAAACTACTAATCTATATGAAGCAGCAAGAGAAAAAGTTGCTAATTTTATCAATGCTTTACCAGAAGAAATCATATTTACCAGAGGCACAACCTCAGGATTAAATATTATTTCTCAAAGCTATGGTTTAAATAATCTTGATGAAACATCAGAAATAATAACTAGTGAACAAGAACATCATTCACAGTTTCTTCCTTGGCAAAATGTTTCATTAAAGACAAAAGCTAAACTAAGATTTATTAAACTAGATGAACAAGGTAAAATTACTATTGAAGAGTTTAAAAAAGTTTTAAACGATAACACTAAAATCGTGGCTATAAACTATGTTTCTAATGTTCTAGGGTATCTTAACCCTATCAAAGAAATAATCCGTCTAGCACACAGTAAAGGCGCTTTAGTAGTCCTTGACTGTGCTCAAGCTATTCAACATTTTGAAATTGATGTTAAAGAACTTGATGTAGACTTTATAGCGTTTTCCGGACATAAGATGTTAGCTCCCACTGGAGTTGGAGTTTTATATGGGAAAAGTCAGTATTTAAACGTTTTAGAACCGGTTGAGTTTGGTGGAGATATGAATGAAGATGTTGAAAAAGATTCATCTACTTGGAAAGGCGTGCCACAAAAGTTTGAAGCTGGCACAATGCCAATTGCTGGAGTTATAGGTTTAGCTAAAGCGATTGAATACATAGAAAATTTAGGTTTTGAATATATTGAAGAAAAAACTAAAGAACTTTATAACCATCTTTTAAAAGAGTTAATGAGTTTAGATGATATCGAAATTTATAATCCTTATTCAGATACAGGAATTATTACTTTCAATATCAAAAATGTTCCGGCTCATGATGCAATCAGTTATTATGCAGAAAACAATATTGCTTTAAGAAGTGGTCAACATTGCGCGAAGTTAATTCATGACTTTTTAAATATTCATTCTTCTTTAAGAGCCTCAGTTTATTTCTATAATAGTATTGAAGAAGTTGAAAGGTTTATAAATATAACAAAAGAAGCCATAACTTATTTTAAAAAGATAGGCTTCTAAGGGAGTTTTTTTATGAGTAATTTAGATAATTTATATCGTGAAATAATTATGGAACATTACAAGAACCCTAGACATAAAGGTCTTGTTGATGATGATTCATATAAAAGTATTAGGATTAAAAATCCTTCTTGTGGAGACGATATAACTATGCAAACACTTGTGGTAGATGGGATAGTTAAAGATTGTAGGCAAGTAGCCACAGGATGTTCTATTTCAGTAGCTAGCGCTTCAGTTTTAACAGATATTATGATTGGGAAACCAATAAATGAAGCCCTTTCTATAGCAGAAAATTTTTTGAATATGGTTTCTAATAAAGAATTTAATAGTAATATTGATTTGGAAGAAGCTGAAGTTTTTAAAGGTGTCAAACAGTTTCCGGCAAGAATAAAATGCGCATCAATCGCATGGGTTGCTTTTAAAGACACCCTTAAAAAGGAGTGATTAGATGGAAAAAAAAGACAATAATATGAACTTTGATAGTGAATATAAATACGGGTTTAAAACTGATTCAAAATCTGTAAAGCAAACAAAAAGAGGGTTGACTGAAGATGTTGTAAGAGAAATATCTTCAATAAAACAAGAACCTGAATGGATGCTTAAAACTAGATTAGAAGCTTTAAAATCATTCTACGAAATTAAAAACCCAAGCTGGGGACCAGATCTTTCCGATATTGATTTTGATGATATCATCTATTATATTAAACCATCAGATAGAGTTGAAAGAGATTGGGAAAATGTACCTCAAGAGATAAAGGAAACCTTTGCCAAACTTGGAATTCCTGAAGCTGAACAAAAATATTTATCAGGTGTCACAACTCAATTTGAATCAGAAGCGGTTTATCATAGTACAATTCAAGAACTTAATGATCAAGGTGTTATCTTTTTAGATACAGATTCAGCTTTAAAAGAATATCCTGAGATTTTTAAAAAATATTTTACAAAAGCAGTTAGTTACAAAGATAATAAATACGCAGCTCTAAATACAGCAGTCTGGAGTGGAGGATCTTTTATTTATATTCCTAAAGGTGTAAAAATAGATAAGCCACTACAATCATATTTTAGAATTAATTCGGAAAGAATGGGTCAATTTGAAAGAACCTTAATCATTGTTGATGATGAAGCTACTTTAAATTATGTTGAAGGCTGTACAGCACCTATTTATTCTAATAATTCTTTACATGCGGCTGTTGTGGAAATTTATGTAAGTAAAAAAGCTAAATGCAGGTATTCGACTATTCAAAATTGGTCAACAAATATAATTAATCTAGTCACAAAAAGAGCTTTAGTTGAAGACTATGGTCATATGGAGTGGATAGATGGTAATATTGGTTCAGGATTAAACATGAAATATCCAAGTTGTATTCTAAAAGGCGATTATGCAAAAGGAACAACAATTACTATTGCATTTGCCGGCAAAAATCAGTATCAAGATACTGGAGCTAAAATGATACACTTAGGGAAATATACAACTTCTAAAATTGTCTCGAAATCAATCGCTACTAGAGGTGGGAAAGTTAACTATCGCGGTATTGTTTCACAAGGAAAGAATGCCTATGGTGCGAAAGCTAAAATTGAATGCGATACGATTTTAGTTGATAGAGAATCTTCATCTGACACAATTCCAACAAATATAGTTAAGAATTTTAAAGGACAAATCGAGCATGAAGCTACAGTTTCAAAAGTCAGTGACGATGAATTATTTTACTTAATGAGTAGAGGCTTAAATGAAGATGAAGCTAAAGAAATGATTATCATGGGTTTCATAGAACCTTTTGCTAGAGAACTGCCTATGGAATACGCAGTTGAACTAAATCAATTGATAAAGTTAGAAATGGCCGGTTCCATCGGTTAACAAGAGACTCCCTAATTTGGGAGTTTTTTTATTAAATCATGTTTTATTTTACATTTATTTATGTTAAAATGTATCAAAGGCGGTGTTATGATATGAAACTGGTTATGGCTATCGTTTCTAATGAAGATGCGAATAAAGTTATTAAAAAATTGATTAAGTCAAATTTTTTCGTAACGAAACTAGCTACTACAGGTGGCTTTTTGATGAGCGGAAATACAACAATAATTGTTGGTGTTCAAGATGACTTATTAGATAAATGTATCAGCGTAATTTCAGAAACATCAAAAAGCAGAACTAAATTAGTTCCTAATGCAATCTCAAGCGAATTTGGTATTTTTTCCTCAATGCCAGTAGAAGTTCAAGTTGGTGGTGCTACTATTTTCGTGATGGATGTTGAACAGTTTATTAAAGCATAAAATATCAAGAGAAGAACTGTTTATTCAAGGCAGTTCTTTTTAATAAGAAAAGGTTTTTATATGGAAAGAAGATTACTGTACTTTTATAATAAAAATCACAATTATGATGAAATAATTGCTTTTTTGAATATGTATGAAAACATCTCTTTTTCTAAGGTTCAATCTAATGTCTTAATTGCTTATTCCGATATTACAATGACAATTGATGATTTCGCTAAATTAAGGGAATTCATTCTTGAAGAAATCTTGGTAGATTTTGTTGGCTTATTTGTTCCTAAAAACCTAGATATCAGTTTAGATGACTTAATTATAGGTTTTAAAAAAGTTAATTACCGGGTATATAGTATAGAAGATTTCATAACTGAAATTTGTCTTGAAAAAGTATCTCTTCTACAAGTCAAGTTAAAAAGTTACTATTATAACTTAATTGGTGTTGAAAATATTAATACAGTAGTTGGATTTATTGAGAATAATTTCAATGCATCTCAAACCTCAAAAAAATTATTTTTACATCGTAACACTTTAAATTACCGATTGGAAAATTTTATCAATAAAACAGAAATAGATATTAAAAAATTTAAAAATGGATTAGCGATTTATTTATTATTTAAGAGATGATTTGTGCATTTTGCATATATGATTATCTCTTTTATTTTTGTATAATATTACTGATAATAATTTATTATAGGAGGATATATATGTCTACATTAAGTTTTAAAGAAATGAACAAGATTTATGATAATGGAGTTCAAGCGGTTTTTGATTTCAACCTAGAGGTAAAAGATAAAGAGTTTATTGTTTTTGTTGGACCGTCTGGTTGCGGTAAATCTACTACTTTAAGAATGGTTGCGGGATTAGAAGAAATTTCATCAGGCGAACTTTTTATTGATGATCGTAAAGTAAATGATGTTGCACCAAAAGACCGTGATATCGCAATGGTATTCCAATCTTATGCGCTTTATCCGCATATGACTGTATATGATAATATGGCTTTTGGGTTAAAATTAAGAAAAACACCAAAAGTTGAAATAGAAAAAAAGGTTCAAAATGCAGCTGATATTTTAGGTTTAACTTCATACCTAGACCGTAAGCCTAAAGCTTTATCTGGTGGACAAAGACAAAGGGTTGCTCTAGGAAGAGCGATTGTTAGGGATGCAAAAGTATTCTTGATGGATGAACCTTTATCAAATCTTGATGCTAAATTAAGAGTTGCGATGAGAGCTGAATTAATTAAATTGCATGAAAGACTAGAAACAACAACTATTTACGTTACTCATGACCAAATCGAAGCGATGACAATGGCAACAAGAATCGTAGTTATGAAAGATGGCCGCATTCAACAAATCGGTGCCCCAAAAGAAATCTATGACTATCCAAACAATATGTTTGTTGGTGGATTCATTGGTACTCCAGCCATGAACTTTTTACCAGGTCAAGTTGATGAAACAGGAATCTTTATTTGTGAAGACTTAAAATTAAAGGTTGATGATAAACACCTTAAATTATTAAAAGAAAAAAACATGATAGGTAAAGACGTAGTTTTAGGATTTAGACCAGAAGATGTTCATGATCAACCAAGATTATTAGAAAAGTACGCTGGTGCTAAAGCGGAATTTACAGTTGATGTAGCTGAGTTATTAGGTGCTGAAACAAATATCCATATCTCAATTGGCGATAACAACATAATAGCTAAAGTTAATGCTAGATCAGATTTATCTATTCAATCTAAAGTTGAATTAGCAATCAATATGGAAAAATCACATTTCTTTGATCCAGAAACTGAGTTAAGAATAGTAAAATAATTTTATAAAATATCCTTAAAAATAGCGAAATACCACTAATTATTAGTGGTATTTTTCAATATGAGAAATGTTGTTTATGTGATATATTAAAAGCGGGTGTGTTAAATGGATTACTTAATAAAAAAATCTGATAATAAAATCTATATTGCTGAAGAAAACAACTATTTTATTTATGATATGACAATTCAAAAATTACTCAACAGAACATTAATTTATCAACTTAACGATATTAAATCTTTGGAAAAAAACACTAAAAAATTATTTGATTTCAAAAATAAAATTCCGCTTTATATTGACAAAAACACATTGCTTATTTGTTTAATCAGCTTTCGGATAGAAAATAGTTTTTATTTAAATTATTTCCAAATTTCTAATTTCTACAAAAAAGAAAGAGGAGTAATTATTGAATTTTTCTCTCATCATAGCTTATATTTCAAATCTTATTTTACTTTCAAAAAACAATATAATAAAGCTAAAAAAGTTTTTGATTTTTTTCAAGTTAATGGTTTTCAGTCAATGTCTTGATTATTTAATTAGTTATAGAAAAATAACTTGTTTTTTAGTATAATATAATAGGAATGTAAAAGTATTATTAAGGAGGAGTTTTTTATGAGAAAAAAAACACTTGAAGATTTACATGTAAATGGAAAAAAGGTATTAGTCAGAGTTGATTTTAACGTACCTATTAAAGACGGAATAATTACAGATGATAATAGAATTGTTCAAGCTTTACCAACAATTAATTATTTATTGGATGAAGACGCAAAAATAATTCTCTTTTCTCACTTAGGTAGAGTAAAGACAGAAGAAGACTTAAAAAAGAATTCGCTTAAAGTGGTTGCGGAAAGACTACAAGAACTACTTGATAAACCAGTTAATTTTATTCCTCAAACGCGTGGGCCAGTTTTAGAAGCGGCAATAAAAGCTATGAATAATGGCGATATTGTTATGGTTGAAAATACTCGTTTTGAAGATTTAGACGGTAAGAAAGAATCTAAAAATGATCCTGAATTAGGGGCGTATTGGGCTAGCTTAGGTGATGTTTTTGTTAACGACGCATTTGGAACCGCTCATAGAGCACATGCTTCAAATGTCGGTATAGCAAGCCTTAAAGAAGCTGCAGCTGGATATTTAATGGAAAAAGAATTACATTATATTGGTGATACAGTTGAAAATCCTGAAAGACCTTTTGTGGCTATTTTAGGTGGCGCCAAGGTATCGGATAAAATAGGTGTTATTGAAAATTTATTAAAAAAAGCTGATAAGATATTAATTGGTGGCGGAATGGCTTATACCTTTATGAAGGCTTTGGGATATAATATTGGAACATCAATAGTTGAAGAAGATAAATTAGAATTAGCTTCATCATTATTAGAAAAAGCAAATGGTAAACTTATTTTACCTGTTGATTTAGTTGTAAGTAAAGAGTTTGCTCCAGATGCATCACATCGAGTTACTACTTATAAAGATATTTTGGATGATGAAATGGGATTAGATATTGGTCCTAAAACTATCAAATTATTTAAAAAAGAATTAAAAGGCGCTAAGACTGTTGTTTGGAACGGACCACTTGGTGTATTTGAATTCGAAGCCTTTGCAAAAGGAACAAGATCAATTTGTGAAATTCTAGCAAAATTAAAAGACGCTCGTACTATCATTGGTGGCGGCGATAGCGCTGCGGCTGCTATTCAAATGGGATATAAGGATGATTTCACACATATTTCTACCGGTGGTGGAGCTTCTTTAGAATTCTTAGAAGGAAAAGAACTACCTGGCGTAACTTCACTTGATGATGCAGAAGCTTGCGATTGCGGCGAAGACTGCCAATGTCATGATGAGTAAAGGAGAATTGATTTAAATGAGAAAACCTATAATAGCTGGAAACTGGAAAATGTTTAAAACTAGGGATGAAGCATTATTCTTCATTCTACAAGTTTCCGAAAGCATGCCTAATAATAAAGATGTAGAAACTGTAATTTTCGCTCAAGCACCACTTATGAGATGCTTGATCAAAAGACAAGGAGCTAATTTAAGAATTGGCGCTCAAAATCTTCATTTTGAAGATGAAGGTGCATACACAGGTGAGATTTCTGGTCCACTTCTTAAATCATATAAGGTTGATTATGTATTAATTGGCCATAGTGAAAGAAGAGCTTATTTTTATGAAACAGATGAAATAGTAAATAAAAAAATAAAAGCTGCTTTAAGGAATGAACTAAAACCAATAGTATGTGTTGGTGAACATCTAGAGGAAAGAGAAAGCAATAAAACTCATGAAGTTTTAGAAAGACAAATAAAAGGTGCTTTTGCGAATATCAAAGCAATAGATATGGAAAATATTGTTATCGCTTATGAACCTATTTGGGCTATTGGCACTGGAAAAACTGCAACTGCAGAAATGGCTGATGAAGCTTGCGGATATATTCGTAAAATGATTCAAAATTTATATGGTAAGGTAGTAGCCGAAGAAATAAGAATTCAATATGGTGGTTCTGTAAAACCGGAAAATATCGAAGAATTAATTATGAAACCTAATATTGATGGAGCTTTAATTGGCGGAGCTTCTTTAGATCCTGATAAATTTATTTTCATGGCTAATGCAGCTAATAAAAGAATTAAATAATTAATATATAAAAAAAAGACCGATAAAGTATAAACTTTTCGGTCTTTTATATTTTTAAATAAATAAATTATGATTAGAAGTAGTAGTATCGCCTAGATATGTAGCAACACCTGCAATTTCAATTCCATCAATCAACTCTTCTTTTTTGATGCCCATAATATCCATTGACATAGCACAAGCGGTAATTTTAACACCTAAGTCCATTGCACTTTTTATCATTTCTTCTAAAGCATCGACATTTTTCTTTTTCATGATTGATTTAATCATTTTTGGTCCCATGCCAAGCATGTTCATCTTCGAAATTGGTAGTTTTTTTGTTCCCCTTGGCATCATTGCACCAAACATTTTTTCAATAAAAGTCTTTTTAACTCTTACTTTCTTAGGTTTTCTAAGAATATTTAGACCCCAGAAAGTGAAGAATAATGAAACTTTTTTACCCATTGAAGCAGCTCCTTGAGCTATGATGAAAGCAGCAATGGCTTTATCTAAATCTTCTGAGAAAACAACGATTGTTGTATCTTCTTTGGTTTCTTTAACTTCAATGCTCTTTTTATTTTTCTTTTGATTTCCTTTTAAAATTTTAGCTGTAAATCTATTATTTTCTTCGGTTAAATCCAATAAAGTATTATTAGTTTTCTCAACCCAAGTTTTAACATCTTTTTTGAAACCTGGATCTGTAGCACTTATTTCAAGGATTTCTCCATCATTCATTGATTCTAAACTTTTGAAAGTTTTAACAATAGGTCCTGGACATTGTAATCCTGAAGCATCAACAACAAGAGTAGGAGTAAAGTTAATAGTAAGTGGTTCCGGTGTTTCTTCTTGTTGGAATACTACCTTACCATGATCATCAACATCATCCATAGCTAATAATTGTGAAGGATTATAGACGCTTTGATAAGTTTTAAATGCACCATCAAGATTGTAGGCATCAAAACCTCTTTGTCTTAAAATTCTTACCGTATTATAAGCTCTAATTCCTGTTTGACAGAAAACAAAGATTTTTTGATTCTTAGGTATTTCGTTTAAACGATTTCTTATTTCTGGGTAAGGAATATTAGTAGTACCAGGAATTGAAGCAAAAGATACTTCGATTTGATCTCTAGCATCAATTACAAAAGCTCCAGATTTTACTAAGTCGTCGATTTCGTTATATTGAACAGTATCAACTAGACCATTAATAATATTTTCAGCAACAAAGCCTAACATATTTACAGGGTCTTTAGCAGATGAAAATGGAGGAGCATAAGATAATTCCAAATCTTTTAAATCAGTTACTTTCATACCTGCTTTAATTGCAGTTGCCAAAACATCGATTCTTTTATCAACGCCTTCCATACCAACTGCTTGAGCACCATATATTTGTTGAGTCTTTTTATTATATATCAACTTCATTGAGATAGTAGAAGATCCTGGGTAATAACCAGCATGTGAACCTGGATGAATATGAATAACATTATAATCGATTTTTTTAGATTTCAAGATTTTTTCATTATTACCAGTAGCACCAACAGTATAATCAAATACTTTAGCTACTGAAGTACCCATTGATCCTGGATAAACTTTATTAGCGCCTGTGATATTATCAGCAGCTATACGACCTTGTTTATTTGCCGGACCAGCAAGTGGAATCATTGTTTCGCTCTTAGTAACAAAATCTTTTACTTCAATTGCATCACCAATCGCAAAGATTGATGCATCACTTGTTCGTAAATTTTCATCAACCCAAATTCCGCCTCTTTCGCCTAATTTTAAACCAGCTTCTTTAGCTAACATATTTTCAGGTCTAACACCGATCGCGAAGATGATAAGGTCTGTATTAAGAGATTTACCAGAAGAAAGAATAATTTCTTTACCTTTGTTTTTAAATTCTTTTACACCATCGGATAGAATTAAATTTACACCTTTATCAATTATATGTTGATGAACAATTTGGGCCATTTCATAATCAACCGGAGCCATAACTTGGTTAGCCATTTCCACGATTGTTACTTGCATGCCTAAATGATGTAAATTTTCTGCCATTTCAATACCAATAAAACCAGCGCCGATAACAGTAGCTCTTTTTGGCTTTAAAGTATCGATATAATTTTTGATGTTATCAGTATCAGGAATGCTTCTCAAAGTAAATAAATTTTCAGCTTCATTAATTCCAGCAATTGGAGGTTTGACTGGAAAAGCACCTGTAGAAATAACTAAAAAATCATATGTTTCTTCATATGTTTCATCAGTATTTAAGTTTTTGATTGTCAACACTTTATTTTCTTTATCAATCTTTAAAGCTTCGGAAAAATTCCTAACATCAATATTGAAGTTATTTTGCATATCTTCAACGCTTTGGACTAATAATGCATCTCTACTTGTTATTACACCGCCTATATAATATGGCAATCCACAGTTTGCAAAAGAAATGTATTCGCCTCTTTCTAACATGATAATTTCAGCGAATTCATCCATTCTTCTCAATCTTGTTGCAGTTGAAGCTCCGCCGGCTACTCCACCGATAATAATAATTTTCTTATTCTTCATATTATTCTCCTATCTTAAATCACTAGAATATTTTACTCTTTAGATGCTTATATGTCAAGAAAACAACTTCAGAATAAATAAAAAAAACCAAGACTGTTTTAGTCTTGGTTATTTCTAATCTTATTTGTTGTATAATTCAACGATTAGGTTTTCTTTAATTTCAGGTAATATTTCGTTTCTTTCAGGTAAGCGAGTGTAAGTAGCTGAATTATTGTTGTCATCGAAATTAATATATTCTTGACGTGAAACAACAGCTTCTAATGCGTCTTTAACAATTTGTAAGCCTTTTGACTTTTCTTTTAAAGAAATAACTTGACCTGGTTTTACTCTAATTGAGGCAATAGTTGCTTTGCTTCCATCAAGTAAAATATGACCATGATTAACTAACTGTCTAGCTTGTTGTCTAGTTCTTGCGAAACCAGCACGATAAACTAAGTTATCTAATCTTGATTCAAGTAAGAACAAAAAGTTTTCACCTTGTTTTCCTTGCATTTTCTTAGCTTCATTGAAAGTTTTACGGAATTGCTTTTCATTTACACCATAAGTAAAACGAACTTTTTGTTTTTCTTGTAACTGAACACCATATTCAGATAATTTTTTACGTTTTTGTCCGTGTTGACCTGGTGCATATGGACGTTTGTTTAATTCTTTTCCAGTTTCAGAAACTGAATAGTTTAAACGACGACTTTGTTTCCAAGTTGATCCTGTAAATCTTGCCATATATAATCCTCCTTATTTTTATTACGTACATAACATCTGAGGAGTCTCTTAATAACTTATTTTGATTATTTTGATGGTTTCTCGTTAAGCAGTTAACGATACTTCCAACCCTAGAAAATGGAATAATCAAACTCTAAATTACCATGAAACAACTGCTTTTTATTACATGCGCACAAAGTATTATAACTTATTGACTATAAAATGTCAACTAAAAGCTTCACTAGCTTTTCTAGGTCTTTTGCTGTATTTTCATCAAAGCGATTTTGAATGGGACTATCAATATCTAAAACTCCAAAAAGCTCTCCATTCTTGACTATTGGTAAAACAATTTCCGACTTAGAGTCACAGTCACAAGGGATGTGACCAGGGAATTTATGAACATCATCAACAATCAAAATCTCTCTTTTTGAAGCTGAAGTACCACAAACACCTTTACCCATATCGATTATTGTAACGGCTGCTTTACCTTGAAAAGGACCAAGGTATAATTTTTCTCCATCATAAAGATAAAAACCTACCCAATTAAGGTCGGATATGTTTTCCATAATGATAGCTGACATGTTTGCTAAATTTGTTACTATATTAAGTTTCTTATCTAAAAACAATTCTGCATGGGTAAATAGAAATTCATTAGTCATTTAATTAGCTCCTTTATTACATTTTTTATATTATAAAATAACTTAGAATAAATAACAATAATTATGATAAAATATTTATGAAAGTGTGTGTGATAAATATGTATGAATATATAATGGTTAGATATGGAGATTTGATTCTTAAAGGGAAGAATCAACATATTTTTAGACATAATATAAACAATCAAATAGCTCATAAGATGTATGGGCTTCATGTAGAAATTGAATTTCAACATGATTTGGTTTTTATTAAACTAAATGGAGTTGATCCGAAAGAAGTAATTGAACGCTTAAATTACATTTCAGGACTAAATTCATATAGTAAAACTTTAAAGTGTAATTTTGATATTGATGAAATAGCTAAAAAATCAATTGAGTTATTAAAGCATGAAATTACTGAAAAAACCACTTTTAAAGTTGAGACAAAAAGAGCTGATAAATCAATTAATCTTAAGTCATTTGAAATATCTTCACTTGTCTCTAAAAAAGTTTTGAGAGAAGTGGAAAATTTAATTGTTGATGTTAAAAACCCAAAGAAGACTTTAAACATCGAAGCTAGAAAAGAAGGAACTTATATCTTCACTGATAAAATCCCTGGTTTAGGAGGATTTCCAACTTCAACCGGTGGAAGAGCGATGTTATTAATAAGCGGTGGTATTGATTCACCTGTTGCTGGATATTTAACTATGAATACTGGTTTGGAAATTGAATGTGTTCATTTTGAATCTTCTCCACTTACACCAGTTGAATCAGTTCAAAAAGTCATTGATTTAGTGACTGTATTATCTAAATATGCACCAAGTTCGAAAATCAAATTACATTTAGTTCCTTTTAGAGAGATACACGAACTAATTCTTAAAGAAATATCCGAAAGCTATATTATCACTATCATGAGAAGAATGATGTATCGAATTGCTGAATCGCTCGCTAAAAAGAACAACTGTAAAGCTTTAGTTTCGGGTGATTCAATCGGTCAAGTAGCTTCACAAACGCTTGAAAGTTTGATAACAGTTCAAGCTGTTGTTAATTCATTAATCGTTAGGCCTTTAGCAGCCCTTGATAAAAATGAAATTATCAAAATCGCTAAAAAAATTAAGACTTACCAAATATCAAATAGACCTTTTTCTGATTGTTGTACGGTATATGTACCAAAAAGACCTGTTATAAAACCAACTGTTGAAAGAGCGGAAACATTTGAAAAAGCCTTTGATTATCAAAAATATATCAAACAAGCTATTAAAGATACAGTAACAATCGAAATCAATGAAAGAAAGCCAATAAATATTATAGATAAAGGCTTTAGTATTGAGGAAATATTTGCGAAATGAAAAAATTAAAGACTGATCGATTAATCCTTAGAGGATTTAAGATGGATGATTTAGAAGACTTATTTGAATATGCTAAATTAGATACAGTCGGTCCGCATGCTGGATGGATGCCTCATCCATCTCTAGAACATTCTAAAAGAATCCTTTCCCATTTTATTGAATCGGACGACGTCTGGGCAATTGAACTTGAAAAAGAGTCTAAAGTAATCGGATCTATCGGCCTTCATCTAACTAAGTTAAATAACCGTGACAAAATCCACGAACTGGGATATGTTTTATCGACTAAATATGAAAATCACGGGTATATGAGAGAAGCGGTAAAAGCTGTATTGGAATATGCTTTCAATGAACTTCAATTAGAGGAAATATATGTCGGTCATTTCATCGAGAACAAAAAATCACAAAAACTAATTTCTTATTTTAATTTTGAGTATTTAAATGATGAAGAATATGAAAGCAGAGACTATGGTTTAAAGAAAAGTAAAATATATGTAATGAAAAGAAATGAATATATTAAGGAGGAGAAATAAGTGAGAACTTGGAATTTAGAAAAATTATATTTGGGATTTGATGACCCAAATTTTAAGGATGATTTTGCAAGACTAGAGAAGTTGATTTTAGAGATTAACTCGCAAATTATTGATTTTCAAAATTATGATGACAAACTAAAAAAATTATTGCGTTATTTAAATAATGAAATTACCTTTAGCAACTTAATTAGAAAACTATTTAGTTTCGCATCTTTAACTGAATCGGTTGAAAGTACTAATCAAGACGCCGTTAAAATGAGTAGTGTTTTAAGAAGGAAAATAGCTGAATTAACGAAGGCTAGCACTGTTTTTAACAAATGGGTTGCAAGTTATCCTGAATTAGAAAAAGATATTGAAAATGATATGTTTTTAAAAGAGCATAAGTTTTATCTATTGGAAATTAAAGATAATGCAAAACATATTCTTTCAGATGATTTAGAACTCATGATTGCAAGATTAAGACAAACTGGATCAAGTGCCTGGGGAACATTGCAATCTTTATTAACTTCAACTCTAGAAGTTGAGTTCGATGATAAAATCATAACTTTATCAGAAGTTAGAAATCTAGCTGATGACGCTGATCCAGTTGTAAGAAAAAAAGCATATGAAGCTGAGTTGAAAGCTTATAAAAAGATTGATAAATCAGTGGCTGCGGCTTTAAACTCTATTAAAGGTGAAGTTAACACCATATCACAAGCAAGAGGTTTTTCTTCTCCTCTAGAACAAGCGCTTTACAATAGTCGTATGAGCAAAGAAACATTAGACGCAATGCAAGACGCTGTTAAAGATTACTATGAAGTATTCAGAAGTTATCTAAAAAGAAAAGCTTCTTTATTAGGACATAAAAATGGTTTGCCTTTTTATGATTTATATGCGCCAATGGGTAAAGTCAATAAAAGGTTTACAATTGAAGAAGCTAATGAATATGTACTTAAAAACTTTAAAACATTCTCTGAACCTTTATATGAAATGGCAAGAACAGCTTTTGCAGAGAACTGGGTTGATTATACACCAAGACAAGGAAAAAGAGGCGGAGCTTTTTGTGCTAACATTCACCCAATTAAAGAAAGCAGAATTATGACTAATTTTACAGGAGCTTTTGGTGATATGATAACTCTTTCTCATGAATTAGGTCATGCTTATCACGGTGAAGTTATTTTTAGAGAAAGCATTTTAAACAGTTCTTATACAATGCCTGTAGCGGAAACGGCTTCAACATTCTGTGAAACTATAGTTAATAAAGCTGCACTGAAAGACGCTGAAACAAAAGAAGAAAAAATATTCCTTTTAGAATCATCAATTCAAGGTTATACAGCTGTAGTTATTGATATTATGTCAAGGTTCATCTTTGAAAAGAATGTTTTTGAAGGTAGAGAACAAACCGTATTTGACGTGAATGAATTGAATGAAATTATGTTAAAAGCGCAAAAAGAAACTTACGGCGATGGATTAGATCCAAATTATCTACATCCATATATGTGGGTTTGTAAACCGCATTATTATTCCGGCGGTTTAAGTTATTATAACTTCCCATATACATTTGGATTATTATTTGCTAAGGGACTTTATTCAAAATATTTGGAAAACAAAGATGCTTTTAGAGCTAATTATGATCAACTATTAGCAGCTACTGGTAAAAATACAGTAGAAGACACTGCTAAACTAATGAATATTGATGTAACTAAAAAAGAATTCTGGGTTAGTTCTTTGGAACTTTTAAAAGAAGATATTGAATTATTCCTGGATTTAACAAAATAATTCCAAGAAATATTGCTCTTTAATTGTTTATATAAATGAAAGTTAAGGAGGAAATTGATTATGAAAAAATTTGTGATGCTTTTCTTTATGAGTTTACTTGCAATTATTTTTATTTCTTGTCAAAATGTACCGACGGAAAAACCAACGGGAGATAATGTTGGTTCTTTTGCTTCGTATGAACAACTAGGCACTTATTTAAAGCAGTTCTACGAAACCAGCAACAATAAATGGTATGCTTTTAATTCAGCGTTAGAGGGAAGTCCTGAAATGGTATTTGATGAATCTGTTGATTATTCAGGTAGTGGTTCAGAAGACAGAAACTATTCTAAAACGAATAATCAAGTCGACGGCGTCAATGAAGCTGATACGATTTTGACCGATGGTTATTATATTTATATAGTGTCAGGTGAAAAATTCTTCATGATTGACGCTGAAACTTTAGATATTCACTACGAATATAATTTCGGTGAGAATTCTTATATTGAAGGATTATATGTAGAAGGAGATAAAATTGTTTTAATTGGCAATTATTATTTTTATGAAATGATTGAATCTCCATATACGGATCCAGATGAAGATGACGGGGATACTCAAGAATCAAAAGATACTGAGCCGGTTGTTATTGTAGATTCTTATTATCCTTATTACCGTTATGACTATGGCACTAAGATTGTAGTTCTTGACAAAAGTGATTTGGAAAATATTGAAGTTTATCGAGAATTAAAATTTGATTCTGCTTATATCGCCTCATCAAGAATGATTGATGATAGAGTATACTTAATATTAAATGATTATTCAATCAGTTATTATTTCGAAGCAGAAGGATTTGTTCCTGAATATATGGATTCAGTAATTAGTGATGATTTAGAAATGCTTGGTATAGATAATATTTACTTTATGCCAAATGACAGCGAAAGTTTTAGTTATTTGATTTTAGTTTCTTTTTCAGTCGATGATTTAGAAGAAGCTAGCGTCAAAGCTTATCTTGGTAGTACATACCAGATTTATATGAGTGTAAACAATCTTTATACAACAGTTTATAATTATTCATACAATGAAGAAGAAGAGACTTATGAACAAAAAACTTTTATTTTAAGATTTGAAATTAGCGATGATGAACTTGTTTATAAAGCTCTTGGTGAAATTCAGGGCATGCCTTTGAATCAATTCTCTATGGATGAGTATGATGGCGTCTTTAGAATTGCTGTAACTTATTATAATTACAAAAGCCAAGATACTTATCTAACCAATACTTTATATTTATTAAATGCTGAATCAGAGAACGAAATGACTGAGATTTCCAAGCTAGGTGGACTTGGAAAGCCTAACGAAAGAATCTATTCAGTCAGATATAATGAAGAGATAGCTTATGTCGTGACCTTTGTCAATACTGATCCGCTTTATAAATTAGATTTGAGTGACGCAAATAATCCGGTAATACTCGGAGAATTATATGAAGAAGGCGTTAGTGATTACTTGCATCAAATAAATGATGATTTAATGATTGGAGTAGGTAGAATGGCAGAGACTAACGAAAATGGCTGGTCTAATTTCATTGGAGTTAAAGTAGCCCTTTATGATACTTCAGGAGATACTCCTATAAGTATTGACACTTATTTAGTTGAAGGAGAATACTCTTATACAAGTGTTACTTATAATCATAAAGCATTTATCTACTATGAAGTTGAGGACGAAGATTTTGTCTATATAGCAATTCCAGTTTCTATATATGAAGATAGTTATTATAGATACAGTCAAAAGATGTTTGTTTTCAAAGTATATTTTAGCGGAGAACTTGAGTTAGTCGCTGAGTTAGAACATGAAAACTCAGAAAACAATTATTTTGATACCATTGAAAAAGCAGTAATGATTGAGAATTATATTTACACTTTAAGTTATTCACAAATTCAAGTATTCAATATGAACGATGATTTCAGTTTCATTGACAAATTAATTTTTAACAATCAATACTATAATGACTATTCATTAACAGAAGATCCTGAGGTAGGATTAATAGATTAAATTTTTACCTAATATTTTTAAAAAGTGAGCCTTCAAGCTCACTTTTTTTGCGAATTAAATGAAAAATATTGATATATATTGTAAAATAGATATAGTAAGTTTTAAACCTTGAGGTGAAAGAAATTTGAATGATTCAGTAATAACTTCTAAAAACAATAATATTATTAAAGAAACTGCTAAATTAAAAATAAAAAAATATCGATTAAATAGTCAACTTTTTTTAGTTGAAGGTTTTCATTTGGTTAATGAGGCTTATGAAAACAAAGTATTAAAGAGCGTTTTTTACTTAGATGAAAATCCTTTTGATGATATCAAAGGGTATAAAGTAACTGATGAAGTAATTAAAACTTTAAGTGATTTGATGGTCCCTCAAGGTATAATCGGAGTTTGTGAAATCACCAACAATTCTAATATAGGGGAAAAGGTATTACTATTGGATAATGTCCAAGATCCGGGAAATATTGGAACCTTAATCAGATCATGTGTGGCTTTTGGTTTCTCAACAATAATTTCAGAAAACAGCGTTGACTATTATAATGAAAAAGTTGTTAGAAGCACACAAGGTGCTTTATTTAAAGTGAACTTGTTGAATGGTAGTTTAAGTGATTTTATTAAGGAATCTAAAGATTATGATTTCTATGTCACTGATTTAAAAAGTGATTTCACTTTAGAAGAAACTGAATTTAAAAACAATAAATTAGGAATAATTTTAGGTAATGAAGGTCAAGGAGTTAGACAAGAGTTGATTGACTTGGTTGATCAGAGTTTTAAGATTAAAATGAAAAACATGGAGTCACTGAATGTTGGCGTGGCCGGAAGTATTATCATGTATGAAATATTTAAAAGGAGTAAAAGATAATGGACTATATTTATGAAGACAATCGAATTTATGCAAAAAGAGATGATTATTTATTGTTAGCTGAAGTGACATTTCCTGCTCGTGATGAAAAAAGAGTAGATATCGATCATGTTTATGTCGATCAAAGTTTAAGGGGACAAGGCATAGCTTCACAATTAATGCTTGAAGCATATAATTTCATTAAAAGTAAAGGTTTGTTAATTGTTGCGAAGTGCCCTTATGCTATTAGTTGGTTTAAAAAACATGAGGAGTATCAAGATATTGTAATAAACGTAAAAACTAAGAAATCCTGAGCAAGTTAGTTTCGAGTAAATAGATATTTTTCTTGAAAAGATTTTCTCATTATGTTATAATGTTTTTGCATAAGAATTAACGTGAGAGGGTCGTCCCCTCTCTTTTTAATGAAAGGAAATCTAATTTATGGATTTAATAAACTTAAAAAAAGAAGTGGAAACTTTTTTGAAAGACACACCTTACGATTTGTATGATATTGAATACATTAAAAATCAAAAGGATCCAATCTTAAGAATTTATATAGATTCTTTAAAAGATATCGATATGGATATGATAGTTGATGCTACAAACTTATTAAATCCATTTATTGATAAAATCGATCCTATTGCCGGAGAATATATTTTAGAAGTTAGTTCTCCAGGCGCTGAGAAAGAATTAAGGTCAATTGAGCATATTAAAAAGGCTGTTGGTCGTCAGGTATACTTAGAAACTTATGAACAAAAATTAGAAGGTAAACTTTTGAGTTTTGACGGTAAAGATTTAACAATATTAACTAGTAAAAATAAAAAAATAAAAATTGATTATATTGATGTTAATCTTATTAGATTAGCTATCAAGTTTTAGGAGAGAAAAATGACAAGTAAAGAATTTTTTAAAGCTTTAGAAGTGCTTTCTGAGGAAAGAGATATTCCAAAAGAGAAAATCTTAGAAGTATTTGGTCGCGGTTTGATTAACGCTTATAAGAAAGCTTATAACGGTAAACAAAATGCTGAAGTTGTTTTTAATGAAGAAAAAGCGGAGATTACTTTAGTTGCTAGATCTTTAGTTGTTAAAGAAGTAGATCCCGAAGCTGAGCCTGGAACACAAATGTCTTTGGAAGAAGCAAGAGAGTTGAAAAAAACTGTTAAAATCGGTGACATTATTGAAGAAAAAATCACACCAAAGAATTTTGGCCGTTTAGCTGCTTCAACCGCTAAACAAATGTTAACTCAAGGATTGAAACAACTTGAAAGAGAAAGAAATCTAGAATATTTCAGTGGTAAGGTTGGCGAAATGCTAAGTGCTGAAATAGTTCAAATTAATGATGAATTTGTTACTCTATTCTTAGGAAAAGATACTGAAACTTCAATTCCTGCTCGTGATTTATTGCCAAGCGATTTATTTTTAGGAAATCGCTTAAGTGTTTATATCACTAAAGTTGAAGAAACGACTAAGGGTCCAAAAGTATATGTTTCTAGAACTGATAGAAACTTAGTTAAACGTTTAATGGAAAATGCTATTCCGGAATTAAAAGATGGCGTTATAGAAATTATTGGTTTATCAAGAGATCCTGGAGATAGATGTAAAGTCTGCGTTGCTTCCAATAACCCTGACGTTGATCCAGTAGGAGCTTGTTTAGGCCGTAATGGAGTTAGAATTAAGAGTGTAATAGATAGTCTTAATGGTGAAAAAATGGATATCTATAAATATAGTGATGATCCTAAAGAATTAATTTCTAATTCAATCCAACCAGCAAAAACGATAGCCGTTATCATTGATGTTAAAGAAAAATCTGCTTTAGCTATTGTTCCTGATGATCAATTGTCTTTAGCTATTGGAAAAAAAGGTCAAAACGCTAGATTAGCTGTTCAATCATGTGGCTGGAAAATTGATATTAAACCTGAATCAGATGCTCTAGAACAAGGTATTAAATTTTAAAGAAGGTGATTAAACATGAAAACCAGAAAGATTCCCTTGCGTAAATGTGTTGTTTCACAAGAGAGATTTGAAAAAAAAGAATTGTTGCGTGTAGTGAGAACTCCAGAAGGTAATGTCATTTATGATGTTACTGGTAAGGCTAATGGTCGAGGTGTTTATTTGCAAAAGAATAAAGAAATCATTAACAAAGCCAAGAAAACAAACGTTCTAAAAAAACATTTAGAAGTTGAAATTCCCGAAAGTGTTTATGACGATTTATTAAAGGCTTTAAAAGATGAATAAAGAAAAAACCCTCAGCTTTTTAGGGTTATGCCAAAAAGCTAAAAAATTAGTTTCTGGTGAAGCTTTCTCACTAGAAAAAATCAAAAACAAAGAAGCACAGTTAGTATTTCTAGCATCTGATGCTGGAGTTAATACAACAAAGAGAATTAAAGACAAATCTTTATTTTATGAAATTGAAGTTATTGAAGATTTCACGACTGAAGAATTAAGTAAAGCAATAGGTAAAAATAATCGTAAGGTTATAGCAATATTAGATAAAGGATTTGCGAGACAAATGAAAAGTTAACAAAATTTTTTAAAGAAGAGGTGGTCATATGTCAAAATATATTGCCAAGAAGAAGTTTAATAAAAACAAAGAAGATTATATTGAAAAAGAAAATAATCTAATTAACAAGAAAAAGAAAAACGCTAAACCAGAAAAAACCAGCATAACTTTTAAACCAGGTATGTCTGTACTGGAATTAGCTGAAGAAATGAATAAGCCAGTTACGGAAATCATTAAGAAATTAATGTTTTTACGTGTTATGGCGACACAAAATCAAGAAATCAGCCGAGATAACGCTGAACTTTTAGCGATGGAGTACAACTTAGAGTTTAAAGATGAAGTTATTACCGATGTTACAAGATTTGATGAGATGGAAGATATAGATGATCCTAAGGATTTAGTAAGTCGTCCTCCTGTAGTAACAATTATGGGTCACGTTGACCACGGTAAAACAACTCTTTTAGATAATATTAGAAATGCAAGAGTAGTTGCGACTGAAGCAGGTGGAATTACTCAACATATCGGTGCTTACCAAGTTGAAAAAAACGGACAAAAAATTACTTTTATTGATACACCTGGACATGCTGCTTTTACAGAGATGAGAGCTCGTGGAGCGAGAATTACTGATATCGTTGTTTTGGTTGTAGCTGCCGATGATGGCGTTATGCCACAAACAAGAGAGGCAATCGATCATGCTAGAGCTTCTAAATGTTCAATTATCGTTGCTGTAAATAAAATGGATAAACCAGGCGCAAACCCTGATAGAGTTAAACAAGAATTAGCCGATCTAAACCTTTTGCCAGATGATTGGGGCGGTGAAACACCTTACTGTTTAATTTCTGCATTAAAAGGAACGGGAATTGATAATTTATTAGATACTATTCAATTAGTTGCGGAAATGTTGGAACTTAAAGCTAATCCTAAAAGAACTGCCAACGGAACAGTCATTGAAGCTAAACTTGATAAAGGCCGTGGCCCTGTCGCGACAATCCTAGTCGATAACGGTACTTTAAAAGTATCGGATAACTTTGTTGTAGGTTCAACTTACGGGAAAGTTAGAGCTATGACTAATGATCTTGGTCATCAAATTGAAAAAGCTTTACCGGGACAAGCAGTAGAAATTATCGGATTATCCGATGTTCCTAGTGCCGGAGACCCTTTCAAAGTATTTGACGATGAAAAAACAGTTAGAGATATCGCAACCGAGAGAGCTCAAAGACAATTTGATAAACAACATTCTAATAAACAAGCAATTTCATTAGAAGATTTCTTTAGCCGTGCTGAAGGTAAATTAAAAGAACTTAAACTTATTATTAAAGCTGACGTTCAAGGTTCAATTGAAGCTTTCAAGGGTTCAATCAATAAAATTAACGTTGAAGGAACTTCAATTGATATAGTCAGAACTGGCGTAGGCGCAATTACTGACACAGATGTTTTATTAGCTGAAGCTTCTGAAGCCATCATTATTGGGTTTGGAGTAGGAACTCCTAGTTCAGTAAGAGACTTAGCTAGTGAAAAACAAGTTGAAATTAGAACATATAGAGTAATATATGAAGCTTTAGATGATATAGAAGCGGCTATGAAAGGTTTACTTGACCCTGTATTCGAACAATCAGTTATTGGTGAAGCTGAAGTTAGGGAAACTTATAATGTCTCTAGAATCGGAACTATTGCCGGTTGTATGGTAACTAATGGGGTAGTAAGGAAAAACTCGATTATTAAATTAGTAAGAGACGGAAAAATTATCTTTGAAGGAAAACTAGGTTCTTTGAAACGTTTCAAAGACGATGTCAAAGAAGTTAAACAAGGATATGATTGTGGTATAACCCTTGAAAATTATAATGATATTAAAATCGGTGACGTAATTGAAGTATACACAATGAAAGAGGTGGAATAATGGCAAAAGTAAGTCATTTAGAAACTAATGTTCAAAGAGTTGTAACGGAAATACTACGTGATGAAGTAAAAGATGATTTAGGATTTATTACAATTACTGGAGTAAAGATTACTAACGAATTATCATATATGTACATATACTACACTGTATATGGAGATGAAAAGCAATTGGAAAAAACAGCTCAAGCTTTAGAAAGAGCTAATGGTTTTATTAAGAACCAAATTGCCTCAAGAGTTAAAATGAGAAAAGTACCTGCCTTAATCTTTAAGTATGACGAATCATATACTAAAGGTCAAAAAATTGATAATTTAATTAGAAAAATTAAATAAAATAAAGACTGTAAGAGTAAATTTATTCTTACAGTCTTTTGTTTTAATTGCAAGTATTTTGAGTATTTGGTATAATCAAGGGTGAAATGAACGAAACAATAAAGAGAAAATTATCTCAATTACCAGAAAAACCCGGAACTTACCAAATGTTGGATAAAACCGGTAAAATCATATATGTTGGAAAAGCAAAGAACTTGAAAAAACGAGTGAGTTCTTATTTTGTTGGTGCTCATGATGATAAAACCACAAGGTTGGTCAAAGATATTGACAATTTTACCTATATTATCACTTCAACTGAAAAAGAAGCTTTTCTTTTGGAGTTAGCGCAAATAAAGAAAAACTTACCAAAATATAATATTCGCTTGATGAGTGATAGTACATATCCATATATTGAAATAACTAATGAAAGACATCCAATTATTCGAACAACTAGAGATGTAAAGAATAAATTGGGGAATATCTTTGGTCCCTATCCCAATGCTTTTTATGCTAATGAAACAGTAAAGTTATTAGATACAATCTTTCCTTTTAGAAAATGTTCCAAATTTCCTAAAAAAGTTTGTCTTTATTACCATATTAAACAATGTTTGGGTCCATGTGAATTTGAAGTTAGTGAACAAGTCTACAAAGATTTAATTAAAAAAGTAAGAAGTTTTTTATCAGGTAACACTAAAGAATTTATTGATGATTTTACCATGAAAATGAATGAGCATTCACAAAGGTTAGAATTTGAAAAGGCTCAAGAATACAAAGATTTAATTACAGCTATTAATAAAACAACTGAACAGCAACAAGTAATTTTTAACGATAATTATGATCGCGATATTATCAACTTTGTAACTTATGATAACTATATTTCCATTAATATTCTTTTTATGAGAAACGGGAAATTATTATTTTCAAAATCAAAAATTTTTACATATTATGGCATAATTGAAGATGTTTTATTGACTTACTTAGCTCAATTTTATGATCAAAATCCGCTTCCTAAAGAAATACTTTTACCGTATGGCTATAATTATGATTTGTTTTCTGATATATTAGGCAATATTATATTTACACCAAGAAGAGGCAGAAAAGTTAAATTATTAGAAATGGCCCTTGAAAATGCAACGGTTCATTTAAACAACAATTTATCAGCTTTTCTTAATAAAGAAAATAAAACAATTGTAGCTTTGACCGAACTGGAAAATATTCTTAATCTTGATTCTATAAAAAGGATTGATATTTTTGATAATTCTCATACTTCCGGGCAAAATTTAGTTAGTGCTATGGTGGTATTTACAAATGGTTTGCCTGATAAAAAAGAATATCGTAAATACAAAATAAAAACTACTGACTCGGCTGATGATTTTCAAATGATGAAAGAAGTTGTTTATAGAAGGTATCAAAATATGTTGATGGAAGATTTAACCAGACCGGATTTAATTGTAGTTGATGGCGGATTAATTCAATTAAGAGCTGCTAAACTGGTTTTAGAAGAATTAAGTCTAGGTTTGGCAGTTATAGGATTAAAGAAAAATGATCGTCATAAAACTGAAGCAATTATAACTCAAGAAGAAAAAGAGATAGTACTAGACAAACATTCAAATCTTTATTCTTTACTCTATAAAATGCAAGAAGAAGTTCATCGTTTTGCAATAAGTTTCCAAAGGAATTTATCTAACAAAACCATATATGGATCAATTTTAGATACAATCCCGAAAATTGGAAAAGTCACAAAAAATAAATTATTAAAGAAATATAAAACGTTAGATAATATAAAAAACGCTCCAAGAGAAGAATTAAAATCATTAAAAATCAGTGATGAGGCGATTGATAATTTATATTTAGCGCTAAATCAAATAACAGATAAGTAAATCCAATAAAAAAGAAGGTAATCAAGTGGAAGAAACAATTCAAGGAATGCTACATGGTGTAATCGAATCTAAAAGACTTATTGCCATTAGAATGAAAAAAAGAGTTAACTTTTACTATATGAGTAAAAGCATGTTTAAACAATTCATGCAATATTTCAAACCGGGAATATTTGTTTTTATGACTGTAAAAACTGCACCAAGACTTTACCGTGGTTTCTTAGTAAGAAATGTCGTAGCTATTGATAAAATACTATCGCCATCAAGAAACAAACCAGAAATCCATTATGACATTTCCATAATAAAGTCAGGTATTAAATCTTTAATCAATCAAAATCGAAATCGTCTGTTTATTGATTTTGAAATGTCAATGCCACCATATAATAACTACCATAATTTTATTTCTGAGATTATTCAAGTAGGTTATATTTTAACTGATGAGTATGGCAAGATAATTGAAGAATTTTCAAGTTATATCAAACCTAAACTAATACCTGAATTATCATTGAGAACAAAAAGGTTTTTACATATTGAACAAACTGATGTAGACCAAGGTAAGCCATATGAGTTTTTACATCAAAGAATAATGACTATCCAAAAAACATATAATCCTATCGTCTATGTTTGGGGTAAAAACGATCATTTGGAATTAAATAAATTAAATCGAATTCATCGCTTGAACAATTTTACTAAAAGCATGCAATTTATTGATTTATTGAGTATGCATAAAAATTATTACGGTTTAAAAAATGATATAGGACTTTTTAATGCTTATAATGTTTATTCTGAATCAAGAGATTTAAATAATCAAAAACATGACGCTTTAGAAGACGCTTTTGTAACAAAAGAAATATTTTACGCATTTAAAGATGTTTGCAATAATAAATTATCAGTTAATTTCAATTAAAAAGATGACCATCGGTCATCTTTTTTTCTATAGAACCATAATTACTGGCATTATCATCGGTTCTCTTCTGGTTTCATCGGAAATATATCTTCTTAAGTTTTTAATAATATCATTTTTCATACCGGAAATGTTTAATTTATGTTTCGGATTAAGATATTTTTCTGTTACGTCCAATATTATTTCTTGCATATCTTTAGTCATTTTATCACTATCTTTCAAGTAGATAAACCCTCTTGAAATGATATTTGGAGTACACATAACTTCATAATTATCTTGGGAAATTGTCAAGATAACAGAAAGCAAACCATCTTCTGAAAGTTCTCTTCTGTCTTTAATAACTAAAGATCCGACTTCACCAATACTTTCACTGTCAACGTAAATATCTGAGGTTTTTATTTTCTCTTTGATATAAGCTTTGTTTTGACTTAATGCAAGAACGTCACCATTTTCCATTATAAAAGTATTCTCAGGTAAAACTCCAGTATCAATAGCTAATTGGGTATGCAATTTCAACATTCTATATTCGCCATGAATTGGCATAAAGTATTTAGGTCTCATTAATTTAAGCATTAACTTTAGCTCATTTTGACCGCCGTGACCTGAGGCGTGAACATCCGCAAAAGGTGACTGAGTGATTACGTTAGCACCACGCTTATAAAGCATATTGATAGTTCTGTTTACACTTTCTAAGTTTCCGGGAATTGGAGAAGAAGAAAGTATTACCGTATCTCCTGGAATTAGCGAAATTTGTCTATGAGTATTAGCGGCAATTCTTGTTAAGGCTGCTAAAGGTTCTCCTTGAGAACCGGTACAAAGAATTGTTAAATTCTTGTCTCTAATCTCTGATTTGGTCCTAGTAAAAATAAAGGTTCCTTTAGGAGCTTTTATATATCCAAGTTTATATCCGACATCGATATTCTTAGTCATTGATCTTCCAAAAACAGCGATTTTTCTGTTTGTAGCTACGCTAGCTTCAACAATTTGTTGGATACGGTGAATATTAGAAGCGAAAGTAGATATAATAATTCTACCATCAATAGATTCAAACATTTCTTTAATATTTTCTGAGACAACCATTTCTGAAGTTGTAAAATCTTCTAATTCAGCATTAGTTGAATCTGATAATAAACATAAAACGCCTTCAGCACCTATTTGAGCCATTTTCTGGTAATTAGAGTCGCTTCCTGTTGGCGAAAAATCAAATTTAAAATCGCCTGTATGGACAATTACACCTACAGGTGTTGTTATTTTTATACCAAAAGAATCCGGTATAGAATGATTAGTTCTAAAAAAAGTTATATTGATATTATCAAATTTTATACAATCATTTTCTTCATATTTTTGTAAGTTGACAGGTATATCAACTTTTTCATCAAGCTTAGCTTGAATAAAGCCGTGGCTTATTCCCGCAGCATATATTACTGGTATCCTTACTTGTCTTAACAAGAATGGAATACCACCAATATGGTCTTCATGACCATGACTGATAATTAAAGCTTTAATTTTGTCTTCGTTATCTAGTAAGTAAGAGTAATCAGGAATGACATAATCAATACCCATGAGATGGTCATCTGGAAATAAAAGGCCAGAATCGATAATGATAATTTCATCACGGTATTGAACACAGTACATATTCTTTCCGACTTCACCCAAACCACCCAAAGCAAAGACTAAAGCTTCATCCTTTAGTTCAATAGTTTTATTCATAATATTTTCCTTTCAAAAATTTAAAAAAATTTTACATAAATATTATATCTTTTATTAGAGATAATTGCAATTGATTAGACAAAGAGTAAAAAGATAAAAATTTAGATATTATTTCAATGTTTACGATTATTTGGTATAATTAAGACTTAAGGAGAATAACTACAAATGATTGCTCAAGTACTAGTCGACGTCAAAGCTAAAAATGTAAATAAAACATACGATTATTTAATCCCTGATGAATTCAAGGATTTTCTTGAGATTGGCGCTAGAGTAGTTGTCCCTTTTGGTTCAAGAAAAATAATGGGGTTTATTCTTTCTTTTTCTTTGGAAAGTGAATATTCTGATAAGCTAAAATCAATTATTAAAGTTTTAGATATTGAATCTTATTTAAATAAAGAACTTGTAGATATTGCTAAAGAGATATCGAAAGAAAGCAATACTCTATTAATTAGAGTATTGGAAACAATTTTACCTTCAGCTTTAAAAGTAGTATATAAACCGAAAATTAAAGTTGTTGATTTTAATAATTTACCTGATGAATTAACTGAAATTTTCAAGTTTAAAAATCAAGTATATCTAGATAACATTCCTCAAGATAAATTCGCCTTGATTAATCAAGAAATCAAGAAAAACAATCTGGTTCAAAGTTATGAAGTTAAAGAAAAACAATCAAATTTAGTGAAAAGATTTGTCAGAAGAACTTCAAAAAAAGCAGAAAAAATTACCGATAAGCAAAGGATTGTTTTAGATTATTTAGATAAGTGCGACAAAAAAGAAGAACTTCTAAAAATTCTTATGAATAAGACTTCCTCTACAAGATCAGTTATCAATACATTAGAAAAACATGATTATCTCGAATTTTTTGATGCAGAAGTTTATCGAAAAGTAGAAACCATTTACAGAAGTGAAAAAAAAGACGTTGAATTAAATGAAAAACAAAAAGATATCTATGAAAAAATTATTTCTTCCAATGATAAAGAAAATATTTTTCTATTACATGGAGTTACCGGATCAGGAAAAACAGAAATATATTTAAAAGTAATTGAACATATTTTAAAACAAGGAAAGAATGTCTTGTTGCTAGTTCCTGAAATCTCCTTAACGCCAATGATGATTTCACGGTTCAAGAGTAAGTTTGAATCCTTGGTAGCTGTTCTTCATTCAGGTCTTTCGAGCAATGAAAAATATGACGAGTGGAGAAGAATTATTCGTAAGGAAGCAAGAATAGTTATTGGTGCGAGATCAGCTTGTTTTGCTCCGCTAATAAATATCGGTTTAGTAATAGTTGATGAATGTCATGAATCATCTTATAAACAAACACAAGGTGTAATATATTATGCCGTTGATGTTTTGGAAAAGAGAGTTAAAAGTCATAATGCATTAATGATTCTAGGCTCTGCTACACCTAATATAGAATCATATGCAAGAGCCAAGAAAGGTTATTATAAACTATTAGAATTAAATGAAAGGGCACTAAATTCCAAGATGCCATCTATTGAAGTTGTCAATATGCTGGAAGAGTTCAAAAACGGCAATTTGGAGCCTTTTTCCTTGAAGTTAAAAAATGAAATTCAACTTAGATTAGAGCGAAATGAACAAGTTATATTATTAATAAATAGACGGGGTTTCTCGAACTTTGTAATATGTAGAGAATGCGGTTATGTTTTCAAATGTCCTAACTGTGATATCTCTTTGACATATCATGAGTACTCCCATTCGCTTAAATGTCATTATTGTAATCATGAAGAAAAAACTCCTCACCAATGCACAAGGTGCGGTTCTTCAGAACTTAGTTTTATGGGTAGTGGAACGCAAAAGATCGAAAATTATCTTTTAGAAAACTTCCCTGATAAAAAGATCTTTAGAATGGATAATGATACAACAAGGAAGAAGAATTCACACGAAATAATTCTTGATAAATTTGGTAAAACCGGAGATATTTTGATAGGAACGCAAATGATTGCTAAAGGTTTGGATTTTCCAAGAGTTACCTTAGTAGGGATTATCCAAGCTGACTCTAATCTTTTTGTTCCTGACTTTAGAGCACCGGAAAAAACTTTTCAATTGATTATGCAAGTTTCTGGTAGAGCAGGAAGAAGAAGCGTTGAAGGAAAAGTAGTTATACAAGCGATGAATCCTGAACATTACGCTATAAAGTATGCCACAGAAGATGATTATGCAGGTTTTTATCAACATGAAATGCGTTTAAGAAGATTAGCCAGATATTCTCCATTTTTCTTTTTGATTAATGTCTTAATTAACGGAAATAACATTAGGGATGTCTTTTATTCCGGAATTGAATTAGCCAAAGAAATTAAAAGAGCTAACAATAAAGTGATAGTTCTAGGACCAGCTATGGATCAAACTATCAAAATTAACAATCGTTACTACGCTTCTGTATTAATAAAATACAGAGAAAAAGAAAATTTATTAGAGATGATTAATGAAACTGTTGATAAATATGCTAGTGAAGATATATTTATTAGTGTTGATAATTATCCTAATGTAGGTTAGGGGATGAAAATTATGAAAGTATGTTTTATGGGAAGTATGGAATTCGCTGTTCCTATTTTAGAAGGTTTAAACGAAAAGTTTCAAGTTTCTTTAGTCGTTACACAACCTGATAAACCATTTGGTCGTAAACAAATTCTTAAAGGCACGCCAATAAAAGAAAAAGCTTTAGAATTAGGTATTGAGTTATTTCAACCAATCTCTATTAAGAAAGACAACCAAAGAATTTTAGAAGAAGATTTTGATTTTATAATAGTTGCCGCATACGGACAACTTATTCCGGAAAAAGTATTATATCACGGAAAATATCAAGCGATAAATGTTCATGCCTCACTTCTTCCGAAATATCGCGGAGGATCACCGATGCACAAAGCTATTATCAATGGAGACAAGGAAACCGGTATCAGTATCATCTATATGGAAAAGGCTTTAGATAGCGGTTTAATATTATCTCAAGAATCTTGTGAAATAAGTAAAGATGATAATGTTAAAACTTTAGAAAATAAATTAAGTTATATAGGAAAAGACTTATTGTTAGACACGCTTGAAAAATTAGTTCAAGGAAAAGTCAAACCAGTTTCTCAAGAGGAAACACAAGTAACTTATGCCTATAATTTTAAAAAAGAAGATTTAATCATTGATTTTAATCAAGACGCAGAAGCCATTTATAATTTTGTCAGAGGACTTAATCCTTGGCCGATTGCTTACTTTATTTTTAATGGTCAATTGATAAAAGTTTTTGAAACTGATTATTTAAAAGAAAATACGAGCAGTCATACTGGCGAGATAGTTAAAATTGATAAAGTTGGTTTATATATCCAAACAAAATCAGGAGTAATAATTTTAAAGACTATTCAACTTCAAGGCAAGAAGCAAATGGCTGTTAAAGATTTTATGAATGGTATTGGAAAATCGATGTTTTATGAGGGTTTGATTTTAAACTGAGATATTTATAAATTTTATAACATATGTTATAATAATTAGTTAGAACAATTATAAACCAAATTAATTGAGGTGAATTAAATGAATAAGAGTAGAAATCTATTTTCTCGAGATGAAATGTTAAAAATGAATATTGATATGTTGAACAAAAGAGGAGTTCAAATTTCAGAAATTGCTGAAATTGCTTTTCGTCAACAATCTAAATGGAATGATAAAATATCTTATCAAGAATGTTTGGAATCAGTAGAAAAGATTTTATCTTTAAGAGATGTTTTTCATATTTTGCAGTTAGGTGCTGAAATAGATCGTTTAACTGAAGAAAAAGCATTTCAAGGACCGATCCAATCGATCTTAGAATCAGATTTAGGAATGTTCGGTATTGATGAATTATTCGGGATTGAGTTAGCCGGTCTTTATGGTACTATTGGTAAAACAAATTTTGGAGATATCGATGTAAATAAACCAGGAATTGTAGACAAACTAAATTCAGACGGAAAAGGCGACAAGGCAGCTTGCCATACTTTTTTAGATGATATAGTAGGCGCTGTAGCTGCAGCAGCATCAACAAGAGTTGCGCAAATTGAAAATGAAATCGAAGCTAGAAAAGATCCTAGCATTATCGAAGAACCACAATTATTCTAGTTCAATAAAAATTAAATGAAGTAGGAGGTGAGATCAGTATGGATAATCGAGAAAAAACGCTTGATGAGTTTTTTCGTAAAAACGATTCTTCGAAAAAGAATAGAGATATCAATTCTTTGGGTTCAAAGAAAATTGACGAGTACTTTGACACGGTCTCACAAAAAAAAGTTCAGAAAAAAGGCTTTATTGAAAAATTAGTGGATTTTTTTAGAATTACTTCGTTTAAAAATAAGTTTGATGAAAATAAAGTAGCGGTTAACGCTAAACATTTAGAAGTATCTGGTAAAACGAAAAATGCCGGATTTTGGAATAAAATAAAGGATTTTTTCATTAAGAGATTCAGCTTTGAAAAAGGCGTTGATATTCTTGATGAAACATCGGTTTTATATCGTAAGAATCGTGTCATTAGAAATATTATCTTTATTACCAATATTGTGTTTTTACTATTTACTTTTATCGGTTCTGAAGGTTTAGACCAAAGCGTAAATTTAATTGTTACTTTTGTTATATTTTTAATTATGTTTTTTGCCGATAAATCAGTAAAAAGAATTACTCTTGAAAAACCGATGACTTTACAAAAACAACAAATGGCAGAATATATCAGCGGGATTTACATCTTAATGATGGCTGTAACGGTTTATATAAAACTTAGATTAACTTTAGGAGATTCTTTAGAAGGTGGATTTTTTTCAATAACACAAGCTGGATATTCGCTTATCTATTTTGCTTTAGTAGTTATAGCTCTTTATCAAGATCCTAAATTGTTGAATGTAATCTTTAAAGTTACCATTATTGTAATGACTATAATTCACGTAATTATTCTTTACCCATTATATCGATACGCTGCTGATTTTCAAAGTCTTTGGGAATTCCTTTCCAAAGATAATGGAGCGGTAATAATCGATATTACCTTAAGAACATTGGTTCTGGCAATATTTATGATTGGTCTTTATTCTACGGTTAAAATATCAGAGGATATCAATAATAAAAGGAAACAAGAGTTATTAAAAAGACAAGCGATGGAAAAAGATTTCAAATCCGTTGTTTCTGACGTGTTTGATGTCATTACTGTTTATAAGCAACGCAGTGAAGATAAAGTAGAAGAAAATTTTGCTAAAGCAGCAAAAAGAGTAGCGGAAATGTCTGCTAAACTTGGAAACTTCTTAGGATATTCTTCTAAATTATGTCAAGAAATCTATGATTATTCTTTAATCCATATTAATAAACAGGATATTTTAAACACTGATGATTTTGACAATAAAGATCACTTGAATGAGTTAGACTATCAAAAAATAAGAGAAAAAACCATAATTGGTTCCGTGATAATTAAGCGTCTTCAATTAGATAAGAAAGCTGAAGACATCGTTAGGGCTCATTTTGAAAAAACCGTTAATCAAGACTTTATTAGAGAGATGAACGGAATCCAAAATAATCGAGAGTCTCAAGTTATTTTGCTTAGCCACATTTATGATATATTACGCCAACCAAGAAATTATAAAAGAGAATTAAAACACCAAAGAGCTATCGACTTGATTCGTTTAGAATTTAATCCATATTTTGATCCGCAAATTGTTGATCGTTTTATTAAGTATGGAGATGATTTCGAATCGCTTTATTACCATATTAACCAAGAATAGGAGAATTAAACAATGTATAAATATTTTACTTCTGAATCTGTTACTGAAGGACATCCTGATAAGATTTGTGATCAGATTTCAGATGCTATATTAGATCAAATTTTAGAAAAAGACCCAGATGCTAGGGTAGCTGTAGAGACTGTCGTTTCGACAGGATTAGTATTAGTAGCTGGTGAAATTACAACAGAAACTTATGTTGATATTCAAAAAGTAGTAAGAAATACAGTTGAAGAAATTGGTTATAACCGTGGTAAATATGGTTTTGACGCGGAAAACTTAGCGGTACTAGTTTGCATCAATGAACAATCACCTGATATTGCTTGTGGCGTTGACGAAGTAAGCGATAAAGAACAAGGAGCTGGAGATCAAGGTATGATGTTCGGCTATGCTGTTAATAAGACTCCATCATATATGCCAGTAACTCATTATTACGCAAGTAAACTTGCTTATAAATTGGCTGAAGTAAGAAAGAATGATGTTCTTAAATATTTAAGACCAGATGGTAAAACTCAAGTTACAGCTGTTTTTAACGAATCTGGTGATGTAGAATATTTCTCTCACATCTTAATTTCTACGCAACACGCACCTGAAGTTTCACAAGCTCAAATCAAAAAAGATTTGATAGAACATGTAATAAGTGAAGTGGTTCCTAAAGAATATATTCATGAAGATACAATTATTCATGTTAATCCGACCGGAAGATTTGTTGTCGGCGGACCATCTGGAGATTCAGGGTTAACCGGTAGAAAAATAATCGTGGATACTTACGGTGGAAGAGCTCATCATGGCGGTGGGGCATTTTCTGGTAAAGACCCATCCAAAGTTGACCGTTCAGCTGCTTATATGATGCGTTATATCGCGAAGAATTTAGTTGCTAGTGGTTTAGCTGATGAAGTAGAAGTTCAAGTTTCTTATGCTATAGGAGAAGCAAGACCTCTTAGTGTTGGTATTGATTGTTTCGGAACAAATAAATTACCGGAAAATGATATTTTGGATATCATAAACAAGCATTTTGATTTACGTCCAAAAGCAATAATTGAAAAACTAAATCTAAAGAGACCGATTTATAAAAAAGTTGCGGCTTATGGACATTTTGGCCGCGATGATATTCAAGATTTACCTTGGGAACAATTAGACATGGTTGAAATCTTAAAAAAATATTTATCTTGAGGGAAGTGAGTTGAATGACATTAACTTTTTTAAGCATTTTTCTTGATATTATGATTTTCCTAGTAGTTATATTACTAATTATCGGAATTTCATCTTTCTTTATCGTGAAAGAGATTCAAAAGGAATATAAAAAAGTTTTCCGAGCTCACTCTCGTTTTGAGATAGAACTAAGAAAACTTGTTAATCTTTTATTCAAGTTTTATGAACACTCAAAACTTGAACCTTATAATAATGTTGTTATCAAACAATTGCCACATGAAGAAAAGCGCAATCTTTTAAAAATTATAGAAGAAGTATATCTTGATGTTGATCCAGAAATAGAAGAAAATAAATATATTGTGGAGACATACAAAAATTTAGAAGAAATTCGTCGAGTTAGAGATAGTAAAGTTATTGTTTTTAACCAAAAAATAGGTTATTTTCCTTTTAACTTTTATATAAAAGTAATGAAGTTGGAAAGATTTGATACGTTTGTTGAAAAAGAATGAGGTAGTGCTCTTAAAGACACTACCTCTTTTTTATTGTTATAATGAAAGGACAATCCTTCCGGTTAAGAACCTGATATTTAAGACAGTCATAATCGCTTGAAAGGTTTTGTGACAAGTAAACTACAGCTTGGATTTCTTCTTCGTTATGAGGATATAATACAATTATAATTAAACCATTTTTATTTAACATCATTAGTAAAGACTCAAGTGAGCTAATGGTAGAATTCTTATCTGTTTTAATAGTTTTATCAGACCCTGGTAAATAACCAAGATTATAAATAGCTAAATCAATTTTGTCTTTAACTAGTTCAAAAACTTTTGTATGATTTTCTTTAAATAAAGTTATATTATTTATTTTATTTAAAACAATTTTTTCATTAGTTATTTTAATTGCCTCATCAGAAATATCAAAGCCATAAACCTGATTAGAAAACTTAGATAGTTTTAGGGCGTCATTTCCTTTGCCGACGGTCATATCGACAGCGATATTGACCTTGCCGTTATCTTCAATAATCTTATGTGCTAATTCAGTTATTTTAATCATCTTTTTCTCCTATATCTAAGATAATTTATTCTGGCTGCACCGTATACACCAACGACAATCATGATTCCACCGATTATATGGTAATAGTAAATAGTTTCTTTTAAGAAAATAGCTCCGACAATTACTGCTACCACAGTAGAGATATTAGAATAAATACTAGAGACATGAGCCGGAAGCTTACTCAAAGTATAATTAACTAAAAAGAAACCGATAATCGAAGCTACAATGCCTAAATATAGAATTGGCAATAAAACTTGTAAATTGCTTAAATTAGAGAAATAACGGGATACATCATCTTTGATAATTAAATCAGTTAAATAGATTATATTAAAGGCGACAGCTCCAAGAAGCATCATTACATAGGTTATTTCCTGAGGGCTATAATTTTTTGCCGCACTTCTAGAAGCGATATTAAATAGTGCTGCAGAAATAACTGCCAGTAAAAGCAGCAATAAACCCAAAGTACTGGATTCGAAATTTAACCCTGATTTAAACATTTGAATTAAGATTACACCGCTGACACTCAAAAGGATAAAAACTGTTTGGCTGGGAAGAGGCTTTTCTTTGAGGATGAAAGTTGAAAGAATCGTAACAAATATCGGTATAAGCGCAATCATTAAACCAGCTTCTGCACTAGTAGTTTTTTGTAATCCATAGGTTTCAAACAAAAAATATAACAAAGGTTGAAAAATAGCAACTAAAAGAATAGATATAAGTGTTTCCTTTTTAAGTTTAACTTTAATTACTTTTGTTAGTCTTAAAATCTCAATAGCTATAAAAGCGATTAAAAATCTATAGGCAATTAATCCTAAAGGCGAAACGTTATTTAAAGCAACCTTAGACATCATAAATGAAAAACCGAAGATTATCGCAAATAATATTCCGGACAAATGAGCTTTTCTATTCATTATCTTCACCCTGATAATTCATTCCTTGAAACAAATTATTTTTTCTCATAATTTTATCGATTTCATTAACAACAATAAACTTTTTCAACGTCCAAAGCGGTTCGATTAATTGGCTTCTTTCCGGATCTCCTGTAAGACGATGAATAATAATTTGATCATTAAGATATGTTAATTGTTTAACTGTAATATCCGTATATTCTTTTAATGATAAAAGTTTAAAAGGCTTCAATTCATAATAACGAGCTAAAGGTGTGTTTTTAGTTACATATAACATATGAATTTTAACGCCTTGAATATCTAAAGTATTTAAAAATTTAGCTGTTTCAATCATCTGTTCCTCGGTTTCGCCCATCAAACCATTGATGATATGAACAACAACATTAATATTTCTTTTTCTTAAGTTTTTCACAGTGTCGACAAAACTAGCTAAATCATGACCACGGTTTATTTGTTTTAATGTTTTATCATGCATGGATTGTAAGCCTAGTTCAATAGTTAGATAAGTTAATTCATTTAACTCTGTCAGCAAATCATAAATCTCGTCATTAAAACAATCAGATCTAGTCCCAATATTTAAACCAATAATATCTTTATCTAAACTAAGCGCTTCATAATAAAGTTTTCTTAACTTATTTATAGGAGCATAAGTGTTGCTGAAAGACTGAAAATAAACGATGAATTTTCCGTTTTTCCATTTATTCTCCATCATTTTTTTAACATTTTCAAATTGTTCTTTTAGACTGTTTTGATAATTGCCACCAAACTCACCGCTACCCTTGTCCGAGCAAAAAATACAACCTGCTCTGGAAATTTTTCCATCTCTATTTGGACATGTGAAATCGCCATTTAAAGCAATTTTATATACTTTTGATCCAAATCGGTTGCGGTAGTAGTTATTTAAGGTGTTATAAGGTTTTTCTTTAGTAAAATAATTCATAATTCTCACCTAAAAAAATTATAACACAAATTACCTAGTTTTATTTCTAATATTTGCAATTGAGCAATTCAAATATTGATGCTTACGTGAGGAAAGTCTTTTTTTCTTGAAGTTAAAAGAAAAAATGTTATAATTATCTAAGTAGGTGATGTTATGTTTGAAGTTTTTACAAATAGTATTGTTTATCCTAAGAATATTGTTAACTACCACAACAAAAAAGGTGGTTTTGTTTTTCTATATACATTAGCTTTAATAATCTTAATGTCTTTAGCAACATTTGTTTTTTACATTTCCAATAAACCTCAAGAAATATCAGAATTAAGTTCTGGTTGTACAATCGTTGATTCTTCATTAGTATGTTCTGGAGAAACATATGATCCGAACAACAAATTCGAATTATATGATTTTACAGTCTATCTTTTATCAGAAGAAGATCAACTTGGAGATATCATTAATCGTGAGATATTGGCAATTGTTTTAAATGGACCAGATTTGACTATATTTGTCGGTGACAGAATCATTAGATTAGATAACTTTATGTTAAATTATCAATTAGACTCTTTAGATGAGGTTATTGGTGTTCTTGAGTTTAGTGTTATTTCGTCAGGTGTTTTCTTAGGAATTATATCCAATACATTCATTTTATTATTTATTATTTTTGTATCGACAATTCCATTTATGAGATTTAAAAAAGTTATTTCCTATCGAAAAATATTTAAAATGTTAACATTTGCAGCAACACCAATGGCGTTCTTATTTGCAATATATAACTTAGTTAATTTTGATATGATAATTTTCTTTATTTTAATGTTAGTTGCTTACAGAAGTGTTTTAAGTTTACAAAGAGAACTGCAAATGCGTTTAATTCATCACGTGAATACAAAAAACACCATGGAACCTCAAGATATTGACAGCTTTGAAGTTCAAGATGACGATAATGATGAGAACAATGATGAGAATAACGATGAGGAAGAATAATTAAGATTGGCAAAACTTTAAGTTTATGATATAATCAAAACAAATACAAAGATATAGAAGTAGTAAGCTTAAATCTTTTTTAAGAGAGTTAGTGTATGGGTGTGAACTAATAAAAGGTTTTTTCTGAATTAGTCTATGGAGTAGATTTTGTGCAACCTTGGGAGCAAAATCCGTAAATTCTGCGTTAAAGATAATTAAGTGTTTTGGCTTTTGCCAAAAAAACAAGGTGGTACCACGGAAAATTTCGTCCTTTACAAATATTGTAGAGGACTTTTTTATTTAGGAAGGAATGATTGATAATGAGTGAATTTATCCCGAGTTTTGATGAAAAGAAGATTGAAAAGAAATGGCAAGAAGTATGGTATGAAAATAAATATTTTAATGCTGTTGATTTTTCAGAAAAAGAAAAATATTATAGTTTAGTTGAGTTCCCATATCCAAGTGGCGCAGGAATGCACATAGGGCATATTAGAGCTTATTTGTCTTTGGATGTAATTTCAAGAAAGAGAAGAATGGAAGGGAAAAACGTTCTTTTTCCAATTGGGTTTGATGCCTTTGGTTTACCGACAGAAAATTATGCAATTAAAAATCAAATCCACCCAAGAACAATAACTGATAGAAATATAAAAACATTTATTTCTCAGTTAAAATCAGCCGGATTCTCATTTGATTTTTCTAGAATGGTTGATACAACCGATCCAGAGTATTATCGTTGGACGCAATGGATTTTCTTGAAATTATATGAACATGGCTTGGTATATAAAGATATTGCTTATGTTAACTTTTGTCCAAGTTGTAAAGTAGTGCTTTCTAATGAAGAAAGTCAAGGTGGTAAATGTGATCGTTGTGATAATGATGTTGTACAAATGGAAAAATCTGTTTGGTTCTTGAAGATCACTGACTACGCTGAAAAGTTACTTGAAGGACTTGATGAATTAGAATCTAATCAAAGAATCAGATCAGAACAAGAAAAATGGATTGGCAGGTCAACTGGAGCTTATATTAATTTTAAGATTTCTTCTAGCGATAAATTCTTGAAAGTCTTTACCACCAGACCTGACACTATTTATGGAGCTACATTTATGGTCATAGCTCCAGAACATCCATATATTGAAGAATTCAAAGAAAGAATTGAAAATCTTGATGAGATTAAACAATATCAAGAACAAGCAAAACTAAAAACTGAGTTTGAAAGAATTGAACTTGCTAAAGATAAAACCGGAGTAGAAATTAAAGGTATAAAAGCAATTAATCCTTTAACGAATCAAGAAATTCCTATTTTCATATCTGATTATGTAATGATCACTTATGGTACAGGAGCTATTATGGCAGTTCCTGCCCATGACGTAAGAGACTTTGAATTTGCCCAAAAATATAATTTGGATATTGTAGAAGTTATCAAAGGTGGAGATATAACTAAAGAAGCTTATACAGATACTGAAGAAGGTATTTTGGTAAATAGTCCTTATATTGATGGACTTTCAGTTAAAGAAGCTAAAGAAAAAATCACTAAGTATCTAGAAGAAAACAATATTGGTCAAGAAGCCAAACAATATCGAATGAAAGACTGGGCATTTAACCGCCAAAGATATTGGGGCGAACCAATTCCGATTATCTATTGTGATAAATGCGGTATTGTCCCAGTACCTTATGAAGATTTACCAGTAACTTTACCAATGGTTGAAAAATTCATACCTACTGATACCGGTGAATCACCTCTAGCAAATATTGAAAGCTTTACTAATTGCACTTGTCCAAAATGTGGTGGTAAAGCAAAAAGAGAAACTGATACCATGCCACAATGGGCTGGTAGTAGTTGGTATTTCTTAAGGTATATGGATCCTCATAATAATAAGAGTCTTGCATCTAAAGAAAAAATGGAATATTGGGGAAAAGTTGATTGGTATAATGGTGGTATGGAACATGTCACTAGACATTTGATTTATTCTCGTTTCTGGAATCAATTCTTGTATGATATTGGTGTCGTTGTCAATAAGGAACCATACAAAAAACGTACAGCTCAAGGAATAATCTTGGGGTCTGACAATGAAAAAATGTCAAAATCAAGAGGTAATGTGGTTAATCCTACGGAAATAATTGATGAATATGGTGCAGATACTTTAAGAACGTTTACTCTTTTTATATCTGATTATGAAATGGCAACTCCATGGAATGATTTAGGACTTAAAGGGGCAAGAAGATTTTTAGATAAGATTTGGAGAATGTTTCCTAATGTTAAACCTGGAGATAATTATTCTAAAGACTTGGAAAGATTAATTCACGAAACCATTAAAGGTGTTAGTGAAGACGTTGAAAATCTAAAGTTTAATACAGCTATTGCTAAAATGATGAGCTTAGTTAATGAATATAATAAAAAAGATCAAATAACTCAAGCCGATTATGAAGTGTTACTACAACTACTTAACCCAATCGCTCCACATATTACTGAAGAATTATGGGAAATGCTCGGTCATGAAACTTCATTAGTTTACGAAACATATCCTGAGTATGATGAAGCTAAACTTGTTAAAGATGAAATAGAAATGGTTATTAGCATTAATGGTAAGGTAAGAGATAAAATGATTGTTGAAAATAAAGCTACTTCACCTGAAATAGAAGAATTAGCTTTAAAACAAGAAAAGATAATGTCATATATAGACGGTAAAAAAGTAGTTAAGATTATTGTTGTTCCAGGAAAACTTGTAAATATAGTTGTTAAATAACCCTCAATTTGAGGGTTATTTTTTTAAAGAATTATCGAATATCAAAGTATTATTTTATTGGTGAAGATAAAATGTATGAAATTATAAAAGACAAAAATGATTTAGGAATAAAAGCTATTGAAAACGGCATTTGCTTAAGGTGCTTAGGAAAGACGTTAATGAAAGATTGCTTTAATGTTTGGCACTGTTTAGAATGTTTCAATTATCAAGAAATTACAAGTGAAAAAACACTGGTTAGATCTGAACGAAAGCTTATAGCTATTGATCATGAACTTTCAGTCGATTTTTCACTAACAAAACTTCAAAAAAAAGCTAGTACATTTCTGGTAAACTGCTATAAAGAGCGAAAAAACTCTATTTTAGAAGCAGTCTGTGGTGCAGGAAAAACTGAGATATGTCTTGAGGTTATAAAAGAAGTTTTACAAGAAAACAAGAGTGTAGCTTTTGTTATTCCTCGAGTTCAGATTATTAAACAACTTTCAAGGCGATTGACTTCATATTTTCCAAAAACAAATATAACTAGTTTGTATGAAGGGAAAAGACATGATAGTCTGTCTCCCCTAATAGTTTTAACTCCCCAACAGCTAATTAAGTTTTATGATGAATTTCAATTGATGATTATAGATGAGGTGGATGCTTTCCCTTTAAAAGATAATCCCTTTCTGTCCAGGCTAATTAAAAAAGCGGTAAATAAAGATGGTGTAATTATTTTTATGTCAGCTACCATAACTAAAGATCTTAAAAAAATGATTGATGAAGGAGGAGAATACCATTGTCTTTCAAGAAGGCATCATTATAAAGATTTGATAGTACCTAAGTTTTTTAAAATCAATGGTATTGATGATAAAAGTATTATTCAATTCATTAAGAAATATCTATCAAACAATAATCGGTTGATAATCTATGTAAGTTCAATTAAAAAAGCCCAAGTTTTAAAAGAGATATTAAGGATGGAAAAAATTGATTCTAAAATCATAACTAGCAAAACTAAATATAAAAATGAAGTTCTGAAAATATTTAAGCTTAAAGAAGTTAATGTTCTCATATCGACAACAATACTTGAAAGAGGTGTTACTTTTGATAATATTAATGTCATAGTTTTAGAGGCTGACCAGGAAATCTTTAATAAATCAACTTTAGTGCAAATAGCGGGAAGAGTAGGCAGACTAGATGATGAAGGTGATGTTTACTTTATGTCGAAATTTATAACAAAAGAAATGAAAAAAGCAAAGAAAAAAATTGAAAACGATAATAGAAAAACTTATGAAATGTAAAATTTGTCAGAATATATTTCAAGTAGATACAAGTTTCACCTTTTTATTTAAATTCCCGGAAATTTGTCCTGAATGCAAAAAAAAATATCATCCTATATTAAAAGATGAAGTTATCCCTACGGATTATGGATTGGTAACATATTATTACTTATATGATTTTCCAATAAGTCTCCAACAAAGAAATTATTTAGATCGAAATCTTAAATTATTCTATAAATATCTATTAAAACAGTATAAAAAATATGATTTGTTTCTTATCTTAGATGATTTTGTTATAAAGGGTTTATCAATCAATACTAATTTAATTCTTTCTTTCGGTAATATTTTAATTTTTTCTCTTGTTTATCATGATTTAACTTTAAAAGAAATATTTTAAATTAAAAAGAGTCGTTTTATTTACTAAATATTTTTTCAGTGTTATAATGAAAGTGGTTAAATAATATAAGAAGGAGTGATTTTATGAAACTAGATATTGTTGGCAAATCAGGATTTGTGATTACCGATGCGATTCACAACTACATTGAAAAAAAGCTAAGTAAGATCGACAGAATCTTTACTGAAGAATTAGAAGCTTTTGTAGTTTGTAAGATTTATCGCGATGGCACTAAGGTAGAAATTACAATTCCAGTGAAATTCTTAACCTTAAGAGCTGAAGTTTCCGACCGCGACTTATATGCAGCTATTGATAGAGCTGTTGATAAGTTAGAAGCACAATTAAGAAAGAACAAACACAAGATGAATCGGTCTTTACAAGAGAAAGTTGGATTAAGAAACACGTTTGCCTCTGATGATTTTGACTTGGAAGAATTAGAAAAAGAATTAATATCTCCTGTAAAGAAGAAAAGAATTGCTCTAGAAATTTTATCTCTAGAGGAAGCTTTAACCCAAATGGAACTATTAGGTCATGATTTCTTTATTTATAAAAATGAAGATAACGAAACTTCAATTTTATACTTAAGAGATGACGGAAAATATGGACTTATCGAAACAGAGTAAATTTAAGTGGCTTTTAAAAAAGCCACTTTTTTTTATAAAAAAAATAAGGCGTATGCCTTATTTTATTTGAATATTGAATTGCCTTGATAGTCAATTGCGACTATAGCGGGGAAATCTTTGACTTTAAGTTTACGAATAGCTTCAGATTGTAGTTCGGGGTATGCAATTAATTCATTTTCAATTACACATTGTGATAATTTAGCACCTATTCCTCCGATAGCAAGTAGATATAAACCTTGATATTTAGCGACTTCGTCGTTAAATTCGATTGATCTATCTCCTTTACCGATCATGACTTTAAGTCCTTTTTCCATTAAGTATGGACTATATTTATCCATCCGATAAGCAGAAGTAGGTCCGCATGAACCGATTGTTTGATTAGGTTTTGCTGGGGTTGGTCCTACATAATATACCACTTGATCTTTAATATCAAAAGGTAAAGGTTGATTATTTTCGATTGCTTCAATTAAAAGTTTATGCGCTGCGTCTCTTGCTGTATAGATAGTGCCAGAAATAAGAACTTCATCACCAACTTTCAATTGTTTGATTATATCATCAGTTATTGGCGTTTGTAATTTTATTTCCAATTAAGGTCACCTCATTCTTTCTAGCGCTATGACATTGAAGATTAACCGCTACAGGTAATGATGCTATATGGCAAGGATAAGAATTTACTTTTACGGCTATACAAGTAGTGTCTCCGCCAAGGCCCATCGGGCCTACATCAAGTTTATTGATTCTTTCCATAAGTTCTGTTTCCAATTCTTTATCAATAGGGTTTTCAGTGATATCATCGAGAGGTCTTAAAATAGCTCTTTTTGCCAGATAAGCACATTTTTCAAAGTTACCACCAATACCAACACCTACTATCAAAGGAGGACAAGGTCTTCCACCACCTTTAACAATCGTGTCTAAAACGAAATTGATGATACCTTCTCTGCCTTCTGATGGTGAAAGCATCTTTAGAGTAGACATATTTTCACTACCGCCACCCTTAGGAGCAATATGAATTATCAGTTCATTACCAGGAATAAATTCATGATGAATTACTGCTGGAGTATTGTCTAGAGTATTAATCCTTGCTAGAGGATGTCTTACCACCGATTTTCTTAGGTAACCATCTGTATAAGCTTGACTTACACCGGCATTAATAGCTTCGTCTAAATCGTAATCAAAATATAATTCTCTACCAATTTCTAATATACAAACCACAAGGCCGGTATCTTGACAAAGCGGAATATCTTTAGAATTGGCAATTTCGTGATTTTCCAATATTTTATTTAAGATGCTTTTGGCTAATGGATTTCTTTCGTTGTCTCTAGAGTTCTCAAAAGCATCAAGGACTTCTTTATGAAGAGTCTTAACTGAATCTAGCATCATCTCTTTTACATTATTGATGATAGTTTTCCTTTCAATTTTATACATATGACCACCTCTTAGTATTTATTATATCATTTAAATTTAGGAATTAAAGAAAGATTTATATTTTATTATTTGTTTACAAAACAACTAATTTTGGTTATAATCTTTAAGAGGTGTGAAGATGAAAAAAATAAAAATTATTTCAGATAGTACTTGTGATTTGTCGCAAGATTTAATTAATAAGCACGATATTGAAATCATCCCACTATACGTGAATTTTGGTGAAGAAACATATCTGGATGGCGTAGATCTTACAGTTAGCCAAATGTATGATTTAGTTTCTAAAAAGAATATTTTGCCAAAAACAGCAGCTCCCTCACCAGGCGCTTTCGTAGATGCATTTAAAAAGTATCTTGATAAAGGTTATGAAATAATCTATATGGGGATTGGTTCTAAATTTTCAGCTACTTTCTCTAGCGCAAATGTAGCTAAACAAACACTCGAAAGTGATGATATATATTTAGTTGACTCATTGAATCTATCTTCAGGTACAGGATTATTAATTCTAAAAGCTGCTAAATTTATTGAAGAAGGTTTATCAGCTAAAGAAATCAAAGAAAGATTAGAAGTGATTGTTCCTAAGGTAAGGTCACAGTTTGTTATTGATACTTTGGAATATTTATATAAAGGCGGTAGATTGAATGCATTATCAGCTTTTGTTGGTGGAATGTTAAGAATCAAACCGATTATTAAAGTAAGAGAAGGTTTAATGGCTGTAGGCAAAAAAGGAAGAGGAACAATGAAAAACGGTATTGATTTAATGCTTAAAGAACTTTTCCAAGAAAAAGATTCTATTGATCATGACTTCATGATGATTACTCATTCTTTAGCAGACGAATCAAGTGCCTATATTAAAGAACAATTAAAAAATAAAGTAGAAGTCAAAAACTTGTATGATACAAAAGCTGGTTGTGTAATATCTAGCCATTGTGGAAAAGGTACCATCGGCGTATTATATATTTTAAAGTAAATTTCTTATCTTGATTAGATAAGAAGTTTCTTTTCTTTTAAAAGGAGGGAATATGTTATTTGGTAGACATATAAATAAATATTACTTGAAATATGGTATATTCTTTCTTTTGGGTTTAGCTGCTCTTGTTGTAGTAGATTTTGCTCAGTTGGAAATACCCAACATAATTGGTAATATTATTGATGGTTTGGAATTAAAAAATATTACTGAGGATCAAGTATTTTTATATATTAAAGATATTGCTGTTTTTGGTTTAATAATGGTAGCGGGAAGATTCTTATGGCGAATCTTCATTTTTGGTAGTTCATGGCGTATTGATTTTGAATTAAGAAATAAAATGTTTGCTCATGCGGAAAAATTAAGCCAAACTTACTATTCAGAAAAAAAATCTGGTGGTTTGATGGCTTTGTTCATAAATGATTTAAATGCTATAAGAATGGTTTTCGGACCGGGATTATTAATGATGTTTGATATCATCATATTGGGTAGTTTAGCGTTTTACCGCATGTATAACTTAGATCCAACTATTACATATTTTGCAGCAATACCACTTTTATTCATTGCAGTTATGGCAACTTATATTTCAAAAATCACTGGTAAAAAATTTAAAGCTAGGCAACAAGCTTTTGAAGATTTAAGTGACTTTACTCAAGAGAATTTTTACGGTATTTCTGTTATTAAAGCTTTTGTAAATGAACTTAGGGAAATAAGAGCATTTGCTAAGATTAATAAGAATAATCAAGAAAAGAATGTTTCTTATATTAAAGCTTCAACATTCTTGCATATCGCCGTAGAAATGTTTATCAATATTATCAGGGTAATCATGCTTGGATTCGGGGCTTTTTTAGTCTATAGGACGCAGGATCAATCAGTTAATTTTTCGATTGGTGACTTAACAAGGTATATTGCATATTTCGGAACGCTTATCTGGCCGATGATGGCAGTTGGAAGACTGATAAATATGAGAGCGCAAGCAAAAGCTTCACTGGAAAGAGTTTCAGCGTTTTTGGATGCTGATATCGAAATTCAAGACGATAGAACAGTTTTAGATGTTTCACAATTAGAAGGAAAAATAACTTTTAATAATTTAACTTTTAAATATCCTAAAACAGATAAAGAAGTATTGAAAAATATTAATTTTATCATTGAAAAAGGACAAACCGTAGGAATTATAGGTCGAACAGGTTCTGGTAAAACGACTTTAGTTGACCTTATGTTACGTCTTTATAATTTAAAAACATGTGAATTGTTAATTGATGATTATGATATTATGAAGCTTCCGATAAAAACTATTAGAGATGCTATTGGTTATGTGCCACAAGAAAATTTTATTTTCTCTGATGTGATCAGAAATAACATTTCTTTTTCAACGGATGAAGCTGATCAAGAACTAATTAAACAAATGGCTATTTATTCTGATATTCATGATAATATTATCGATTTTCCAAATCAGTATGACACTATGGTCGGAGAAAGAGGAGTTACTTTATCCGGCGGACAAAAACAAAGAATATCAATTGCCAGAGCACTTCTTAAAAATCCACAAATTTTAATTATGGATGATTCTTTTAGTGCTGTCGATACAAAAACTGAAGAACAAGTTATTCAAAATTTAAGAGAGTTAAGAAAAGGTAAAACTACTATTCTTATTGCTCATAGAATCTCAACTATTAAATCAGCCGATCAAATAATCTTTATTGAAAATGGTGAAGTATATGCTAAGGGCACACATGAGGAATTACTAGAAAGCTGTGAACTCTACCGTCAAATGGTTATTCACCAAAGGCTTGAAGCTGAGCTTGAAAGCGAGGTGGAATAAATGGCAAAAGGTGGAATGGATTTTGATAATGATATAAATCGTAAAAGAAATATGTCAGACACAGAAATCATCAAACGATTACTTTGGTATGTTAAACCATTTATAAAACCAGTTACAATAGCTTTCATACTTATTGTTATTGTTGTCGGTTTAGATTTATTAGGGCCATTATTTGTTTCTGAAGTATTAGATGCTTTAGGAGAAGATGAAATTCCTTATGTTAAAATTATTGTAATTGTTGTTATGTATTTGGTTGCTTTGTTTATCGGTGCTTTTGTTGCTTATAAACAAACAATAATCTTGCAAATTACTGGGCAAAAGATAATTTATAATATTCGCCAAGATGTATTCAATCATATCGAAGGTTTTTCTATTTCTCAATATAACAAAATACCAATCGGTAAATTAGTTACTAGAGCCACTTCTGATGTTGATACTTTGAATATGCTTTATACTGATGTAATCATCAACCTATTAAGAGATGTTTTGACTATTGTTGGAGTATTTGTAATCATGTTTATTAAATCGCCAATACTAGCGCTTTACATTTCAGCGATAACACCGTTAATATTTATTGTTTCCTTTGTTTTCAGAAAGTTCTCTAGGAAAGCATATCGCAAAGTTAGAGCTAATGTTTCTATTATAAATGCTTTTCTTTCTGAACATCTATCGGGAATGAAACTAATTCAAATCTTTAACCGTGAAAACAAAAAATATCAAGAATTTGTTGACAAAAATAAAAAATTAAATCACTCGCATTATCAAAGAGTTATAGCTTTTAGTTTATATAGACCAACAATCTATTTGCTTTATATCAGTGCAATTATCATAGTACTTTGGGTAGGGTCTAATCAAGTGTTGAACGGTATTATTACTTATGGGGTATTATTTGCATTTACTCAATATGTTAATCGTTTCTTCCAACCAATCCAGAATCTAGCGGAACAATTTGATACATTGCAATCGGCATTCACTTCAGGAGAAAGAATTTTTGAAATTCTTGATCAAGAACCAATCATCAAAGACAAAGAAGATGCGATTGAAATTACTGATTTTAAAGGTAAGATTGAATTTAAAAATGTCTGGTTTGCTTATAATGAAGGCGAATGGATACTTAGAGACGTTTCTTTCAAAGTTAATCCAAAAGAAACTATGGCTTTAGTCGGAGCTACTGGTTCTGGTAAAACCACTATTATCAGTTTGATTGTAAGAAACTACGATATTCAACAAGGAGAAATATTGATTGATGATATTAATATCAAAGATATCAAACTTGACAGCTTAAGAAGGCATATCGGTCAAATGTTACAAGACGTTTTCTTGTTTTCTGGAACAATAGAATCAAATATCAGACTTAGAAATGAAGAGATTACCGATGCTGAAATTTTGGAATCATGCAAATATGTCAATGCAGATCAATTCATTCAAAAATTGCCGAAAAAATATGATGAACCAGTTAGAGAAAGAGGAAATAATTTCTCCTCCGGGCAAAAGCAATTATTATCATTTGCTAGAACTTTGGTTCATAAACCTAAAATGATGATTTTGGATGAAGCAACTGCTAATATCGATACCGAAACCGAAAAATTGATTCAAGAGTCGCTCAAAAAAATGATGAATATAGGAACGACGATTGTTGTTGCTCACAGATTATCGACAATCCAACATGCCGATCAAATAATAGTGATGCGAAAAGGTAAGATTATTGAAAAAGGTAATCATCAAGAATTATTAAAAAATAAAGGCCATTATTATCAACTTTATCAATTGCAATATGATAAAAGCATCACTGAAAATATTAAGTTAATAAATTCATAAAAAATAATTCCAGATAATTTTAATCTGGAATTATTATTTTTACAAAATAGTTGACAACACAACTAAATAATAGTATACTAAAAAAGGTTTTTTAAGGAGGATTTTGAATGGAAAAAAGATATGATCATATTGTCAATAAATATCATCATCGTTTTTTAGAGGAAAGATTTAAAGATATGGATATTAACCGCTCAGAAGCGCCATATTTGAAAGTGATTAGTAAGTATGGTTCGATTAAGATGAATGAGTTGATTGACAAGTTTTTCTTTCATAAATCACATACTACAAGAGTTGTTAAATCATTGGTTAATCAAGGCTATATTTTAAAGGATGTTGACCCTGAAGATAAAAGAGGATACATTTTAACGATTACTGAAAAAGGGAAAAACAAAGCTTCGAAAATAACCAAAGTTTTAAATGATTGGGAAAATCTAATGGATAGTTTTCTTAGCAAAGATGAAAAAGAATATATTGATAATCTACATAAAAAAATCTATGAACAGTTGAGAGTATATTTCAAGGAGGAAAAAGAAGATGACTAAATTGCTTAAATATTTGAAACCTTATTGGTTTAAAGTATTAATAATCTTCATATTAGTTAGTCTGGTTTCAATCGGTACATTACTTTTGCCTGACTTTATGAGTGATATTATTGGTGAAGGTATACAAGCTGAATTTCAAGAATTAAATCCTTTGACAGGAGAATTTGAAATTGTCGATTCTTGTGATATTACTTTGAATCCAGACACTTGTATTGTTAATCAAACTTCTGATTTTTCGATAATTTTAAAATATGGAGGAATGATGTTAGGTGTGACACTTATTTCTTCTTTAGCTTTTGTCGTAATGATGTATTTATCAAGTGATGTAAGTTCTAAATTTGGTAGAGATATTAGAAGAGATTATTATCAGAAAATAACTTCTGTTTCAATTTTTGAAACGGATAAATTTGGAACATCAACACTAATTACAAGGGCTTCAAATGATGTATTGCAAGTACAAAATTTCATGACTATGGGGCTAAGAATGTTACTTAGAGTTCCGATAGTATTCATTGGTGCTTCAATTTTTGCTTTTCAAAAATCACTTGAATTATCAGTACCAATTTTTATTGGTGTGGGTGCTTTGATTGTTGTAATTATTGGCGTATTTATATTGGTTGTGCCTTTGTTTAAAATGATGCAAAAGAAAATTGATCAATTAACTTTAGTCACAAGAGAATCAATCAATGGTGTTAGAGTTATCAGAGCTTTTGGACAAGGTGAAAGAGAAGTAGAAAGATTTGAAAATACAAATGACGATTTAACTCAAGTAAACTATAAAGCAGGAAAGATTATGTCTTATTTAAATCCGATAATTAATTTATTGTTTAACGGAGTTATCTTGGGAATTACTTATACGGCATATAGAATGGTTCTAGGTGGAGTTTTAGTTGATTTTAGAGGATTAGGTGACGCTTCAGCAATCATTCAATACGCTACGCTTATTCTCTTTAGTATTTTAATGTTGACGTTTACCTTTATTATGTTTCCACGTGCTCAAGTTTCAGCTAAACGTATTACTGAAATTTTAGAATTGGAATCATCTATTAAAGACACTGGAAGTCAAGAATTTAATACATACGATTTTAAAGGTGAAGTTAAGTTCAAGGATGTTTGTTTCAAGTTTCCGGATGCGGAATTAAATGTTTTAGAAAACATTAACTTTACGGCAAAGCCTGGTGAGACTGTTGCTCTTATCGGTTCAACAGGATCAGGTAAATCAACGGTTGTAAATTTAATCCCAAGATTTTTTGATATAAGTTGTGGAAGTTTAACAATAGACGGTATCGATATTAAAGATATTAAGATTAAAAAACTAAGATCATTGATTGGCTTTGTTCCACAAACAGCGTCGCTTTTCTCCGGTACTATAAAATCAAATATCGCATATGGAAAAGATAATGCAACTGATGAAGAAATTTTAGAAGCAGCCAAAATCGCTCAAGCAAGTGATTTCATTGAGGAAAGCGAAAATGGTTTGGATACTCTTGTTGAACAAGGAGGAGTTAATTTCTCCGGTGGGCAAAAACAACGTTTATCAATAGCTAGAGCTTTAGTCAGAAAACCTAAAATATATATTTTTGATGATAGTTTTTCCGCTTTAGACTTTAAAACGGATTCTGCTCTAAGACAAGCTTTAAAAAATAGCGTTAAAGACGCTACTGTGTTTATCGTAGCTCAAAGAATAGGAACAATCATGAATGCTGATAAGATTATTGTGCTTCATGAAGGAAAAATGGTTGCGATAGGTAAACATGAAGAATTACTTGAAAATTGTAAAGTTTATAAAGAAATTGCTTTATCACAACTTGATGAGGAGGAGATAAAATGACAGATAAAAGACAAGAAAAAAATAATTCCCCTCAAAAAGCTCCAAAAAGAGGTCAAGGACCAGGTCATGGAATGGCTTTGGGAAGACCGGCTGAAAAAGCAAAAGATTTTAAAGGCACAAGCAAAAGATTATTAAAGTATATCGGACAGTATAGAATACAATTATATGCAATAATAGCAGTAACAATTATAGTTACCATATTAGCTGTAATTGCGCCTAATTTCTCTCGTTATATTATTAATGATTTGCAAAATATGATTCTAGGGAAAATAACTCAAGATGAAGGAGTAGCTAGAATCACTACTTATTTTTACTTGATAATTGCGCTTTATATAGTTAGATTTATAATGTCTTTGATTATGCATTTAATGGGAAATAAAATAAGTGTTTTCATCGGTAAAAAACTAAGAAAAGATTTACGTGACAAATTAGAGAAATTACCAATTAAATATTTTGACTCCCGACAAACAGGAAATGTTTTATCTGTTTTTTCCAACGATGTAGATGTTGTTACTAATTCAATTCAACAAAGTTTAATTAATATTATCTCGTCATTCTTTTCCATAGTTGGAATATTGATTATGATGTTTATAATTTCTTGGCGTTTAACGATTATTGCTTTATTGATTTTGCCATTATTCATTTTGGCTACATCAACTATTGCTAAAAAATCACAATCTAAATTTATTCGCCAACAAAAACAATTAGGTAGTTTAAATGGTAATATTGAAGAAGTTTTCTCTGCTAATAAAATCGTTAAACTATTTGGCAAAGAAGAAGATTCTTTTAATGAGTTTCAAGATATAAATATCAACTTAGCTAAAGATATGCGCGAAGCACAATTCTTAAGCGGACTGATTAGACCGATTATGGAATTTATTTCTAATATTGGTTATGTGGCCGTTGTTATTGTTGGTGGTATTTTAGCCGGTGCTACTAATCCGTTATTAGTTGGTGATATTACTATTTTTATTATGTATCAAAGAAACTTTGTTGATCCAATTTTAAATATCGCTAATGTTATTAATCAATTACAATCAACTATTGCGGGTGCTGAAAGAATCTTTGAAGTTTTGGATGAGGCCGAAGAAAATCAAGAAGTAATAAAACTTGATTTTGATCAAGAAGAGTTTAACGGACATGTGGAATTCAAAGATATCGATTTCTCATATGATGAAGATCAAGAATTGATTAAAGACTTAAATCTAGAGGTTTACCCGGGAAGACAAATTGCAATTGTTGGACCTACAGGTGCTGGTAAAACTACTTTAGTTAATTTGTTAATGCGTTTTTATGAAGTTAAAAAAGGTAATATTTTAATAGATTCAGTTAAGTCAACAGATTACCCTAGAAGTGTTTTGAGAAAACAATTTGGTATGGTTTTACAGGATACTTGGTTATTTGCTGGAACAATTAGAGATAATGTTGCTTTCGGAAAACCTGATGCAACGGATGAAGAGATTATTGAAGCTTGTAAACAAGCTCATGTACATCACTATATTGAAACTTTACCTAAAGGTTATGATACTATTCTTAAAGAAGATGCCGATAATATTTCAAAAGGTCAAAAGCAGTTATTGACTATTGCTAGAGCTATTCTTTTTAATCCTAAAATTTTGATTCTGGATGAAGCAACTTCAAGCGTTGATACTAGAACAGAAAGTTATATTCAAAACGCCATGAATTTCATGATGGAGGGCAAGACAAGTTTTGTTATTGCTCATAGACTTTCAACTATCAAAAAAGCTAATCTTATATTAGTTATGAATCACGGTAGAATTGTTGAACAAGGCAATCATAAAGAATTGTTAGAGAAAAACGGAGTTTATGCAGATCTCTATAATTCTCAATTTTTAAATCAACCAACATAAAAAAGAGGATTTTTCCTCTTTTTCTTTTAAAAGAAAGATAAAAACTGTATAATATTTACTATAAACAAAAGGTGGAATATAATGAAAATTGGATTTATAAGTTTGGGTTGTGCAAAAAATTTAGTGGATTCAGAAATGATCCTTTCAATATTAGAGAATGCTGGTTGTGAAATGGTTCAAGACCCTAGTGAAGCTGATGCTATATTTGTTAATACATGCGGATTCATTGAACCCGCTAAAAAAGAATCATTAGAAACGATTGAAGAAATGCATAATTATGGCAAAAAACTAATTGTGGTTGGTTGTTACGCTGAAAGATACAAGGAAGAACTTGAAAAAGAGATGCCTTTTATTGATAAGATTATTACCCTTAAAGATTACCCGAAAATTCATTTAATACTAAATGAAATTTTTAGTGCAGATAATTTAAAATTTTTACCATTAAAATATGAAAATCGCTTGCTAACTACTTCACAGTTTTCCCCTTATGTTAAAATAGGAGAAGGATGTAATAATAATTGTACATATTGCGCTATTCCTTTAATCAGAGGTAAATTTAGATCAAGACCTCTAGAAGAGGTTGTAAATGAGTGCAAAAAGCTTATTGAAAACGGGGCTAAAGAAATCAATCTTATATCTCAGGATACGACTAGGTTTGGTAGAGATTTAAATATCGAAAAGAAAAGTTTATTACCAGAATTACTGACAGAAATATCGAAAATTCAAGGCGTAGAAATGATTAGATTTTTATATTTATATCCTGATGAAATTACTGATGAGTTATTAGAAGTTGTAAGAGATAATCCGTTAGTGGTACCATATTTTGATATACCTATTCAACATATATCTTCCAAAGTTTTAAAGGCTATGAACCGTAGAGGCGATGAAGAATTCATTCGTAATCTTTTTAAAAAGATTAAAACAATGATGCCGGAAGCGATTCTAAGAACTACCTATATTGTGGGTTTTCCAAATGAAAACGATGAGGATTTTGAAAAATTATATCAATTTACAGAAGAAATCGAGTTTGATCGTTTAGGAGTTTTTGTATATTCTAAAGAAGAAGATACTGCAGCTTTTGATTTCGAAGATAAAACAGATTTATCATTAAAAGAAGAACGTCTCGAAAAAATAATGAAGTTGCAAAAGAAAATTTCCCGAAAAAAGAATAAAGCTGAAGTGGGAAAAATTCATAGAACTTTAATTGAAAACTATGATCCGGAAACGAAATTTTATTATGGCAGATCATATGCTTTCGCACCAGATGATATTGATGGAATGATTGTTTTTCAATCTGAAGAGTTATTAGAAATAGGCGATTTTGTTGATGTTTTAATAACAAGTTTTTATGGTTATGATTTGATTGGAGATTATGTAAGCGAGGAGAAATAGTATGTTCTTAATATTAATATTAAAAGGCTTTTTAATAGGAATTGCTTTTATAATCCCGGGTGTTAGTGGTGGAACTTTAGCGATTTACCTAGGGGTTTATCAAAAATTACTTGATTCTATTAGTAATGTTTTTTCAGATTTTAAAAACTCAGTTAAGTTTCTAATACCAGTATTTTTAGGGATTGCCATATCCGTTATTTCTTTAGCTAAATTATTCAGCATTTTACTTAATTGGAATTCATTTATTGTTTTGTTTTTCTTCCTAGGTCTTATTTTAGGAGGAATAAAATATATTTATCAAAAAGCTAACGTTAAAAAAATTACTTTATCTACAGGAATTGCTTTTTTCCTTTCTTTTGCTTTATTAATATTTATTATCATTATTGATAAAACAAAAGTTGGTGTAGGGATAGATTATTTTGATTTTAGTTTTTGGACTTATCTTTTAATATTTTCTCTTGGTATGATATCTGCCATAACCATGATAGTTCCAGGCATCTCCGGTTCAGCGGTTCTTTTAGTTTTAGGGTTCTATACAGCTATTGTTTCTAATGTTGTTGGTAATATTTTAGATTTCAGCAGCTTGGCATATAATTTACAAGTCATTATTCCTTTTGCTTTAGGTGCTTTAGCGGGAATAATGCTATTCAGTAAACTGATCTCAATATCTTTATCTAAGTTTCCCAAAGAAACTTATTTTGCTATTTTAGGATTTATTATCGCTAGTCTTATTGGCGTTTTCTTAGAAATAAAAGATCCTTCTACAGCTAGTTCATTCTCGGAACAAGTTCCTATTTATGAGAATTTACTTATTTTTATAGGTGACAATATCTTTTCAGTTGCAGGGGGTATTATAGCTCTTGTAGTTGGAATGTTTGGATCTAAATATCTAATTAAAATGGAAGGGAGAACTTCTCATGAATAACCTTGAAAAATATATCCTAGAGGTTAGGAGACATCTTCATCAATATCCAGAAACTGGATTTAATTGTCAAAAGACAAGTAGTTATATTTTACAAGAACTTAAAAATATCGGTTTTAAAAAAATTCAGACTGCCGGTAAACATTCGATTGTCGCAACAATTGAAAATGGACCGGGTTTAATAGTCGGATTAAGAGCTGATTTTGACGCGCTTAATATTGAGGAAGAAACTAATCTTTCTTTTAGTTCAAAGAACAAAAAAGTTATGCATGCTTGTGGGCATGACGCTCATACCGCAATGCTTTTAGGTACAGCAAAATATCTTATGGAAAATAAAGATGAGTGGTTGGGAACTGTAAAATTTATTTTTCAAGAAGCCGAAGAAGGACCCGAACCTGGAGGAGCATATTATATCGTTGAATCAGGGATTTTAAATGATGTAGCTGAGTTTTATGCTTTACATGTCAGTCCTGAATATATGACAGGCGAACTTGCTATTAATTATGGTAATGCATTAGCTGCTGCAGATACGATAAATATCACCTTTAACGGTTTAGGCGCTCACGCTGCTTATCCTCATTTAGGAATTGATCCCATTGTTATGCAAGCCGATTTCATTATGAGATTGCAAACTATTGTTTCTAGAAAGATTAATCCTCTTAAAACAGCTGTTGTCACTATAGGTGAAGTTAAATCCGGAACTTCTTTTAATATAATACCTGATAGCGCTTCTTTACAAGGAACTGTAAGGACTTTTAATGAAGATGTTAGAAATTTTATTAAAGAAGAAATAAGAACTTTAGCTGACTCCGTAGCTAGAAGCTATGGCGGAAGTTTTGATTATATTTATCAAAAAGGATATGATCCAACTGTTAATACTAAGGATGAAGTAGATAAAGTTATCGAATCAGGGAAAAATGTTTTTGATAAAATTACGATACTTGAAGAAGCTTCAATGGGAGCTGAAGACTTTTCTAAATATATTAATCTAAAAAAAGGTGCTATTGCATGGTTAGGTGTAAAACAAATTAACCAAGAAAATTATAATATACACAATAGCAAATTTAATCTAAACGAAGAAGCACTTATCAAAGGAACTAACTTATTTATTAATATTATAAAGAGAGGATGATTTTTGTGTATTTAATTAAAAACGCTAATTTACTTAGCATGGCTGAAATCAATTATGAAATAGTTGATATTTTAGTTGATGGGAAAAAGATTAAAAAAATAGGTAAACTTAATGAGAATGATTACCCGGGAGTAAAGGTTATTGATGCTTTAAAAAACTTTGTAACTCCGGGTATTGTTGACCCTCATTGCCACATTGGTATTTTTGAAGAAGCAATTGGTTTTGAAGGAGCGGACGGAAATGAAATGACTTCACCAATAACTCCGGAAATGAGAGCTATTGATGCAATTAAACCTCAGGATGTAGCTTTCAAAGAAGCGATGGAGTCGGGAGTAACAACTGTTTGTACAGGGCCTGGTAGCGCAAACTGTATCGGCGGAACTTTTACTGTTTTAAAAACATATGGAAAGACTGTTGATGATATGGTTGTTGTAAAAGAGTCTTCAATGAAGATGGCTTTGGGAGAAAATCCAAAAAGAGTATATAACTCTAAAAGTCAAACTCCAGCAACTAGAATGGCTACAGCGGCTTTGATTAGAGACGCTTTACAAAAAGCCAAAGATTATCAAGAAAAAATGAATGAATATCAAGAAAACTTAAAAAATAACAAAGAAGCAAAGAAACCAGAGTTTAATATGAAATGGGATTCTTTATCAAGAGTATTTAATGGTTTTCCAGTTAAAATTCACGCTCATCAACAAGATGATATCGTCACGGCGATTAGAATCTCTGAAGAGTTTGGCTTAAACGCTACTATTGAACATGCTACTGAAGGACATTTAATTCCAGAATATCTAAAAGCTCATAATCAAAGAGTTATTATAGGCCCTACATTAGGTTCTAAATCAAAATATGAACTTAGAAACAAGAGTTTTTCATCTGCCAAAATTCTTAAAGATCATGGCGTTGACTTTGCGATAATGACAGATCATCCGGTAATTCATTTAGCAAACGCTCTAACTCAAGTTGCTATTTTCGTTAGAGAAGGACTCAATGAATTAGACGGCTTCAAATCAGTGACTATCAATGCCGCTAAAATTAATCATATCGATCATTTAGTCGGAAGTATTGAAGTTGGAAAAGATGCAGATATCGTAATCTGGGACGGACATCCTTTCCATTACTTAACTAAGACCAAGATGGTTATGATTAATGGTGAAATAACTCATAACCAATAAAAAAAAGCCTCCAAACTTTATTTTTAAAATTTGGGGGCTTTACTTTATTTTTCAGAAGTTAATTTGTCAACATACCTTTTTTGACAATCTTCGATTAATTGAATTGCAGCATTTTTGTTATAATACTCCAAAACTTTTACATGATGTCCTGGTTCTAAAACTTTATAATTTTGAAAGAATAGTTTGATTTCACGTAATTGTAGATCCTTCATATCAGTGATATCGTTGATATCTTCAAATCTAGGATCAGCATCAACTACAGCGATAATCTTTTCATCTTTTTCACCAGAATCATACATATCCAAATATCCAACTACTCGAGCGTCAACAACGCATCCAGGAAAGGTCTGAGTGGTAGCTAAGACTAAGATATCAAGTGGATCGCCATCTTCAGCTAATGTTCTTTCAATAAATCCATATTCTGCCGGATAAGTCATTTTTGAATATAAAACACGATTCAATTTGATCCTATTTCTTGCCTTATCAACTTCGTATTTGTTCTGTGTTCCCATAGGTATTTCTATAACTGCTTCAATAATTTTAGACATATAATCATTCCTTTCACTAAGAAAAATTATATAACATATATTAAAACTTTGCAATTACAATAAAAAATTAGCGATGATTTTTCTTTTAAATATATATTTTTATTCATTTTATGATAAAATATCCATGAGGTGATATAGGTGAATTTTGTTTTAAGCAGGCTGGCATTTATTGATTGGCTTAATGATAATTACTGGTGGCCAGTTATCTTATTTTCAATAATCTTATTGGTTATTGTAAGATTAGTTGCAGTTAAGCCTAAAGCTAAACCAGAAATAGATGACTCAAAAATTATTGAAGAAATCATTAATAATATTGGTGGTTATAAAAATATTATTGCGATTAGTAATGAAGGTAGAAGAATTAAATTCCAAGTAAAAGACATTGGTTTAGTTGATACAGATTTATTTAAATCAATGGGAGCGACAGGAGTTTTTATCTCAGGTAACAACGTCAAAATGGCTTTGCCGTTTGATGTGAATGAAATTGTGAATAAAATAAATTCGAATATAAATGGAGGTAAATTATGATTGATGGTAAATTTAAAATTACATATGAAAATGGTCTTCATGCTAGACCAGCAACTAAGTTGGTTTCAAAAGCCAATAGTTTTCAATCGGAAATGATAATGGAATTCGAAGAAAGAAAAGTTAATATGAAATCGATTATGGGAGTTATGTCGTTAGGTGTCCCGGCAAACAAGACGATAAAGATTTTCTTTAACGGCGAAGATGAAGACGAGGCATATAAAGCAATAACTCGTGTTATCAATGAAATTAATGAAATGAAGTAAAAAGCATAGTTATGCTTTTTTCTATTTGGAGGATGTAAATGGCTAAATTAAAAGATTTTCGTTTTCAAATATTTAAGTTTGAAATGTATGGGTTCTTAAAGAATCTCAGATTCTTTGAACCCTATTTGATTATTTATTTAACTATCAGCGGATTAAGTCTTTTCTATGTAGGATTATTAATCTCCATTAGAGAGATTGTGATTTACGTGTTTGAAATACCGTCAGGAGTAATTGCGGATATGTACGGTAAAAAAGTAGAATTGATTATGTGTTTTGTTTTTTATATTCTATCTTTCTTTATCTTTTTTATCGCAACTTCTTTTTGGATGTTTGCCATAGCTATGATACTCTTTGGATTAGGTGAAGCTTTTAGATCAGGTACACATAAAGCAATGATTATGTCTTTCTTAGATCACAATAATATCAAAGCCACTAAAACAAAAATTTATGGACAAACTAGAGCGATGTCTTTAATTGGTTCAATGGTAATGAGTCTTGTTGCGATAGTATTTGTTATTTATTTACCGGAAATAAAATATCTGTTTCTAGTTTCGATAATTCCTTATTTAATTGATATGTTGCTCATTGCTTCATATCCAAACTATTTAAATGAAAAACGAGAAACAAGTTTTAATTTGAAGGAATTTCTTAAACAAAATGTTGAAAGTATAAAATATACTTTTAAAGATCGTCATGTCAGAAGATTGGTTGCAGATGAAGCTTTGTATCAAGCAGGATATAAGAGTATAAAAGATTATGTGCAACCATTAATAATCGCACTTTCTGTTGGAGCTGGATTAGTAGCTTTTCAAAATTTCTCGGCAGATGAAAATTTAAAAATCTATATCGGAATCATCTATGCGATTATCTATCTTATTAGTTCTTTAGCAAGTAGATATTCATACAAAGTAGCTAAACATATAAATCATTTTGATTTAGCTAATATTATGTGGATTTCTTCGGCTATAATAGCGATATTCTTAAGTTTCTTCACTACTAATCTTTTTGTGATTTTTGGTAGTTTTATCTTAATTTATGTTTTCATTAATTTAAGAAAACCAGTGATGATTGAAGAAATCGGAAACGCTTCTGATAAAACAAAAAGAGCTAGCGTATTAAGCATAGAAGCTCAACTATCGTCATTGTTATTAGTTATATTCGCACCAATAATCGGTGCTTTGGCTGATTATGATATGAGTTTGATGTTTATCGTAGTCGGAATTATAATGATATTTATATTCATCTTTAATCAATTCTGGAATTTTAAAATTCTTAAAAAACATAAAGCAGAGCTAGAAAAAAACGCTTCTTAAAAAAGAAGCGTTTTATTTTTATTTACGGCCTAAGCCAATTTTTCTCTTGCATTTTCGCATTTTCTTAAAAGCATAATCAGCGGCTTTATCTCTTCCGCTATCAAGAATATCTTGCAATTCTTGTGATTTAATCAACTCATGGTAACGATTTTGAATTGGTATAATGCAATCAACAACTACTTGAGCTAAATCTTCCTTGAAATCTTTGTAGGTAGAGTTTTGATATTGTTTAACTATATCTTCAATTTTTTTATCGGTAATAGAAGCGAAAATAGTGAGTAGATTAGCTAAACCCGGTTGATTAACAGGATCATAATTAATCTTAGCAACTGAATCAGTTACAGCTGAACGTATTTTTCTTTTAATAGATGCTTCATCATCAAACATAGAAATATAACCTTTGTCAAATTCATCAGATTTCGACATTTTTTTATTAGGTTCTTGTAAATCCATAATTCTTGCGCCTACTTCAGGTATAAGGGGTTCAGGAACAGTAAAGAAATCCCCATAATAATTATTGAATCTATTTGTTATATCCCTTGTTAATTCCAAATGCTGTTTTTGATCTTCACCAACAGGGACATAATCAGCGTCATAAAGAATGATATCGGCAGCCATTAGGGCAGGATAAGTAAAAAGCGAAGAAGTGATTGAAGTTTCTTGTTTTTGGCTCTTATCTTTATATTGCGTCATCCTTTCAAGTTCGCCCATATAGGTATTGGACTGTAAAATATAGCCCAATTCAACATGTTCTTTGATTTCTGATTGAATAAATAACACTGTTCTATTTTTATCTAATCCGCAAGCGAGATACATAGCCGCAACATCCAAGGTCCTTTTTCTTAGTTCGTGAGGTACTTGTCTTGTTGTTATAGCATGCATGTCAGCGACAAAAAGATAAAACTCATCGTCTTGTCTTTCTTGTTGCAACTTGACAAACTGTTTTATCGCTCCTAGATAATTTCCCAAAGTTAATGTTCCTGTAGGTTTAATTCCTGACACAATCCTTTTCATATTTTCCTCCTTAAATAAAAAAAAGTCCTCTCTTAAATATAAGAAAGGACGAATTATTCCGTGGTACCACCTTAGTTCTAGATAAATCTAGCACTCTTTATTTGATAACGCTGTCTTTTCAGCGAATGTGATTAGCATCTCTCATTGGTCCATTCATCAAACAGAGTCCTAATGACATTTCAGCTAAATTGCCATTTCTCTTTTTGAAGCCTCTTTAAAAAAGTTTGATTACTACTTCCAAATCATCGATTTATGTAGTGATTATATCATTGTTAAGAATTTAAAACAAGTTCTAATTCACTAACTAATTCATTTAATCTGTTAACAACCGCTTTAAAAGCATCTTCCTTAGTTAAATCAACGCCAGCTTTTTGAAGTTGTTTAACAGGATAATCAGAACCGCCGGATTTAAGCAAGTTAACATAGTTATCAAAAGCACCTTCAACACTATTTTTAACATCTTCATATAATTTAAGTGAAGCAGCAAAGCTTGTAGCGTATTGATATACATAGAAAGGCGTATAGAATAAATGAGGTATATAAGCCCAAACATATTGCTTAACTTCTTCCTTAGTAATATCTAAATCATAAAATTCTTTATAAAGATCAATCATGATTTTCGATAAAACGTCTGCAGTGATAGGTTGATGATTTTCTACTAGTTTATGTGTTTCAAGTTCATAAATAGCAAATAAAGTTTGACGATAGAATGTAGCTAGAATATCATCAATCGCTCTTTGTAAAAGGGCGATTTTTTCATTTTTTGAAGCGTTAGATTCATTGATTATATAATCAAGCAAGTTATGTTCATTGAATGTTGAAGCAACTTCAGCAACGAAAATCGTATAGTTTTGTAAGGTTGATGGTTGAGTCTCAGAAGCATACATGGAATGAATTGAATGTCCAGCTTCATGGGCAACAGTAAAGACATCTCCTAAAGTCTTATCATAATTTAAAAGGATGTAAGGATGAAGATTAGGCATTGAACTTGAGTAAGCGCCTGTGCGTTTTCCTGGTTTTTCAAAAACATCAACGAAACCATCCTTTAATACATCTTTTGCTTTGTCTTGGAAATGTTCTGGAAGATGCTTGATTGAATTAAAGAATAATGATTTAGCTTCCTCATATTCATATTCTTTATCAGTTTTAACTAAATCTAAGAAACGATCATATGTATGATATTCAACAAGCCCTAAAAAGTCTTTTCTAAGTTTTATATATTTTTTTATAGCTTGAGTATTCTCTCTAGCAACTTTAGTTAAATTATGATATACGCTTGTAGGAATATCATTATTGAATAAATAACTTTCTAAAGAAGATTTATAATTTCTGGCTTGAACTTCAGCAAAGTCAGCATCAAGAACAGTTTTGTATATTGAAGCATAGGTGTTCTTATGAACTTCATAATAAGAAAAAACAGCTTCAAAAATATCTTTTCTTTCTCTTGGTGAATTACTTTTTTGAATATAAGCACGATAATTGGAATTAGTAATATTAACGATTTTTTTGTCATCTAGCATTACGTCTGTGCCTTCAACGTCAGCTACTGATAAAGAACTATATAAACTTCTTCCGGCATTAGTCAATTGGGAAAAGTTTGCTAATAAACCTTCACTTTTATCATCTAAAACATGAAGTTGTCTTTTAAACAATTTTTCCATTGGAAAGCGGAATTCCTCAAGTTCTTTATTATTGTCGATGAAAGACATCACTTTATCTTTGCCTATTGAAATAAGTTCCGGTTCTTCAAATGATAGTGCTTGTTGAAGTTGGGCGAAGGCTATTTGAACCTTTTGCAGTCTAGCGGAATTCTCGGAGTTTTTCTTGTCCAAATCGCTTAATAAAGAAGCGTATTGGTAAACTTTCAAACCGTTTTTTTCAAATTCTTTTTGTAGCAATAAAAAGGCTTTGAAGTTTTCTTCATCAGCTAATTTTCCTTTATAAGAAGCTAACTCTTCAATAATTTTAACAGATTGGTTATAACCTTTTTCAAATTCATCAAGGTTTTTAAAAAGATACGTTAAATCCCATTTCATTTTATTATGTTTCCTCCTATAGATAATACTGTTAATATTATACCATCATTTATAAAAAAAATGTATTCAAAAACTCCTTGTTTATGGTATAATTGTAAGGAAGCGAGGTAATGATATGATAACATTATATACAAGTTCAAGTTGTTCCTCTTGCCGTAAAGCAAAAAAATGGTTAGATACAAACAAAATACCTTATCGTGAAAAAAACATTATTGGAATAAGATTAACTAGAAATGATATAATCAATATGCTTAAATATTCTGAAAATGGCTTTGAAGATATTATATCTACAAGATCAAAAGTGTTCAAAGAAAGTCAAATTGAACCAGAAGAAATGAAGTTCTCAGAATTAGCAAATTTCATTATAGATAATCCTACTATTTTAAAGAGACCAATTATTATAAATGATCAAATTATGCAAACGGGGTATAATGAAGATGAAATACGCGCTTTTATTCCTCGAGAGTTTAGAAAATTTGTTGTTTGCGATGAGTGTAAAGATGATTGTGAGTATAAGCAATGTATCAAACAAGCAATGGATAAGGCAAGAGAAGAAATATAACAACATATAATTACGAAGATAATTTCTTCGTTTTTTATTTGTTTTTACATTTTTCATACATTTAATGCTTTGAAAACGCTTTACTAAGGATAGATTATTGATAAATTCATAAATTTATAGTAGAATACATATGTATTCAATATTAGGAGGAAAAAAATATTATGGCAGTAAAAGTAGCAATTAATGGATTCGGAAGAATCGGACGATTAGCATTTAGAGTTATGTTTGGCAACAGCGATTTTGATGTTGTAGCAATTAATGATTTAACAGATGCAGAACAATTAGCTTATCTTTTAAAGTATGACAGTTCTCAGGGCAGATATAATAAAGAAGTATCATATGAAGGTACAGACATTATTGTCGATGGTAAGAAAATTCCTGTTTTATCACAAAGAGATCCAGAATTATTACCATGGAAAGATTTAGATGTTGACGTAGTATTAGAATGTACAGGTTTCTTCGTTTCTGAAGAAGGCGCTGGAAAACATCTAAAAGCTGGAGCGAAAAAAGTTGTAATTTCCGCACCTGCAAAAGGAAACATTCCAACAATTGTTTATGGTGTAAACCATGAAACATTGAAAGGTGATGAAAAAATTATTAGTGCAGCTTCTTGTACTACAAACTGTTTAGCGCCTATCGCAAAAATCTTAGATGATAACTTTGGTATTGTTAAAGGTTATATGACAACTGTACATGCATACACTAATGACCAAGTAACACTTGATATCCCTCACAAAAAGGGTATTCATGCAAGAAGAGGTAGAGCAGCGGCAGCTAATATCGTTCCTACTTCAACTGGTGCAGCTGCAGCAGTAGGTCTAGTATTACCTCAATTAAAAGGTAAATTAGATGGAATTGCATTAAGAGTCCCAGTAATTACTGGCTCTATCGTTGACCTAGTAGTTGAATTAGAAAAACCTGTTACAGAAAAACAAATCAATGAAGCAGTTAAAAACGCTAAATCTGATACTGTAGGGTATACTGAAGATCCAATCGTATCATCTGATACAATTGGTATTACATATGGAACATTGTTTGATGCACAATCTACAAAAGTTATGGATGTTGATGGCAAACAATTAGTTAAAGTTTTAACATGGTACGATAATGAACATTCATTTACATCGCAAATGATTAGAACTTTAAAAGCGTTCGCAAAATAATATAACTTAAAAAAGCATCTTCGGATGCTTTTTTTTAAACCAAAATTTTGAGGTAATCATCATGAATTTTTTAACTGAATTATTAGAAACTATAAAAATACTAATTTCTGAGCATGGGTGGTTAGCTCCTCTTTTCGGAATTTTTTTGCCATTCTTAGAAGCTATTTTACCTTCAATCCCTTTAACGATTATAGTTGCGTTTAACTTAAGTATTTTCTCTTCAGCTTTTGGAACTTTAAACGGGACTATTCTAGCTATTTTCTTATCAGTACTAGGATCGTTTTTAGGTATGTTTTTAATATTTATTATCATACGAGTCACAGTAGCTGATTATTTCGCGAAAAAAGTAAGAGAAAATAAATATGGAAGAATATTTCTAAATGCTGTTGAAGGAAAAAAAGCTATTGTTGTCTTATTTTTACTTTCAAATCCCTTTTTACCTTCGTCAATTCTTAATTATGCTCTTTCTTTGACAAAAGTAAAAACTAGTAAATATATATTTCTAACGCTTGTATCAAGATTGATTATAATTCTATTTTTAATATTTCTAGGGTCAATCTTTGACATTCAAACACACCCTCTGAATGTTTTATGGATGATGTTAGTCTATTTTGCTTTGTTAGGAGGATGGATTATTTATCTCCGTTCAAGAAAAAATAAAGAAAATTCTATTTTTAAAGATAATGAGTAATTATTAACTTTTTGATAAAATTAATCAGTTTATTGATGAAGAGATTTATTAAACATGATATAATTAATTTTGAGGTGAGAATTATGAAGAGTGCTGAATTTATACAAAGACGTAAAGTGTTGATAGATGAATTGATTGAAGATTCTTTCGCATTGTTAGCTTCTGGAGAAGCTATGCATAAGACTTGGGATCAATTTCATAAATATATCCCAAATCGTCATTTCTATTATCTAACTGGACTAAAAAGAGAAAACTTTTTCTTATTTTTAGCTAAGGATAGGGATCTTTATCTTGAATATATCTTTATTGAAGAAAAAACTGACTTCTCTGATAAGTGGTTAGGTAAAAGAATGACTAAAAAAGAAGTAAGTCTTGTTTCTGGCATCGAGGAAAAAAATATTTTTTATGTTCAAGACTTTAAAGATTTTATTGCCAATCGTATCCTTACTGACTCAAGAGTCGCTTTATTAGGAAAAACTCCAACTAATTTATATTTAGATTTATTTAGATATAAAAAGATGAAAAAACCAATTAGTTTTTCTTATTTTCAAGATATTATCGAAAATTATCCAGAACTAGTTATTAAAGATCTTAATAATTTAATTAGTAATTGTCGCCGAGTCAAATCAAAATCAGAGATTGATGAGATTAGAAAAGCTATAAGTTACACACAAATTGGTATAGAAGGCATTTTAAAAAAAGCTAAACCTGGTATAAATGAAGCCGAGTTAGAAGCTTTATTTGAATATTTGATTAAAACTAGTGGTTCTTCAGGGACTTCATTTGACACAATAGTCGCGTCCGGAGAAAATGCAACAATTTTGCATTATGTCGATAATAATCAAGAAATTAAAGATGGCAATTTAGTATTATTGGATTTGGGCGCTTTATCAAATTTATATGCAGGTGACATTAGTAGAACTTTCCCTATTAATGGCAAATTTAGTGAACGCCAAAAACAATTCTATCAATTGGTTCTAGATGTAAATAAACAAACAATTGAGAAGGTTAAACCAGGAATTTTTGTTAAAGAACTTAATGAGTTTGCTAAAGAAAAGTTGGCTGAAGGAATGATTAATTTAGGCCTAATTAAAGAAAAAAGCGAAATAGACAAGTATTATTACCATAGTGTCAGCCATTATCTAGGACTTGATGTCCATGATACTGGAACTTATCAAGAACCTTTGGTTCCAGGAACTATAATTACTGTTGAACCAGGAATCTATGTTTCTGAAGAAAAAATCGGTATTAGGATTGAAGATAATATTTTAGTCACTAAGAATGGATATGAAAATTTAAGTAAGGATATCATTAAAGAAATTAAAGATATTGAAGCATTTATGGAATAAATGAGGTCTTATGTCATATATTGAAGGAAATATTCAAAGATATTTATTTTATAGCGAAGATACATCATATTCGGTTATCAAAATAAAGATTACTGATACTGATGATCAAGACATCGCTCATTATGAACCCACAATTATTGTTTGTGGGTTTTTTCCTAAATTAGAGCATAGTGTTAACTATCGTTTTTTTGGGGAAGTTACAAATCACCCTAAATACGGGATTCAATATAATGCTAATCGATTTGAAAGAATGGTAGACAATACATACGAAGGTTTAATGGATTACTTATCAAGTGATTTATTTAAAGGCGTTGGTCAAAAAACAGCACAAAGAATAATTGATACTTTAGGCTTGTCAGCTCTAGACTTAATAGCTGAGGATAAGTATGTCTTAGATAAGGTTCCTAAGATTAATGAAAAATTAAGAGATTCCATCTTTAAAGAAGTAGTTGCTAATAAAGAAATGGAAAACACTTTAGTATGGTTATATAGCTTTGATATTTCCCCGAAAATGGCAATAAGAATTTTCTCTTTTTATGGACTTGACACAATTAGAACAATCAAAGAAAATCCTTATATTTTAATGGAACATATTGAAGGAATTGGTTTTAAAAGAGCTGATGAAATAGGACTAAAGATTGGTTTTAAATTTGATTCACCTTTGAGAATATCAGCTGTTATTTACTATTTATTATCAGAATATATGAATAAATATGGGGATACTTATTTAGAAAAATCAAAATTGATTCAATATACGGTTTCTTACTTGAATTCTAACCCGGATTTTAATGTGGAAGAATCATTAGTGAATCAACAATTAGATGAACTAATTTCTTTAGGAAGAATTATCTTTTTAGATGATAAAATTGCTTTAAAGTACTTGTACAATTCTGAAAAAGCTTTAGCAAAAAAAGTATTAAAAATCAATGAAGTTAAGATTGATTCTATTGATGAAGAAAGCTTTAAAGTTTTGTTGCTGGATTTTGAAAAGTTTAATGATATAAATTACACAAAAGCCCAAAAAAAAGCGATTTACACAGCTTTGAGCAATAACTTTTCAATAATAACCGGAGGACCGGGTACTGGTAAAACTACAGTTATTAAAGGCCTTATAGATATTTATAGAATGCTTCACAATAATTTAAGCAAAGAACATATTAAGTTAGCTGCGCCAACCGGTAAAGCTGCAAAAAGATTATCGGAAGCAACATCTTTAAATGCAACGACAGTCCATAAATTGTTAGGTTACGATTTTGAAGGTACTTTCAAGTATGATGAACATAATGAACTAGAAGCTAAGATTTTGATTATAGATGAAGTTTCGATGCTAGATTCATTGCTAGCTAATAAACTTTTTTCTGCGATTGGCTCAGGTACAAAAGTCATTTTGGTAGGCGATGCAAATCAATTACCATCTGTTGGGCCTGGAGATGTACTTAATAATCTAATTAGTTCAAACCTTTTCAATGTAGTTAAACTTGATATTATCCATCGTCAAGCATTTGATTCTCATATAATTTCTTTAGCCTACGACATCCTTAGTAAAAACATTAATGAAAATATCTTCCACAATTACTATGACAAAGAATTTTTAAATGCCAGCGATAACAATATTAGCGTGAGAGTTTTAGAAAAGATAGCTGAACTTATAGATAAGGGATATGACTTAGCTAATGATATCCAAGTATTGATTCCCATTTATAAAGGTATGAATGGAATTGATAGAATAAACGATTTAATTCAAAAAACTTTTAATCAAGTTAACAAGGATTATACTGTTAAATTCAAAGATAAAGAGTTTTGGTATAATGATAAAGTCATGCAGCTGGTTAATCAACCGGAAGATAATATTATGAACGGAGATCAAGGAACAGTCATAGGTATTACTCCAAACGATGAGCTTATTGTTGATTTTTCTGAGAATATTGTCAAATATAGCAAGAAAGATTTAGAAAATCTAACTTTGGCATATGCTGTCTCGATTCATAAATCTCAAGGCTCTGAATTTAAAGCTGTAATATTGCCGCTTTCAAAATCATATACTATTATGCTTAGGAGAAAGCTTTTATATACGGCTGTAACTAGAGCTAAAGAGAAATTAATATTGATTGGTGATTTTGATGCTTATAAAAGAGGTGTTATGGGAATGGATCGAAAAAGAAACACTCTCTTAAACTACTTTTTGGAAAACTCTTTAAATGATGAAGAAGATTCTAATTTAAAGATTGCAGATTTTTTGTAATTTGTTTGCAAAAGAATGGTAATTATTGTATAATATTTTTGTTAAATCTAGCGATGAAGATTAGTAATAAAAAATTTATCAAAAATAGAGAGTTTAGGGTTGGTGAAACTAAACATAAAAATTTATGAAGCTCCTTCTGAAGAGGTGTAAAAAAACACACGTGCACTCGCGTTAAGAGTCTTAAAGAGCCAGTTATCTGGAATTAAGGTGGTACCGCGTTTAATCGTCCTTTGCTAATAGAGGACGATTTTCTTTTTATTTATTATTTAAGAGGTGAGAATATGAAATATATGACAGGGAATGAAATCAGACAAACTTGGATTAATTTTTTCAAAAGTAAAGGTCATTCGGTTGAAGAAGGAGCTTCTTTAATACCTAATAATGATCCTACTTTGTTATGGATGAATTCTGGTGTTGCGGCATTAAAGAAATATTTTGATGGTCGAGTAGTACCTAAAAATCCAAGAATTGTAAATGTTCAGAAATGTATTAGAACTAATGATATTGAAAATGTTGGGAATACAGCTAGACACCATACTTTCTTTGAAATGATGGGTAATTTTTCAATTGGTGATTATTTTAGAGATGAAGCTATTGAGTATGGATTTGAAATAATGACTAGTGATAAATATTTTGGTTTTCCGATAGAAAAACTGTTTTTCACTTATTATCCAACTGATTTGGATACTAAAAATAAATGGTTAAAATTAGGTGTAAAAGAAGAACACTTAATTCCAAGTGAAGGTAATTTTTGGGAAATAGGATCTGGACCATGCGGGCCTTGTACAGAAATTTTCTTTGATCGAGGCATAGAGTTCGGCGATTTTACAACCGAATCAATAAAAAAAGATATTGAGAATGATCGTTATGTAGAACTTTGGAATATCGTATTATCACAATATAACGCAATAGAAGGTCTTGAAAGAAGTAAGTATCCTGAATTACCTTCTAAAAATATTGATACCGGTGCTGGGCTTGAAAGGTTTGCTTCGGTAATTCAAGGAGCAAAAACCAATTTTGAAACTGATCTTTTTATGCCGATTATTAATGAAATTTCAAAAATAGCTAATGTTGAATATACTGGACAAAAATCTTTTAAGGTTATAGCTGACCATATTCGTACCGTAACCATGGCTATTAGTGACGGAGCAATGCTTTCTAATGAAGGTAGAGGATATGTTTTAAGAAGACTTTTAAGAAGAGCTGTTAAATATGGTAAACAGTTAAAAATAGAAAAACCTTTTTTAGTTTCTTTAGTTGATATTGTGATAGAAATATTAAAACCGTTTTATCCATATATCGTTAACAAAACAGAGATTGTTAAAAAGATTGTTGAAACAGAAGAAAATAAGTTTTTAGAAACTCTTCTTGCTGGCGAAAAGAAACTTAATGAAGTTATGGAACAAAGTCAGAAAATAATTTCGGGTCAAGATGCATTTTTACTTTATGACACTTATGGATTTCCTTTAGAATTAACAATGGAATATGCAGAAGAGAAGGGATATAAAGTTGATGTATTTGGTTTTAGAGAAGAGATGGAGAAACAAAAAGAAAGAGCAAGAAACGCAAGAAGTGATGTTAATTCCATGGCTGGGCAAAATGAAGAGTATTTAAACTTTTTGGAAAAAAGTGAATTTGTCGGTTATGATACTTTAGAAGTAAATGCAAAGATTATTAAGGTTTTCCCAGAAGGATTAGTTTTGGATAAAACGCCATTTTATGCAACTTCAGGTGGCCAGTTAGCTGATAATGGTAAAATAACTAATGAAAAAATAGTACTTAACGTTATCGATGTAGAAAAATTACCTAATGGACAATTTTTGCATAAGACCGATGAAGAATTATCAACAAATTATGAAGGTATGGAAGTCTTTGCTCAAGTTGATAAAGAAAGACGAGAATTAACGGAATATCATCATTCGGCTACTCACCTATTATTCAAGGCTTTAAGAGATGAATTAGGCGATCATGTTTCTCAACAAGGATCTAGCGTTAGTTTTGAGGGTTTGCGTTTTGACTTTAATCACTATGAGAATATCTCTGATGAAACAATCCTAAAAATTGAATCAGTTGTTAAAAATATGATTAAGAAAACTTATAAATCATCAACGAAAATTATGACAGTTGATGAAGCTAAGAAATTAGGGGCAATAGCTGAATTTGGAGAAAAATACGGTGATAAGGTAAGAACTATCGATTTGAAATATACTTTAGATTTATGCGGCGGAACGCATGTAAAAGATATAGCTGATATTAACGATTTTGCGATTAAATCTATTTCATCGATTGGTTCGGGAATCTATCGAATTGAAGCTGTAGCTAATAAAATGGTCAATACTCTATCTGATTCCTTAGTCGGATTAAATCAAGATATCGATAATTTGATATTTAAAGCGGATAAAATTCTAGCAAAAGCAAAAACAGAAAATTTAGAATTAGAATTTTCTTTCAAGAAAAATGATGAAAATCTTGGCAGTTATCAAGATGTTATAAATAAAAGAAACGAATTGCATCTAGCACAAGTTGCGGTTAAGGATTTAGAAAAAGAATATAATCGTTTAAAAGAAAACAAAGCTTTAGATTCAGTGTCAGATCTCTTAAGTTTTAAAATCAGAAATACTATTATCGCCAAGTTAGACAACATCAATGCATCAGTGTTGAAACAGTTAGCCGATGAAAATTTAGCAAATGAAGATATAGACTTTATCTTTTTAGCTTCTGTTTTAGAAGATAAGATTATCTTTGTTGCCAAGAGCGATTTGAAAGATTTAAACGCTGGACAAATCGTTAAGAAAGCTGCTCAAATATGTGGTGGTAACGGTGGCGGAAGACCTGATTTTGCTCAGGCTGGTGGTAAAGATGTTACAAAAGTAGATGAAGCTATTGATTATGTTAAGGGACTAATCTAATGAAAATAGTAGGGTTAGATTTAGGGTCTAAAACTTTAGGTGTAGCTGTGTCAGATCCTTCAATGACAATAGCTACAAAACTATCAACAATTATTTTCACAAATAATGATTTTGATTATGCAATAAATGAATTATTTGCTATACTTAAAGGTGTAGAAATCAATTGTTTTGTTTTAGGTTTGCCGAAGAATATGGATGGAAGTTTAGGCTTTCAAGCACAATCTTCTATTAATTTTAAAGCTAAACTTGAAGAAAAATTTAATAAAGAAGTTATACTATGGGATGAACGCTTAACATCCAAGATGGCTGAATCTGTAATGATATCAGCTAATTTAAGCCGAAAAAAAAGAAAAACAAAAGTTGACTTTGTTGCAGCTACAATAATATTGCAAAGCTATTTGGATAGCAGAAAGAGAGATTAAAAATGCAAGAATATGATGATACTTTAATTATTACAGATGAGTTAGGAAATGAATTGGAAGCATTGATAATTATGACATTTGAGTCAGAAGAATTTGGTAAGTCTTATTTAGTTTATCAATTAAAGGATGATGAAACTGGCGAATATTTCGCAGCTAGTTTTAACCCTGAAGATGGTGATGAAGGAAATTTAAGCCCAATTGAAACTGATGAAGAATGGGATTTAGTTGAAGAAGTACTTGAAAGTTTCTTAGAAGACGAAGAAGAACATGACCATGATCATGATGAAGATCACGATCATGAAAAACATGAATAAGTATTTAGAAGAAATCAACAAACAAGAATCTTCCTTAGTTATACAAGAGATTTTAGAACAAGCTAATGAGAGAAATACGCCAATAATCAGTGAAGAAGGAATTAATCTTCTTGTTCAGTTGATTAAGCTTTCTAAGACAAATAATGTTTTAGAAATAGGCTCTGCCATAGGATATAGCGCCATCATGATGGCGCTTAATACCTGTGCGAATATCACGAGTATTGAGCGTGAACAAGAAAATTATCTTTTAGCAGTTGAAAATGTAAGAAAAGCTAAATTAGAAGAACGAGTTTTTTTGATAAATGATGATGCCTTAAATGTTAAATTAGACGATTGTTTTGATTTAATATTTATTGATGCAGCTAAAGCTCAGTACTTAAAGTTTCTTGAACACTTTAAAGGAAACTTGAAATCTGGAGGAATTATTGTTTGTGATAACTTGCTTTTTCATGGTTTAGTTGAAAATCCTGAAAAAACAGATTCAAAGAGACTTAAAAGTTTAGTGAAGAAGATAGATAATTTTAATAAAGAATTAATTAATCACGAAGAGTTTGAAACATATATATATGATATTGGAGATGGATTATCAATATCAATCAAGAAATAGGTGAAGTAAATCTTGAGAATAGTAGCGAGACTTAAAAATCTAGAAGAAATGAATAAATTAATCAACTTGGGTGTTGATGTTTTTTTGGTTGATACACCTCTAGCTGTAAAGAGAATAAGTCTTGATATTCATAAAGATATTTCTGAAATTAAAAGACATGGTAAAGTATATCTTTTAATGAATAAAATGATTCATGAAATTGATTTGCCTTTTTTAGGTAAATGGCTTAAAATAGCGAAAGAACAGAATGTTGATGGAATTGTTTGCGGCGATTTAACCGTGATGGTAAAAGCAGAAGAAATCGGTGTACTCGATAAGATAATTTACCAACCGGGAACAATGAACACCAATAGTTTTGATAATGAATATTTTAGCCGAAAACATCTAAAAGGTATTACGATATCTAAGGAGATTACTTTAACGGAAATTTTGAATATAGCTAAAGATAAAAAGACTGAATTATCTCTAGTTGGACATGGCTTTATTGATATGTTTTACTCAAAAAGAAAATTGATTACCAATTATTTCAAATTCAAAGAAGAAGAAAAAATCGATATTTTAGATAATTATAATTTCCGTCTAACTGAAGAAAAAAGACCTGATAGTCTTTATCCGATTCTTGAGGATAACGGAGGAACTCATATATTCCGTGATAAAGCGTTAGAATCTTTTGCGGAAGTAAAAGAACTAAGACCTTATTTAGATGACTTTTTTATTGAAAGAATCTTTCTTTATGATGATGAATATTATGATAGTATTTTAAGTTATAAAGATGAAGAAAAAGCAAAAGATTTTATTGCTAAATATCAAGAAAAATATGATAAAGGTTTTTATTATCTCTATACTGAAAAATTAAAGGGTGAAGAGCGATGAAAACTGAATTATTAGCGCCAGCAGGAAATTTAGAAAAAGCTAAAATCGCATTATTATATGGCGCGGATGCGGTTTATATTGGTGGGAAACAATTCTCTTTACGAGCAAGAGCTTCAAATTTCGGATTAGAAACAATCAAAGAGATAGTTGATTATGCACATGAAATGAATAAAAAAGTATATGTTACTATGAATATTGTTTTCCATGATGATGACATCTTTGGTTTAGATGAGTATTTGCTTTACTTGGAGAAAATAAATGTTGATGCAATTATCTGTTCAAGTATGGTAGTTATTGAAAGGGCTAAAGAATTAACCAATTTAGAAATCCATCTTTCAACCCAATTCTCTTTATCAAATTCTGCTTTAGCTAATTATTTTTATAAAGAAGGTGTAAAAAGGGTAGTTTTAGCCAGAGAATTATCAATGGAAGAAATCAAAGAGGTTCAAAAGAATTCTTTGACAGATTTGGAAGTTTTTATTCATGGAGGAATGTGTGTTTCTTATTCAGGCCGCTGTACATTATCTAATTACACAGTTTTAAGAGATGCTAATAGAGGCGGATGTGCCCATACTTGTCGTTGGTTATATGATTTATATGAAAACGGCAAATTGCTTTCAGAAAATCATGATTTTCAAATGTCTTCCAAAGATTTAGAAGCGACGTCATATATTAAAGATTTACTAGATGCTAATATTAGTTCATTAAAAATAGAAGGTAGAATGAAATCTATTCATTATATCGCAACTGTGGTTAGTGCTTATAGAATGCTAATAGATGATTATTATAATGGCTGCATGAGAGATCTCGCATTTTATCAAAATGAGATTCAAAAGGCGGAAAACAGACAGACTTCATACGGATTCTTTGCTGGAGATACGACTATTGAGCAGCAATTATATAATCAAAGAAGTGAAATTCCTACAAAAGAATTTGTAGGAATGGTTATGGGTTATGATGATGAAAATAAATATTTGATTTTAGAACAGCGCAACTATTTTAGTCCAGGTGATACATTAGAAATTTTTACACCCGATAAGACGACTATCCAGTTTAAAGTTAAAGAAATTTATGATGAAGATTTTAATTGTTTAGATGCAGCTAGACATCCTTTACAAAAAATTTATCTTAAATGTTTAGTAAGAGCACCTAAATATTCAATGATAAGGAAGGTGGAAAATGAGTAAACCAGTAGTTATTGCAGTAGCAGGAGGTTCTTCCTCCGGTAAGACAACTGTAGTCAATAAGATTATGAGCAATTTACAAGATGAGTTAGTTGAAGTGATTCGTCATGATGATTACTATAAAGACCAAAGTGATAAAACCATTGAAGAAAGAAGAATGGTTAATTATGACCACCCTTTATCTTTAGATAATGAGTTGTTTTTTCAACACATTAAAGATTTGATCAACGGTAAGACTATCGATAAACCCACTTATGATTTTGTTGAGTTAAATCGGACTAAAATTACAGAACGCATCAATCCTTCTCAAATAATTATTCTTGAAGGAATCTTAGTTTTAGAAGATGAAAGAATAAGAAGCTTAACGGATATTAAAATCTATGTTGAAGCTGATGATGACACAAGACTAATTAGAAGAATCAGAAGAGATACAACTGAAAGAGGAAGAACATTAGAAAATGTTTTAAATCAATATTTAACAACGGTTAAACCAATGCATCATGCTTTTGTAAAACCTAGTAAAAGATATGCGGATATAATTATTCCTAATGATTATTCTCATGATGTTGCTGTAGATATTATAAAGGCAAAAATAAGCACTATCTTAAAAAAATAATCTATGTTATAATATAAAACGTTAAAAAAGGAGTTAAATATGGAAAATACTTATAAATTAACCGAAGCCGGTTACGAACAATTAAAACAAGAATTAGATGAACTTAAAGGCGAAAAAAGGAATGCTAATCTTGAGGCTTTAAAAGAAGCTAGAGCTCAAGGAGATCTTTCTGAAAACGCAGATTATGACGCAGCTAGAGAAGAACAAGCGAGAATTGAAGCGAGAATTAAAGAAATTGAAAACATTCTAAAAAATTCAGAGATTATTAAAGAAAATAATCGTTCTAAAATTATCGGTATGGGTAAAACAGTTGTTGTTAAATTCAAGCACAATAATATGGAAACTGAATTTACTGTTGTCGGTAAGTTAGAAGCTAATCCAATGCAAAGAAAAGTGTCTAATGAATCACCATTGGGCAAAGCTATTATCGGTTCTAAAAAAGGTAAAGTAGTATCTTATAAGTCAGAAACCGGCCAAGAAATTACTGTAGAAATAATTGATGTAAAATAAGAGAAATTTTTTTCTCTTTTTTATGCTTTAGGAGTGAAAAAATATGATTGGAATTATTGGTGCTATTGATCATGAATTAAATAATTTTTTTACTAATATGATTATTGCTAGAACAGAAATTATTGCTGATAAAACATTTTATATAGGAAAAATTAAAAATCATAACGTAGTTATAGTCAAGTCTGGTATTGGTAAAGTGAACGCTACGATCACAACCACTATTTTAATTAACCATTTTAACGTTAGATTGGTTATTAATACAGGCGTAGCCGGAGGGCTTTCACCAATTAAAGTAGGTGATCTTGTAATCGCTAAAGGTATATCATATTTTGATGTTTCTTTAACCGAAATTGATGATGTGCCATATGGGAAAATGGGAAATGATCCTTTGATTGTAGAGATTGATGAATCATATCTTGTAAAAGCAAAGTCAGTTTGTGAAAATTTGAATTATAAATATCACATTGGAAATTTAGTATCAGGAGATAAGTTCGTTACTAAAAAGAAAGATATAAATAAGATTCAAAAACAAGTGAGTGATATTCTGGGTGTAGAAATGGAAGGCATGGCTATTGCCTTAACAGCTTATAAATTTAATATTCCTTTTGTTTCTTTAAGGGGTATTTCCGATATTATTGAAGCGGCTAATCAACCTAAAGGTTACCGCGATGTTGTTAAAGAAGTAGCTTATAAAACAAGTGAGTTTGTAATAAAATTCCTTGAGGTTGTTGATGCATAAAATATTACTTGATAATAAATTAGTTTATTATCAAGTTTTTTTAAAGAACAATAAAAATATTTATTTGCGAGTTAAAAATAATATTGTGAATATCACTGCACCTAAATCGTTTTTAAAAACAGATATCGAAGGATTTTTAATTAAACATCAATCTTTTATTTTAAAACATATAGATATTATCAAAAAACCGTTATATGATACCGATAAATTCAATTTATGGGGATTTGAATATGAGATAAATAAATATGATGGATTAAACATTGAGTTTGATGAACAAAAGGTTAATATTCCCAAAACTTTTACAGCTAAAGACATTGAGAAGTTTTATAAACAAGAAGTAATAAAAGAAATTAATCATTTGATGGTTAATTTAGTAAGCGAAATGAAGGAAATAAACCTTGTAAACCTTAGTTTTAAATCACAATTAATGAAATCAAGGTTAGGTAGTTGTAATACATCTGTTAGGAAAATTAACTTAAACAGTATCTTGGCTAGATTTGATAAAAAATATTTAAGAGCTGTTTTAATTCATGAATTAGTACATCTAAATGTTGCTAATCATCAAAAATCTTTTTATAGTCTTTTATATAAATACGTACCTGATTATAAAGAGTTGCGAAAAAATATTAATGATTTAGTTAAAAAGATTGATATATAGGCTTTTTTTATAAAGGCCTATATTTTTTATCATAATCTTGCTTGAATGAAAAAAAATAGACATTTATTATTAAATTATGTATAATAGAATTGATATTTGGAGGAAAAAAATGATTGAATTACTATTTAGAAAAAAATATTTCTATCCAGATGACTACAAAAAGACAGTTTTTGATATAGATTTTTTGTCTCTAAAAAAAATCGGTATTGAAAATATCTTCATCGATTTAGATAATACGTTAATACCATATGATATAAATACAGCCGATGAAAAAACATTAAATCTATTTAATATGTTACATGAAATAGGGTTTAATGTGTTTATCATCTCGAATAATAAGAAAGAAAGAGTTAAATTATTTGCTGATGCAGTTGAAAGCCGTTATGTTTATAGTGCGCAAAAGCCATTTAAATCAGGGTTCAGAAGAGCTTTACGAAAAGTAGGACACCCTGACCCTAAAACTGTTTGCTTGATTGGTGATCAATTTATGACAGATGTTTTAGGCGGTAAAAGAATGGGATTTTATGTAATAGTCGTCGATGCTATTAAAAGAAAAACTGAGAAGTGGTATACAAAATTTAATCGACATTTTGAAAGAAATATATTAAAGCGTTTAAGGAGAAATGATCCAGATTTTTATAACAGATTAAAATTACAAGAGAAGAGGTAAGCAGATGTCAGAAATGTTTTGCAAGGGTTGTGGAGCACAAATACAAAACAAAGATAAAAATTTACCGGGATATGTTAGCGATGATTTATGGAGAAGCAAAGATCCTTCTGAAATAGTGTGCCAAAGATGTTTTAGAATTCGCCATTATTCTGAAAGTTTTCCTTATGCTGTATCTAATTCAGATTATTTAAATGTTATTGAAAAAATCAAGAAAGAAGATGCCTTAATTGTAAAGATTGTTGATATCTTTGACTTTTCAGGTTCTTTTGTTCCGGCTATCAAAGAATTAACCGGAAATGAAGATGTTATTTTAGTTGGGAATAAAATGGACCTTTTACCTAAAAACGTTAAACCTTCAAGAATCTTAAATTGGCTACAAATCATGTTGAATTCGCAAGGCTTTACTGTTTTGGATTCAGTTCTTTTATCTGCCAAGTATGGAGATAATTTTGACGAATTAATGGAAAAAATATATCAATATAAAGGTAACAGAAACGTCTATATTGTGGGATCTTCCAATGTTGGTAAATCAAAAATAGTCAATCAAATACTAAGGAGATATCTAGGGGCAGCTTCAGATATTATCACTGAATCCTTATCTCCACAAACAACCATTGGTTTAATTGGTTTTCAACTTACTGACGGTTCATATATTTATGATACTCCTGGGGTAATAAATAAACATCAATATATGCATTACCTAACAAGACCGTCTTATAAACTTACCGTACCGACTAGAGAAATCAAGCCGATGATATATCAACTAAATGAAGGTCAAACACTATTTTTCGGTGGTCTAGCTCGTTTGGATATCATTTCCGGAGAAACCGGGGACGTTATTAGTGTTGTTACATATTTCGCTAATACCTTAAACATTCATCGTACTAAGACAGCTAAAGCTGACAAACTTTACGTTGACAAATTATATTCATTATTATCTCCGCCTTTTAATAAGGAAGAAGATGTTCCAAAATGGATATATCATGAATTTAGAGTAAGAGACAATCAAAAATATGACATTGTTTTTAGTGGCTTGGGATTTGTAACAATCAGAGCCCCATTCTGTGTTAGAGCATATGCACCATTTGTTGTCGGTGTATATACAAGACTTGCAATCATATGATAGATAAATCATTAATTGATAGAATAAAAACATATTTAGAAAAAGAATTTCTCTTTGATCAAGCCCGATTATCACATATAAACTGTGTTACAAAAGAAGCTCTTGATTTAGGAGAAATATTTGGTGTTGATAAAGATAAAATCACTATTGCCTCATTATTACATGATGCAACAAAAAAACTTAATTTTGAAGAAAACTTCACTTTAGCTTCAAAAGTTTTTTCCAATAACTTTCTTAAAACAGTTCCCAAACCATGTTTACATGCATATTCTTCTTGTGCTTTAACTAAGGAATTGTTTGAAATTTCCGACCAAGATATTCTAAATGCGATAGCATATCATTGCAGTGGCAGAAAAGGAATGAGTAAGTTAGAAAAAGTTATATTTGTTGCTGATTATACTGAGGAATCGAGAGATTTTAAAGATGAACGATTAAGACAAATTGCTAGAGAAGACCTAGATAAGGCTACTTACTTAGTAATGAAAAAAACTGAAGAGTATTTAAAAAGAAATAACCGAGAAATATCACCATTAACCATAGAAGCAATAAAAGCTTATGAAAGTCAAAAGGAGGAATTTAATGACTGATAAACTTAAGCGAGTTTATGATGCTTTAGCTGATTTAAAATTGAAAGATATAATTATTTATGACTTTCAAGACTTTTCACCATATTTTGATTATCAAATAATTGCTACCGCAACTTCCGAAAGGCAAGTTCATGCAGCAATAAACCATATTAAACAAGCTTTTCCGGAAATTAATAATTTTCATATTGAAGGAGCCGATGATAACCATTGGTTGCTTATTGATTTAGAAGATATCATCATTCACGTTATGCATAAGGATGAACGAGAATATTATCAAATAGAGAAATTGTTTTTTGAAAGAAAAAGAGTAGAGGTATAGATTATATGTATGAGACCGAATACGATATATTAGCCACCTTTTATGACTCTTTTATCGATGAAGTGGTTTATCAAGAATATTTAGATCTTGTTAATAAATATTCTTCTTTAGGCACACTGCTGGATATTGGCTGTGGCACCGGAAGGTTAGCTATTGAATTTGCAAAAAGAGGATATAATGTAGTAGCTACCGATCTTTCGGAAGAAATGTTAAATATTGTCGATTATCGAGCTAAACAAGAAGATGTTGAACTAGAAATAGCTATGTATGATATGCTTGATCCGATTGACTTTGAGTTTGATATTGTTATTGCATCAATGGATGTAATAAATCATTTATCAGATCTTGAAGACGTTGAATTTGGTTTTACTAATATATTCAACTCGATATCACCTAACGGTGTTTTTATCTTTGATGTATTATCAGTAGAATTCATAGATGCTTTTGACGGATATAAAGAAGATGATGAGGAATTTAATTTTCATTGGGAAAGTCATAAAGGAGATAAAGAACATAGTATAGTTCATACAATAACTATTAATCTTGAAGATAAGTTTGAAGAAGTGAAAATTTATGAACAGACTCATGAAAGCGAAGCTTATGAAGCTATAATTAAAAAGGTTGGTTTTAAGATTATAGAAATTAAATCATTACCTGAAAGAACGATATATGTTGTACAGAAAGAAGAGAGATCAAAATAATTTGATCTTTTTTTTATTCTTAAAAAAGAAAAAATACTTCTTATGAGTACTATTTTTATAAAGTTAAGGAGGAAGACTCATGAAGAAGTATTTTGGATATATCATAATAATTGTTGGTATAATTGGCTTTTTATATTTTGGGCAAGAAAAGAATCAAGAAGTTGAAATTTACAAACCCTATCAAGAAACAGTCAGTGATACAAGTTATGTTAAAGAAGAGGCATATTTTGTTGAGATAAGAGGTGAGGTTAAGTTCCCTGGAGTTTATCAAATTGAAGAAGATGAAATTGTTATGACACTGATAAATTTAGCTGGTGGACTAATGGAAAATGCTGATATTTCGGAGATTAATCTCGCTACAAGAGTAGAAGACGGAATGCAAATAAACATCCCTTCTTTAGTTAAAGAAAGCTTTTCTGATACTTCTAATACGGAAACCTTTAATTATATTTATGTGGATATTAAAGGTGAAGTGTCTTCTCCGGGAGTCTATAAAATCAAAGAAGGTACCAGAGTATTTGAAGCGATTGATTTAGCTGGAGGTTTAACTCAAAATGCTGATGTAACTAATCTTAATACTTCTTTAGAACTTTATGATGGTATTATGATTAATATTCCTGCAAAAGAAATAATCGAGAAAATTTTAGTAACAATTAGCGGTGAAATCAATAATCCTAATATCTATGAAATCCCCAAAGGGTCTAACATGTCTGACTTAATAAAGTTAGCGGGAGGATTAAAGGATACTGCAGATTTAACTAAACTTAATCTGTCAAGAGACTTGGTTGATGGCGATATAATTTTTATTGAAAAAATTATTGAAAAAGAAAAAATATATGTTTCTATTAAGGGTGAAATTAATAACCCTGGAGTTTATCTTGTCGATGAGGATATTTTAATAAAGGATTTGATCAACCTAGCGGGAGGATTAACTGAAAGTGCTGATCCTAGTAATATAAACTATAATCAAACTTTAGTTTTAGGCAGCGTAGTTTTTATTCCGAGCGAAATTACTGATGATTACCGACCAATTGATTTTGACTCTGAATTAATAAATATTAACACCGCTTCATTAGAAGAATTACAAACTCTAAAAGGTATTGGCGAAATTCTTGGGCAAAGAATAATCGATTATAGGAATGAATTTGGTGATTTTAATACAATTGAAGAAATTCAATTTGTTTCTGGTATAAAAACAACTGTTTATGAACAGATTAAAGACTTTATTACTGTGGGATAGTTCTAAGTTTATTCATCTTGCAATTACTTCTTGCTTGTTTATTTTAACTAAAAGCTCATATATAGCTATTATTTTATTATTAATTGAACTTGCATACCTTTTCAAGGCAAGCAAAAACTTACTTATTTATTCATTTATTATATTTGGAATTCTAGCCTTTAGAATAAATTTTCTTAATGAGAAGAAAGAAGTGTCTCAAGGACAAATAACTGAAATTGAAAACGATCGTTTGTTAATAAGACAGGATGGAAGCTATTACTATCTTTATCTAGATGATACAAGCGACTTTGGTTTAGGTATGCTTGTCAAGTTTAAAGGTCAAGTTTTAAATTTTGATGTTAAGAATATTCCTGGTAATTTTGATTATTCAACCTATTTGAAAAGCAAGAATATAAGAGAACAATATTTAGTTGATGAAATAGAAATAATTGGTAAGAGAATTTCGTTGTCTTTTTTATCTGAGAGAATTAAACAATATATTTCATCTTCATATCCTAAAAAGGCTAGTGAATATTTAAATCTCTTTATTTTAGGTAATCAAAATGAAATCGAAAACGATGTTTTAATAAAATCTAGGAATATTGGAATTAGTCACCTTTTCGCGATTTCAGGGATGCATTTAAGTTTGATAGTCGCTTTTCTATCATATCTATTGAATCGTTTTTATTTAGATAAAAAAACCCATCAATTCATTATTGGTGGATTTTTGTTAATATATAATATAATTACAGGTTTTTCCATCTCAATTCTTCGTGCATCTTTATTGACGATTTTTCTTATTTTTAATAAGAGAAATAGCTTTACCAGAACTGATTATTTAAGTTTCATAATGATAGGGTTTTTAATATACAATCCAGATATTATTTATAACATAGGCTTTAAGTTATCATTTTTAATTAGTTTTTCTATCATAATGGGGAATTACTTATGGAAACAAGATTCGAAGTTAATCCAATTGTTTAAAATTACTTTATTAGCCAATTTAGTGAGTTTGCCTATAATTTTGGATTTAAATAAAAATATTGGCATTATGAACTTGATTTATAATCTATTTTTTGTTAATTTAGTTAGTTTTGTTTTCTTGCCTTTGTCTTTTTTAACTATCTTAATCAAACCTTTCACTGATATTTACTTATTGGTCATAAATATATTTGAATCAACCCTTGAATTTACTCATCAGGCGAATTATTATTTTTCTTTCACGTTTGGTTTAGATATTTTTAAAGTTTTATATTGGAGTTTGCTTTTGTTTGGATTGATAAATTATCATAACAGGTTCAGGAAAATCGCTTTTATTTGTATTATCCTTTTAATTATGGGTATTAATAATTATCAGAAACTAATCCCTTTTTCTTATGTTAATGTTCTTGATGTAAATCAGGGTGATTCCATTCATATTCATCAAAATACTTGTGATATTTTAATTGATACCGGTAAAAGCGATGAATATGATAGTGTAATAAATTACTTTAGAAATTTAAATATTAATGATATTGATATTCTGGTCATAACTCATTTTCATGACGACCATTATGGTGAGGCTTTCGATATTTTAAATAACTTAAATGTAGATACTTTAGTAGTTAGCAGTTATAATAAATTATTTAAGGATTATTCACAGATAGTTTTAAATAAAAATGATGTTATAAGTTGTGGTGAGTTAAGTTTCATTAATATAAATCAATCTAATGATTTGAATGAAAATAATAATTCAATTGTTCTGTATGGGTTGGTAGGGTTTGATAATTGGCTCTTTACTGGTGATATTGAAAAAGAAAGAGAAGAAATGATTATAAAAGAATATAATCTTTCAGTTGATGTATTAAAAGTTCCTCATCATGGTTCTATTACCTCATCATCAAAATCATTCTTAGAAGCTTTAGAACCTCAAGATGCCATTATATCGGTTGGGTATAATACATATGACCATCCTAATAAAGAAATTATTGAAAGGTATTTTAATAGTTCTATTAATGTTTTTCGAACTGATCAATCAGGAAGTATAACTTATTTTTATACTCCAATTTCAAAGCGAAGGATAATCAGTAGTTTTTTGTTTAAAGAAAGGCTAAAATATCATTTCTAAATATTTACGGAAAAAAGCTAAAAAGTTAATAAAATTTGATATAATATAAACAGTAGTTATATAACAATATATTTAGAAAGGTACACTTTTTATGAATAGAAATTGTTATTTGTTTTATGGTGAAGACCATTTCAGAATAAAAAAGGAAACCGATTTAGTTTTTAAAGAAAACGAAATCGATTTATCTTTTGTGGAAGTATATGATGGTGAAGAACAAGGTCTTGATATTGCTATTACAAATGCGATGACTTTACCTTTCTTAACCGATAAAAAGGGCGTAGTAATAAAAAACGCTCAATTTTTGACTGCAAATCAAGCAATTGAAGCTACAGAAGCCGACAAACTAATTAACTTTTGTGAGATGAAACTAGATCAAACAATATTGGTGATTCAAGTTCCATCTGATAATTTAGATTTTAAGAGTAAACTGACAAAGTATTTGACTAAAAATATTATTTCGAAGAAATTTGTTGTAAATGATAAAAATTTTGATGTTTATGACTATGTAAAAAAGAGATTGGGAAGTCATAACTTAAAAATTCAACCTTTTGCATTAACACAATTTATTAATCGTGCTAATACAAATATGGATAACTTGAATAACGAATTAGATAAACTAATATATTATTCATACAACCTTAAAGAAATTAACGCTGATGTTGTGTTTGAGATAATTAATCGCGAGATTGAAGATAATATCTTTGACTTGGTCAATGCTTTATTGGAAAAGAATCAAGAAAAAGTATTCAAGGTATATTATGATTTAATCGAACATAATGTTAAAGCAACACAAATATTAGGAGTTGTAGCTAATAAATTCTTAGAAATTCTCTACACAAAATCTTTAATAAACATTAAATATTCCAAAGCTGACATTGAAAAGTTTTTTGGTTATTCTAGTGGTAGAGTTTATTACATGATGAAGAATGCTCAAGAAGTAAGCGATGAAGTTTTATATGAGAATATTAAGAATTTAGAAGATCTAGATTTCCAAATCAAATCTGGTAGAATTGATAAAGATTTAGGCCCGGAAATATATTTTCTTAAAAACAAATAAAAAAAAGCCCTCTGGCTTTTTTCTTACATAGCATTAACTTTATCTGATAAACGAGACTTTTGTCTATTAGCGTAATTCTTATGATGAATGCCTTTAGCAACGCTTTTATCAATTTTCTTATAAGCATAACTTAACGCTTGAGTTGCTTTTTCTTTATCTCCGTTTTTAACTTCAGTTTCTACACTTTTGATTGCGGATTTTAAAGAAGACTTAAAAGAAGCGTTTGCAAGATGTCTTTTTTCATTTTGAATATTACGTTTCATTTGTTGTTTGTTATTAGCCATTATTTCACCTCCATTAGTAATTGCGTAAATATTTTAACAAATAAGCGATAAAAAAGCAACAAATAAAAATTTTATTTTAACTTATCTCTGCTTTTATTTGCGATTAAATCACAAATAGGCAAATAATCGGATAGAGCGCTTGATTTTAAGGAGAATTTCTTTATTTAGTTAATCATTTTTTTCAAATTGGTATATAATTTTTATTAGATAAGTTTTATCTTTGGAGGTATATATGTCTATTATAAAAAGCAATGGATTTTTATTGGATAATATAGAAGCTTTAAATAACAAGTTTATCCTTGCTAACGGTTATATCGGTATAACTGGGGTAATGGATGAGTTTTCTCAAAAAGATCACGCTCACTTGAAATTGAGCGGTTTAGTCAGTGTTAATAAAGAAGTGAAACGTTATTTAAGTGTTTATAATCCTTTGTTCACTCAAGTTAAAGCTAATGGCACTATTTTGCATCCTGAACAACTAGAACCTACCTCTCATGAGCAAAAGTTGGATTTAGATTCAGGTCTTTTTTCTCGTACGACAATTTATACTGTTAATAATGTTGATATCAAAATATACAGCGAGAGATTTTTAGATCAAAAGCATAATTCTTTCTTATATTCTAAATATATTATTTTTACATCAAAGCCAATAAATCTAGAAATAACTCATGGATATGATATGGAAATTTCTGAGGAAAACAATCAGTATTTTGAAAATATCGAGGTTGAAAACGTTGATGATAATATATATTTAAAAGCTGATGTTTTAGGAAAATCACTTAATATGATTTATTCTTTTGAAAAGAATTTTCGACATAAAAACCGCGAGAAAAAAATCTTGCATCAAGAAACTTACAGTTTAAGAACAGAAGCTAATCGCGATTACGAGATAATTAAATATGTAGCTATTGGCATTGAAGATAGAAAATCAAGAGAAATTCTTGAAAGGTCTTTAGAGAAACGGAAAAAAGTAGGGTATTTAGGACGTTTAGAAAAGAATGTCGGTTACTGGGAAAAATTAAGCCGTAACAAAGCTAATATCTATGGTAATGATTTAGTATCTCGATATATGGATTTTAATCAATTTCAATTGATTAGCCATAGGCCACTTAAAGACCAATTTAATATTTCAAGATACGGTTTTACAGATATGCCGATTGAGGATTCATTTGCGACTGAGATGTATATGTTCAGGTTCTTCTTAAATACTGATTATAAAGCAGCCAGAAGATTCATTATCGCTAGAATTCATCAATTGACGGAAGCTAAGGAAAGAGCAATAAGTGAAAATAAAACAGGAGCGTTATATACCGATAATCTTTATGTTAATGCTTTGATAGTTGTAAACTTCGTTGATTATATCGAAA
>CAZJAP010000002.1:88870-111945 GCA_964544325.1 uncultured Candidatus Izemoplasmatales bacterium | reverse complement strand
TTTTTTGCAAAATAACCAATTCCAGCTAATTTAGCAATAAGTCTTTCATCATGTGGGTGGTTATCGACTCCTAGTTCATATTTTATATTATAATTTTCCATTACTTTATTTATTTTGTTTTTTAATACTTGATGATAATCTTGGCCGAATGTATATATGGAACCAACTACCTCATCTTTATTAGATTTAATATTTCTTTTAGGATAATTTAATCCTAAAGCGATAATAGTGGGGAATTTAATATCATTGATATCAAGGTTTAAATTACTAGCTTCCAAGATATATCTTTTTGTTTTTATTATTCCCACTAAATCAAATTCTTTTAAAAAGCTCGAATATAACTTTTTGATATCAATCATAGTTTTTTAACCCCCAGATATATTTTACCAAATACAATGACTATTAACAATCTAATGTATTTCTTTAACATAAAAATGTAATTATTTTAAAGTGTAAGCCAAATATATTAATATATATAAAATATGATGATAACATATAGAAAAAGGAGACTGATTATGTTTTTAGATATAGGCGATTTTATTTTATCTTACTATCCACTTTTTATATACGTTTTAGTTTTTGGTTTGATAAGTTATTTTATTACACTTTTTATAATCAAAAAGAATAAAAGAATGTTTTTAGTCATACCAATAGTCTTTTTTATATTAACCATTATTTTAGGTGGTTCAGCATTTTTGGCTGATGATTGGGGTGCTTTGGGATATTTGATATTAGCTTTGTTAGCGGGAGGCGGCTTCCTAAGTTCATTGGTATCTTCCTTGATTATATATTTTACTAAAATAAAAGATTAAGCCTTCTTAGACTTAATCTTTTTATATTTTTTATTTTAAACCTGGTGTTTTAATATTTAAAAATGATAGATATGAATCTTCATCAGCTTTTACTGACATAAAGGTGTTTGGTGGACATAACAAAAAGTCATTAGCTCCTACTATGGTTGTTTTTCCACCAATTGTAATTTTCCCTCTTCCTTCAATGATGAAAAACGTAACATCCATTGGAACTTTATGATCTGGAATTGCTTGACCAGGATTTAAAAAAAGATTTTTTATCGTTGCATTGCTATGGTCTACTAATGTTTTTGCAAGAACGTTGTATTTGTTTAAAACTGCGTCTATATCTTTTAAGTTCATTATTTATATCATCCTTTCCTCTTTTGACCGATTTTAACATAGATATGAATTGATTACCAACAATATTGCTGTTTTTTTGTTTGACTTATAGACTTATAGTATATTAAAATGTTAACATACTTAAATAAAGCGAGGGAATTATGATTAAAAATTATTTGTTTGATTTAGACGGAACTCTTTTACCTCTTGATGAAGAAGTTTTTATAAAAACATATTTTGGTTTACTAGCAAAGAAATTTACTGAACTAAAGTTAGATCCTGAGGATATGATTAAAAGACTTTGGCTAGGAACAGAAGCAATGATTAAAAATGATGGATCTAAAACAAATGAAACTGTTTTTTGGGAAAAATTTTATCCATATTCAGATAAAAAAGAATGTTTAAAAAAAGAACTTGAGGATTTTTATCAAAACGAATTTTCAAAAGTTAAATCATCTGCTAATCCCTCTCATTTTTCTAAAAAAATTATTCAAACTCTTAAAGAAAGAGGCATGAATGTAATCTTGGCTACTAATCCAATATTTCCTTTAATCGCAACTAAACAAAGAATTACTTGGGCCATGCTTGATGAAGATGATTTTGATTTTATAACGACATATGAAAATAGTCGTTTTGCTAAACCTAGTCTTAATTATTACGAAGATATCCTAATTAAACATAATTTTCTTCCTGAAGAAACAATAATGATTGGTAATGATGCTTTGGAAGATATGGTAGCTAAGGGGTTAGGTCTTGAGACTTTTTTGGTGACTGATTGTTTAAATAATAAAAACAATATTGATATTAACCAATTTAATCACGGGACTTTAGAAAACTTGTTGGAAAAAATTGAAAAAGATTTAATTTAATAGTGTATAATAGTCTTTAAAGAATAAACACGAGGTGATATGTTTGGAACATATTTATGATTTAATTATTTTAGGCGCTGGACCTGGCGGATTGAGTTCGGCAATTTATGCTCAAAGAGCGATGCTTGATTTTGTGATTTTAGAAAAATGGTTACCAGGCGGAGAAATAGCTAATACTTTTGAAGTGGAAAACTATTTAGGGCTTAACAAGCTTAGTGGTATGGAATTAGCTGATAAAATGGTAAAACATGTCGAAGATTTAGGCGTAAAAATTACAATTGATCCGGTTGTAAGTGTAGATTTTTCCCAAAAGATTAAAAAGGTTGTAGCGGAAAATAATACCTATTATGCAAAAACCATTATTATAGCTACAGGCGCAAGCGCAAGAAAGCTTGGAGTTAAAGGTGAAAATAGATTAAATGGTCTTGGAGTATCTTATTGTGCTACATGTGATGGTTTTCTCTATAAAAATAAGATTACAGCTGTTGTTGGTGGTGGAGATGTCGCTGTTGAAGATGCAATTTATCTTTCAAGGGTATGTGAAAAAGTTTATTTGATTCATCGAAGAGATAATTTAAGAGCTGTCAAAGCACTTCAAGATAGATTGTTTAAAATAAAAAATGTTGAAATCATTTGGGACTCTACCGTTGAAGAAGTTTCTGGAGAAAATTTTGTTGAAAGAATAACAGTTAAAAATAAAAAAACATTAGAATACACTAATATTGATGTTAATGGTTTATTTGTTGCTGTTGGTAATTCACCAAATATTGAATATCTCAATAATCAAGTTGAACAAGTAGATGGTTTTTGGATTAAAACAAATTCTCGTTTAGAAACAAACATAGAAGGAGTTTTTGCTGTAGGAGATGTTAGAGATACTTATCTTCGTCAAGTAGTTTCAAGCGTTAGTGATGGCGCACTTGCGGTGAATTCTTTAGCTAAATATCTATAAACTTAATATCAGCTACTCTGTAGCTGATTTTTTTTATATTATTCTAATATAAAGCTTAAACACTTTATATTCATGATATAATTAAATTAAAATTTATACTGATATTTATGGAGTAATGAAAAAATGGATAAAAGTAATTTAACTAAGAAAATCCTAAGAATTATAATCTTTTTATTAGCGACAATAGGCTTTATATGGAATACTTTAAGATTTGATAGTCCTTTAAAACAACTTACATATTTTACTATTCAATCTAATATTTTAGTTGCTTTTGTTTATTTGGTTTTGTTACTTAAAAAAGAAGAAACAAAACTTTTGATAATTCTTAAAAGACAAGCTACAGTGGCGATTATATTAACTGGTCTAGTATATAATTTTATACTTAAACCTTATTTAGGAGATTTCGATTATACTCCCAATACACTACCTGATTTGTTAGTTCATTCCATAATACCTCTTTTGGTGTTTGTTGATTACCTTGTTTTTTCTCACCGTTTTAAAGTAAAAATATTTGAGCCTTTGTACTCCTTAATTTTTCCTTTAATCTATTGGTTATTTACTATCATTTACCGTTTAGTTGGTGGTAATTACAACGGTACCAACTATGAATCAGACTATCCTTACTTTTTTCTTAATTTTCCAGAATATGGGGTGGGATATTTCTTTATAGTACTAGTTTTTATTATTACGATAATTTACTTTTTATATATAATAGATTTATTTATAAACAAAAGATACAAAGGAGTTAAATAATGGAAGTCTTTAAAATCGATAAAAACCGTATTGACAAAGTCAATAAATTTATGAAGGAATTAATCAATACAACAAAAACAGAAGAGAAAGTAGAAATATATAAAAAATATGAAAAAGAGTTAAGGGAGCTAAATCCTTTAGATATTTTTTATCTTGATTTTTATAGTAATGATACTTCTTTAACAATCGAAGAAATCAAAGAAAGTGCTAATCGGTTTGTTAATGTTTTTCATCACGGAATTAGTCGTTTCAATGAGCTTGGAAGTCATCCATTATTTGGACAATTAATTAGTGAAAATAAACGGATTCAAGAATCATTAGCCAGAATTAAACCATATTACAAGAAAGATTTAATAAAAAATCATCAAGAAGAACTATTGGAAATCTTCGAGAGTTTCCATATATTTGACATTAAATTTCAAAAATATGAAAATGTAATTTTTTCTTATCTTGAAAAAGTTGTTCCGTCAAATAAACCACTAGAAGTCCTTTGGCAACTTCACGATGATTCTAAAAATTTGCTTAAAGCAATAATTGAAATGTTAAAAGACAACGAAAGTGAAGAGGATGATTTGATTAAGAAAATTGGACTTTATCATTATCAAATTTTTGGTATAAATCAAAAAGAAGAATTGATTTTATTACCTGTTATGAATCAGCTGATAAATGAAGAATTGTTGAATCAAATTTTTAATGAATGTCTTGAAATCGGTTTTGTTTTTTCAAAAGGAGAGTTAAACCCAATAAAAATTGAAAAATCAAATGATATTGAAGGTTATTTCACTACTAAAACAGGAAAGCTTAGTTTTAGACAACTGGTTGAAATGCTTGACAATTTACCGTTTGATATTACATTCGTCGATAAAAATGATGTTGTCAGATATTATAACAATACAAAAAACAGACATTTTCCAAGAACACCAGCTGTAATCGGCAGACTAGTAAAAAACTGCCATCCACCGAAAAGCGTTCATATTGTGGAGGAAATAATCTCCGATTTTAAACATAACAGAAAAGACATGGAAGAATTTTGGATTAATTTTAAAGATATAACTATCTATATTGCATATTATGCAATTAGAGATGAATCCGGGAATTTCATGGGCGTTTTGGAAGTTTCACAGGATATTTCAAAGTTCATTAACCTTAAAGGGGAAAAAAGATTAAGATAGATTCAAGCTTCATTTTTTGGGAAAAAGGCCATTTTGTGGTATAATAAAATGATGACTAAGGTCATCGTTTTTTATTTTTGAAAGGATGAATTAAATGAATAACATTGGAAAGACACCTTTAATAAGGGCAACAAACTTAGAAAAAGTTTTAAATATTAAGAAGATCTATTTAAAAATAGAGGGGAATAACCCTACTAACAGCATATATGATAGAATAGCTAAGTTAATTGTAAAGAAAACAATAGCAATGAGAAAAAACGCTTTAATAATTGACGGAAATAAATATTTACTTAAAGCTTTAGCGACTTTATCGGAACAAGAAAAACTATTATTACTTGTACCAAAATACAAGAATGAAAATTGGAAAGCAAAAATTTTAAATAAGGATCATTTACTTAATTTAGAAGGAGTCAAAAAAAGAGATTTAGATGATGTTTTAGAAAATTTATCTATAAGCAATCAAGCAAATCTAATTAGTCAAGATGACTATAATCAGCTATCTTTAATAGCTATTGAATCAATAGCGGAAGAAATTTATAAGAGATATCCTGGTGATATTGATAATATTTTTCTAGCTAAAACTAACAATTATGACTTTAAAGCTTATGAGAATGTTTTTCTTAAACATCACTTACAAGAAGATGGGCTTATGCCTCTTATAAATATCTCGACTACTGATTATTTAAATACTAAAATGAAGAATCTAATTGGAATTGATAAATCTCTAATAGAAGAAGCTAAAAATCTTCTTACAAAACATGAGCATTTAAAAGTTAAGCAAGAAGATGCGATTGCTTTTGCTGGTTTTTTGAAAAAATTAAAAGAAGGAAATCTAAAAGATGGCCGACATGTAATAGTATTAGACTCTGCTAGAAGTAGAATCAATATTCAAGAGATAACTGATTTTTCTTCCATAAACAAATATGAATTCGTTGAGTATGTTGAAAATTATTTAGATAAATATTCTGATTCTAAAGAAGAAACATTAGAAGCGATAGAAATGGCTATGAAAGACGGATTTGTTCTTGTTGCAAAAAGAAATGATATTATTGATGGAATTTGTATTATCGTAAATTTAAAAATCGATAATTTTATTCCTAAATATCATTTGGCATATATTGGCATTAATTCCAAAAGTAAAGGGAGAGGATTAGGATCAGAACTTATTAAAGAAGCAATTAATTTAACTAATGGCAACATTTCTTTGCACGTTGATTTAGATAATAAAAACGCAAAAAGACTTTATAAGAAAATGGGATTTAACCATGTTTACGATCGTATGATTTACCAAAAATAAGGAAATTAATTATTTTTTTATAAACATTTATTTATTTTAAAGTATAATATTTATAGTGAGTTAAATAAAAAATATTTTTTATATTGATTTGTCTTAATAGATACTAAAAATAATCGAATTGGAGGTTGTTTATATCATGAAATCAGAAAAAAGAATGTTAATATCTTTTATTTTGAATTTTATTTTTACGATTTTTGAGTTTATTGGGGGCTTATTGACAAATTCCATTGCTTTATTGTCAGATTCAGTACATGATTTAGGTGATTCGATATCCATGGCAGTAGCTATATATTTAGAAAAAAAATCAAAACAAGCTCGAGATTATAAGTATACTTTCGGATATTATCGATTTTCTCTTCTAGGTGGTCTTTTAACTTCAGTTATATTAATTGTTGGTTCAACTATAATTGTAGTTGAAACAGTAAAAAGATTGATCAACCCAGAAGCCATTGATGCTGAACTAATGATATATTTTGCGGTAGTTGGTGTAATTGTAAATGGTTTAGCTGCACTAAATGCATCAAAAGGCAAAACAGCTAATGAGAAAGTAATCTCTCTTCATCTATTAGAAGATGTTTTTGGTTGGGTTGCATTATTGATTGGTGCGATAGTCATGAATTTCTTTGAAATTCAGATTTTAGATGCTTTATTATCTCTTTTATTTAGTTTATTCATTCTTTATCATGTGATAAGAAATTTAAAATCGATATTAGAAGTTTTCCTAGAAAAAGCACCTAAAAATATATCTATTGCCGAACTAACCGATAAACTTCTTAAAGTTAATAATGTTAGAGATATTCACCATATCCATTTATGGACAATCGAAGGCAATATACCGATTATCACTTTCCACGCTAGATTGAGTCATAAAGTTAGTGTAGAAGAGACAACTCAAATCCTGGCGGAATTAAAACAAGAATTAAAAAGTATGGGTATTAATCATTCAACCATCCAAATAGAGTTTTTTGATAATCAATGTGATGACTTAGAATGTCAAGAAATCGAAATTGAAAATAAAAGTACTCATCACCATCATCATTAATCAAGATGATTATGATATAATAGATTATAAGAAAAGGAAGTGACGCATATGAATTTATTTATTCAACAAGTTACTTTACCGAAAATGCAATTAGCTTATACCATAGCCTCTAACTATAAAGATGCAAAACAGCGTATTGCTAGTTATTTATCATGCGGTAAAAAAGATATTGAGAACGCTAAGTTATATCATGCAGAAATAATTACTATGAATAGCAAAATAGTTTTCTTATATACTCACGCTTTACCTGAGATTGTTGATTTTGATAAAACTGAAATTCAGATTATCACAGTAGAAGAAAGTAACTATCTCACATTGAAAGTTGATAAACAATATTATCAAGAAATTTTATTTGAGAATAAAGAGCTTCAAAATCAATTTAATAAGGAAATTGACGATTATTGCAAAATCCACAATGTGCATCCGAATATGTCATCATTTCCATATATAGCGCATTCAACTGATGGTAAAGAAGAAATATTTTATCCAATTAAAAAAAATAAAGTAGATTAGTTAAATTTAAACTAATCTACTTTTTTTATAATTTTAATTTTTAGCGTCTATTTCCAGGATTTTCATTAGGCATATTTTCGCCTCTATTATTTCTATGACGAAATTCATTGCGATAACCTTTTTGAATTCTAGAAGGTGACATGTCATAACTGTAAATAACTTCACCAGTTTCTGGATCAAGTTCAGCTGTTAATTTAACAGAACCTTCTTCAGTTACATCACCACTTTTAATTTCATAAACGATGTGAATATATTCTTTTTCATCAATAGTTCTAATGTTAAAAGTATAATTAGCATAATCTTCACCTTCAATAAATTCTAATTTTAAATGAAGTCTATTATCTTTATTGAACATCATTACTTTTGATTCGCTTACTACTATACCGTCTTCAACTGATTTGAAGAAGAATTTTTCTCTGTCTCGGTCAGTAACATCATTTTGATAATTAACTAAAACATAGTTTTCTTCATCAATAAATGATCTTAAACGATAAATTTCTTGTTGGGAATTAACAATTTTTTTGCCTTCGATATTATATGTTAAATCACCATAAATTAAGATTCCTTCTAAACCTAAAACAGCTAAGTTGTCATCTTCGTCATTAAAAGCAAACTTATGTCCTTGAACAGCTTCAGTATCTTCATTAAAACCTTCTGGAGCTAACTCTTCATTTTCAGTTAATTCGAACTCATTATAATAGAATGTATAAGTGACTTCTTCACCTCTGATATTTTTGGTGTTATAAACTGTCATATAAGCATATGCTTCATTGTCAGATTCTTGAGTTTCAACAGTTAAATTGTCATCACCTAAGAATAGTTCCATCATTTCAATATAATAATCGATATTTTCAACTTCTTCAGTTATTACTGGATCTTCAGTTTCTTCAACTTCAGATAACGGAACAAATGCTAATTCTTGAGTTGTGTTATCTGAATAGCTTAAAAGACTAGTTGAACTTAAAGCTTGTAATGTAAATAATTCTTCACTTGACTCTAATTTAACTTCATCAGTTTGGCTACAGCCAAGTAATGTTAAACCTAATGTTAATGCTATTAAAATTGCTGCAAATTTTTTCATAATTTTTACTCCTCCTATAGTTACTATAAATTATACGAACTAGATCTTGATTTTATTGGTAATATTTTAAAAAATTATTACACCAAAGGGATTATTGTTTCTGCCCGGATTATTTATTGGGCCTCTTGGTTTCTCTGCCGTTCCATTATTTTCCATAATATAGCGGTATTTATAAGTGTTTATTGTTGAATCAAATTCTAGATTAACATTGAATTTACCAGCAACTTGATTTTGATTTTCCGTAATTTCATAATCAACTTCAAACTCATCTAAATTACTGTAAAAGTTTCTCTTAATATATAAGTTCATGCTTAATCCGTTTTTATTGATATTAGTCTTAACTTCAATGTTTTTATTAACGCGATAAATTTCAATATCAGTATCTAAGGCTTTTAAACCATTTTTATATAATTGATATGCAAACTTCTGTTGATTATTAGTCGAAAGATCGTTGATATTAACATAATTATTTTCATCTATTTCGATTTTAATATTTTGGTTGTTTTTAGTGAATTGATAATTATAATCATTAAATCTAATTTCGCCTTCAGTAGTTTCTTCTGATTGGTTGTAGTAAACTTTATAGATAACTTCATTCTTGGCTAAATCAGAAGAAGTATAAGAAAAAGCATAACTATAATTTTCGTCATCAGATTGAAATTCTTCATACATTATTGTTTCATCTTGGTTAATGATTGTTTCCATAAGATGCATAAAGGGATTAATATCATCCAAATAATCATTAACATCAATACTTTCAGTTACCGAAAGCTCTAGAGAATTTAAATAATCGTCTTCGGTATAATTTAGTTCCTCAACCGAAAAATCTTCTAAAAGTATTGAACCGGTGATAGTTTGAAAGCCGATAATTTCCATTTCTGATTCCAACGGAGTAGTTGAGTCTTGAATAGGTGCGAAAAAGAAGTTGTAACTAAAAAATACAGTTAATGTAAGAACTACAGCTACAGTTGCGTATCTTATAGTTTTTAAGAAATTAATTCCCCATTTTTTACTTTCTCTTGGTTCAATATTTATTTTATCTAAATCAATTCTATTAAAAACATCGGGAATATCATTTATAACCGCTTGATTAATTCTTTCTTTTATTTCTTTATTTTTCATTTTTGCACCTCCACTTCTAAATATTTTTTTAATGTTTTTATTGCTTTGTTGTAAAGCCAAAGGACTGTACCTAATGGTTTATCAACAATTTCAGCGATATCTTTAAACTTCATTTCTTCGACAGACCTTAATAATACTATTTGTTTTTCTAAATTATCCAGTGGTTTTACAAGGTCCATTACTGAATAGGTTTTTTCATCTGTTTTTAGACTGTCATGAAAATATGACTGTTCTTGAGGGTCATATATAATTTCTTTTTTATTTCTTCGATAATAGTCTAAAGCGTTGTTCTTAGCTATTTGTAATAACCAAGCATAAAAATTTCTACCTCTTTTATATTGGTGTATCTTTTCTATCATTTTAATATATGTATCTTGCATTAAATCTTCTGTCGCTGCTTTATTTTTAACGATTGATATTATCATTGAAAAAACACCTTTTTTAGTACTTTCATAAATTATTCTAAAGGCTTCATTATCTTTTTCAATTAATAAATCGATATAATCTTCGTAGTTGATTGACATTTTTTCACCTCGCTTAAATTATATCACAAAAAGAAGTAGTTAAAGCCTTTTCTATTATCTATACGATTAACTCTTGCATTTTATTGGTAAAATAATTAAAAAAATAAAAAAATAAAATGTTTAATGATATAATATTCAATATAAATAAAAAGGATAAGCAGATTATGAATAAAAGAATATGGGAATTAGATTTTCTTAGAGGCTTTGCGATAATTATGATGGTGTTTGATCATCTTATGTATGATTTAATGTATTTACCAAATTTTTTTGGTAATTTTAATACTATAGACAATCCAACATTTGATTATTTACAAGAATTGGGTTATAAATATTGGATTTCTGATTTGAGATTTTATGGTCATTTTTCTTTTGTGGCATTGTTTTTATTAGTATCAGGTATTTCCTACACCTTTAGTAAAAATAATTTATCAAGAGGTTTAAAACTACTTGGTGTCGCTTTATTAATAACTTTAGTAACTTTAATTCTAGATAATATTATTGGGGGCACTTTAATAGTGTTCGGGATTATTCATTTATATGCTGTGTCAATATTAATTATTTATTTGTTAAGAAAATTTATAAAAAGCGAAATAATACTTTTAATCATCTCTCTAATAATAATTTTTGCGGGATTCCCTTTAAAATTTTATGACGTTGATTATTTAGGGTCGTTTTCATTTAAGAACTTACCAGAAATAATTATTGGTTTAAAAGGATTTGGCGCTGATTATTTCAGTATAATTCCTTATACAGGTGTGATATTATTAGGAACAGTTTTGGGTAATAACCTTTACTTAAATCGAGTAAGTCTAATCCCTAAAGTTAAAATTAGTGATAAGAATATCATTAATATTGCAGGTAGAAAATCATTACTTATCTTTGTTACACATCAAGTGATATTAATTGGCTTAGTATATTTAATTGGTTATTTGTTTGGTTATAGAATTTAGGAGGTAGAAGATGGAAGTGAATTATAGTTTATATAAGGCGATATCAAATACAGAAAAGAAATATCCTACTAACAATGCTCTTTTGTTTATGGGTAAGTATCTAACTTATGAAGAGTTATTAAGAAAAGTAGATCTTTTCGCTAATGGAATAAATCAAATGGGCATTAAAGAAGGTGAAGTCATCACAATGGCCTTACCAAATGTATTTGAAGCTATTATTAGTTTCTATGGTGTAAATAAATTAGGAATAATTTCCCACATGGTTCATCCGATTACACCAATATTACAAATGCGCAAATTCATGCAAACAACAAAAAGTAAAACTTTGATTATTATGGATACATTTTTTAACCATTATAAAGAATTATTGAAAGATGATATTACAATTATTTTAGTATCTCCTGTTGATGAGTTCAGTTTTATTAAAAAAATAGGTTATAGATTAATTAATCGAAAAAAATTAGCATCTATAACTTATAATAATAGAATTATTAAGTTTTCTAATGTTTATAATGAGATTAAGGCAGAAGCGATAAAAAAAGATCCTAAGTTGACTTCATGTTATTTACATAGTGGCGGAACCTCAGGCGAACCAAAAACTATTGAACTGTCAAATTATGCAATTAACTATTTAGCTTCTCAAGCAAGTTACATTTTAGGTCAAGATAACTTCAAGAATAAGCATATGCTTGGCGTTTTACCAATGTTTCATGGTTTCGGTTTATGCATGGGAGTTCATGGTTTATTAATTAACGGTGGTGTTACTACTTTAATGCCTAAATTTAATGCAGATGAAACAATTACATTAATTAAGAATAATCAAATAAATTATATTATTGGTGTTCCATCTTTGTTTGAAGCATTGTTAAAGAATCCTGATATATCTCATCCTAACATTAAAAATATTGATCAAGCTTTTGTTGGTGGTGATTATGTAGCCACAGATTTAAAAGTGCGTTTTGATAAAGCAATGGAAAAAGTAGGATCTAAAGCGAGATTGCTAGAAGGTTATGGATTAACTGAAGTAGTTACCGTATGTTCTGTAAATACTTTAAAAGAACATAATCAGTCCTCAGTTGGCAAACCTTTACCGGGTATTGAAATTAAAATTAAGGATTTAGAATCAGATAAATTTTTATCAAATAATAAAGACGGAATTATTGCAGTAAATGGACCTACGATGATGAACGGATATTTAAATGACAAACAAGCTACAGAAGAAGCTATGTTTGAATCAGAAGGTAAGAAGTGGATTTTAACTGGGGATTTAGGATTTATTGATGAATTAGGTTATGTACACTTTAAGCAAAGATTAAAAAGAATTATCAAAGTTTCTGGAATACCTGTTTTACCAGCTGAAATCGAAAATTTATTGATGAGTTACGATTCTGTAAGCGAAGTAGCGGCTATTGGGATTCCTGATGAAGAAAAAGGCTTTATGGTTAAACTTTTTATTGTTTGGGAAAAAGGAAAGCAAAAGATAGATTCTAACAAAATTAAAGAAATAATTAAAATTAATTTAGGTAATTATGCAGTTCCTAAAATTATTGTAGAACTTGATTCTCTACCAAAAACCGCAATCGGTAAAACTAATACTATTGAATTAGAAAATATGTAAAAAAAAATAAGTGGAAAATTTATCCACTTATTTTTTATATATTTCATTTAAAATAATCTTTGGTTTATATCACGGAAGTAGAAGACGATTAATTGAGAAATCATTTCTTGAATTCTGCGAATATTATTAATGTTATCTCTAAATACAGTGAAGACAGATTGAACAAAACTAGCTGAAAGAACTTTTAGTAAATAGCGGTCAAATCTTTTAGGGTAATATGAATTGACTTTATTAATAATCAAATTCTCAAGTTGATTTTTAATCTTTAAATAATGAGATCCTGATGAATCTAAAGTCATAATGTATATTTCTCTTGTATAAGGTTTTAGAACGCTCATTACAAAAGTGACTAATTGGTTAACATCGTCTATTGTGTTAATCGATGTAATATTTAATTCTTGTTCAAAGTTGCCCAAATCATCAATAGCTCTTTCTGCAGGTAATAAAATTTCTTTGAATAGCGTTTCTTTGTTTTTATAGTAGCGATAGATATTGCCGACGGTAATATTTGCATTATCTGCAATTCTTCTCATGTTAGCATCTTGAAAGCCATACTCAAAAAACTCTAAAATAGCACCTTCTACAATCGCGTTACGAACACTTTCCTTCAATACTTGCATACTTTTTTAACCTCCTTTTTCATTATTAGTCACATGGCGTTACTTTATTTGTAGCAAACATTTAGTAACTTATCTTTATTATAAGTATATTTTAAAAATATATCAATAAATTAAGCTTTAATAATAAAAAAATGTTAGATATAAGCAAATTCATAATAAGATAATACATCTTAAAAGTTTATAAATTTATTTTTATTTATAATAATATATTTAAATTAAGCAAAAAAAAGCCCAATATATTTATATTATTGACTATTTTAGACGTCTTAATCATTATTGGGAATACGCCAAAAATCAATTTTTAACAAATATTTATAAATAATGGTACTTTATTGACATAAATCTTTAGAAGTTATATAATTTTAATATACTAAAGAGGTGAATATATGAAAAAGTTTTTTAGCAACGTACTTTTAATTATTTCAGTATTAATTGTCAGTTTGGTTGCGATCCCTTGGAATAAGCTCGAACAATGGGGCTTTGAACTTGCTTTTTTAACTGATAATGAGCTAATTATTAAAGCTGCTATCGGGGTTTTTGCTATTGCACTTGCAATTGTTTTCTTTTTTGTAAGTAATCGTAATTACAACGAAGAAGCCATAGTAAGCAATAACAATCGTAATTTAGCGGTAATACCTGTATTTGGCTATTCTCTAGCTTCAATGATTTTCACGGCTTATATTTCTTATTCACTATATATGAACTTTATTAGAAGCACTGCACAGTTATTATTATTTGTTGGAAGTTTAGGAATTATTGTAACATTATTCATAATTGGTTATTTTTTAGTGATGGAATACAGAAAAGTAAAAAACATCGGACGCTTCTTTAGAATGTTGATTCTAGTTGAAATAGCTGCTGGTACAGCGCTTTTCGGTTATTTGAATCTTTTATATCGAGCAGGAAATTATTATGATCAAATAAGTTCTAGATATTTAATTTTTGTTATTCCATTATTCTTGATCTTATATGTTGTTTATTTGATTTTCTCTTCTAAGTCGCAAGTAACAGAAGTTGAAGAAGAAAAGTTAGAGGAAGAAATTAAAGAAAATAAAAAGCAAAAAGTTCAGAAAAAAATAGAAAAAGAATCCAAAGAGCCTCTTGTCGTTTCTAAAGAACAATCAATAATTTCCCGAAGTCAGGAAATGGACCCAACAGCTATTGTTTTTCAAGATGTTGAAGTAGACCCAGAATTTTCAAAAATTTCCAACCAAGCAAACCAAGCAAATTCAATTGAATATTATATTGAAAAACCTAAAATGTTTAAACCGCTCAATCCTTCATTTGACGAATTGGTTTCATATGTAAGAGGCTTACCACAAGTTGTTACTAAATTAGATGATGATCGAATTACATTCTATGTTGATCGCAAACCTTTTTTAGTTTTAATGAATTTTGGCAATTACTATCGTTTAGCTTTTAAATATGATCTTGAACAAGGTATTAGATTAATCATAAAATATCCAACTATTTCTAAGAATAAATCAACTAAAGATGAACTATGGTTTAAAGCAAATAATTATGGTGATTTACCTAAAGAAGTTATCTACACCATTGTTAAAACCGCTCACAATAATTACAGTAGTTAAAGCAACTTAATAAAAGTTGCTTTTTTCATGCTTTTTTTGGCCAAAGTAATTGAAGGAATGTAGTTTGTATGATATCATTTAAATGAGGTGATAAATATGAAATTAGAAGAGGTAGAAGCGCTTAAAGAGCAATTACTCAACAAGAAAAAAACAATGACTAAAGCAAAACTTCAAGAAATCTGCGATGAATTTGATAAAAAATTCATTTATGAATCTACGAGTTTTGAAAATGACGATTTTACTTTTGAAGATGTTTCTTTCTTGTTAGAAGATCATTCCCGCGAATTTCCAGATAAAAAAAGCAATCGTAGACAAGCGATAATTAATAATTATCATGCGATCAATGCTGTTCATCGTCTAACGGATAAGGGGACTGAATTAAACGAAACGGTTGTTAAAGATTTACATCAAATTTTAGTAGATGGAATTATAACCGGTGGTGTATACCGCACTCGCGACTTATTTATCTTAGGAGCAAAACATGTTCCGCCAACATACTTAAAGATTTTCAAAAAAATGGACCAATATTTTTCCGACCTTGCAAATCCTGATTTAAAAGGATTGGAAAAAGCAGCTTTTGCTCATCTGCAGTTACTTAAAATCTATCCTTTCATGGATGCTAATGGCAGATTAGCAAGGATCCTTTTAAATTATCAATTGGAATTGGAAGGATATCTTCCGGTATCAATAACAAGAGCTCAACGTGATGATTATTTCAAAAATATTGATGAATATAAAATCAACAAGAAAATTGAGCCTTTCACAGAATTTTTAGCTGATTTAGAAGCTGAAAGGATTAAAGAATTTTTAAAGAGAGATTAATTTCTCTCTTTTTACTACCAGAGGTGTAAATATGAAATATGTTAATTATCCATTCACTAATACTAAAAGACTTAGCTTTTATCTTGCGACAGAAGAGTTTTTGGCGAGAAGATATCCCGAAGATGAGTATTTCTTTATGTGGCAGGTAAAACCAACAGTAATATTCGGCAGAAATCAATTAATTGAAAACGAAGTAAATATGAAATACGTAAAAGAAAACAATATCGAATTTTATCGCCGGAAATCAGGTGGCGGTTGTGTATATGCTGATTTTTCGAATATTATGTTTTCCTTTATAACACCTAATTTTAATAAAGATTTTGTTTTTAATACATATCTTTCAAAAGTTGCTGATATCTTAAAAGATTTAGGGTTAAATGCTTATAAATCAGGAAGAAACGATATTTTGATTGATGGTTTAAAAGTATCTGGGAATGCTTTCTATCAAGTTAATTCTCGTTCAATTGTTCATGGTACAATGCTCTTTAATACAGATTTGAGCGAAATGGTGAAAGCAATAACTCCTGACAACGAAAAATTGATTTCTAAAGGTATTGATTCAGTAAGAAAAAGAGTCACTAATATTAAAGACCATTTAGATATCACAATTGACTTTTTTAAAGATTTTGTTCATAAACGAATTAGCGACGAAGAAATCACTTTAAGCGATGAAGATATCGCTGAAATTGAAAAAATAGAAAAAACTTATCTTAAAGATGAATTTATTTATGGCAAAAACCCTCATTATACTTTAAAAAAGAAGAAAAAAACAGAAGCTGGAATTATCGAAGTTTCCTTAGAAATCAAAAATAACATAGTTAAAAAGATAAATATGTTAGGCGATTATTTTTTAATTGGTGATCAAGATGAGTTTTTAAAAAATTTCCTTAAAATACCATTTGAAAAAGAAAGATTTTCAATGATTTTAGATAAAGTAGAAATTCATAAATACATCTATAATCTCTCGAAAGAAGATTTTTTACAAATTTTATTCTAAAGAATAAATTTGTGATATAATTATCGTGAGGTGGAATATGGAAAATTTAAAGAGAACATGTCTTTATGAAAAACATGTCAATTTAAAAGCGAAAATGGAAGAATTTGCAGGATATGAAATGCCAATAGTTTATTCCAGCATTAAGAATGAACATCAAGCTGTAAGGACTAATGTTGGTATGTTTGATGTTAGCCATATGGGCGAAATAATCGTTAAGGGTAAAGATGCTTTAAAGTTTGTAGAAACAATTTTCACAAACAAAGTTGAAGTACTTGACGATGGACAAGTTGCTTATGGAATGATGCTTTATGAAGATGGTGGAGTAGTTGATGATTTATTGGTTTACAAGCTTAACAATGAATATTTTTTGTTAGTTGTTAACGCCAGTAATGTAGCCAAAGATTACACTTGGATTGTTGAAAATAGTGATGGTTATGATGTTTTGATTCAAAACGTCAGCGAGGATTATCAAGAAATAGCTGTTCAAGGGCCTGAAGCTGAGAAAACAATTAAAGAAGGATTGGGAATTGATTTATCAAATTTGGGATTTTTCTATTTTGCAAATTTTGAGTATTATAATCATCATTTATTAATTTCTCGAACTGGTTATACGGGTGAAGATGGTTTTGAAATCTATGCTAGTGACTTGGCAATAAATGAAATCTGGGATAAATTATTATCTTTAGAAGTGACACCTTGTGGATTAGGCGCTAGAGACACTTTGAGATTCGAAGCTGCACTACCTCTTTATGGTCACGAATTGTCTAAAGATATCACTCCACTTGAAGCTGGATTAAAGTTCTTCGTGAAACTGGATACCAATCTTGATTTTATTGGTAAAAAAGCACTTTTAGCTCAAGAAGAAAATTTAAGCAGGAGAATTGTTGGACTTGAATTATCTGAAAGATCAATACCTCGTGAAGGTTACGAAGTATATAAAGAGGATAAATTGATTGGATATGTAACTACTGGATATTTAAGTATATCTTTAGAAAAACCAATTGCCATGGCAATGATAAATAGGCCTTTCACAAAAAAGAATACTGAAGTATATGTCAAAGTAAGAAATAAAATGATACCTGGTTTTATCCGGGACAAAAAATTTTTAGATAAAAAATATAATAAAACGAAGGGAGCTTAATATGAGCAAATTAGTAGAAGGACTTTATTATTCTAAAAGTCATGAATGGGTTAAGCCATTAGAAGATGATGTAGTTTTAATCGGTATTACAGATTTTGCACAATCTGAATTAGGAGATGTAGTTTTTGTTGATCTTCCTGAAGCAGGAGATACTGTTAGTCAAGAGGAGGAATTTGGTGCTGTTGAATCAGTGAAAGCAGCCTCTGATTTAATTTCTCCAGTTAGTGGCGAAATTTTAGAAATTAATGAAGACTTGGTTGGTGAACCAGAGCTTCTTAACAAAGAACCATATGAAAACTGGCTTTTAAAAGTTAAGTTGGAAGATCCTGATGAATTAGCTTCACTTTTAAGTTCGGAAGAATACGCTGACTTTATCAAGTAGGTGACGTAATTGTTTAAATATTTTCCCCATACAAAAGCTGACATTGAATTAATGTTGAAAAGCTTAAATATCTCATCAATAGATGAGTTATTTAATGACGTTCCTAAGAGCGTCATTTTCGATAGAGATTATGATGTTCCCAGCAGTTTGTCTGAATCAGAGTTAAGAAATCATTTTGAGCAGTTAAGCAAAAAAAATCAAATACTTACTTTATTTTCAGGTTTAGGGATTTATGACCATTATCAACCCGCTGTTATTGACGCTATAACATCCAGACAGGAATTTATGACTTCTTATACTCCGTATCAGCCAGAAATTTCTCAAGGAACTTTACAATACATTTTCGAGTATCAGTCAATGATACAGACTTTAACTGGCCTAGCTGTTTCTAATGCTTCAATGTATGATGGAGCTACATCAACAGCTGAAGCGTGTTTCATGGCTTGTGCAATTAGCAAAAAAAATAAAATTCTTATTTCTTCAACATTAAATCCAAATACCATTAAAGTTATTGAAACTTACTTAAAATATAAAGGACATACCTTTGATTTCATAAATGAAAAAAATGGTGTTGTAGATATTGAAGACTTAAAATCCAAATTAGATAAAGATATCGCTGGTATTGTCGTTCAAAAAACTAATATTTATGGATTAATTGAAGATTATACAGGCTTTTCTCAATTACTAAAGGAAAATAAAACGTTATTTATCATCAACTCTGATATATCAACTCTAGGAGTTTTAAAATCACCTAAAGAAGATGGCGCTGATATTGCCTGTGGTGATTGTCAAAGTTTAGGAATGCCAGTTGCTTTTGGCGGACCAACATTAGGTTACTTAGCTACCGAAAAAGAATATGTTAGAAAAATGCCAGGAAGAATTTGTGGTTATACTCATGACTTAGAGGGTAGAAGAGCTTTTGTTTTAACACTTCAAGCTCGTGAACAACATATCAGAAGAAGTAAAGCTAATAGTAATATTTGTTCTAACCAATCATTGATGGCTTTATTTGTAACCGTTTATTTATCTTTAATGGGAAAAAATGGTCTAAAGGAAGTCAATAATTTATCATACCAAGGATCTCACTATCTCTATGATAAACTAATAAAAACAGGTAAATTCATTGATCCTTTTAAAAAACCGTTTTTAAAAGAATTTACACTACAAACTCTCATTCCTCAAGAGACTATTCAAACTGCTCTACTTGAAAAAGGTATTTTTGGAGGAGTAGGTCTTGATGTCTTTGGTGAAAAATATAATGGTTTAATCAATTTCGCTGTTACCGAAAAAAGAACAAAAGAAGAAATTGATAATCTAGTAAGCGTTTTGGAGGGATTATCATGATAAATTACAACAAATTGATATTTGAATTATCAAATCCCGAAAGAGTTGGATATTCTTTACCGAAACAAAGATTTCCTGAATATAGTTTCAATGATTTAGAAAAAAAATATCTAAGAAATGAAGAACCTTTTTTACCAGAAGTTTCTGAACTAGATGTATTAAGACATTTTACAAATATTTCTAATAAGAATTTTGGTGTTGAAAATGGATTCTATCCATTAGGTTCATGCACAATGAAGTATAATCCTAAAATTAATGAAGAAATGGCTTCAAACAAAGCTTTTAGATCCTTGCATCCACTTCAACCTGTAAGTACAGTTCAAGGCGCTTTAGAAGTCTATTATAATCTTCAACAATACCTATCAGAAATTTCCGGTTTGAAGGAATTTTCACTTAATCCATATGCTGGTGCACATGGAGAGTTGGTTGGATTAATGATAATCAAAGCTTATCATCAAGATAGAGGCGATTTTAAGCGTAAGAAAATAATTATTCCTGATTCAGCTCATGGAACTAACCCTGCATCAACCACGGTATGTGGAATGGAAGTAGTTGAAATAGAATCTAATGAACTTGGAAGAGTGGATTTAGAAAAATTAAAATTAGTTCTAAATGATGAAATTGCAGGAATGATGTTGACAAATCCTAATACATTAGGTATCTTTGAAAATGACATAGTAGAAATTACTCGCTTGGTTCATGATGCCGGCGGATTAATGTATTATGACGGTGCTAACCTAAATGCTTTATTAGGTAAAGTAAGACCTGGGGATATGGGTTTTGATGTAATGCATATTAATTTGCATAAGACATTTTCAACTCCTCATGGTGGAGGCGGCCCTGGATCTGGACCTGTAGGTGTTACTGAAGCTTTAAGTAAGTACTTACCTAATCCTCAAGTTAAAAAAATGGAAGATTATTATTATGTTGAAAATTGTCAAGATGCAATAGGAAGAATATCTAGTTATTTTGGTAACTATTTAGTGGCATTAAGAGCATATACATATATTAGAACCTTAGGAAAAGAAAACCTTCGTTTAGTTGGACCATATGCTACTCTTAATGCAAATTATGTATCAAATGCTTTAAAGACTGCTTATGAATTACCGATTAAGGGTTATTGTATGCATGAAGTAGTATTCAATGGGTTAATCAATAAGGATAATGACGTTAAAACATTGGACATTGCAAAAAGGTTACTTGATTTTGGCATGCATGCTCCTACAATATATTTCCCATTGCTATTTCCACAATCAATAATGATTGAACCAACAGAAACAGAATCTAAAGAAACAATTGATGATTTTATCAATGTTATGCATAAAATAGCTATTGAAGCTAAAGAAGAACCTCATAAATTAAAACAAGCACCAACAAAAACACCAATCAGAAGAACTGATGAAGTCTTTGCTGCTAAGATGATGATTTTCTCATATAAAGATTATCAAGAATATATAAATAAAAGAGGTTAAAAGATGAATATTTTAAATTTGTTTGGAATTATGGATGTAATAATAGTTGGCGCAATTATTGCAATGATCTATTTTGGCTGGAAGAGTGGATTTTTACTTAAAGTAATCAAGTTAGCATCTAGTTTATTTGGCTTAATAGCATCTTTGTTATTAGCTAAACCTTTTTCCACGGTTTTAGATGGCTGGTTTGGAGAAGGAATTTCGCTTAAGGTTGAAACATTTTTACTTGATAGAATAGCAAATGGCGATACACAAGCAACAAGTGACGGAATCAGACAAGCACTATCAGATATGGCTTTACCAAATTTTATTGTCGATTGGATTATGACTTCAGTAAATACTCAAGAAACAATTGATGCTTTTGTTAACGCTATTAAAACACCAATAACTACATTGATATTATTGTTAATTTCTTTTGTTACTTTGTTCTTTGGTTCAATGTTGCTTTTCCTATTATTAAAATTATTGGCAAAAATGATAACGTCACTACCTGTAATCAAACAAATTGATAAAGTATTAGGAGCTTTATTTGGATTATTTAAAGCTGCAGTATTGATTTATGTTCTCTTATTTTTACTGGGATTGTTGATTACTGTTCCGGCAATAAATAATCTGATTGGCGATTTTATTATTGTTGATATGCAACTAGAAAATGATGATGCCGATAGGCTTTCAAAATGGCTATACGATAATAATGTCTTAAAAAATATTGTTTATGTATTTGCGGCAATATTCTAAAAAAAATAAAACGTTCAAGCGGTTTAAAACCCTTGAACGTTTTTTTAATATTCAATAATTATCTTTTTTAAGACTTCAACCAAATTTTCCTGTTTGACCTTTTTAACTTTGACCCCGTCAATAAATAACAAGGCTTCTTTTAAACCTCCAGCAACAGCGATATTTGCTTCTTTAGCCTCTCCAGGTCCATTAACTACACAACCCATAATCGCTACTGTAATATCCTTATTGATTGTTTCTAAAAATGGTTCTATTTCCTTAACTATAGGTATCATATCATATTGAATTCTTCCACATGTCGGACAAGAAACAAGTTTAGGTTTTTTATAAAGTTTAAAATTTGCAAGAATTTCTTTGGCTACTCTAATCTCTTCAACAGGGCTCGCGGTTAAAGAAACTCTAATCGTTGAACCGATTTTGTGGTACAGTAAAGTTCCAAGACCAATGGAAGAGGCGATAGTGCCGCCAAAGTTCGTTCCTGCTTCAGTTACACCTAAGTGCAAAGGATAAGGGAATATTTCTGCAGCTAACATATTTGCTTTAACGGTGTCACTAACATTAGATGATTTTAAAGATATGATTATATTAGTGAAATTAAATTTTTCTAATAGTTCGACATGATATTTTGCGGACGCAACCATTGCTTCAGGTGAAGGCTTTTTAAAGCATTCTAATATGTGTTTTTCAATTGAACCAGAATTAATCCCGATTCTTATAGGAATATTTTTTTCATTACATGCATCAACAACTAGTTTTATTTTTTCTTCATCACCGATATTACCAGGATTGATTCTGATTTTATCAACTCCAGCCTCAACAGCTTTTAATGCTAGTTTATAATCGAAGTGGATATCAGCTACTAAAGGTATTTTGATAGCTTTTTTGATACTTTCTAAAGCTAAGGCATCTTCCATATTTAATACGGCAACCCTAACAACCTGACA
>CAZJAP010000002.1:0-88770 GCA_964544325.1 uncultured Candidatus Izemoplasmatales bacterium | reverse complement strand
TTTCTAAAGCTAAGGCATCTTCCATATTTAATACGGCAACCCTAACAACCTGACAACCGACATTTTCGAGCTCTTTAATTTGTTTGACCGTAGCTTCGATGTCTTTGGTTTTTGTATTGGTCATAGATTGGATAATCACTTTATTTTCTCCGCCAATAAAAACATTACCAACTCTGATTTTTTTTACATTTTCTCTAGTATACATATCTGTTTACCTCTTCTTAATCGTTATAAATATTATACTATATAATCGATATTTTTCACTAAAAATACCATATTTATCTTCAAATATGATAAAATATAATCAAAGGGAGTGCTTATTATGTTAAGTCTTCAAGGCATAGGTGCCACTAACGGTAAAGGTAGCGGAATAGCGATTATTTTCAAAAAAAATAATCCTAAATGCCATGATAAATTTTATGGCATTGAAGCTAAAGAAATTTTTTTCGAGATTAAAGAGTTGGCAATAGCTGAGATAGAAGGGCTATTAGAGTTGTGTAATGAATGTGAGGAAGAAGATATTCTTAAAGCTCATATTTTAATGCTTAATGATAATGAAGTACAAAATCTGATTTTCGAACTTATTGATGAAGGTGAAGATTTATCAAAAGCCATTAAAATTATTCAAAGCAACTATTTTAAAGAGTTTAAAGCTATGGATAATGAAGTCTTTAGTTCAAAAGCTTTGGATGTTGAAGAAGTTTTTGATCGTTTATTACTCAATATTAAAAAACAAGATGTATTTAAGGCGATTAACAAAAATTTCATTTTAATTTGCGATGACTTAAGGCCCACAACAATTTATGATTACCCTTTGGAACATCTCAAAGGAATTGTTGTCAAGAATGGTACTTTTTTCTCGCATGGTGTTATTATTGCAAAATCCAAAAATATTCCAGTTGTTATTGGGTTAGGATCTGATATTTCCAAAATAAATCAAAATGATTATTTAGTTATTGATGGCCTGAGTGGAAAAGTAATAATTATTAGTGAATGAGTTTTCAAAAATGAAAACTCATTCATTTTTCATTTAAACTACACGATAAATACACAAAAAAAGACTATTGTAAAGTTAAGAAGAAAAAAATCGAGGTGGGAAAATGAAAAAGTGGCTAATAATAGTCTTTTTTGCAAGTTTGGTTGCTCTATCGGGTTTTTTGATTACTAAAGTAAATGTAAATTATGATTTACAAGAATATTTACCAGAAGATTCTAGCATCGTCAAAGGAATAAATGAGTATAGCGATGAATTCGGAACATCTTCTCAAGCATACATCGCTATTGATGAAAACAGTGTTACTCAAGCTTTGGAATTAAAAGAAGAGATTCTAATGAATGAAAATGTTAAAGAAGTAATTTTTGTTGACACATATTTAAATGAACTTACATATTCTATAATTAGAAGCAAGTTGCAAGCTGAACAACAAATTGTACTTGATAGTAGTATGTCAATATTAATCGGTCAAGGACTAACATATCCAGAAGCGCTTAATCAAATCGCTAATTATTTTCCGGAACTTGAAAAACAAGTAATTCAAGATCAATATAGTGAGTTCGTTAGTGAAAACAATGTACTTTTTCAAGTGGTTTTTAAAACAACTACTTCAGACAATAAAACAGAAGAAACCTTAGATGAAATTGTATCAAGCCTTGATGATATGGGCTATCAAGTTAGAATGAAGGGTGATGTAGTAAGCAACGTTTTTACAAAAAATACTATTACTGAAGAAACAAAATTAATAACGATAATTATTATTCCTTTGATAATAATTGTTTTATTGGTTCTCAGCAAGTCTTTATTTGATATTATAATCTTTATTATCGTTGCTGGTGTATCTATAATCATTAATTTAGGTACAAATGCGTTTTTGCCAAGCATATCTTATATAACACAATCAATGGCTATAGCTTTACAATTAGCGATTTCACTTGACTATATTATCTTTACCTTAAACTCTTATCATGAAATAAAAAAAGACAGTGATTTAAGTTGCGATCAAGCGATTAAAATCGCTCTTAAAAAAATTCATCGCCCAGTAATCGCTTCAGCGCTTACGACAATGGTAAGTTTTTTGGCTTTAGTAGTCATGAAATTTAGTATCGGATTAGATATTGGCTTGGTTTTTGCTAAAGCAATTTTAATTAGTTTATTTTCAACTTTAATATTATTGCCAGTACTGATAAGATTCTTTTCAAAACTTGTTGATAAGACAAAGAAAAGTACCAAGATTATAGATTTTACTTGGTTCGCAAATTTTTCTGAAAAAGCAAAAAAATATCGATACTTATTTTTAGCGTTTATTTTGGCAATAATCGGTCCTCTTATTTATTTTCAAGCACAAAATGAGTTTACCTTTGGTGTCAATAGTTTTTCAGCTTCAAAAGGCACTTCTTATTATGAAGACAGTGAATTTATTGACCAAGAGTTTGGGTTAAAAAATACGATAGTTATACTTGTAGAAAAAAATGATCTTAAAGAAGTTCAAGTATATCAACAAATTAAAGATTTGGATTCTGTTAAAAGTTTAGATGCAGGAATATACTATAAGAATGTAATCTCTAATCCAATTATACTTAGTCAAGTAGTAGAAAATTTATATTCCGAAAATTATGCATTAATGAAAATAAATGTTGATTCGGATATTGAATCAACAGAGAGTTTTAAAATCTATGAAGATATTTCCGGAATAATAGAAGATATATATCCTAATCAAAGTTATATTCTCGGCGAAACCGCAATTTCATACGAAATAAAAGACATTATTGTTCGAGATTTTACATTTGTTACTTTATTAGCGATTTTTATGGTAATGTTAATAATTTTTATAAGTTTTAAAAATATATTAATTCCAACTGTCTTAATAACAATAATTGAAATAGCGGTATTTTTATCAATGAGTTTGATAAATCTATTTGATCAAGATTTGGTTTTTTTAGCATATTTAATTGTCACTACAATTTTACTAGGGGCTACAATAGATTATGCAATTTTATTTTCTAAACGATACACAGAAGTCCGAGAAAAAAATAGTAAAGAAATTAGTATCAGAAAAGCTTCAATAGAAGCAACGCCTTCAATAGTAACATCTGCTTTATTATTCATTATTTCTGGCTTAACTATTTCTATGATTTCTTCTATAAATTCAATATCTCAAATCGGTCTGCTTATAGCTTTAGGGGCTTTTGTATCAATGATATTTGTATTAGTGATTTTACCCCAAATTCTCTATATTTTTGACTTTCTTATTATTAAATCGAAAATTAAAATCAATTAACAAAATGATATTTTACCAATATTGTTAAATCGCTACACAAAAAAAATCTTCATATTAAAATAAAAGTTGAAATCTCATTTTTTTAGGGTTGAAGAAAGGGCTTACATCGTTTATAATATTAATGATGTCTAATATATGGAGGTAATGTTTTGACTGAAATTGATTACAAAAATTTAGGCTTTAAAGTTAGAGACTCTCATGCAAATTATATTTCTTATTACAAAGACGGAAAATGGGATGAGGGTACATTAAGAGAAGATGATAACATCACTATCTCTGCATATTCAACAGCTTTGCATTATGGCCAACAAGCTTTTGAAGGTTTAAAAGCTTATCGTCGTAAAGATGGAAAAATTCAAATCTTTAGAATGGATGAAAATGCTAAAAGATTACAAAATTCATGTGAAAGAATTTTAATGCCAAAGGTTCCTGTTGAAAAGTTTATGGATGCTATTAAACAAGTAGTAATAGCTAACAAAGATTTAATTCCACCTTATGGATATGGGGCTTCTTTATATCTAAGACCATATGTCATTGGTGTAGGGAGAAATTTAGGTGTCAGACCAGCGCCAGAATATATCTTTGGTGTTTTGGCTTCTCCAGTAGGAAATTATTTTAAAAGTGGACTAAGTCCAGTTAACTTTGTTGTTACAGATAAGGATAGAGCTGCTCCTAACGGTACTGGCCAAGTTAAAGTTGGTGGAAATTATGCCGCTAGTCTTATGAGCCATGAACATGCTCAAGAAAATGGGTATGCAGATTGTATTTATTTAGATCCTTTAACTCATACAAAGATCGATGAAGTGGGAGCTGCTAACTTTTTCGGTATAACTCATAACGATGTTTTTGTAACTCCAGTTTCTAGCAGTATTTTGCCTAGTATTACTAAAAAGAGTCTATTATATATAGCTGAAAAATACATGGGATTAAAAACTGAAGTAAGAGATGTATTAATTAACAATCTTGATGAATTAAAAGAAGCTGGTGCATGTGGAACTGCTGCAGCTATCACACCTATAGGAAGAATTGACTATAATGGAAAAAAACATGTTTTTTATAGTGAAACTGAAGTAGGTCCTATAACCAAAAAATTGTATGAAAATCTAATCGGAATTTATTTTGGCGATATTGAAGCGCCAAAAGGTTGGATAACAATAATTGAATGACAAAAGGCGAGTTTAGCGACTCGCTTTTTTGCTTTTTTTTAGGCGAAAATATATCTAAATTAATTAGAAAATTAATAGAAATTTATACTTGTTTTAAAAGCGCTTTCATTGTATAATTTAAAGTGTTGGTTACTAGACCATATTTTAATGATAAAAAGGCGTTTTAATTGGAAATTAATATAGCGATATTTTCCATGCTTTTTTTTACGAATGATGACAATCGATTTAAAAATCGAAAAAATATAAGAAGTGAGGCGAATAAATTGTTTACAAACGAATATTTGAACACTCTATTTGAGACTACTAAATCTAGAAACAGTTCTCAACCAGAGTATCTTCAAGCTGTTGAAGAGTTTTTTGAAGCGATGAGTTTCATCGTTGAACAAGATCCTAATATTGAAAAATTTGGGATTATGGAAAGAATTATTGAACCTGAAAGAATCGTAAAATTTAGAGTTACTTGGGTTGATGATCAAGGTAAGGTTAATGTAAATCGTGGTTACCGTGTTCAATTTAATTCTGCAATTGGTCCATATAAAGGCGGACTTCGTTTTCATCCATCTGTTAATGAATCAATCCTAAAATTTTTAGGTTTTGAACAAACATTTAAAAACGCTTTAACAGGTTTACCTATGGGTGGCGGAAAAGGTGGATCAGATTTTAATCCTCGTGGACGTTCAGATGATGAAATTATGCGTTTTTGTCAAAACTTTATGTTAGAAATGTATCGCCATATTGGTGCTGACACAGATGTTCCTGCTGGTGATATTGGTGTTGGTTTTAGAGAAATTGGCTACATGTATGGAATGTATAGAAAAATCAAAAATGAAAATACTGGCGTTTTAACTGGTAAAGGAATCTCTTATGGCGGATCTTTAGGAAGAGCAGAAGCTACTGGTCACGGTGTTCTATATTTTGTTAGAGAAATGTTAAGGGTATATCGTAACGAAACTATTGAAGGCAAAAAAGTTATCATCTCTGGATCTGGTAAGGTTGGTATGCATGCTGCTTTAAAAGCTAGAGAAATGGGAGCTAAAGTAATCGCAATGTCTGATATTAACGGGTTCGTTTTTGACCAAAATGGATTAGATTTAAACATCGTTAAGATGTTAACAGAAAAAAATCCTGAGTTTTCTACTGAATACTTACAATATCGTCCTTCAGCAACTTATGATTCAAATCCGAAGAATATATGGAATATTCCTTGTGATATCGCTTTACCATGCGCAACTCAAAATGAATTACCGTTAGAAGCGGCTCAAGCTTTAGTTGAAAATGGTTGTTTCTTAGTTTGTGAAGGCGCAAATATGCCTACAACTATTGAAGCAACAAAATATTTACAACACGCTGACATTTTATTCGCTCCTGGAAAAGCTGCAAATGCTGGTGGTGTAGCTGTTTCTGGTTTAGAAATGACACAAAATGCTATGCATTATCCTTGGACTTATGAAGAAGTTGATGAAAAATTACAAGCAATCATGTCTGAAATATTCAGAAAAGCTTATACAGAAGCAAGAAAATATACTGATCATCGTAACTTAGTAATTGGCGCAAATATCGCAGGATTTATGAGAGTTTATCATGCGATGATGGAGCAAGGTATCATTTAATGAGCACCATTGTCACACCAAAAATATTACTGCCTATTGATTCGATTAATAAAGAAAAATGGGCAGTAATTGCTTGTGATCAGTTTACTTCTGAACCAGAATATTGGGATAAATTAAAAGTGTATGTTGATAACGTGCCATCAACATTCCATTTAATATTACCTGAAGCATATCTTGATGATGAAATTAAGCATAAGATTGATAGGGTAAATTATAATATGGATTTATATCTTAAAAATATGATGTTTGAAGAGCATGAATCATTTATTTTAGTTGATAGACAGACACCTTATGTTGATAGAAGGCTGGGTCTTGTTATTGCTATTGATTTAGATGATTACGAATATGAACCGGGTAAAAAAGGTAAAATTGCAGCTACTGAGAAAACCGTTCCTGAAAGAATACCACCGAGAGTTCGAATTCGTGAACAAGCTCCGATAGAATTGCCTCACGTTCTTGTTTTAGTTGATGATCAAGGACAAGACATAATTAAAAATTTGTATAATAACCGCAAGAATTTCAAAAAACTTTATGATTTTAAATTGAATATGAATGGCGGTTATATTAAAGGTTATGAAATAAAAAATACTAAACCAATTATTGAAGCTATAGAATCATTGCCAAATGATCTTAATCTTATTGTTGGTGATGGAAACCATTCATTAGCTTCTGCTAAAGTATGCTGGGAGAATATTAAAAAGAACTTGGATGAAGATGCGAAAAAAACTCATCCAGCTCGTTATGCTCTAGTTGAGTTAATCAGTCTTTACGATGAAGGTTTGACATTCGAACCAATTCACCGTGTGCTTTTTAATGTTGATATGAGTATTTTACAAATGTTAGAAAACAAATTAAGCGGAGCGGGAAAACTTGAAGTATTCTTTAATAATCAAGTTTACAATTTATCTGTACCCGAAAATCCTTTCTTAGCTATCAAACAAATTCAAGAGTTGTTAGACCAATACTTAGAAAGAAATAAATTTGTCGAAATAGATTTTGTTCATGGTATTGATAGTTTAAAGAAAATTGTTAAAAATAATCATGATTGTTTAGGCATTACTATGCCAGCTCTTGAAAGAGACAAATTATTACCATATATAAGAGAAAACGGAGTTTTACCAAGAAAATCATTTTCTTTAGGTGAAGCTGAAGAAAAACGTTATTATCTTGAGGGTAAAAAAATATTATAAAAGAGGTGAAAGTATGAATAGAGTTTGGAATTTTTCTGCTGGTCCAGCAGTTCTACCTGAAGAAGTATTAAAAAAAGCAGCTGATCAAATGCTTAATTATGAAAATAGCGGTATGTCAGTAATGGAAATGTCACACCGTTCTAAGGTATATGACAAAATTATCAAAGAAGCTGAAGCTGATCTAAGAAAATTGATGAATATACCTGATAATTATAAAGTGCTATTTTTACAAGGTGGTGGACATTTACAATTTTCAATGGTTCCACTCAATTTAATGAAGAACAAAGTAGCTGACTATATCCATACTGGTGAATGGACTAAAAAAGCCATTAAAGAAGCCGCTAAATATGTTAAAGTAAATAAAGTTGCTAGTTCTGAAGATAAAGAATTTACATATGTACCTGATTTATCTGATCTTAATATTGATCCTAACAGTGACTATGTTTACATCTGTCAAAATAATACCATCAGAGGAACAAGAATAACTGAACTTCCTAATACAAAAGGTAAAGATTTAGTTTCAGATATGTCGTCTAATATATTATCAGAACCTGTAGATGTAACTAAATTTGCTTTGATTTTTGCTGGTGCTCAAAAAAATATCGGCCCTGCAGGAACAACAATTGTTATTATTAGAGACGATTTATTAAGAGATGATTTAGTCGAGTATTGTCCTACAATGCTAAGTTACAAAATTCATGCTGATAAAGACTCTTTATATAACACACCACCAACTTATGGTATATATATTTGCGGTTTGGTTTTCAAACATCTTTTAGCTAATGGTGGAGTAGAAGCTATGTATGTTAGAAATCTAGAAAAAGCTAAGATTTTATATGATTTTTTAGATAATTCTAAGTTGTTTAAAGGTACTGTTGAAAAGAAGGATCGTTCCTTAATGAACGTAACTTTCGTTACTGATAGTGAAGAAATTAATGCACAATTCATCAAAGAAGCTACTGAAGCTGGCCTAGTAAACTTAAAAGGTCATCGCTCTGTTGGCGGTATGAGAGCTTCTATCTATAATGCTATGCCTTTAGAAGGTGTAAAAGCATTAGTCGATTTTATGACTAAATTTGAAAGGAAGATTCTTGGATGAAAGTAAGTTATCTTAATAAAATATCACCTTTAGGGTTAAACACTTTTACAAATAAATATGAAGTAATCGCTAATCCTGAACAAGCTGATTTATTATTAGTTAGAAGTGCTAATATGCATGAATATATTGTCAATGACAATTTATTAGCAATAGCTCGAGCTGGTGCAGGAGTAAATAATATACCATTAGATAAAATGGCAGATTTAGGAATTGTAGTCTTTAATACACCTGGCGCTAATAGCAACGGAGTTAAAGAACTAGTTATTGCCGGAATGCTATTAACAGCCAGAGATTTAATTGGCGGTATTGAATGGGTTAAAAATAATAAAAGTGATGAAAATATTTTAAAATCAATAGAAAAAGCTAAAAGTGCTTTTGCTGGAAATGAAATTCTCGGCAAAACAATATTAGTTGTTGGCTTAGGAGCAATCGGGGGAAAAGTAGCTAATGCATGTGATTCTTTAGGAATGAAAGTTATTGGTTATGATCCTTATATTAGTGAAGAAGCCAAATCATTACTTAATCCTGGTATAGAGATAAATAATAATTTAGAAGAATCATATCCTATAGTTGATTTTATCAGTTTACATTTACCGCTTCTTGATTCAACTAAACATATGATTAACCAACAAGTATTTACCCAAATTAAAACAGGTGCAGTTTTATTAAACTTCAGTCGAGATTTATTAGTCAATGATGAAGATTTAAAAATAGCTTTAGAAAAAGGTATATTAAGAAAATATGTTACTGATTTTCCGGATTACTATGTCGCAAACATGGATAATGTTATTGCTTTTCCTCACTTAGGCGCTTCAACTGAAGAATCTGAAGATAATTGTGCGATTATGGCAGCTAAACAGTTGATGGGATATATTGAAAAAGGCGAAATTGTAAATTCTGTAAATTATCCAAATGTTAAATTGGAACCAAAAGAAACAAAAACAAGAGTTATAATTTTAGCGAAAAATCAACCTTCAATCGCAAGAGAAATCGATAAGATTTTAGGCGATTTAGATAATTTAATAAAATCTCGAATTACAAAAGTAAGAGGGGATTACGCTTATTATGCTTTTGATATAGACAAAGAAATTTCCTTAGGATTAGTTAACAATCTTGAGAATGTAGAAGGTATAAATAGAGTTAGAGTAATCTAACAACTCCTTATTTGCGCTACATAAATTTATGTAGCGCCCTTTTTTTTTAAAGATTATTAATCAGATATTTTTTTGATAGATTTCACAGGATAATTTAATATCGAAAATACTTGATTTTTTAGACTTAAAATTATAGAATAGAATAGTATTGAATGGAGGATTAAGTTTATGAGAGTTCAATTTACTTTAAAATGCACAGAGTGCAATTCAGAGAATTACCAACTAACAAAAAACAAAAAGACACACCCAGATAAAATGGAAGTAAAAAAATATTGTCCAACGTGTCGTAAAACAACTGTTCACAAAGAAAAAAAATAATCGCTAGATTTGTATCCATAAGGATACTTTTTCTTTATAAGTAAGTTATTTGAGGTGGAGATTGATGAGAAAGTACAATCTTGGAATAGATATAGGAGGTACGTCGATTAAAATCGGCTTATTTGATTTAGATGGTCTACTTCTTGAGGTTTACAATCTAAGAACAAATAAGCTTAACCACGGCGAATATATTCTTTCAGACATTGCTAATTTACTTAAACAAAAATTAACGATATCGGAAATACGCGCTATCGGATTTGGAGTTCCTGGCCCTGTAACTAAAAATGTGATTTTAAAATGTGTTAATCTTGGTTGGACCAGAAAGAATCTAGAAGATGAATTTATAAAACTAATCAATGATCCTGAGATTATCATCAAAGTAGCTAATGATGCTAATTTAGCCGCAGCAGGAGAAATCTACAAAGGTGTTGCTCGAGGTTATAAAAATGCCTTTATGATTACTTTAGGAACCGGTATCGGTGGAGGAGTAATCATTGATGGTAGGGTCGTAGATGGTATAAATGGTGTGGCCGGAGAAGTAGGGCATACTTATATTGATAATATGTTTGAACTTCAGTGTAATTGTGGCAAGAAAGGATGTTTAGAAACTGTAGCATCCGCAACAGGAATTGTACGATTAGCAAAAGAATATCTTGTTAGAAGCGATAAACCATCTCCTTTAAGAAAATATCCTAATTTCAGCGCGAAAAAAGTCATTGATTACGCAAAAATAGGTGATGAATTGGCCTTTGAGATTATTGATAAAGCAATGGAATATTTAGCTAGAGTTTTAGCAAAAGTTTCATACATAATCAATCCCGATATCTTTATTATTGGCGGAGGCATTTCTAATGCCGGAATCTTTATAATTAAACTAATTGAAAAGCATTATTATCCTTTGGTTCGTGGATTTATTGATCATACTAATTTTGAAATAGCTACCTTAGGAAATGAAGCTGGAATGTTTGGAGCGTGTTATCTAGTAAAATGATAAATATTACGAAATATGCCAGCAAAAATATGGATGTAAATACCTATATTTTGGCTAAAGAAGGCAAAGCATTAGTCATAGATCCTGGTTTCAGCGGTCAAGCAATAATCAACCACTTAAAAAATTATGATTTGCAACTTATTGCTGTCGTTCTAACTCACGGTCATTATGATCATATCAAAGATTTAAAAATGATAATGGATGAAAAAATTCCTGTTTATATTCATGAAGATGAGAAGGATTTTCTTTATGATCCGAATTTAAATCTCTCAATAATGTTTAGAGACGATTTCATTTTATCTAAAAATATCAAAGTAGTCACAATTGAGGAAAATGATACAATCGATTTTGTTAAGGAAAAACTTAATGTAGTTCATCTTCCCGGGCATACTAAAGGTTCTATTGGATTAGTGTATAATCAACATTTTTTCTCTGGAGATACTTTATTTTTTGACAGTATTGGTAGAACAGACTTACCAACAGGGAATATGGGAAAAATTTATTCGTCATTAAAGAAAATCAAAAAAATATTACCTAAAAATTCTATTGTTTATCCAGGCCACGGTAAGGGTGGAAGGTTATCGGATATTTTACAAATAAATCCTTATTTTTCAAATCTAAATTAAAGCCAAATATTTGGCTTTATTTTTTTATAAAAACGTTTTTATTTGCAAAAAACTAGCACTCAACACTTGACATTGCTAATAAGCTTTAGTATAATAACTTTAGCATTCGAAATAGAAGAGTGCTAAAGGGTGGTTTTATGACAAAAAGACAAGAAATAATTTTGAAGATGGTTGTCGATGAATATGTAAAATCCGCTGAACCTATCGGATCTAAAACTTTAGCCGAATTATTGAATGTATCGTCTGCTACAGTAAGAAACGAAATGGGCGTCTTAGAGGATTTAGGATATATCGAAAAAACTCATACGTCTTCCGGGAGAATACCTTCTGAAAAAGGGTATCGATATTATATAGAAACTATCGTAAAAAACCTCGAAGAGGAAACTGATGGTTATTTTGAGTTTGAAAAATTATTTAGCAATAAGGATTTTGAAAGAGATGAATTAATTAAAGAAGCTATTGATTTATTATCTCAAGCTACTAATTGTACAGCAATTTCTTTAGGCCCAAATGCTTATCATTCAAAAGTAAAGAAAGTTCAATTAGTCCCAATTTCAAGTCATCAAGCTTTGATTTTAGTAATCACTAATTTTGGCCATGTTGAATCTAAACAAATAACAATTGATGAAGACATTGACTTAGAAGAATTGATTAAAGTAATTGATTTGTTGAATGAAATGTTAGTTAATACACCGATTTCAAAAGTATCTGAAAAGCTTCATTATGAAATTCAACATAGTCATATTAAAGAGTTGCTTAAATACAGAGAAACAATTGTTGATTCTTTTATTGAAGCATTTTCAAAATTTGCCCAAGCAAAATATTATTTGACTGGTCAGTCAAATATGTTATATCAACCCGAATTTAATGATATTCAAAAGTTAAGAGAATTTATTTCTACAATTGAAAATCATGAAATATTCAAAATTATTGACGCTGACACGGAAGGAATATCGGTAAAAATCGGTACTGAGAACCGGGTTACTTCAATGCAAGATTGTACAGTAATTTCTTCATCCTATGATACAGTTGATGGAGAAAAAGGAACTATTTCTTTAGTAGGGCCAACAAGAATGGATTATCGTAGAGTTATTCCTTTAATGAAATATCTAGCTAAACACATCCAAAAATTATATGAAGAGGAGTAAGGAAAATGAGTGAAGCAGAAAAAGAGCGTTTAGTTGAAGAACAAGAAACTAAAGAGCAAGAAGAAAGAACAAAAGATGATAAAATGAAGAAAAAAAAGAAAAACAAAGTTGAAGATCAATTAGAAATTTTAGAAGAGGAATTAAAATCTTTTAAAGATAAGTATTTCCGAGCTTTAGCGGAGATGGAAAATTTTAAGAAACGCATGACAGAAGATTTAAAAAGAGAACGTAAATATGCAGGAATGTCACTTGCGGATAAATTGATTGACTCTTTAGAAGTTTTTGATCAAGCGTTAAATATGCAAACCGAAGATAAAAATCTCCAAAATTTCCTTTATGGTTTTAAGATGATTAAAGATATGATGTTTAATGCTTTAAAAGATGAAGGAGTAATGATAATAGAATCTAAAGTGGGAGATGATTTTGACCCTAATATTCATGAAGCGATGGATAAAGAATTTAATCCTGAATTTGAAGAAAACAAAATCATTAAAATTGTCAAAAAAGGTTATAAATATAAAGATAGAGTTTTAAGACCAACAATGGTCATTATAAATATAAAACCAGAAGTTGAAAATAATGTCGAAAACGACGAAGAAAAAATAGAAGAATAATTTAAGAGAGGTAGATAAAATGAAAATTATAGGTATTGACTTAGGTACAACAAATTCATGTGTATCAGTAATGGAAGGAAAAGAAGCAAAAGTAATTCCTAATTTAGACGGTAACAGAACTACTCCATCAGTAGTTGCTTTTAAAGATGATGAAATTCAAGTTGGTGAAGTTGCAAAACGTCAAATTATAACTAACCCTAATACTGTTTATTCAATTAAACGTAAAATGGGAACGAATGAAAGAGTTAAAATTAATAATAAAAACTATACTCCACAAGAAATAAGTGCAATGATTTTAAGAAACTTAAAAGAATCAGCAGAAGCTTATTTAGGTGGAAAAGTGACGGAAGCAGTTATTACAGTTCCTGCATATTTTAATGATGCTCAAAGACAAGCTACAAAAGATGCTGGTAAAATCGCTGGTTTAGATGTTAAAAGAATTATTAACGAACCAACTGCAGCTGCTTTAGCTTATGGTATTGATAAGAAAAGCAAGGAAGAAACTGTATTAGTTTATGACTTAGGTGGTGGAACATTTGATGTTTCAATTCTAGAATTAAGCGATGGAACTTTTGAAGTTATTTCTACTAGTGGTGACAATCATTTAGGTGGAGATGATTTTGATGCTAAAATCGTTGAATGGCTAGTAGCGGAATTCAAGAAAGAACAAAGCGTTGATTTAAGCAAAGATAAGATGGCTTATCAAAGATTAAGAGATGCTGCAGAAAAAGCTAAGAAAGAACTTTCTAGTATTACCCAAACATCAATCTCATTACCATTTATTTCTATGAATGCAAGTGGACCTTTACATCTTGAAAAAACTTTAACAAGAGCTAAATTCAATGAATTAACATCTGATTTAGTTGAGAGAACTGTTGAACCAGTAAGAAGAGCTTTAAGAGATGCTAAAATGACTGCTAAAGATATTGATGAAGTATTACTAGTTGGTGGTTCAACTAGAACACCAGCCGTTCAAGAAGCAGTTAAGAAAATTTTAGGAAAAGAACCTAATCGTTCAATTAATCCTGATGAAGTAGTTGCGATGGGAGCTGCTATTCAAGGTGGAGTATTACAAGGCGATGTTAAAGATGTATTATTGCTAGATGTTACACCATTATCATTAGGTATCGAAACTCTTGGTGGTGTTTTTACTAAATTAATTGAAAGAAATACAACAATCCCAACATCAAAATCACAAGTATTTTCAACTGCTGCTGATAATCAACCAGCTGTAGATATCCACGTACTTCAAGGTGAAAGAACAATGGCTAAAGATAATAAAACTCTTGGTCATTTCCAATTAACTGATATTCCACCAGCACCAAGAGGGGTTCCTCAAATTGAAGTAAAATTTGATATTGATGCCAATGGTATCGTAAATGTTAGTGCTAAAAATGTGGCTACCGGTAAAGCAAATTCAATCACAATTCAATCAAGTTCAAGTTTGTCTGAAGATGAAATCGATCGTTTAGTAAGAGAAGCTGAAGAAAATGCTGAAGCAGACAAGAAAAAACGTGAAGAAGCTGATCTAAGAAATGAAGCTGATCAAATGGTTTTCATGACTAAGAAAGCACTATCTGATTTAGGTGATAAAGTTACAGATTCAGAAAAGAAAGAAGCTGAAGAAAAAATCAAAGATGTAGAAGAAGCCCTTAAGAGCGATGATTTAGACCGTATTAAAGAAACTAAAGAAGCTCTAGAAAAAACAGCTCAAAGTCTTTCTGAAAGAGTATATAAAGAACAACAGCAACAACAATCTGCTCAAAATCAACAATCACAAGATAATAATGAAAGCCAAGATGATAACGACAAAGATGATGATGTTTTTGATGCGGATTACAAAGAAGTATAAGATTTGGCAAATTAGTTTTTGCCACAGGCTCGAGGTGGTTTAATGGATAAAAGAGATTACTATGAGGTTTTAGGCGTTAGCAAAACAGCCTCAGATGATGAAATAAAAAAAGCGTATCGAAGATTAGCGAAGAAATATCATCCAGATGTTTCGACTGAAGACAATGCTGAAGCTAAATTTAAAGAAGTTCAAGAGGCATATGATGTTTTAAGTGATCAAACTAAGAGAAGTCAGTATGATCAATTCGGACATCAAGCTGCTAATGGAGGTTTCGGTCAAGGTGGTTTTGGCGGAGCGGGATTCGAAGGGTTTGATTTTGGAGATATTTTCAGTGCCTTTTTCGGTGGCGGTCAAAGAACATCTCGAGCAACAAATAGACCGCACAAGGGATCTGATATTCAAAGAAGGATGACGATAAGTTTTGAAGAATCAATTTTTGGAAAAACTGAAAAAGTAAAAATCCCTGTATATGATGAATGTCATGTATGTCATGGTCTTGGAGCGGAAAGCAAAAAAGATATTAAGGTTTGTTCTAGATGTGGTGGTTCAGGAGCAGTTATAGTTGAACAACAAACATTATTTGGTAGAACACAAACTCAAACAATTTGTCCTACATGTAAAGGCTCAGGAAAAGAAATAATTAATAAATGCCATAATTGTAACGGTGAAGGTGTTGAAAGAATAACTAAAGAAGTTGAAATTAGAGTTCCGAAAGGCATAGAAACCGGGCAACAAATTCGTTTAGAAGGCTTTGGTAATAAAGGTTCAAATGGCGGTCCTAACGGTGACTTATATATTGTGTTTGAAGTTAAACCTTCAGATAAATATATTCGTGAAGGTGATGATATTATTGTTAATGTTCCAATCACTTTTGCCCAAGCTGCTTTAGGTACAGAAATTAAAGTCGATACGGTTTATGGACCGGTTCTTCTTAAAATTCCATCAGGAACTCAATCTGAATCTAAATTTAGAATAAAAGGTAAAGGTGCGCCAAACATTAGAACTAAGCAATTAGGTGATCAACACGTTATTATTACTGTTGTAACACCACAAAAGTTAAGCCCGCAACAAAAAAAGATATTTGAAGATTTAATTAGAGTAGAGGACAAAGCGACTCCACAAAAAAATTGGTGGGATCGTTTCAAATCAAATTTTAATCGAACATAAAACAAATTAGGCAGTCAAAATGACTGCCTTTTTTTTATGCTAAAGAATGTAATGATAAAAAAATAAATAAATTTCAGATTTTCTATTTACAACCTATACCTTAAGAGTTATAATATAAACATGTTATGTATAAACAAAATATCTATAATAAGATAATACATAACAAGACTATATATAAAAAGATTATATAAAGGGGGTGAGATAATGACTAACTCAGGCGAATTTGTTCGCGGATTTACTGATTATATAATTCTTTCAATTTTATCTAAATTTGATAGTTATGGTTATGAAATGACACGAATAATAGAAGTTGTTAGTGAAAATAACTTTCAACTGAATGAAGCTACTCTTTACATTGCACTAAAAAGATTAGTTAAAGAAAAAATGGTAACTTCTTATACTGGTAAAAATAAAAAAGGAATGAGTAGACGTTATTATCAAATCACTCCAAAAGGTAAAAAAGCTATTAAAGAGTTTAGAAAAGATTGGGTCATGATTGAAAATACATTATCATCTTTAGTTGGTGGTAATTTTAAGTACTTTAGAGAAAGTTAGGATGTGAGAAAAATGAATGTATTTGATATAATACCAAAACAATTTTTTAGTGTTTTATCAAGCAAAAACCATCGTGTTTATGTTAGTTGCATTTTAGAATTGTTTAAAGTATATGAACAAGGTTCAATTCTAGGAATTGATAAAAATATTGCAAAACAAGCCATTATTGATTATTTAGATATTAATCCATTAGATGACGATTATGAAGAAGAGATTGAAGAGGGGGAAGAGGGCTCTTTAATTACTAACAGAGATCGCGCTAATCAAATTCTTAGAAGACTTGAAGAATGTGAGTGGATTGACATAGATGTCAATAATGATTATGAAGAGATTCTTAACTTTCGTGATTACGCTATTACTGTAATAGAAGCTTTGAAAGAAATCGCCAATGATTCTTATTACGGTGAAGAGAGTGAAGCCCATGAATTTAGAGGATATATTTTTACAGTCTATTCGCTACTTACTAATGATCATGGTGAATATGCACTTACCATAGATCAAGTTTATAAAAATACTGTTGCTTTTGTTAGAGAAATTAGAAAACTTGATTCAAGACTTAAATACTATATTCGATCAATTGTTGAAAATAGCGAAATAAAAGACCTTATTAATTTATTAGTAAACTATAAGGTAGAATTAGTTGATCAAGCATATAGAAGACTTAAAACTAGCGATAATATCAATAAATATCGAGTTGATATCGTTAGAAAACTAGAGGAATATCAACAAAATCCTTTAATAATGGAAATCATTAGCAAAGAATACCTAGTTAAAAATCATAATGACCCTGACATCGCGATGATTAAAGCAAACAAGAAAATAGATGACATAATTGATATCTATAATTCTATTTCCTATATTATCGATGAAATTGATGAAAAGAATAAAGTATATGTAAATACTACAATAGCTAAAATTAAATTTTTATTATCAGATGACGAAAATGTTATAACGAAATTAAGCAGAATATTGAAATATACTGGGAAAAACATTAGAAACAATAAAACTCACAAGGCTATGAATGATATTTCACCACTATTTAACATCAACTCTTATCAACAATTATCCTCTAGATCAGTTTATACTCCAAGAGGAATTTATAGAAGGTCCGATGCTCAATACCTTGTAGAAAATAATGGCGGACCAGATAGAAGACTTCAAGAAGAATTCTACAATGAATTTGAAACAAATTATTCAGAAGATGTAATCGCTAAATATTTGAAAGAATATTTCAGAAACAATAAATTGATAAAGGCATCTGAAATTCTTCGCGATGATATGAGCGATGAATCGATAATAAGATTGCTTTACATATTAGTTTATGCCGGAGAAGAACTTGATTACGCAATTAATCCATTATATGAAAAAATTAATAATAAGAGATTTGAACTTGATGATTTTGAAATAATTAGGGGGTATTAAAAATGATTTTAGAAAAATTTGATGACTTAAATATGGGCCAGAGACAATTATTTGCAAGAACATGCCTCAAGCTTTTACAAAATAGTTTTATAGCTAGAGATAAAGAAGACAATAAAGAAATGTATTATTTTATTTTAAGTTTTAAAAATTATTTTGATGAGTATTTTGACGTTATTGATTTTGAAATAGTTTTAGATAGAGAATTAGGCGCTGTCCAACTAATAAACCGTGAGGGTAGCAACTTGCTTAGACTTAAAAAAGATGAAACTTTAGTACTCCTTATTTTAAGAATTCTTTATCATCAACATCTTGTTAAAACATCTATCAATGATAATATCGTTATTAAAGTTGATGAAATACACACATATTATGATTCTTTAGAACTTAAGAAAAAAATCAACAAAACAGATTTAGTCAAGATTTTAAGGATTTATAGAAGATTAAATTTAATTGAACCTCTTGGAGATATTACTAAAGCAAATACAAAGATTGTTATTTATCCAACGATTTTGTTAGCAATCAACACTCAAGCAATAAATGATGTTTATAATCTTATCGCTAATATTGAAGATAAGAACGAAGGTGAAGAAAATGAAGAAATTAACTAAAATTAGATTAATTAATTGGCATTATTTTGCTAACGAAACTCTTCACATTAAAAACAATACATTAATTACTGGTCAAAACGCAACTGGTAAGTCTACTATAGTGGATGCTATTGCTTTTGTTCTAACAGCAGGGGATCAAATATTCAATATAGCTGCAAATGAAAAAAGCAAAAGAGATTTACGCGGCTATGTAAAGTGTAAACTTGGTACAGATAACCAAGAATATCTTAGAGAATGTGATACTACCGGTCACGTCGCTTTGGAGTTCTATGATGAAAAGAAAGCAAAATACTTTACTGTAGGTACTGTTATTGATGTTTTTGGCGATATTTTACAACCAAAAGTAATTTTTTATGAATATGATGGTCAAATTGAAGAATCACTATTTATTGATGAAGAAGGTAAAATTTTAACAACAGTTAATTTTAAGAAAACTAAAAAAGCTAATAAAGTTTACTTGACAAGACGTGAAGCTAAATTAGCTTTCAGATCACTATTTGGTTCAATTAATGAAAATTATTTCTCACTTTTACCAAAAGCCTTAGCATTTAAACCGATTCCAGACGTAAAAGATTTTATTTATCGCTATCTTTTGGAAGAAAAAGAACTGGATGTTGAATCAATAAAGGAATCTATTCATGCATATAGAGATTTAGAAGCGACATTAAAAATTATTAAAGAAAAAGTTAATGATCTAGATCATATAAAACATCTATATGAAGAAATAAAAAATAATCAAGATCAAAAACAATTCTATGAATATTTCTTAGAACTTTTAGAAGTCGAATCACTGAAAAACAAAATTGATCAAGTAAATAAAAAACAAGAGAAAATTGAAATAAGTAAAGAACAAAACAAGAAACTTATTGAAGAAATCAATTCGCAACTTGAAATTTTAGATGATCGTTCTAGAGAAATTTATTCAATGTTGAAAAATAACGACAGTTTTAAAGCTACAGAAATTTATGATAAAGAAATTTCTGAATTAACTAAGAAAATTGATCAACAAGTAGAACTTAGAAATTATGCAACAACAAAAGTTAAAAAGATGAAACAAGTTATTAAAGAGCTGAAAAGTGAATTTAATAACAAAGTTTATAATGAACTTGAACGAATTGATTTAGATAAAATTGATGATGAAAATTATGAAGATCAAAAACTTAAGTTAATAACTATAAATAAAAGTTTAAAAGACATCGAAGACAATAATAAAGTCAGTTTAGGAAGATACCAACAAGTTCGTGATGATATTGTAAAGGAAATTAATGAAGTTTATCTTACTTTAAAAGATTTAGAAAACAATCAACTTCGATATAATCCAATGATTAAAAGACTTCAAGCTAAAATTGAAGAAGGAGTCTTAAAGAGATATGGTAAAGAAATTAAAGTTCATATTCTTTGTGAATTATTGGAAATAACTGACAGTGACTGGGCTAATACTATTGAAGATTACTTAGGACAGCAGAGATTTAATTTAATTGTGGAACCAAGATATTTTGACGAAGCTTTAAATGTTTATAATCAAATTAAGGATAGTTTAGATATTTATGGCATCGGTTTAGTAAATACTAAAAAAATCCAACATTTCACAAATTTTAGAGAAAACTCTCTAGCTTCAATAATTTCGTCAGATAATATCGATGCTGAACATTATGTAAATATGATTTGTGGTAATCTTATCATGGTAGATGATGTAAATGAGCTAGAAAAATATCCTCAAGCTATTACTAATAGCGGTATGGTCTATCGTTCATATACTGTAAGATCTTTATATAACAAAACAGAAAAACCATTTATTGGTAAGAAAGCTCGGAATCAACAACTAGAAAACTGGCGACAAAAAGCTAAAGAACTAAAGGATAAACATCAAGAAATATCAGATAAAATTCAAATGATAAGTGAAGAAAATAATGCACTTTCAGCTCTTAATTTAGAAGCATTTATCAATATGTTGAAAACATATTATTCGCTTGACGCTTTAAAAGATAAGAGAAAAGCTTTAGCTCTTAAGAAAAAGAATGTACCTCAAGAAGATTTATCAGAACTAAGAAAAGAATATGAAGAAGTTAAAGAAGAGATTAGAAATTTGAATACTAATCGTGAAAAAGCTTACTTAAAACAAGGAAAATTGGATAGCGATGAACTTAAAGCTCATGATGAATTACTAGAAATTGAAACTAGTATCAAAGCTATTACCGAAAAACTTGATTCAAACGAAAATCTCGTCGCTAAAAAAGAAGCTCTTGATTTATATCAAATTGAACTTAAAAAATCAACAAATATAAATCAAATCTCTGAAGATTATCAAGCTAAAATCGAATCAGAATTAAATAATATTATAAACTTAGAAGACTCTCTTAAAAATTCACAGATTCGTTATACTTCAAAATATAATTTAAGTTATAAATATGGCTTAGACTATATGCAAGAATACTTAGATGAATTGGATAAATTAGTTAAATCAGAACTTGTTAAATATGAAACAAAAGTAAGAGAAGCAAGAGAAACTGCTGAGAAATTATTTAAAGAAGATTTTATTGCCAAACTAAGAAACTATATAGTTTCAGCTCAAGAGGAAATATCCAAGATCAATGAAACTTTAAAAAATATTCATTTTGGTGAAGACACTTATGAATTTATTTTCCCTAAATCAAAAGAGTATGGCGAATACTATGATATGGTCTTAAGCGATGAATCAATGAAAACTGGTGAAGAAATTTTCAACTATGATTTTGAAAGAAAATATCAAAGACAATTAGAAGAATTATTTATAAATTTAGCTTCAGAAGACTTGAATTCTCAAGGTTCAGTCAATAAATTTACCGATTATAGAACTTACATGGATTATGATATTGCGATTTCTAACACAGCCCAAGATCGATATCTTTATTCTAAGGTATTTAAAGAAAAGAGTGGTGGGGAAACTCAAGTTCCATTCTATGTTGCTACACTTGCATCCTTTGTTAGAGTTTTCGAACAAGCTGCTAGAGGAATTAACAATGATTCAATCGGTTTAATTCTCTTCGATGAAGTTTTCGATAAGATGGATACTTCAAGAATTAAAGCAATGATGAAGTTTATTAAACAATTGCCTGTACAAATCCTTTTAGCTACTCCACCACAAAAAATGGAAGTATTATCCAAATATACAGATACAACCATAGTTACATTAAGAGATGGTAAAATTGCAAGAGCTTATGAAGTAATCAAAACTGATATATAAAAATCAATAAATTTATTAAAACAACCGAAAGTTTCGGTTGTTTTTTCTAGTATTTAAAGGTTATTTTTGGTATGATAGATTTGGTGATAATATGCAAAGATACTTTATAGATAGAAATCAAATTAAAGAAAATATAGTTGTTATTGATGGACAAGATGTCCATCATATTAAAGATGTCATGCGAAATAAATTAAATGATAAACTTATCTTAAATACTTATGATGGTTCACTTTATCTATCTATGATTACTAGTATTGACAAAAAAAGCATTGTTTTAGAAATAATCGATGAAATCAAAAGTGACTGGAAACCTTTAAACCTTGATTTAGGAATAAGTTTAATCAAAAAAGATAATTTCGAACTGATTTTACAGAAAGTAACAGAACTAGGTGTAAATAAGGTTATTCCCTTAAAAACAAAGAGATCAATTATTAAATTAGATGATTTTTCTAAAAAAAAGTTAAGATATCAAACAATTTTAAAGGAAGCTAGCGAACAATCAGAAAGAACAATGATACCTGAAATAGCTGATTATTTAAAGCTTGAAGATTTAAAAAGTTTAAATTATGATCACAAGTATTTTTGTTACGCTCGTGAAGAAAACAATAATATCAAATCTGTACTTGAACCATTTAACGCAAACGAGAGCACACTTGTTTTAATTGGTCCTGAAGGCGGATTTAGTGATGAGGAAATTAAAAGTTTAGAAAAATCAGGGTTTACAAGTATTTCGTTAGGTAAAACAATACTAAGAGCAGAAACAGCTGCAATCTATGTAGCGTCAATTTTCCGCTATCTTACGGAGGAATAACACAATGAAAGTAGCTTTTTACACGTTGGGTTGTAAAGTTAACTCTTATGAAACAGAAGCAGTCATGGAACAATTTATCGCTAAAGGATATGAGATAGTAGACTTTGATGATTATAGCGATATTTTTATCATAAACTCTTGTATGGTTACAAATACAGGCGAAAAAAAGTCAAAACAAATCATCCGTCGTCCTTATCATAAAAATTCTGAAGCTATCGTTATTGTTATGGGATGTTTATCACAACTAAAAGCTGATGAAATGATGGATATTGATGGTGTTAAAATTGTCGTAGGAACAAAAAATAGAGAAAAAATCATTACCTATTTAGAGAAATATTTGGTTGATAGAAAACCAATCAATATAACTAGTGATTTAGAAAAAAACGAAGCATATGATTCTCTTTCTATTAATGATTTTAAAACTCAAAAAAGAGCATTCTTAAAAATTCAAGATGGCTGCAATAATTTTTGTACCTACTGTATTATCCCATATACTAGAGGCAGAATAAGATCTAAGAGTAAAGAAATGATTATCGAAGAAGTTAATCAATTAGTTAAACACGGACATATTGAAGTTGTTTTAACAGGTATCCACACTGGTGGTTATGGAGAAGATTTATCTGATTATAGCTTTGCATCGCTTTTAAGGGATTTAGAAAAAATCGATGGCTTAAAAAGAATTCGAATTTCTTCAATTGAGATTACAGAAATTGATGATGAAATTTTAACAGTAATCAAAAATTCCGAAAAAATTGTTCATCACCTTCATGTTCCTTTACAAGGAGGAACAGATAAAATTCTCAAATCGATGAATCGAAAGTATACCACTGATGAGTTTAGAGCTTCATTAGATAAAATTAGAAGTCAAATACCTGACGTCGCTTTTACCACAGATATAATAGTGGGTTTTCCTGGAGAAACGGATCAAGATTTTGCAGAAAGTTTTGCTTTTATTAAATCAGTTGGCTTTCAAGAACTCCACGTCTTCCCTTATTCAAGAAGAAAAGGAACTATTGCTGATAAAATGCCTAATCAAATAGATGGCCATATCAAAAAAGAACGAGTACATAAACTTATTGAATTAAGCAATAATCTAATGACAGAACATGTAAAAAACAGTGTTGGAAAAATTGTTAGGGTGATTGCCGAACAAGAAAAAGATGGTTACTTAGTTGGACATTCAAGAGACTATATATCTCTTAAATTTAAAGGAAATAAAGATTGTTTAGGAAAAGAAGTTGACGTAAAAGTGATTAGTCCTGATAAGCCATATAATATTGGGGAATTGGTATAAATAAAAAAGCTCAAATCAATTATGATTTGAGCTATTTTTTCTTTTTATTCTTTTTATTCTTTTCTTTTGTTTTTACTTTTTTATGCTTCTTATTGAATTTTTTAGTATTTTTTACAATATCATATGACAAAATATTATCATTATCATGGTTAACTAAACGGTAAGGCTTAGATTCATTAATATTAAGTGGTAGTTCATATAGAAAAGCAATCATTGGCATAAGCATTTGATACTTATTTATTGCCTTAATTAAACCTTTAACTTTTTTGCTTTTATTCCATTGATATAGCAATCGTTCATTTTCATCCATTAAATATATAATTAATTCACTTTTATTTTTATCAGATGAAATAAAACTTTTTAAAAGTACCAACTCGGGTAATTTTGTAAAGTAGTAGTTCAAATATTTTTTAGTTAATACTTTGCCTTTTTGTTTCAAAGATTTATATGTGTTGGTATTGTCTTTGGTATATTTGTTTACTAAATTTTCTATAAGCATATTACCATTATATTTTTTATTGATATCTTTATCGATTTTTTTATAATAACGTCTATATCTAGCCTTATATTTACTGTTAGAAATAATTATTCCTAAAAGAATTAAAACTAAAAGAGCGATTACTGAAAGGATAATTATTCCTTGAGTATCAAGCATTAAAAACAACATATTATTATCCATGACTATCACTCCTTTTAATAGATTTTTGATTTAAAGTTCCAAATTTGTATATCTTGTATAATTTTACCATAAAATAGGCCATATTTAAATATATTTTCAAAAAAAATAAGTTTACTTTTTCTTTAATATTTAGTATAATACTAAATGGTAAGAAAAGGGGTGAAAGCAATGGCTAAAACTGTCGTTAGAGAAAACGAAACAATTGAAGATGCACTTAGACGTTTTAAACGTGACGTTTCTCGTTCGGGAAATCTTGCTCAAGCCCGTAAAAAAGAGTATTACGAAAAACCAAGTGTCACAAAAAAATTAAAACAACGCGCTAACAAAACTCGTAAAAAATAATTATTGATAAATTCTGACAATTCTCTTGAATTGTCATTATTTTTTCTCTTTCAAATTCTTTTTTATATTAGCTTTGTGATATAATTATTATATAAGTATTATATGGTAATAACAGTTCAAAATTTATTAACAGAAAATGCTATTGGAATTAAAAAAATGGAAATCTAAATGATAGGAGAGACTAATATTTGTGACAAATATAGTGAAAATTGATCCTGAAATAAATAACCTTAATGAATTAGTTGATCTTCTTGGAGTTAATGATAAAAACATTAAATTGTTATCGAAATTGCTTAAAGTCAACATCTATTCAAATAACGAAGAAATCTTAGTTGATTCTGAAGATGAAGATAAGATCACAAAATTGCAAAAAATATTTGCAATTATGATTGCGCTTATAAGAAATAATATAGTTTTCAACGAAAGAGATGTAATATATCTTTATCACACAGTTGGTAAAATTGATAATCAAGAAATTATCAGCTTATTTTTGAGCAGAAAAGAAGTAATAAAAACTTATACAGGCAAACCAATATTTCCGAAAACAATTAATCAAAAACTTTATCTAGAAGCGATTGAAAACAACGCAATTGTTTTTGGTATCGGTCCAGCAGGTACTGGTAAAACATACCTAGCTGTATTGTCGGCACTTAAAAAACTAAAAGACAATCAAATTAAAAAAATAATTTTAACTAGACCTGCCGTTGAAGCTGGAGAAAAACTAGGCTTCTTACCAGGAGACTTGAAAGAAAAGATTGATCCTTATTTAAGGCCTTTATACGATGCGATGTATGAAATTTTAGGTGTTAAACAAAGTACAGAATTTATTGAAAAAGGAATAATTGAAATAGCTCCATTAGCATATATGCGAGGAAGAACATTAGAAAATGCTTATGTTATTTTAGATGAAGCCCAAAATACGACAATCAACCAAATGAAGTTGTTTTTAACTAGACTTGGCTTTGGTTCGAAAATGATTGTTACAGGTGATATAACCCAAAGTGATTTGCCATCAAATATGTTATCCGGACTCGTAAAAGCTTCACATATATTGAAAAACGTTGATGATATAAAGATTCTATACTTTGATGAATTGGATGTTGTTAGACACCCATTAGTTCAAACGATTATCAAGAGGTTTGAAAATGATAAAAATTAATGTGTTTAATAATTATAATAATCAAAAAAAATATAATAAAGTTATAAAAAAAAGCCTTAAAGCCGCTGATAAATATTTAAAAATTTCAGAGAAAATGGTTATTAATGTTGTTTTAGTTAATAACGAAGAAATCCAAGAAATGAATAAAAACTATCGAGATATTGATAAAGCTACAGATGTCTTAAGTTTTGAAAATGATGATTTTACTAATGAAATTGGTGATATTTTTATTTCAATTGATAAAGCTATTGAACAAGCTAAGAATTATGAACATAATTTTGAAAGAGAATTAGCTTTTCTTTGCGTTCATGGCTTTTTACATTGTTTAGGTTATGATCATCAAACGGAAAGTGAAGAGAAAGAAATGTTCGCTTTACAAGAAAATATATTAGAACTATCAAAATATAGGAGGAACAAATGAAAGAATTATATAAGTTAGCTAAAGAAAATATTAAAAATGCTTATGTACCTTATTCGCATTTTCGCGTTTCAGCAGTATTAAAATTAAAGAATGGTGAAACTATAAAAGGGGTTAATGTCGAAAACGCATCTTACGGTCTTTCTAATTGTGCAGAAAGATCAGCTCTTTTTAGCGCATATTCAAAAGGCGTTAAAAAAGAAGATATTGAGGCAATAATGGTATATACCGATAAGGATTATTTTGTATCGCCTTGTGGAGCATGCAGGCAAGTTATGACTGAGTTAATGGAACCTGATGCAAAAGTTTACTTTGCAAATAGCAAGGGTGACATTAAGGAATTACTCAATAAAGACTTATTACCTTATGGTTTTTCTAAAGAGGATTTGTAATGTTTAAAAGTGGTTTTGTTTCAATTATTGGTGAGCCAAATGTTGGTAAATCAACTTTTTTAAATCAAGTTCTTAAACAAAAAGTCGCAATTGTTTCAAATAAACCGCAAACTACCAGAAACGTATTTTCTGGTATTTATAATAGCGATGATTCTCAAATTATATTTTTGGATACACCAGGTATTCACCAAGCAAAAACTAAACTTGGGGAATATATGAGTTCTTCAGCTTTATCTACAGTCAAATCAGTTGATTTAGTCTTATTTATGATTAATGCATATGATGATGTTTTAAACTATAACCTAGAAATTATGGAAAAACTTAAATCCATTAAAACTCCAGTTTTCTTAATTGTTAATAAACTAGATACAATTACAGATTTTGATCGTTTAAATCAAGCATTAGATGTTTATAAAAAGGCTTTTGAATTCGCAGGCGTATTTGGCATTTCTGCTTTAAAAGGTGACAATGTCGACCTCTTATTATTAGATATTAAAAAACACCTTTTAGAAGGACCAAAATATTATCCTGACGGAGAAATTTCTGATAGACCTGAAACGTTTTTAATTCAAGAATTTATTCGTGAGAAAATTCTTGAATTCACTCACGAAGAAGTTCCGCATTCAGTTATGGTTTACTTAGAATCATATAAAACTAAGAAAAACATTACAGAAATTTTAGCTACTATTGTAGTAGAGAGAAAATCTCAAAAAGGAATAATAATCGGCAAGGGCGGTTCTATGTTAAAAAGAATCGGTTCAGCTGCTAGAAACGATATTGAAAGCCTATTAAAAACCAAGGTTTATTTAGAACTATTTTGTAAAGTTGAAGAGAATTGGCGTAATAGAGAATATTATCTCAAAACTTATGGTTATAAAGATTTAGATTAGAAAGGATTTCTTTGTGGAAGAATATCAAGGAATTATTCTTAAGAAAATCAGTTATAAGGAAAGTTCAGAAATAATTTATCTATATACTGAAGAAGGACTAAAAAGTGTTTTAGTACATGGTAGTAAAACGATTAAAAGTCCTTATTTAAATTTAACTAAGGTCTTAAATCATGTAAAATTAATTGTTGGTGGTAAAAACTTAAAAGTACTAAGAGATGGAGAAATTATTTCTAGTTACTCTCAAGTGAATGATAATTTGGAAAAGTATACTTATATGCAGTTTGTAATGGAATTAGTTTACTATTTCTCAACCCACGAGCATGATCATCAAAAATTATATTTATTTTTATTAAAAATATTAGAGATAATAGTTAAATCTGATGATTACATTCCTTATATCAATATGTTTGAACTGAAACTTCTTTATTTGCTGGGAGTGAATCCGGTTTTAAATGTTTGTATGAAGTGTGAAGAAACTAATAATTTATTGTTTTCTATTGTTGAAGGCGGAACCTTATGCGTTAAACATATTAAGGATAAATATTACTCAAGCGAAGTAGTATTAGCTATCAGCAAGTTATATTATCATGACATAAATAAAGAACCAAAAATAAATATCGATTCATCACTCTTGATTCAAATCAGAGAGTTGATTGACGAGTATTACGAGTATCATTTAAATTATCAATCAAAGTCAAGAAAAATGTTAAGAGGACTTATTGGTTATTAATAAGTTCTTTTTAATTATTTTACTATGATATCGGTTTGACTTAAATTTATAAAAAGAGTATAATTAAAATGAGTTAGTATGCGAAAAAATGGAGGAAATTACTTTGAAATATACTATTGAACAGCTTAATATTTATGCTAAGAGATATGGCTTTGTTTATCAAGGCTCAGAAATATATGGAGGATTAGCTAACACTTGGGATTATGGCCCTTTAGGTGTTAGTTTAAAAAATAATATTAAACAATTTTGGTGGAAACGATTCGTTTCACAAAATAAATTAAATGTCGGAATTGATTCTTCTATTTTACTTAATCCAAAAGTATGGGAAGCGACAGGACATGTAAGTGGGTTTAAGGATCCTTTGATGGATTGTAAAAGTTGTAAAACGAGACATCGTGCAGATAATTTGATTTCTCAGGCTACTAAAGGTAAAGTCGATGCCGATGGCTGGGATTACCAAAAAATGTATGATTACATTATCGAAAATAAGATTCACTGTCCAAATTGTGGCGGTTTTGATTATACAGAAATTAGAGAATTCAATTTGATGTTTAAAACATCACAAGGTGTTACTCAAGATAGTAATAATGAAATCTATTTACGTCCTGAAACAGCTCAAGGAATCTTTTTAAATTTCAAAAATGTTGTTAGAACTTCAAGAAAGAAAGTTCCTTTTGGAATTGGCCAAATCGGTAAATCTTTTAGAAATGAAATTACTCCGGGTAATTTTGTGTTTAGAACTAGAGAGTTTGAACAAATGGAGTTAGAATTTTTCTGTGTTCCGGGAACAGAAATTGAGTGGTTTGATTTTTGGAAAAGTTACGCTAAAGAATTTTTACTAGAAATCGGTTTAAAAGAAGAGAATCTGCAATTCTATAATCATCCAAAGGAAAAACTATCTTTCTATTCAAATGCTACCACAGATGTTTTATATAATTTTCCATGGGGTTTTGATGAACTTTGGGGTATTGCTTCAAGAACAGATTATGATTTAAAACAACATCAAGAATTTTCTGGTGAAAATCTTGAGTATCTTGATCCTTTGACCAATGAATCTTATTTCCCTTATGTTATCGAACCTTCATTGGGTGTGGAAAGATTATTCTTAGCTCTATTATTAGATAACTTGGAAGATGAAACTTTAGAAAACGGAGAAGTTAGAACATTACTTAAAATCAATAAAGAGTTAGCTCCTTATCAAGTAAATGTTTTACCTTTAGTAAAAAAATATCACACTGAAAAAGCAGAAGAAGTTTTTGAAATATTGTTAAAAGATTTTGTTGCTTTTTATGATGACGCTGGAAATATAGGAAGACGTTATCGTCGTGCTGACGCTATTGGAACACCTTATTGCGTTACAATCGATAACGAAACTTTGGAAAATAATACTGTAACTGTGAGAGATAGAGATTCTATGGAACAAGTTAGAGTGAAAATAGAAGAATTAACTGCTTACTTAAAAAAAGAATTTTTATAGAAAGGTAGATAATGGCCAGATTCAGTAGGAAAAAAGTAGATGAAATAATTAATACAGCTGATATAGTTGATGTCGTATCTGAATTTGTATCATTGCATCAATCGGGCAAAAGCATGAAAGGTCTTTGCCCTTTTCACAATGAAAAAACACCATCATTTTTTGTCTCGAAGGAAAGACAGTTATTCAACTGCTTCGGTTGTGGTGAAAAAGGTAATGTTGTTCAATTTATATCTAAATATAAACATCTTGATTACTGGGATTCGGTAAACTATCTTGCAGAAAAATATGGAATTACTCCAGATCAGAACGACTATATTGAAAGATCTGATAATTCTGAGAAATATTTTCGCATTAATGAATTAGCTAAACAATTTTTCTCTTTACAATTATTAAATTTAGATACTGGATCAAATGCTTTAAATTATTTGAAAAATCGAGGTTTTGATGAAGAAATTTTAAAGTATTTTGAAATCGGTTTAGCTCCAGGAAAAGGTAATTTGCTTCATGAAACTTTATCAAAAGATTTTCATGATTATGAGTTAATAGATTTAGGTTTGGTAGGAAAGAATAATAACGATTATTATGATGCTTTTCGTAATAAAATTATGTTTCCTATTAATAATGAATTAGGTAAAACAGTTGGCTTCAGCGGAAGAATATTTAATAATGAGGAAAATGTCGCTAAATATGTCAATTCTACACAAACGGAAATATTCTCTAAATCAGATGTTTTGTTTAATCTTGATAAAGCTATCCCATATATCAACCAAAATAAAAGAATTGTTTTAATGGAGGGCTTTTTTGATGTAATGAGCGCTCATAAAGCCGGTGTAAAAGAGGCTATTTGCTCAATGGGAACCGCACTTACAATCAGCCAAGCTAGATTAATAAAAAAATATAGTGAAACAGTCGTAGTTTGTTATGATGGCGATGAGGCTGGAGTTAAAGCCGCTTATAAAGCTTTAGTATTATTAGGACAGGTTGGATTAGATGTAAAGGTCGCTTTAATGCCAAATGGTCTCGACCCAGATGATTACATAAAAAAATATTCTGCAGAGAATTTCAGGAATCTTTTAAAAAACAATCTTTTAGATCAGTACGATTTTGTTTATGAAATAATTGTTTCAAAAAAAGATTTATCAAAACCTTCGGAAATAGAAAAAGCTAAAATAGCGATTTTTGAATATTTAGATAGAGTTGCTAGTTCGACCATTAGAGAAATATACTTGAAAAAATTCAGCAATGATACTCATGTAAATTATGAGGATATACTTGCGGATTACCATAACTTACAAGCGGAAAATGCCAGAAGAAATAATATAAAACAAAGGCAACTATCTATAACAAAAAGTGCAAATGAAAAACGTTTGACTCAAAAGTCGATTGAAAAAGCTGCAAAAACTATCATAAACTATTATGCTGTTTATGAAGAATCAAGAAGTTTAATCAATGATCGACTTGATATGATAAAAATAGATGACAATCGTTTAAAGACTTTTTTATTGACTTTAACAGCACTTTATCACGGTAAAGTTAAAATCAATGAAATGCAAATAAAAAAAGATTTAAATGATTTGACTGAGGAAGAACTTAAATTATTCAGAATAACTACAAATAGTTTCTATAATGAAACAGAACTTAATGATTGCTTGGAAACATTAATTATTAATAAATATGAATCAGAAGCAAACGCATTACAAGAAAGGTTAAACACTGAAGCCCTTTCTAAAGAAGAAGAAAATGGAATAATGAACAAAATTCTGGAATTGCGACAAAACGCTATATCCATAAGGGGGAAAAGACATGTCAAAAAAACAACAAATAATTGATAAACTTTCGAAGATTTATGAAGAAAACTCTAAACTGACTGTTAAAGATATCTTTTTAAACGTTCGTAAGACTGATCCGGTTTTTCAAGATGTTCTTAATGCATTAGCTAGTAAAGGGATTTTACCTGATGAAATTTTTGATTTTATCAAGAATGAAGATAACAATCAGATTAGTCTTGAAGAATTAGGAGAAGAGGATGTAAAAGCTTCTGATATTGATATGATTAGAGATTACTCTAAAGAAATCGAAGAAGACTTAATGAAAGAAAAAGTTTTTGATTCTAGCGTATCAATAAAAGTTGATGATCCAGTTAGAATGTATTTAAAGGAAATCGGCCGTGTAGACTTACTAACGGGTGAAGAAGAATATGAATTAGCTACTTTAATTGATCGAGCAAAAAAAGTTAGAGAAGAATATGATGAACGTTTAAGAAACAATGATTATATTTCCCCTGAAGAATTAGCAGAATATGAAGATATTTTTAAAAAAGGCGATTTTTCAAGTCAAAAACTTGTCGAAGCAAATCTTAGATTAGTAGTATCAATAGCTAAGAGATATGTTTCTAGAGGTTTGCAGTTCCTTGATTTAATTCAAGAAGGTAATATGGGACTTATGAAAGCTGTTGGTAAATTTGATTATACCAAAGGTTATAAGTTCTCAACTTATGCAACATGGTGGATTAGACAAGCGATAACTAGAGCTATTGCCGATCAAGCGAGAACAATCAGAATTCCAGTTCATATGGTTGAAACTATTAATAAAATGGTTAGAACTCAAAGAACCTTGACACAAGAGTTAGAAAGAGAACCTACTCCTGAAGAAGTGGCTGAAAGAATGGGGATTACAGTTGATAGAGTTCAAAGCATTCAAAAAACTGCTCAAGAACCAATATCTTTAGAATCACCAGTAGGAGAGGAAGAAGATTCAAGTTTAGGAGATTTTATTCCTGATAATGATATTCTTACTCCATATGAATTTACTTCAAAGGAAATGCTAAAAAGAGAATTGGATGCTGCTCTTGAAACTTTGACCGATCGTGAAGAAAAGGTTTTGAGAATGAGATTTGGTTTATTAGATGGAAAAAGTCGCACTTTAGAAGAAGTTGGTAAAGAATTTAACGTAACTAGAGAAAGAATTAGACAAATTGAAGCCAAAGCCATTAGAAAATTAAGAAGTCCAAATCGTTCAAAAAAACTTAAAGATTTTCATCAAGGCTCACATCAATGATATCGTTAAGACTTCAAAAAGCTAGCAAATACCTTGAGGGATACAATTGCTTAGCTGATTGCGGGACTGACCACGCTTTATTGCCAATTTATGCGGTAGAAAATGATTTAGTAAAAAAAGCATATGCTTCCGATAATAAAATTGGACCTTACGAAAATGCTGTTAAGAATATTAAAAACGCAAATCTTAACGAATCTGTTATTCCTGTATTTGCTGAAGGCTTGACTTACCTTAATTCTGAAGTGGATATAGTTAGCATTTTAGGTATGGGTGGTAGAATGATTGTCAGCATTCTTGAAAATGCTGATTTACATAATGTCAAAAGATTAATCTTAATTGCTAATTCTGAAAATAGCATTTTAAGAGAATTTCTCTCTAAAAATTATTGGAAAATAACTGCTGAAGAACTAATTAAAGAAAAAAATAAGTATTATCAGTTGATGGTTTTAGAGAAGGGTGAAATGACTTTATCTAATATTGAAATGGAATTTGGCCCACTTATTATAAAAAGTAAATCTTTGTTTTTAAAAGAAATGATTGCGAAATTAATAGACAAATTACTTATGGCTAAAAAAAATGCCAAAACTGAAAAAGCAGTTTTGACAATAGAAAAACGGATTAAAGAACTTAAGGAGGTTATCAAATGAATTTGATTGATATAATCAAGTATTTTGAAACAAAATATCCTAAAGACTTAGCTTATGATTGGGATAATGTTGGTGTACAAGTTGGAACGTTAAATTCTGTTGCTAAAAAAATCTTAGTAACTCTTGATGTCACTAAAGAGGTTGTAAAAGAAGCGATTGAAAAGAAAGCTGATATGATCATTTCTCATCATCCTTTAATATTTAATCCTTTGGATAAGATTGTTTTTGATACTCCTAGAGGTTGGATAATCAAAAATTTAATTAAACACAATATAACCGTTTATTCTGCTCATACAAATTACGATACAGCAGAAGGGGGAATGAACGACGAATTTGCTTCTATTTTAGGAATTAAAAACCCTATGCTGCTCGATGATGAAGTAATGATTGGAAGATTCGGAGATATAGAACCTTGTACCTTTGAAGACTTTTTAAAAAATCTTAAGAAAAAATTAGAGATTGATAATGTAAAAGTAATTGGAAGAACAGATCGAACAATTTCAAAAATAGGTATTTCTGGCGGATCTGGTTCCAAACATATGTATCAAGCCAAAATGAAGAATTGTGATGTCTATTTGACTGGAGATGTCACTTATCATACCGCTTTAGATGCTATTCAATTGGGACTAACAATCATTGATATTGGTCATCATGCAGAAAAAATCTTTGTTGATGCAATCATAAGGTTTTTAAGCAAAGAATTTTCTGAAGTTGAATTTATAAAATCAGCAGTAAATACAAATCCTTTTACAAACTATTAAAGAGCTTATTGCTCTTTTTTATTTTCTTTATCACTTTACACTTGTCAATTAATAATTTTCGTGTTAAAATATCATTTGATGTTCAAACTATTTGAAATTAAAATAAAAATTAGGAGATTAAAATGGACAAGATTGGTGTTGCAGTTTGCGGAAATTCGGGAATTGATTATTTAGTACACGATAAAGAAATTAGAAAATTTAGATCTTTACTAAATATTGGTAAAGAAGAATACGAAGATTTTATAGAAATTAGTAGTGATGATTTCTATAATAGATTAGAAAAAAATCCGGATTTAGATATTTCAACCGCTCAAACTTCTACTGGTAAAATATTAGAAATGTATGAGGAAATGAAAGAAGCAGGATATAATAAATTGCTTGTTATTACTATTTCAAAACAATTGAGTGGCACATATCAAAACGCTGTTTTGGCTGCGAAAATGATTGATATTGATGTTATTGTATATGATTCTTTATCATTAACCTATGTTGAAGCATTAATGGCTATGACTGCAAAAAAAATGGCCGATCAAAATAAATCTATGGAAGAAATTATTCTTGCACTAGATCAAATTCGCGATAATAATCATGTATATATTACTGTAAATACTTTAAAGTATCTGGTTAAGAACGGAAGACTTTCCAATGTTGCTGGAGCTTTAGGATCATTGTTAAAATTAAGACCTTTATTGCATTTAAGTAAAGAAGGTAAAGTTGAAACATTAGATAAGATTAGAACGACTTCAAAAGCTAGAGAAGAATTAAAACAAAGATTTTTGAAAGAAGTTAAAGATAAGAATGTGATTCCATTTATAGTATATACTAATAATATGGAAGAAATGTTGGATTTAAAGGACGAGTTGGAGGGTCATGGATTAGATGACGTTTTACTTATACCTCTAACACCAGTAGTAGGTTGTCATGCAGGTCCAGGAACGATGGGAGTAGGATATATTGAAAAAGTATGATCGTGAAAGTGCTCGAGAGATAATCAATGAATTGCTTGTTGAAATATTTAATCGTATTTTGACTATGGAAGGACAAAACTTAAAAGATAAAGGTATCAAGTTATCAATGAGTGAAGTTCATGTTTTAGAAGCAATTCAAAATTCTGAAGAAGCGACAATGTCTAATGTTGCTAAAAAATTAGGGATTACAATAGGATCTTTAACTACTGCTATTAACACTTTGTTTCAAAAAGGATATGTTTCAAGGCAAAGAGATTCAGAAGATAGAAGAAAAGTAATGGTTACTCTTTTACCAAAAGCTCTAGAAGTCTTAAAAGAGCATGATGAATTTCACCGCGAAATGATTGATTCAATTTTTGAGGATTTAGAATTAGAAAAAGATGAATTATTAATTGAATCTTTAGAAAAGCTCTCCTCATATTTTAAATAATATATGTTTCAAGGCGTTAAAAAAAATAACGGAAATTATCCGTTATTTTTTTATTGATTTGAAATTAATCAGCAATTACGATGCAATCTACAGGGCAATTTGCTTCACAAACTCCACAGTCGATGCAAGCATCTTGATCGATTACGTAGATATCACCTTCTGAGATGCAATCTACAGGGCAATTTTCTTTACAAGTTCCACATGCAATGCAAGTGTCTAAAATAACTCTAGGCATTTTTATCCTCCTTATAAGAAACTTTTATATACACATATATAATAACAATCATTTGTTAATTTGTAAATAATAAATAAAAATAAAAGTTACAAAATATAGTTCTTGAAATAGTCTCAATTCTTTGATAAAATATCTATGTTGTTTAAAGGAGTGTTTAAAATTATGGAATTATGGTTAGCAATAGTATTAATAGTTGTCGCGCTACTAGGTGGCGCAGTCGCTGGGTTTTTCATTGCGAGAAATTACTTTAAAAAATATTTAGAAAAAAATCCACCTATTAATGAACAAATGATTAGAGCTATGCTGTCACAAATGGGAAGAAAACCTTCTGAGAAACAAGTGAGACAAGTTATGGCTTCAATGAAACAAGCAAAATAAAAAATGGTTCCTTACATAAGGAACCATATTTTTTTTAATTCTTCTTTTTAAAAATAATTTTGTTTTCATTACCATCAAGAATGCGACGATAGTTTGAACGATGTTTAAACATAATCAATAACATTAAAAGACCAGTAGTAATTACAAAAACTAAATCAATTGGTGTACCGCCAACTAAGTAAAGAACAAGCCCGCTTAAAAACGCTAAGATAGTAACAACGGTTGAAGATAAAGAGGCATATTTAGAAATTAATAGAGTTATAACAAATACCGGTAGTAAAGAGATTGGTATCGGCCAATAGAAAAACAGTAAAATACCGAAAGCCGAAGCCACGCCTTTTCCGCCTTTAAATTTCATCCACACAGGGAAAATATGTCCTATGACCGCAACAGCACCATAGATTATTGCCGGAAACATGTCATAGTTGTTTGCTAATTCTTTAGCTAGTAAAACAAAAATACCACTTTTTAAAGTATCGAGTACGAGAACAGAAATACCGACTAATGCTCCAAAAACTCTAAATGCGTTTGTAGTACCTAAATTGCCGCTTCCGTGTTTACGAATATCGTCTTTTTTAATGTATTTTCCAAGGATATATGAAAACGGTATAGAACCGATTAAGTAGGCGATTATTAGAAATAGATATTTAATCACTTTAAAACCTCCAATTTCTAAAAATTATACCAAAAAATTATGAAAAAATAAAGATAAAACTCATAAAATTTGTTATAATGAGTATAGACTTATCAAGGAGCGAGATTATGGACATAAAAGACAACAAATACGATTCTAAATCCATTCAAATACTCGAAGGCCTAGAAGCCGTCAGGAAAAGACCAGGTATGTACGTTGGTTCAACTGACACTAGAGGCCTTCATCATTTAGTATGGGAAATTATAGATAATTCGATTGATGAAGTTTTAGCTGGATTTGGTACTTTTATCAAAATAGAAGTTAAAGAAGATAATTCAATCGTTGTTACTGATGATGGAAGAGGTATGCCAGTTGATTTGCATTCATCAGGTATCACGGGTGTGGAAGTTATTTTTACCAAATTACATGCTGGTGGAAAATTTTCAGCTGACGGAGCTTATAAAGTATCCGGAGGTTTACATGGTGTCGGCGCTTCAGTTGTTAACGCTCTAAGTGAATTTTTACAAGTAACAATTCATCGTGATGGCAAAATGTACATGATGCGTTTTGAAGATGGCGGGAAAAAAGTTAAAGAGTTAGAAGTTGTTGGCGATACTAGAAAAACAGGTACTGAAGTATGGTTTAAACCAGATCAAAAAATCTTTTCAACAACTCTTTTTAACTATCAGACTCTTGAAGAAAGAATTAGAGAAAGTGCATTTTTAATCAGAGGATTAAAGATGCAACTCATTGATTATCGTTCAAAACAAAGACAAACTTTTGTTTTCGAAAAAGGGATTAAAGAATATGTTCAATATATCGATAAAACTAAAGGCCCTCTCCATGAACCTGTTTATTTTTATGGAACACAATCAAAAATTGAAGTGGAAGTAGCTTTCGGTTATACCAAAGCTTTCAATGAAAATATCATATCATTTGTTAATAATGTTAGAACAAAAGATGGAGGAACTCATGAAACAGGGTTCAAATCCGCTTTTACTAAAATATTTAACGATTATGCAAGAAGAATGAATTTAATTAAAGAAAGAGATGCTTCTTTAGAAGGAACACATGTTAGAGAAGGATTAACAGCGATTATTTCTGTGAGAATCCCTGAAGATCTTTTGCAATTTGAAGGACAAACAAAGAATAAGTTAGGTTCACCAGAAGCTAGACCAGCAGTTGAAGCTGTAGTTTCTGATAAACTCAATGTTTATCTTACCGAAAATCCTAAAACAGCTGCTACTTTAATTGAAAAAGCTATTAATGCAAGAAATGCTTGGGAAGCCGCAAGAAAAGCTAGAGATGATGCAAGATTAGTCAAGAAAATCAAAAAAAGAGAAACCGTCCTTTCTGGTAAACTAGCCCCTGCTAGCTCAAAAAATAGTGAGATTAAAGAATTATTTTTAGTTGAAGGTGATTCAGCTGGTGGTTCTGCTAAACAAGGAAGAGATCGGATGTTTCAAGCTATTTTGCCTTTACGAGGAAAAGTAATAAACGCAGAAAAGCAAAGAATGGAAGAAGTTTTTAAAAACGAAGAAATATCAACCATTATTTCAACAATTGGTGCTGGTATTGGCAGTGAGTTTGATGTTACTAAATCAAATTACAATAAAGTAATAATTATGACAGATGCGGATACAGATGGTGCTCATATTCAAGTTCTTTTAATTACTTTTTTCTTTAGATATATGCCTGAGTTAATTGAAGCAGGAAAACTATATCTTGCTCAACCACCTTTATACAAGATTACCTCCAATAAAAAAGAAGGTATTTATGCGTGGAATGAAGAAGAAAGAGAAGAAATTTGTAGAAAATTTAAAAATTACTCTATTCAACGTTACAAAGGTTTGGGAGAAATGAATTCAAGCCAACTTTGGGAAACTACAATGGATCCTAAAACTAGAACATTAGTTCAAGTAGGAATTGAAGATTTAGCTGAAGCAGATCAAAGAATTTCTGTTTTGATGGGGGATAAAGTTGAACCAAGAAAAGAATGGATTGATAATAATGTCTCTTTTGAAAACGAAGATGATGATTTTATGATTGAAGGTGTATCACGTGGCTAAATCAGTTAAGAAGAAACTCGATGAATATTTTGAAGAGAAAATATTAAAAGTTAATCTAGAAGACATTGTAGGCGAACGATTTGGAAGATACTCTAAGTATATAATTCAAGATCGTGCTTTACCTGATGTAAGAGATGGACTCAAACCAGTTCAAAGAAGAATTTTATTTGCGATGAACGAACTTGGTATGGGTTCAACTAAACCATATAAGAAGAGTGCTAGAATTGTTGGGGAAGTTATTGGTAAATATCATCCTCACGGTGACTCAAGTGTTTATGATGCGATGGTGAGAATGTCTCAACCATGGAAATTAGGAACTTTGCTTGTTGATATGCATGGAAATAATGGTTCGGTTGATAATGACCCTGCAGCGGCAATGCGTTATACAGAAGCCCGTCTAACAGTTTTTGCAGAAGCACTTCTAAAAGATATTGATAAAAAAACAGTTACCTTTATTCCAAATTTTGATGACTGCGAATTAGAACCGGTTGTTTTACCGGCTAAATATCCAAATTTATTAGTTAATGGCGCTACAGGTATGGCAACTGGATATGCAACTAATATTCCACCACATAACTTAAGCGAAGTATTAAAAGCTACGATTTTTAAAATTAAAAATCCTCAAGCCGATTTAGAAGAATTAATAAAAATCATACCTGGTCCTGATTTTCCTACAGGGGCAATAATCGAAGGAACAAAAGAAATTAAAAAAGCCTTCCAAACAGGTAAGGGTAAAATTGTTATTAAATCTAAAGCTGAAGTTGAAGATACTTCAATTGTAATAACAGAAATTCCTTATGAAGTTAATAAGGCTGATTTAGTTCGTAAAATTGATGATATTAGAATTCAAAAAAAGATTGACGGAATAATTGAGGTAAACGATTTATCTGACCGTGACGGTATTAGAATTGTAATTAAGTTAAAAAAAGAAATTGCTTCTGAAGTGGTTTTAGCGTATTTATATAAGAATACAGAATTAAGTACAACATATAACTATAATATGGTCGCTATTAGCCAAAGAAGCCCTAAATTATTATCTTTAGATGAAATTCTTAATCAATACATACAACATCAAAAAGAAATGATTAGAAACCGCTCTAATTATGAATTGCTTCAAGCTGAAAAACGTAAACATATCGTTTCCGGATTCTTAAAAATGGTTAGTGTTCTTGATCAAGTAATAGCCTTAATCAGAGGCTCTTTAGGTAAAAAAGACGCAATGAATCGTCTTATTGAAACTTTTGAATTTACTGAAGTTCAAGCTGATGCGATTGTATCTTTACAATTATATCGTTTATCTACAACTGACGTAACTCAAATGAAAAAAGAAAGCCAAGAATTAAATGATACAATTAAAAAACTTGAGAAAATTCTAAATAATGAAAATGAACTTGAGAATGCTGTGGTTGAAGAATTAGAAGAGATATTAAATAATTATCCAGTTGAAAGAAAGTCAGTTATAGCTGGACAAATTCAAAAAGTTGAGATTGATGAACAAGAATTAATCGAAAATGAATTTGTCATGTTTACTGTATCAAAAGACGGTTACATTAAACGTTCTTCATTAAAATCATATCAAGCAACTATGAGTGAAACAGGCCTTAAAGAAGGAGATATGATTTTAAAACAGTCTGAAGTAAATACAAGAGATACATTACTTTTCTTCACTAATTTTGGAAACTTTATTGCTTTACCGGTATATAAAGTGCCAGATATGAAATATCGAGATCTAGGTGATTATATAGGCAATTATGCTCATTTAATTGACAAAGAAGTAATTATCGATTATTTAGTAATTGATGAATTTGATAATGAAAGAGACATTCTTTTAGCAAACCAAGATGGACAGATTAAAAGAGTGGTTTTAAGTGAGTTCCAAAAGACACGAATTAATAGAACTTTTAATTGCCTTCCAGCAAATAAATTAAATCAGTTAGTCAGCGTTGATTTAAGGGAAGGTTTTGATAGAGATATAGTATTAGTTTCTCAAAATGGCTATATTTTAAAATATTCATTAGAAGAAGTTGCTATACAATCCCTAAACGCTAAAGGAGTTAAGGGGATTAATTTAAGGGATGATAAATTAGTCGGAGCTAAATTTACCACCAATATTAATAAAGATGAAGTTTTGATGCTTACTAATCGTGGTGGTTTAAAACGAGAATTTGTCGCAAATATTGATTACAGTCATCGCCCAGCTAAAGGAAAGAGATATCTAAAAACTGTTCAGAGTAATCCTTATCGCTTCGTCGGTATGGGGGCTGAGAATATTTTTAGATTAAAAGAATATTTAACAGTTAGACTTCTTGCTAAAACCTCAGATTTAGCAATACCTGCAATTGAGTTGAAACCAGATAGATATGAAAATGGAATACCATATTTAGACAAGAAAAATCAACCTTTGTCATTAATGATTGAAATTAATAATTATCATCAGAACAAGCAGGTTTTAATTGACTTGATTGATGTTATCGAAGAAGAGGAAGTAGAAGAAACCGATGAAATGATGAATGAATTGGAAAAAATTATTTCAAGTTCTACAGTTACCGAAGAAATCGAAGAAGAGATTATTCCAGAAAAAAAATCTCGTTTTACTGATGAAGAAGAAGATGATGATAATGATGAACTTGATGATAATGTTATTCAACAAACATTATTTTAAAGAAGGGGAATAACCATGAAAAAATTACTCTTATTTATATTTTTGATGTTTGCTTTGGTCGGTTGTAATTTCCAAGCGACTGGAACAACTGCGCCAGTAATTACAGTAGATCGTGATAATTTCATTGAAATTACTACCGTTGATGAACTTAAAAATATTGAGATGAATAAATCTTATATCTTAATGAATGATCTTGATTTGACAGGGCTAAATTGGTTGCCATTAGGAGATTTTAATAATCCTTATTTGGGTATTTTTGATGGTAATGATAAAGTTATTTCCAATCTTGAAATTACTAGTGATAATACTTATAACGGTTTTTTCGGTCTAATAGAAGGAGAAGTTTTTGATTTAGAAATTAAAGATTTCTTAATTGATTATGAATCTGAGTTTGTTACCTATGCTGGAGGTTTAGCTGGATCAATTTCAGGTGAAGTGGATAATATTACTTTATCAGGGGATATTAGTGTAATTAATACCTTTTCTAAATCTTATGTCGGACTTCTAGGTGGGCAAGCAAAAAGTCAACTTTTATCAACTGATGTATCCGCTTTTGAACCAGCAATAATTTCAAATGTTTTTGTTAAGGGAACAATTGATGTTATCGGAGAAAAACATGTTTATGTCGGTGGCTTAATCGGTCAAAATTTTAACGGTAGAATTCATGATAATACAGTTGATGTTAATATATCTGCTGAATCGCTGGCAAATTCTGCAATTATCGGCGGCTTAGTCGGTCATAATTATAACGGAATAACAGCTGGATATGAAGTTGAAAGAATTGTCAAAAATGTCGCTGTATATAATAATTTTGCTGAAAGTTTTATAATTGGCAAAAGTGAAAATGATAGTTTATTAACAGGTGGTTTGTTTGGCTATAGTTCTTATGGAAACACTTATGGAAATATCTTAAAAACAACAATTTTTGGTGATGGAAAAGAACATTTTCTAAGTCTTTTAATAGCTGAAGATTCTTCAGGTTTAATAAAAGATACCATAGTAATAGGTAATTTAGAAAGCTATAATCTTCAAGGTGTTAACGTTTTTAAAGAGCCTCTAATTGCCGAAAGTTATGGTGATAAAACAATTGTAAACACTTATTTTAGTGACATTACAATGGATTTTCTTGATTATGAACAATATCAAGAATTTGATAATTTGCTTGATAGTGATTGGTACCTTGCAAACTTTGATTGGGAAGAAGATTTTATACTTAAAGTAATTACATTTTTAAATTAATCATTTTTTAAGTTTTAGGAGGGTGAATATGAATTGTTTAGATCGTATAAAAGTTAATCTTGTAACTCATGAAGTGTTTAATAATACTACAACCCTTTACTATGAAATGGGAAAAAACCCCATTTATGAAGAAATATTTAATAAAAATATCGATTACATAAAAAATGATATAGCTCAGAAAAATTCAGAATATTTCTTTAAAATCTTTTTTTCTCAAGATTTTAAAATCAAAGAAAGTCGTTATAGAACCCTACTTTTAGATTCTTCAGTCGCTAATAATAAATCCGAACAATTATATAAAAATCTAATATCTATTTTCCGGAAAATTCATATTGAAAATGTTGATCCGTTTAATTTAGATTTAGGTGAAATTAACGATTTATTTATGCTGTTATTTAGTAATGTTCTTACCAAAGAAAAATTAAAATACCGTAAATTCGGCAAGAAAAAAGGGATGTTTATGTCCGAAACTCAGTCGATGAGAGAAGTTTTGGAAAAATATCTTGATAATCTAAATAAAATTGCTAAGGAAAAAAGTGTCGAGCCAATATTCTTATATTTAAACTTTATGATTGATTTTATTGGCATGGAAGTTTTTGATATGCCATATAATCACAGTCTCGGAGTTTTGATTTTTTATATTTTAATGGTTGAAAATCACTTTAAAGCTGCTAATTACCTTTCTTTCTTTCAAAAATTAAATTTATATAAGACTGAATATGATGATATAATGAATCGTATTTTAGTTCAAAGTAAGCAAGGTTTACCTGATTTGATGCCTTTAATGAGTTTCTTTATCAATATTTTTAATAGTTTCTATGTCGAACTTAAAGATGTGTCTCGAGATTTTAAATATGATCAAGACCTTTCGATAAATAAAACTGACTATGTTGAGAATACTATTTTTAAATTAGGTGATGTATTTTCAAAAGAAGATATAAGAAATAGACATCCATCAATTTCTGATTCGACAATTAATAGGACACTGAAGAGATTATCTGATGAAAATGTCATAAGAGCTGTTGGTGTTGGTAGAAGTGCTAAATGGGTAAAAATCGTAAAAAAGAATACAAAAGTAAAATTTGATGGTCAAATCAAAATGGATATCGATTAGTAACTATTTTGGTTTTACATTTAAAATTAAGAATTGGAGTTGTTTTGTTTGATTAATAGCAAATATAAATGGGACATTTTAGCTGAAGGAATTATTGATAGTGATGATATTTTTAAAACCTTACTGAAAAATCGCAAAATAAATAATTTTGAATCTTTTTTCTCAATGGGAAAAGAGGAATTACATAATCCTTTTTTATTAAGAGACATGGATAAAGCGATTGAAAGAATTAAAAATGCTATTTCCAATAAGGAAAAAATAATTATCTTTGGTGATTATGACTGCGATGGCATTAGTGCTATTGCTGTTCTTTACCGTTCTTTAGTAAAAGCTTCCGCTCTTGTTGAATATGATTTACCTGACAGATTTAATGAGGGATATGGCCTTAATGAAAGAGCTGTAAAAGAGATAATCGCCTCAAACATAAAATTAGTAATTACCGTTGATAACGGCATAACATGTCTTAATGAAGTTAAGGAGTTACAACTTGCAGGTATTGATGTAATTATTACCGATCATCATGAGCCTGGAGAAGAATTACCAGAAGCTTATGCTATAGTTCATCCAAAATTAAGTCCAAATTATCCATTCCAAGAAATTGCAGGTGTAATGGTTGCTTATAAATTATCTTCAGCACTTTTAAACAGTGATCTCGACGATTTACTAGATTTAGTAATGGTTGGGACTATTGCTGATTTAATGCCATTGGAAGATGAAAATCAAGCTATGGTTAATCTTGGAATTGAAATAATTAAGCACACAAAGAATATTGGATTAAGAAAACTACTTGAATATAGCAATTTAGATATAATCAATGTTACTGCGATTGCTTTTAAGATTGCTCCTAAAATCAATAGTAGTGGTAGATTAAATAAAGCCAAAGAAGCGATAGAATTACTTATTACAGATGATATTAAAAGAGCTAACGAGTTGATTATAGAAATTGAAAAAAATCACGATTTACGCAAGAAATTAACCGAAGATGCTTTTCAAATTTGTGAAGAATTAGTTAATCCCTTAGATTCTGTAATTGTTGTTGCATCTGATAAACTTCATGAAGGTGTTATTGGAATTTGTGCTCAACGTTTAGTAGAGAAATTTCAAAAACCGACAATTGTGATAACAAAAGATGAAGATAATATCGGTAAAGGCTCTGCTAGATCTTATGGTGATAGCAATATCTTAGAAATGTTAAATGACAATCAAGAGTATCTTGAAAGGTATGGTGGACATTCACAAGCCGCTGGGTTACAAATCAATCTTGATAATCTTGAACCATTTAAAAAAGCTTTAAATACTGTCAAAATCAAAACAGAAAAACCAATCTTGAAAGTTGATATGGAAGTCTATTTGCCGAAAATAAAAATCAGTACAATTCAAGATATTCAGGATAAATCTTTCTTTACTGCTTCTTATGTTATGAAAAATGTAAGAGTGGTAAGAAAACAACTTTTAAATAACAAACATACTAAATTACATTTAGAAATCGATGGATATTTTATCGAGGCCCTTGACTTCAATAGCTTAGAGTTTTATTATATTCTTAATTCTGGGGATATAATTGATATTTGTGGTGGGTTGAATGTTAATACTTACCGTAACCGTTCAAATTTGCAAATAATGATCAAAGATATAGTTTGTAAGCATCCGCAAATTTTTGATTATCGTAAAACAAATGAAGATATCACACCTTTTCTAAGAGAAAATTTTATTGTTTATGATGATACATATATTATTGAAAACAATGACATCAGCAGTGAATTTAAAGAAAAGAAAACTGTTGTTGTTTTACCAAAAGAAAGAAAATATAATTTAAACCAAGTTATAGATCGTAAAGAACTTGGGAAAATATATTTATATTTTGAAAAACTTAATCATTTTTCCATAGATGATTTGAACTTTCAACATTTTAGTGAGTTTGCTTATCTTAGTGCGATAAAAATATTTTGTGAGCTTGGTTTATTAGAAGTGAATAATGATTTTTATCAAATCAAAAGGAAATCACTTAAATTAGATTTAAATACATCAAAAACTTATAGTGATTTACTTGATAAGTTTCAACATGCTAATTTTATATATCAAACTGATAATCACACATTAAAAACTTATTTCAAACAAATTTTGGAGGATAAAAATGAAATACACTGATTATATTAAAAACGTACCTGATTTTCCTATACCTGGTATTCAATTTAAAGACATAACACCTCTTATTGGTGATTCTGAAGCTTTCAGAAAGGCAATTGATGAACTTACTGCTTTTTCGAAAGAATTAAATGCTAACAAAGTTATTGGGCCAGATGCAAGAGGCTTTATTATTGGAGCCCCAGTAGCCTATGCTTTAAATGCTGGATTTGTTCCGGTTAGAAAACCTGGAAAATTACCAAGAGAAGTTATTACCTATGATTATGAATTAGAATATGGCAAAAACACTCTATGTATGCATAAAGATGCGGTTAAACCAGGGGACAGAGTAGTTATTATTGATGACCTATTAGCGACAGGTGGAACTATGGAAGCAACTATTAAATTAGTAGAAACCGCTGGAGCTAAAGTTGTTGGATTAGGATTTATGATAGAATTAGTTGATTTAAATGGTAGAGAAAGAGTCAAAGATTTTCCAATTAAAGTCTTAATGCAATATTAAGGAGATAAATTTGTGGTAGAAGCTGATTATTTTCAAAAGTTAAAGGTAGAAATAAATAAATATATTTCTCAACCCAAGCACCTAGATTTTATTAGGAGCGCTTTTGATTATGCAGATTCTAAACACAAAGGACAATTGCGAAAATCAGGAGAACCTTATATAGTTCATCCTCGAGATGTAGCAATCACATTAGCGGAATATCAAGTTGACCCTTATACTATAGCCGCTGGACTGTTACATGATATTTTAGAAGATACCGATACGACTTATGACGAAATCAAAGAACTGTTTGGCGAAGAAGTAGCAGATATTGTCGAAGGTTTAACAAAATTAGACCAATTAAAGTATCAAATTTCAAAAGCAGCTCAGCAAGTAAAAAACCATCAAAAAATGGTTTTAGCTATGGCTAGAGATATCAGAGTTATTTTTGTCAAACTAGCAGATAGATTAAATAATATGCGTACATTATCTTTCTTAGATGATGAAAGAAGAACTAGAATATCAAGAGAAACTCTTGATATTTTTGCGCCAATCGCCCATCGTTTAGGGATGTATCGATTAAAAGCTGAACTAGAAGATATGTCATTTAAATATCTTTATCCATTTGAATACCAAAGTATAGCGAAACTGTTAAGAGACAAAAAGGGCAGTAGAGAATCTGACGTACAAGATATGGAAAAATCCTTAACTGAACTGCTTAATGAAGAAAATTTTGATTTTGAAATTAAAGGTAGAATAAAAAATATCCATTCTGTTTATAGTAAAATGAAAGTCAAAAAAATTGATTTTGAAGAGATTCATGATTTGTTGGCTCTAAGGATTATTGTAAATAGTATTAGTGACTGTTATAAAGCTATCGGTATTGTTCATTCTCGTTTTATCCCTGTTCCTGGGCGTTTCAAAGATTACATTGCTATGCCTAAACCTAATATGTATCAATCCTTACATACAACAGTGGTAAATAAAGGTAAGATTTTTGAAATTCAAATCAGAACAAAAGAAATGGATGAAATTGCTGAAAAAGGGGTTGCTGCACACTGGGCTTATAAAGAAACTAAAGGTATGTCTTCAAGGAAAAATATTGAAGATATAGTTTCTTCAAAATTAAGATGGTATTCTGAATTAATAAAGTATACTGAAGAGAGCGATTCAGATGAAGAAATTTTAGATATCTTCACAGACGATATCCTTAAAGCAAATGTCTATGTTTTTACTCCTAAAGGAGAAATCATCGACCTTACAGCCGGAGCTACCCCATTAGATTTTGCTTTTAGAATTCATACAAAAGTTGGTGAAAAGACTGTTGGAGCCATTGTTAACGGCAAAATCAGACCTTTGGACTACACGTTAAAAACTGGAGATTTAGTTGAAATAAAAACTTCTCCAAATTCAGTAGGACCAAATGATAACTGGTTAAAGATTGCTAAAACTTCTAACGCTCGCAGTAAAATTAAAAATTTCTTAAACAGACAACGTCGTGAGTTCTTAATTGAAAAAGGTAAAGAAGAAATGGATCGCGAAATTTCAACGCGACATTTAAACATAACTTTAACTGATAAAGAAGCGATTAAATATTTTGAAAATAAGGGTGTTAAATCACTAGAAGATCTTTATTATGAAATTGGAAAAAATGTTATTTCACCTATTGGGGCGATTAATTTAATAATTGGTAAACCAGAATTAACTGAGCAAGACTTATTAGAAAAATATTCAAAAGAACAAGAAAAGAAAAAGCAATATCTTCATTCTGATATCAATGTAATTGTGGAAGGTTTAGATAAACCTTCAGTAAAGCTTGGCAATTGTTGTAGTCCGATTCTTGGCGATGAAATAGTTGGTTATATCACAAGAAACTCTGGTATTGTTGTTCATCGAAATGATTGTAAAAATTTAAATGATTTTGATAAAAATAGATTAATTGATGTCTATTGGGGTAATAATTTAACTAAGCGTTACTTAACTAATTTAAAAATTAACGTTTTAAATCGTGATAATATTTTAGCGGAAATAATTAATGCTGCAACTTCATCTAAGGCGAAAATAGTTCAGGTCTCAGCTCAATCAAACGACATAAAAGAAGGAATAATCAGAATGAAAATTGAGATCGGTAGTGTTTTAGAACTTGACAGTGTCGTTGCCAATATTCAAAAAGTAAAAAATGTATATTCGATTGAGAGGATATAAAATTTGAAAGTAGTATGTCAAAGAGTAAAAAAAGCTTCGGTTGAGGTAAAAGGCCAAGTGGTTTCTAGTATTGACCAAGGCTTTTTATTACTAGTAGGATTTCAAGAAAATGATGGTCTTGAGCAAATTGAATATGTAGCTAGAAAAGTTTCTAGGTTAAGAGTTTTTGAAGATGAATTTGGCTTAATGAATAAGTCAATCGATCAAGTTAATGGTAAAATTCTCTCAATTTCTCAATTCACACTTTATGGCGATACATCTAAAAGTAATCGACCTAGTTTTACTAAAGCTCTTAATTACCAAGATGCTAATATTTTGTATTTAAAATTTAATGAAATACTAAGAAATAGCTATGGTTTAGAAGTTTATGAAGGTGTCTTTGGAGAAAGTATGGATGTTTCTTTGATAAATCAAGGCCCAGTTACGATAATTATCGAAAAAGAATGATTAAACTCATTTGACTAGTGATATAAAAAATAATATAATAAATGTATATTAATCAGGAGGAAATTATGGAAAAGAAAGAAAAAGTCTTTGAAAAGATAAAAGAAATGATTGTTCAAGAATTAGGCGTTAAACCGGAAATGGTTGTCTTAGACGCAGGACTAGCGGAAGATTTTGGCGCTGATTCTTTAGATGCACTAGAATTATTTAACCAAATCGAAAGCGAGTTCTTAATCACTATTTCTGATGAAGCAGCTACAGAAATGAGAGATGTTAAGGACTTGGTTGATTATGTTACAAAACAAGTTAGCGATAATTATTTCGAATAAAATATCACTTGCTTGAAAATTGTCGTCCTTCTCTAAAAGGGCGACTTTTTAAAAAAAAGGAGTACAGGATGATTAGAAGAATAAAAGGAACACAAGATATTTTGCCTAACGAAATTGAAAAATGGCAAGAATTAGAAGAAGTAATGAGAAATGTTTCAAAATTATTTAATTTTACAGAAATTAGAACTCCGATTTTTGAATCTTCGGAGTTGTTTCATCGTTCAGTTGGCGAAACCACTGATATAGTTAAGAAAGAAACTTACGATTTTGAAGATCGTGGAAATAGAATGAATACCTTAAGGCCAGAAGGAACAGCTAGTGTTGTTCGTTCGGTGATTGAAAATAAACTCTATATTGACGAGTTTCTACCTTTAAAGCTTTATTATTATGGGCCGATGTTCAGGTATGAAAGACCGCAAAAAGGTCGCCAAAGACAATTTCATCAGTTTGGCGCTGAAATTATTGGGGCTTTAAGCCCATTAGCTGACGCTGAAATAATTAACTTTGCCGCAACTTTTTTAGAAGCTTTAGGAATTAAAAATGTTCAAGTCAGAGTTAATTCTTTAGGAGACAAAGAATCTAAAGAAAATTATCAGAAAGCTCTAAATGAATATTTAGATGATAACATTCAATATTTATGTGAAGATTGCAATCGTCGCTATAAAGAAAATCCTTTACGAGTACTTGATTGTAAAGTTGATAAGGGTAGTCCAACATTGGAAAAAGCACCAAAACCATGTGACTATTTAAGCGAAAGTGCTGCCTACCATTTTGATCAAGTTATTAATGCTTTAGATAATTTGGGTTTAAATTATGTGATTGACAAGAATTTAGTTCGTGGACTCGATTATTACACTCATACAGTTTTTGAGATTGACAGTGATTTGGAAACTTTAGGAGCACAATCAACACTTGTTGGTGGTGGTCGCTACAATAATTTGTATGAATCTTTAGAAGGCCCTTCATTAGGAGCTGTTGGTTTTGCTTTTGGAGTTGAAAGATTACTTTTAGCATTAGAATCGATTAAAAAAGAAGAAAATCCTTCTTACATTCATGCTTATTTCATTAATATTGGAGATATCTTTCAAACAGATGCTTTGAGAATAATTAACGAATTAAGACACGGCGGATTAATTGTTGATTATGATTTCTTAAATAAAAGTTTAAAAGCTCAATTTAAAATCGCTGATAGACTTAATCCTAAATTTTATTTGATTTATGGCGAAGAAGAAGCTAAAAAGCAAATTATAAACGTTAAATCAGTTGATACTAAAGAACAAGTGGAAGTTAAACTGGTTGATTTGTATCAGTATCTTATTGATGAAATTACCGGCAAATCATGTAATAGTGATTGTTCTGGTTGTAGTGGTTGTTAAATAAACATTAAGTCCTTTTGCCTTGAATTTAGTTATGGTATAATTAATCTTGCTTTAAGATAGGAAGAAATTTATGAAAAAAACACCAATTTCAGATGAAAAACTAAATCGAATACTCAAATATCTGGGAATCATTTTAATCGGATTTGGAATAATCTTACTAGCGATTCAATTCCGAGATTTTTGGTTGTGGATATTAGGAGCTATAAGAGCTGCACTAATTCCAATTGCATTAGCTTACATCAGTGCATTAATTATTTTTCCATTAGTAAAATATCTTGAGAAAAAAGGTGTTGGGCCTAGAGGCTTTTCTTTAGGATTAGTCTTTATTCTAACTGTTGGTATTATCTTTGTAGCCTTTTATTTTTTAACACCTTTAATCGTTGATGAAATCAAAAACTTCTTTGCTGATGATTTTCCGGTTATTGTTGATTATATTAACAATGATTTACGGGGTGAGTTTATTTTTGGTACCGATTTATATGATCAAATTGTCGCTTATATCAATGAAACTAATGTTATTGCTGACACTGTTGATAAATTTGTTCCACAACTAATTAGTTCATTAACTAGTTCATTACTACCATTTTTAACTGCATTTGCCATATTGCCAATTCTTTTGATATTTTACTTAAATGATTATGAGGTTATCAACGAGAGAATCAGATCAATAATTCCGCAAAAACATGAAAAAAATGTAGCGGAATTAGCTTCAAGATTGAATCAAACAGTAGGAGCATATTTACGCGGACAATTAATGTTGATGGTTGTTCTCGGAGCTGTGGCTACTATAGTTTATAAATTAATTGGATTAAAGTATTATTTCTTCTTTGGCTTTTTAGTTGGAGTAACTAACATCATTCCATATTTTGGTCTTGTTATTGCTGCGATACCGCCAATTGTTTATACATTTATTGCTACTTCAGGCCCTGGCCCGCTTTTAGTTTTAATCGTGAATGTAGTATTACAGTTCTTTGAAGGAAATATTTTCCAACCGCTTATTATGTCTCACCAACTATCAATTCATCCAACGGTTATTATTATATCGATATTATTCTTTGGCTCTTTATTTGGCGCTTTAGGGGTTATTTTCGCCTCTCCAATCGCTGCTTCGATTAGAGTAATCTATCGCTTCTTTAGTGATTTAAGAAAAGAAAAAATGAAGAATAGCGTTTCTGAGGCTACAGGTTCATGATAAAGAATATCAGGCCAAGAATATATTCGAAATATGAAATTAGAGTTATTTTATTTTATGGAACAATCATTTTATTAATTCCTTTAATCTTGGTTTTTACCTATGTTTTTAATGTAGACCAAGATTTAAACTTGAATCTATATTTTTTAGTTTTAGGTAGTATAAATATAGTCGCTCTAATTGCGGGAACATTAATTTTATTTTTAAATAGAGATAAATATAAACGACAAGTAAAAGCAACTTACTCATCAGAGTTTTATTATTTATTAATAACATCAATTTTTGGAATTTTAGGAATAATTGTTTTATATAATTATTTAAATGGACCAATTAAGTATATTGGTAATCTTTTTGTTATATTGATTGTTATATTCGCTTATTTATTATTGCACTTAGGCAGAAAATATTTTAATTTTAATTATCGAAGAAAAAAATAATGGCTGCTTCAGCAGCCCATTTTTCTAGGAGAACTATAAATGAAATTTGATCGCTTGGTTAATCTCATTGGAGAAGAAAAATTTAATATTCTAAAGAAGAAAAGAATTATTGTTTTTGGCCTAGGTGGGGTTGGTTCTTATGCCGCTGAAGTAATAGTTAGAAGTGGTCTTGATCAAATTGACGTTGTTGATTTTGATATGGTTGAAGAAACAAATTTAAATCGCCAGTTGATTGCTTTAGAATCCACAGTTGGGCAATATAAAGTAAATGCTTTTAAAAATCGTGCCTTAGACATTAATCCTTTAATTAATATCAATACTCATCTAATAAAAGTCAATGAAGAAAACATTTCAGAAATAATTAATCAAGACTTTGATTATGTAATAGATTGTATTGATGATGTGGATGCTAAGGTAAGTATCGCAAAATATTGTTTAGACAATAATATTAAATTTATTAGTTCAATGGGTTTCGCTAATAAATTTAAAGTAGACTTAATTAGGATTCGTAAAATGAATCAAACCAGTGTTTGTCCATTGGCGAAAATAATGCGTAAGAAGCTTAAAGTTGCAGGTTATGCTCTTGATTTTCCAGTAGTCTATTCAGAAGAAAAACCAGCAACAGTTTTAGATAAAAAAACACTTGGTTCCAATGCTTATTGTCCAAGTGCAGCGGGAATTACTTTGGCTGCTCATGTTATAAATGAAATTATAGGAGAAAATATATGAAAAAAATAATTTTAGCAGGAGGATGCTTTTGGGGCATTCAAGCATATTTTGATAAGGTAAGTGGTGTAAAAAACACTGAAGTAGGTTATATTGATGGAGATTTTCCTAATCCGACTTATGAACAAGTTTGCAATGGGTCTAATCATGCTGAAGCAGTAAAAATTGAGTATGACGAATTACAAGTTACTCTTAATCATTTGTTAGACCATTTCTTTCAAATAATTGATCCAACTACATTAAATCGTCAAGGTAATGATATAGGACGTCAATATCGGACAGGTATTTTTTATAACGATCAAGAAGATTTAGATATTATCAATCAATATCTAAAAAAAATCCAAGTCAATTATAAAAAAACCATAAGAACTGAAATTAAAAAAGCCGGAGAATTTTATCCAGCAGAAAGTTATCACCAAAAGTATCTGAAAAAGAATCCTTGTGGTTATTGCCATATTGATCTAGATTTGGTTGATGAAAATGATAAAAAGTATTTTGAATAAAGGTGGGTATTAGCAATGAAAAGAACTGATTATATATCTTGGGATGAATATTTCATGGGCGTTGCCCAATTATCATCCATGCGCTCCAAAGATGAAGTGTCTCAAGTTGGCGCTTGTATTGTTAATCAAAAGAATCGCATAGTTGGCATTGGTTATAACGGTTTTCCTATTGGTTGTAATGATGATTTATTGCCATGGGAAAAGAATGATAAATTTTTAGACTCTAAATATGCTTATGTAGTTCACGCTGAACCTAATGCCATTTTGAATTCTTCGGTAGATTTAGAAGGATCAAAAATGTATGTGACTTTATATCCTTGCAATGAATGTGCTAAATTGATAATTCAATCAGGAATTAAAGAAGTTATATATCTTGAACACAAATATCCGGAACAAGATATATTTGAAGCTTCAAGAAGACTTTTTGAAATGGCTAAAATCAAAGTAAGAAAATTAGAAAATTATAACTTAAGGATTGAACAAAATGGATGAGTTGAATAAACTATATTGGCCATTTATCAAGGTTCTATTTATACCTTATATTTTCTTTATATTTATCCTCCTTTATCCAATACCATATTATATTGACGCTCCTGGAGGCATAAGTGAAGTTCAAGGTTTAATAACTATAGATTATAATCAAGATAAAGAAGTTGAAGGGACCATATCTTCAACTTATATTGTCGTTATAAATCGACCAACCTTTTTCCAATTTATGATTTCTACTCTTTCAGATTATAATTACACTAATTTAATTGGTGGAACTTACGCTGATTATACCAATGAAGAAATTAATCAGATAAGTTATCTTGACAAGGAAAATTCTGTGAATGCAGCTATTATAGTTGCTTATCAAGAAGCCGGGAACTCTAATGATGAAATTGTTATAGATTACTATGAAAAAGTAATGGTCTATGGTAAAGCAACATATCTATCTTACTATGACGAGATTTCCTTTGGAGATGAGTTTTTGTATATGATTGGTGATGATGAAGTTATAGTCGACGATTTCACTTTAATTTCTGAATATAGTAAAACACAAAATTCATATGAGTTCTTTTTTAAAAACGAAGAAATTGAATACTCAAAAATTTTAACTAAGGATCCAGAAACTAATAAATTTGGTATAACATTAAAAAAATATTATCTAGTCAATAAAGAAGACACTTTCCCTACTTATTCAGAGAAAGAATCAAATATCGGTGGTCCAAGTGGAGGTTTACTTCAAACTTTGGCAATTTATAATATGTTAATCGATGAAGATATTACAAGTAGTAAAAAGATTGCCGGTACAGGAACAATTAATTATGATGGTTCTGTTGGATATATTGGTGGAACAGAACAAAAAATAGTTACTGCTTGGATTAATAAAGTTGACGTTTTCTTCATACCATACTTAGATTCAACCTATTACTATGATAATTATTTAGAAGCTTTAAGAGCTTGTGAAAAACATAATATTGACCCAACTGGATGGCTAGTTCCAGTCGCTAGTTTTAGCGATGCTATAGCGTACCTTAATGACCCTATAGCTTATATGGAAGGAGTTATGTTGCCATGAAAAATTACTTAGAAATGTGGAAAGATTTGTTTGAAAAATATTCTTCTAAACAACTTTTTTCAGCTATTTATGGTGCTTTAATTTATACTTTATTGATAGCATTGCCTTTCATTGCGGCAATAGTTCAAATAACTATAGTATATTTATACTATTTGACAATATGGATTATAGTAATTATATTCATCATGATTTTATTAACATATATATTCCATTTTTTCCTATTGAAGTCTTTAGCATTAAAGAATCCTAAATTTAAAAATAATTTTAATCGCCTAGCGATAATAAATCAGGTGATTTTAGCACTATTTTATGTTATCATAGGTTTGTTATTTATTTTTGTCTTTGTACCATTACTTGAAGTTTAGGAGAGCAGAACATGAAAAAATGGATTTTAATAATATTAGGTTTAATAGGCCTTGATCAAGCAAGTAAAATAATTATATCAACAAATCTTTCTGAAGGTGAAAGTATACCTATAATTAGGAATTTTTTCCATTTAACTTACACAAGGAATACAGGTATGGTTTTTGGCGGGCTTCCTGGAGCGGCAACTGAGTATTTCTGGGTTTTTATTATTTTCGCTATAGCTGCTTCAGCGATTTTTGGCTATATGTTTTATAAAAGTGATTTTTCTGATAAAAGACAAACTATATTAAGAATAGCTTTGGCTCTTTTAATAGCTGGAAGTATAGGGAATGCGATTGATCGAATAGTTCAAATTGATCACGCAGTAATTGATTTTATTGATTTTCTTGGTATTTGGTCGTATATTTTTAATATTGCCGATACTTTTTTAAACGTAGGTATTTTCTTATTCTTTGTTGATGTGTTCTTTTTAGAGAAAAAAAGGATGGAAGAAAAAAATGGATGATTTATTTTTTGAATATCAAGTTTCTAACGAGGATCAATTAGATAGAATAGATAAATTTTTAACTAACAAGTTAGATAATCTTAGTCGTTCAACTATAAAAAAGCTTATCCTTGATCAAAAAGTGCTAGTCAATCAACAAATTGTTAAAGCGAGTTATAGTCTTAAGGTAGATGACCTTATTGAAATTATTGATGTTAATTTTGCAGAAACTGAGATAATTCCAACAAAAATGGATTTAGACATTGTTTATGAAGACAGCGATGTCTTAGTAGTTAATAAGCCTTCAGGAATGGTAGTTCATCCTGCTCCGGGTCATTACCAAGATACTTTGGTAAACGGTTTACTTTGGCACATTAAAAATCTTTCAGATATCAATGGTGAGATGCGACCTGGTATAGTCCATAGAATAGATAAAGATACTTCTGGATTATTAATGGTAGCTAAGAATAATTATGCTCATGAAATTCTTGCTAAAGAACTTCAGGCAAAAGATACCTTTAGAGAATACATAGCTCTAGTTGAAGGTGTTATAAATAATAAAAGAGGTAGAATAAACGCTCCTATTGGACGCGATAAAACGAATCGCTTAAAAATGGCAGTTACCGCATCTGGTAAAGAAGCGATAACAAATTTTGAAGTAATAGAGACTTTTTCCGATTGTACTTTAATAAAATGCATTTTAGAAACAGGAAGAACTCATCAAATTCGCGTTCATTTAAAATATATTAATCATCCTGTAGTTAATGATTTTGTTTATGGAAGTGCTGAAACAAATGATTTCGGACAATTTTTACATGCAAAAAGTTTAGGCTTTACTCATCCAAGGACGAAAGAATGGATGGAATTCATGGCACCATTACCTAAAGAGTTTAATGATTATCTAGAAGGACTAAGAAAAAAATAAAGCTTTAATATAATAAACGGAGATATATTGACATGATTGAAAGTAAAACCTCAGTTTTTAAACAAATACCGATTTATACTTTAATTGCTTTTTTTGTAATGTCTTCATTTTATTTGATTTTCGGAAATTTTGAATTAAATTTTTATGACATTACACAAGTCGATTTAACTAATTTTTATTACCAAATTGCTATTACAATTAGCTTATTAATAATTTTGATTGTCATTCATAAAAGAATTCAAAAAATAGATCTTTATGGTTTATTCGTAATGTCTTTTCTTTTATTTTTGACAATTTTTATTTTATTGGCTCCCGCTTTTTCAATAACAATTGGCGCAATAATCTTAACTATTCCACTTTTTTTCTATACTCTTACTCAAATAGAAAAAAATCGTTTAAATAAAGCTAATTTATACATATATATCATTAATATAATCTTTGTATCAGCAATTATTCTTATTTTTTTATTTAAACTTGGCTATGATTATCCAATTTATACAGGAACAAATATCTCGATGGTTAGTCATGACTTAATAATTCCTGATAATCAAAGATTACTTTTAGTTGCATCTTTTATAAGCATTTTTGTTTTAATTTTCTTTTTGTTCTTTAATAAAGAAAAAAGAGATTCTTCTAAAAACAAAAAATTAGCGATTAAAATTATTTTGATTCTTACCATTATAGAAGTTACACTACTCAGTGTTGTCATGGTTTATAGGACCTTAACTTTAAATTCACCGGGTTTTGACTTTGGGATTTTTACCCAAATGTTTTATAACATGAAGAATTTTAATGGTATGTTGACTACGATTGAAAGATCAACTTTATTATCGCATAATGCTGTTCATGTGTCCCCGATATATTATCTGTTGTTACCTTTTTTCATGGTTTTCCCCTTTCCTGAAACCTTACAAGTATTACAGGCTGTTGTGGTTGGTCTTGGGGTTATACCAATCTATTTGATTGCTAAACATTTTAAATTAAACTATAAAGTAACGATTGTTGTTAGTGCCCTTTATTTGTTTAATCCAGCAATAATATCAAGTAGTTATTATGATTTACATGAAAATTGTTTTTTGGCACCACTAATATTATTTGTAATCTATTTTGCATTAAAACAAAAGTGGATTAAATTATTGATTGCTTTTGTTTTGACTTTGATGGTAAAAGAAGATGCAGGGATTTATTTGTTGTTCATTGGAGTTTATTTCTTTTTTGTAAATCTTAAGAATGAAAACCAGAAAGAAAAAAGAAACTATCTTATAATGTCGATTTTGATGATGATTTTATCTGTTTCTTATTTTCTTTTAATTACGAAATTATTAAACTCTCAAGGCGATGGGGCGATGTTTTGGCGTTATGATAACTTAAACGGATATCCCGACAAGGGTATTCTAGGCCTTGTCATAAGTGTGATTCAATCGCCTAGTTACTTGTTAACAACTATGTTTTCACCTAATAAAATATATCATTTAATTATTATTTTTTCTTCACTTGGATTAATTCCTCTTTTAAATAAAGAATTGAATAATTATTGGTTATTTATCCCTTTAATTATTATTAATTTCTCAACAACCTACCCTTATCAACATCAATTTGGCTTCCAATACTATTTTGGAACAATGGCTTTAATTATTTTTGTCGTTATGCTAGTTTTTAAGGAAAATATTGAAGACCAAGAAACAATCTTGATTACTGATCCAAAAACAAAGGTCAGTAAGTTTAAAAAAATAATCTTTATAGCTTCAGTTACAGTTTCTATGGCAATAGGAATCAGTACTATTGGTATTAGAGCCGGAATTGTCAAATATTATTATCAAAGCGAAGAAATTTATAAAACAATGAGAAAGACGCTTATAGAAATACCAAGAGATAAAAAAGTTTTAGCCACAAGCTTTCTAACACCTTATTTAAGCGATAGAGAAATATTGTATGAATATAGCAATAGAAATCTCTATCAAGATGAAATCATTTTTGACTATATCTTGATTGACAAAAGAACAACAGAAGAAAGGTTACTAGAATTGACCAATACTATTGAATCAGCCGGATACATAATAAGTGATGAAAGCACAGATTATATTCTTATTTTCATTCCGCAATAAAAAAAGCTTAATTTGACTTTTTTAAAAAGTTTAATTAAGCTTATTTTTTTATCTTAAAATAATTTTTAAAATTCAATTTTGCTATTTTAGGGAAAATATCATCGCCATACTTTAATTCAATTACTTTAGCTAGAGCATCAACTGCAGGGCCCGCTCCTTTTGGTAGAGTGATGTTTAGTTTTTCGCTTAACTTATCAAACTCAATAAGGAATCGATATCTGGCAATAATTGCGGCTACAGCTACAGCTTTATGAACAGATTCAGCTTGTGTTAAAAAATCTATATTACTAATTGTTTCTTCAGTTTTTAAATAATTAAAATAGTTTTCTTCTGAACAAAACTTATCTAGAATAATTTTTTGATAATCAGGATACTTTACCACCATTTTTTTTATGGCATGATTATGTAAATAAGCTTTTATTTTATTTAGATTAAAGCCTTTATCAATCAGCTCATTATATTTTTCGTTATTAGTAACAAGAACATGATGGGGAATTAATTTAATAAGTTGTTCACCAATTAGCCTAATTTTTTCATCAGAGATTTTTTTAGAATCCTTAATATCCATATCTTCTAAAAGCGGATAATCTTGAGGCCTGACATAAGCTGCACAAACAACAACAGGGCCAAAAAAATCGCCAGTACCAACTTCATCGGAACCGATTACCTTATAATTAAAATATTGGTTATGATAATTAGTGATAATAACCTCTGGTTCAATCGGCTCTAAGTCAAGCAAAGAAGCCCATTTATTATATTCATCTAGAGCATCTTCGCCTTGAAACATTACTTTCAAAGATTTATATACCGTAATGGTAAGATGATCATTTTTAAACAAATATAAATAAGTGGGATTATCAGTTTTTACTTGAATTTTATGGTAGTAATCTTTTAGTTTGTCGAGATGTTTGTTATCGACAGAAAAAACATAGTTCATAGTCTAAAACTCCTGTTTCTATTTTACCATAAATTGTGATAAAATAGAAGCAGTGGAGATTAGAGAATATGTACGCAGAGATTAAAAAACTAGAATTTGATAAAATTTTAAAAATCTTACAAAATTTCGCGCATACAGATATGGGGAAAAGTCAAGTTTTGGAAATAGTTCCTCTATCCAATGCGGATGAAATTAAAAGATTACTTTTTGAAGTTGAACAGGCTAAAATTATTATTCAAAGATATGACGAAACTCCCCTCACAGGAGTTTTAGATATTAGAGAAATTATTAAAAAAGCAGAGATTGGTTCAGTTTTAAATATTGATGAGTTGATTAGAATCGTTTCTCATCAAGAAGCTTTATCAAGAACAATAGCTTTTGTTAAAAAAGTAATTAGTCTAAATCTTGATTTTTCGTATTTAAGCAATTATTATGAACGTCTTGAGAGTATAGCTCCACTTAAGCAAGAGATAGATAGAGTAATTGATAAAAAAGGCGAAATTTACGATAACGCAACACCAAAATTAGCTGAAGTAAGAAAGAAAATAAGAGTAACTGAAGAACGTATAGATTCTAAAATGCAAAGTTTAGTTAAATCTGAACAAACTAAATTATCTGATAATTTAATTACAATAAGAAATAATCGTCTTGTTTTGCCAGTAAAAAGTGAATTTAAAAATTCATTAAAAGGAATTGTTCATGATCAATCTGCTAGTGGAGAAACTGTATTCATTGAACCAATTGCATGTGTAGAAATGAATAATGATTTATCCAGATATTTTGTCGAAGAAGCAGCTGAAATAGATAATATTTTACGTAATTTAACTTATAAGGTAGCTGAATATACAGATGAGTTGACTTCTAATTTAAATATTTTTACATATCTTGATATAGTTTTTGCAAAAGCTAAATATGCATTAAATAATGATTTTAATCGTCCGGATATTGTTAAGGATAAAATAAATCTTATTAATGCCAAGCATCCTTTGATTCCAAGAGATGTTGTTGTTGGCAACAATATTAGTTTCCATGATTATCATCATATAATTATTACAGGTCCAAATACCGGCGGTAAGACCGTTGCTTTAAAGACTTTAGGTCTACTAAGCATTATGGTTCAATCAGGGATGTTAATTCCTGTAGGTGAAAATAGCCAAACCATATGTTTTAATAATATTTTTGCTGATATCGGTGATGAACAGTCAATTGAACAATCATTATCAACCTTTTCTTCACATATTTCTAATATTATCAGAATAATTAAATTCGCAGATGATAATTCATTAGTTTTGCTTGATGAACTTGGTTCTGGAACTGACCCTAAAGAAGGGGCTTCTTTAGCGATTTCGATTATTGAATTTTTGAGAAAGAAAAAACTGTATTCAATGATTACCACCCATTATCCGGAATTAAAAACATATGCTTATGATTTGGATAATACTATCAACGCTTCAGTTGAGTTTGATATAGAGACCTTAAAACCAACTTATCGGTTAAAAATTGGAGTTCCGGGAACTTCTAACGCGATTATGATTGCTCGGAGACTAGGTTTGAATGATGAAATTTGTAAGAGTGCTGAAAATGTTTCTTTATCATTTGATACCGATGTTTCAAAATTAATCGCAAAATTAGAAAAGCAAAGTTTAGAACTTGATCAAGATATAATTCTCTATAAAGAAAAAATGTTAAATTTAGAAAAAGAGAAAAATAATTATCAAGAATTACAAAAAAATGAGAAAATCAGACAAAATAAAATCTTAAAAGAATTTGAAATAAGTCAAAACGAGAAACAAAATCAATATTTAAAACGAGCAGAAGAACTTATTGAAGAATTAGATAATATGAAAAAAACGGCTTTCTTTAAAGAACACGAATTAGCTAAACTTAAAAAAGATGTGAAAGAAACTTTTTATCATAAAGTAAAATATAAAAAAGTTAGTGATAAAAACATTAAAACAGGTGACACAGTTAAGGTGCTTTCTTATCAAAGAAATGGAATAGTAAACAAAGAATTAAAAAATGATCAATATGAAATAATTATGGGCGCTTTGACACTAACGGTAAAAAAAGACGAAATCGAGTTTGTTTCTCGAAATAAGATCGATGAGTTTGATTTAAAACCTGTTCAAACAGATAATCCTGTAAGAAGCGTTAAAGTGGAACTAGACCTTCATGGTAAAAGATATGAAGAAGCAATGTTAGAATTAGATAAGTTTGTCGATGATTGTTTATTAAATAACCTTGAGTTTGCATATATTATTCATGGCATAGGAACTGGGGCCTTAAAAAAAGGCGTTGAAAGTTATGCTAAAAAAAATCCGCACATCAAGAGTTATCGACGTGGTAATGAAGGAGAAGGCGGTTTAGGCGTTACTGTAATTCAATTTAAATGAGGTAAAAAATGAGAAAAATTGTATTTTTTACGGCAAGATATTGTGGAAAATGTCGAGCTTTGAAAAGAAGGTTTAAAGATTTAGAAAATTCATTAACCGATATAAAATTAGTATTTTCTGATATTGATATAGAAAGATCAAAAGCAAGGCTTAATAAAGTCGATGGGGTTCCAACCTTGATTTTGATGGACGATGAGCAAGAAATTAAAAGAATATCCGGCACTATTCTAGAAGAGGATATATTGGAATTCATCAAATAAGGAGTGTGCACTCGTGGTTGGAGTATTAGTTGTAGATAAACCAAAGGAAATGACATCACATGATGTCGTTAATATTGCTAGAAAATCATTAGGAACAAAAAGAATCGGTCATACAGGGACATTAGACCCTAATGCAACCGGTGTTTTGGTACTAGCAATAGGCAAAGCGACAAAATTAGTTAAATATTTTGAAAATGATACCAAAACATATCTTTGTACTTTTTTGATTGGCGCTTCATACGATACTGATGATGTAACAGGTAAATTATTAAATTCAGCTGATGCCTCTAAGGTTAAAGAAGAAGATATAGAAAATGCTTTAAATTCATTTTTAGGCAAACAAGAACAAATACCTCCAGCTTTTTCAGCGATTAAGATTCAAGGACGAAAAATGTATGAACTTGCTAGAAGAGATATGGAAATGCCAAAAATTGGCGCTCGTGAAGTAGAAGTATTTAGTATTGATAATATAGAAGTCAAATACTTAGATTCTATTGTTGAAGTAAAAGCAACTATGAAAGTTTCAAAAGGGACTTATATTAGGTCTTTTGCTAGAGATTTGGGCGAAAAATTACATAATTTTGGTGCTTTAAAAGAATTGAGAAGATTAGAAGTAAATAACTTCAATTTAGATAGTTGCGTAACTATTGAAGAACTTAAAACAGGAAATGTTGAGCTAAAAGATCCTTTTGATTATTTAGATTTACCTAGAATTTATGTTGATGAAACAATAAAATCATATATAAATCACGGTCGTTTTCTTGATGTTGATTTATTTGAAGAAAAAACTGATACAATAATCTATACTAAAGACAAAGAACCCTTAGCTATATATTTTTATGATGAAACAAAAAATACAATGAGAATGTCGGTGAAATGGTGTTAAAAGTAAAATATCTAGATTATAACGATAAAATTGAAGAAGATAACCTAATCCTATGTTTAGGCTTTTTTGATGGTTTACATAAAGCTCATCAAGCATTGATAAAAAAGGGACAAATTCTTAAAAAAGAAAAGGGATATAAATTAGCAGTATTGACCTTTGATAAGAGTATTAGACTTTTTATGCAAGATAAACCGTTTTATTTTTTAACTTCTGTAGAAGACAAAGCCGAAATCTTAAAAAGGTTTGATGTGGATATCTTGTATGTTATGAAAGTGTCTTACGATTTAATTAGTTATACTCCTGAGGGCTTTATTGAACAATTTTTAAAAAATATAAAGATATGTGTTGCTGGTGAAGATTTTACTTTTGGCTATCGCAGTAAAGGAAAGGTGGACACCTTAAAACAATGTCCTTATTTTGAGACGGTAGTAATCAAAGAAATCACCTATCACGGGCTAAAAGTTGGCTCTACTTGGATTAGAGAATCTTTAAATAACGGTGAAATAGCTCAAGCGAATTTTTTGTTAGGTCGAGAATATTCGATTAGTGGTAAAGTGATTCACGGAAATGGTATCGGAAAACTATTGGGATACCCAACAGCTAACATTGATTTTACCAACTATTTATTGCCTAAATTAGGTGTTTATTTCACCAAAGTAATCTATAATAACAAAGAATATTATAGTATGACTAACGTAGGGAAAAAACCTACTTTTACTGATAAAAAAATTACTTTAGAATCATATATTTTTGGTTTTCAAGAACAAATTTATGGTGAAGTAATACATATAAAATTTATTAAATTTTTACGTGATGAACTTTACTTTAAGAACAAAGATGATTTGATCAATCAAATTGATAAAGATAGAGAATTAGTCTTAAATATGATTAAAGAAGAAGGTGAATCGTATGAAAAAAATAAGTAAAGGTTTTTGGATTGCACTTGGTATTGCTGCAGTATTTTTCATGATATTAATCATCGTTAGTTCTGTCTTAGAATTGGGTGAAAGATTAAACCGAATAAATGTTTATCTTGAGTATGTTTTTTATGGTATATCTATTATTCTTTTCACAATATTATTTTTAAGACCAATCATCTTAATTATCTTTTCTCCCAGCTTTTCTTTAGATGAACTTTTTAGTGAAGAAGAAAATGCTAGAAAAAATTATTCAATGTATAAAAAAGTTGCTAATAATTTATTAAAAGAAGAGTACATTAAAGAAGAAGAGAAAACCTTGATAAAAGATAACATCAATGATGCGATGTTATTGAAAAAGACTCTATCAAAAATTTTTGATGACACAATAAAAAAAGAGCTAAATAAAATGATTATCCATCATGCAGAAACTGTGTTTGTTTCAACCGCAATTTCTCAAAACGGGAAATTAGATGCTATAGCTGTAATTTCTATAAATTTAAAGCTTATCAAGAACTTAGTTTTAAAATGTGGATTTAGACCTAGTTATTATTCTTTAGGAAAATTATCAGTCAACGTTTTATCAACAGCGATAATAGCTGAAACACTAGAAGATATGAACTTTTCTGAACTCTTCCCTTCTACAGGGGCTAACGCACTTGCGGAAATTCCTTTTCTTAAAACAATTACAGGATCATTTGCTCAAGGTATAGGGAACGCACTATTATCATTAAGAGTTGGTATCATTGCTAGGAATTATCTTTTTATGAATATAAAAGGATTGAAAAAGAACCAAATTAGAAAACTTGCTTTTGGAGAAGCTGTCGTATTATTGCCTAGAGTTTTGACAGAGTCTATCAAAAAAATTCCTTCAAGATTTAAAGGGCTTTTTGATCGCTAAATTTTAAAGGTAAAAAGTTTGATTTATCAATGCTTATTTGTTATAATTGTAAAAGTGAAAAGATTTGGAGGAATTTAAATGATAATAGACAAATTAAGTGGTTCACGAGTACATTTTGAGGTACAAGTAACTAAAGAGCAATTTGAACATGGTTTAGACCATGCTTTTGCTGTTGAAAATGAAAAAGTAACAATAAAAGGTTTTAGAAAAGGCAAAGCGCCTAGAAATGTTTACGAAGCAAAATACGGTGTTGAATCTTTATATGAAGAAGCTATTCAACATGTTTTGCAAGAAACATATTATAACGCAGTTATGGAAAATGAAATTGATGTTGTAGCTCAACCTAAAATTGATTTAGACGTCGCAAAAATCAAAAGAGGAGAAGATTTCTCTTATACTGTAACAGTTGCAGTAAGACCAGAAATTAAACTTGGTGAATACAAAAATCTTAAAGTAGATTTATTACCTGTTGAACCAAGCGACTCTGAAGTGGAAACAGAAATAAATAGCAAATTAGATCAAAACGCCGAAATGGTAGTTAAAGAAAGTGGCGTTATTGAAAAAGGAGATACTGCAGTTTTTGATTTCTCTGGTTCAGTTAATGGTGAGAAATTTGAAGGTGGAACTGCTGAAAATTATGAATTAGTAATCGGTTCAGGTAACTTCATTCCTGGTTTTGAAGATCAAATGATCGGAATGGCTTCAGAAGAAGAAAAAGATGTAGTCGTAACTTTCCCTGAAGAATACCAAGAAAAAACTTTAGCAGGTAAAGAAGCAGTATTCCAAGTTAAAGTTCATGAAATCAAACAAAGAGTTGTTCCTGCATTAGATGAAGAATTTGTTAAAGAATTAAATTTAGATGGTGTCGAAACTTTAGAAGACTATAAAAAACATGTCTATGAAGAACTTAAATCAGCTAAAGAAAAACAAAACGAACAATATTTACGTCAATCAGTAATTCAAAAAGCAACTGAAAACGCTGAATTTGAACTTCCTGAAGAAATGGTAAAAGATGAAGCTCATAATATGAATGAAAATACAAAAAATCAAATCAAACAATATGGTTTAGATTTCAATATGTATTTACAATATATGGGTAAAACTGAAGAAGATTATCAAAAAGAACTAGAAGAACAAGCTAAAAAGACTTTATCAGAGCAATTAGTTATCAATGAAATCGCTAAAAGCGAAAACCTAACAGCTACTGAAGAAGAAATAAAAGCTAAATATGACGAAATTGTTGAACAATACAAATCACAAAACGTTACTTTGGAACAAGCTAAACAAGCTATTCCTGAATCAGCAATCATTGCTGAAATAGCTTATTCAAAAGCTTTGGATTTGATTGTTTCTACAGCTAATAAAGAATAATTAGTCGAATTTATAATATAATTTAATCATAAAAACTCCTTAATTTTCACGCAAAAAAAGCATAGTAAAATATTAGGAGTTTTTTCTTTATTATGGTAAAATATATGTTGTATAATAAATAATGTGAGAGGTGAACATATGTATAATCCGAAAAAAATATTTTCCGATCATTTACCGGTAATTGCAGTAAGAGGCGTTGTATTCTTACCTGCATCGGATATCAGAGTTGAAATCGGTCGTGATTTCAGTAAAAATGCAATTCAAGAAGCTGAAAATAATCGTGATGGACATGTTCTATTAGTTTTTCAAGAAAATCCAATGATTGAAGAACCCGAATTCTCTGATTTTATTGAAGTAGGAATACTAGCAAGAATCAGTGTTAAAATCAAATTACCAAATGGTAATTATAAAATAAAATTTGAACCATTAACAAGAGTAAAATTAAATGATTTAGTAGCTAAAGAGCCGTTTTATCTTATTGATTTTACATCTCTTTTACTCATTCAAGATGATTTGAATGAAGAACAAGTCTTATTAAAGATGGTTACCAAAGAGATTGTTGAAAACGCAAAATTTATTTTTAGAGATTCTAAAAAAGTAATCGAGTCTTTAAACAAGGGAATTACATCTGAACAATTGGCTGATTTAATTGCTTCCGAATTAAGAATTCCGGAAAATGAACGAATCAAATATCTTAAAGAAATGTCAATTAACAATCGTTTGAAATATTTGCTTGAAGATATTGAAAAAGAAAAAACTTTACAATCAATCGAAAACAAAATCAATGAAAGTGTTAGAAAATCAACTGACCAAAATCAAAAAGAGTATTATCTCCGCGAAAAAATGCGAGCGATTCAAGAAGAATTAGGTGACTCTAAACAAAGCGACGCGCAAAAGTTTTTAGAACAAATTGAAGAATCAGATATGCCGCCTAAGGTTAAGGATAAAGCTTTAAAAGAACTAAAAAGATATGAATATCTTTCACCAAATTCAAGCGAATCAAATGTTGTAAGAACTTATTTAGAAACATTAATATCTATTCCGTGGGCAAAAACCACAAAAGATGAAGAAGATATAAATGTTGCGATAGATAAGTTAGAAAGCGCTCATTTTGGCTTAGAAAAAGTTAAAGAAAGAATAATTGAATATCTATCTGTTAAGATGTTAACTGGTAAGAATCCTCAAACAATACTTTGCTTAGCTGGGCCTCCAGGAGTTGGAAAAACTTCATTGGCAAAATCAATTGCTAATGCTTTAAACAGAGAATTTGTTAAAACTAGTTTAGGTGGAGTTCATGATGAAGCTGAAATCAGAGGCCATCGCCGTACTTATGTAGGTGCTTTACCAGGTAGAATAATCAACGGAATGATTAAAGCTAAAGTAGTTAATCCGGTCTTTTTAATTGATGAAATTGATAAGTTGGCTATGACTGATAGATCTGACCCTTCATCAGCCTTGTTAGAAGTATTAGATCCTGAACAAAATCAATTTTTCAGCGATCATTATGTTGAAGAGGATTATGATTTATCACAAGTTATTTTCATTACAACTGCCAATTATCTACAAAATATACCGGCACCACTAAGAGATAGAATGGAAGTTATTGAACTTAGTTCATATACTGAAATAGAAAAATTCTATATCGCTAAACAATTTTTAATTGAAAAACAGATTAAAAGTCACGGATTACAAATGAAAAAATTGTCTATAACAGATGCTGCTATTAAAACAATTATTAGAGATTACACTAGAGAAGCTGGCGTAAGACAATTAGAACGTTTGATTGGTTCTATAGTTAGAAAAGCCATCAAACAAATACTTACAAAGAATTTGGATAACATTACAATTAAGCAAGATAACCTCAATAAATATCTAGGGAAACCTTTGTATAAAAATAATCAAGTATCTAAACAAGATATGATAGGTGTAGTTACCGGTCTAGCGTACACAATGGCCGGCGGTGACACTTTAGAGGTTGAAGCTACATATTATGAAGGTAAAAATAATCTTGTCTTAACAGGTAATTTAGGTGATGTGATGAAGGAATCAGCCATGACCGCTTTATCATATGTTAAGAGTAATGCTAATAAATTAAAAATAAAACCAGAACTTCTAGAAAAAAATGATTTTCATATTCATGTTCCAGAAGGTGCAATACCTAAAGACGGGCCATCAGCTGGTGTAACTATCGCTACAGCTTTAATTTCTATTATGACAAATAGAAAAGTTAACCGTTATATTGGAATGACTGGAGAAATCACTTTAAATGGTAGAGTTTTACCAATTGGCGGATTAAAGGAAAAATCAATTGCTGCCGCCAGAACAGGTTTAAAAGAAATAGTTATTCCTGAAGGTAATGAAAAAGATGTTGAAGATATTCCAAAAGAAGTTCAAGATGTCTTGAAAATCCATTTTGCCAAAACAATTGATGATGTTACAAAAATTGCCTTGCTAGATTAAGCTATCTTTATCGATAGCTTTTTCAACTTGCTCAGCTTTATAAAGAAGAGGATATATGAAAAGAATAAAAAAACCACTTATATACATTTTAGGTTTATCAATATTAGGTTTTAGCGTTTCTTTATTTCAAAAAAGTAATTTGGGTATGGGATCATGGGATGCTCTTAATCGTAATTTTTATGAAGGAATTCCTTTAGATTATAGATATTTAACACCAATTATGGCAATATTATTAATTTCTATAGCTTACATAATTGAAAAGAAAAAACCAGATTTATTATTATTTTTCCCTATTGTTATAAGTTTTTATATCGGTTTGGTAATAGACCTTTTATTACTAGTTGTACCTGATGTAACTCAGTTATCTTTAATTTACAATATCAGTTATGTTTTTCTAGCCTTAGTTTTTGTATCTATTGGTTTAAATATGATTATTATGTGTGATTATCCTCTACCGGCATTAGATCAATTTTGCTTGGCGATTGCTAGAAAATTTAAAATTAGTTTTGGTAAAGGTAAATTAATTGGAGAAGCTATTGCTTTAGTAAGCACAATTATTGTCGGTTTATTGTTTTCTCATGAAGAATCTTATTTCTTTATCGGGCCAAACACTTTTATAGCCTTAGTTTTTATAGGGATTTTTGTTGATTTTTTCCACAAACCAGTAAAGTATATTTTAGGAGATATGAATGATTATCGAAATATTCGCAGATAACTTAACAAAAGAAGACATAAGTAAAAATATTCATCGCTCTGCTAGAGCGATTATTCTTCGTGAAGACTCTCTATTGTTTCTACATACAAAAACTTTAGATTATTATATGTTGCCTGGAGGTGGAATTGAAAAAGGCGAGACACCTGAACAGGCAGTTGTTAGAGAAGTTTTAGAAGAAACTGGCTTTGAAAGCCAAATAATCAAAAAAACATTAATTATCAAAGAATATTTTCCTGAGTCAACTTGGGAAACTCATTATTTTTTATGTAGTATTAAGGAAGAAGAAAAAGCTTTGCCTGTTTTCACTTCTGAAGAACAAGATTTAAAATTAGAAATCAATTATTTAACTATTCCTGAAGCTTTTAATATTTTAGATAACCATGATTCTAATTTTATTTACGCACAAAATATTATGCAAAGAGAGTTTATAGCTATTGCCAATTCACTATAATTAGGAGTAAACATGTTAGTAAACGCAAATGCAATACTTAACTATAATCGTTGTCGTCGCTTTGCGGCTTTAAACGATCCCTTTACATCTTTATATCTGAATTCTGGACTTGGAGAGGAAAACTCCCTTTTTCGTGATATTATTTTATCTCATCTCTACCATCCGGAAAAAGAAATTAGAAAAAATATCAACTTAACATACGAGTTTGAACATGAAATTACACTTTCAGAAAATTATGATTTCATAGTTGATGATAATAAAGTGTATTGCTTATTTTCAAACACGTCATCCGATTTTAAGGACTTACAGTATAAAGATTCTTTATATAAGCATCAAGTTTTTAGGAAAAATGAAGAAGGAATATACTATTATAAACATAAAAAAACAAATAAAAGCCTAGAGGAAAAACTAGAAAAATTACTTTCTCCATATGAAAGTACTGGGAAATTAATTTTTAACTATGCTTTGAAACTGTATTTACTTAATAAGGTATATCCTGAAAAAAAATATCAACTATTCTTTGTTTTATTAAATTCAGATTATGTATATGACGGAATTTCTTATTCTAATCAATTGTATGATATTTTTGATTTTTCCGGTTTAAACGAACTTACTGAAATGGTAGAAATTGCTCTCTTTAGAATGATTAATCATATTGAATTAAATGATTTTACACCATGCAAATTAGTCAAAAAAGCTTGTGCTAAAGACAAGAATGGCGAATGTAAGTTTACTAATTTCTGTTATTCTCATTTACCAAAAGATACTTCTATTCTCGATTATTTTAACAATCAATATGGTTTTGTTGAACCAAGTGAAAATGGAAATATTCATCATGATACTTATGACTTATTAAATGAAGGCTATGTCTCTATGCAAGATTTGCCAATATCTTGGTTAAAAGATCAAAATCATTTAATGCAAAGATATTGCGTTGATAATCAGCATTTATATTTTCACAATGATAAAATAAAAGCGGGATTACAACAGCTAAAATTTCCTATCTATTATTTGGATTTTGAAGCTATGCCTCTTGCCATACCTAGGTTTATCGGGGAGAGTCCATATTCTCAATCAGTATTTCAATACTCTGTTCATATCGAAGAAGAAGAGAATGAACTGAAGAGTATCAATAAAAATCATCACAGCTTCATTGCTAATTCCAAAAAAGACGAAAGAGAAAAATTACTAATTAATTTATTAAATATCTTAAACAAGACTGACTCTAGCATAGTTGTATATAATAAAACTTTTGAGAAGACGAGACTAGAAGAATTTAAAAAGATTTTCCCTAAATACGAAAAAGAAATTGAGAAAGTAATTAATCGTTTATTTGACTTATTAGATATAGTAAAGCTCAATAAAAGTTTTTATCAAATGTTAGGATTTAAATCTGAAGATCTAGAGTCATATAATCTCTATGCCAGTGAACTTGGTGGTTCATATTCACTTAAAAAAGTGATTGAGTTATTTGCCCCAAAAGCATATGAATCGCTGATAATTAATGATGGTGTTAAAGCCTATAGAGCTTATGAAAAAACAATAAATTCAAGTCCAACTGAAGCAAAAATTATTAAAGAAAATTTATTTTTATATTGTCGACAAGATACATACTCAATGTATCAAATTATTCAAGGACTTAAAACTTTAATCGGTCCTGAATTTACAATAAAAAATTCTTGATATGTAATTCAAGTTATGGTATAATACTTTGTGCGCCTAAATCTGGATGTTAACGACACTCCGACGTAATTTTCGGTTTTAGGTAAGTTTAAGAAAAAGGAGGAATTATAAAAATGGCATTAAGCAAAGAAAGAATCAAAGAAATCGTTACAGATAACCAATTGAAAGAAGGAGACACGGGTTCTCCAGAAATTCAAGTTGCTTTACTAACAGAAGAAATTAATCTTCTAAACGAGCATCTTAAGGTTCATAAACACGATCATCATTCACGTAGAGGCCTTTTAATGAAAGTTGGTAAACGTAGAAGTTTATTAAACTATTTAAAATCAGTTTCACTTGAAAGATATGCTAATTTAATCAAAAAATTAGGATTAAGAAGATAAGTAATATGCACCCGAAACTGTTCGGGTGCTATTTATTTAAATCGTGTAAAAAAAATAATAAATATGTTATAATATTTAATTAGAAAACTTATTGATAAATTGAAATGGGGTAAATAAATGAAAAAAGTTTTTAAGAAAGATTTTTATGGAACTGATCTTATAGTTGAAGTCGGACAATTAGCGAAACAAGCGACAGGTGCTTGTTTAGTTAGGTATGGCGAAACAGCTGTTTTATCAGCTTCAGTTTTAAGTAAAGAACCAACTAATCAGGATTTCTTTCCTTTGATGGTTATCTATCAAGAAAAGTTATATTCTGCCGGGAAAATTCCTGGAGGATTTTTAAGAAGAGAAGGGCGTCCAACTGAACATGAGACTTTAATCTCCAGAGCAATTGATAGACCTTTAAGACCACTTTTCGCAGATGGTTTTCGTAATGAAGTACAAGTAATAAATACCGTTTTAAGTGCTGATCCTAACAAGACTCCTGAAATGACAGCTATGTTTGGTGCGTCGCTTTCATTAGGAATTGGTGGAGCGCCATTTAACGGACCAATCGCTGGTGTAATGGTGGGGCTTATTAATGGAGAATTTATTTTAAATCCTAATCCTGAAGAATTACTAGAGTCTGATTTAGACCTTATGGTTGCGGGAACAAAAGAAGCAATTAATATGGTTGAAGCAGGTGCTAAAGAAGTTGATGAAGATATAATGCTTGACGCTTTAATGTTTGCTCACGAAAAAATCAAAGAATTAGTCGCTTTCCAAGAAGAAATTATTTCTGAAGTAGGTAAAGAAAGAATTGAAGTAGAACTTAAAGTGGTTCCTGAAGATATAGATAAAAGAGTTAGAGAACTTGAAGATGGTAGAATCACAAAAGCTGTTTCAATTCATGAAAAATTAGAAAGACAAAATACTATCGAAGATATTGAAAATGAGATTTTAGATATCTTAGAAAAAGAATATAAAGCTTTAAAATTAGAAAAGGAAGATGTTGAAGGAAATCTTAGCTTTGCTAAACAAGTGTTAGAAATGATTCAAGTTACAGAAGTCAGACGTTTAATTACTGTTGATAAAATTAGACCTGATGGAAGAAAAACAGATGAAATTAGACCGCTTGATTCAGAAATTGATCTTTTAGCAAGAACTCATGGTTCAGCATTATTTACAAGAGGACAAACTCAAGCATTAGCTACTGTTACTTTAGGTGCTTTAAGAGAAGCGCAAATTATTGACGGTGTTAGTGTTGAAGATGGAAAAAGATTCATGTTACATTACAATTTCCCACAATTTTCAGTCGGTTCAACCGGAAGATATGGATTTGTAGGTAGAAGAGAAGTTGGACATGGAGCTTTAGGTGAAAGAGCTTTATTACAAGTGTTACCAAACGAAGAAGAATTTCCTTATGCTATTAGAGTAGTATCTGAAGTTTTGGAATCTAATGGTTCATCTTCTCAAGCAACTATCTGTGCTGGTTCTATGGCTTTAATGGCTGCAGGTGTTCCGGTTAAAGCTCAAGTTGCGGGAATCGCTATGGGACTTGTTAAAGAAGAAGATAAATATACTATTTTAACTGATATCCAAGGGTTGGAAGATCATTTTGGCGATATGGACTTTAAAGTTGCCGGAACAAGAAAAGGTATCTGTTCATTACAAATGGATATTAAAATTTCTGGTATTACTAAAGAAATTTTTAAAGAATCACTATCTCAAGCTAAAAAAGCTAGAATGGAAATTCTTGACAATATGGATTCAGTTATTTCTGAACCTAAAAAAGATTTATCTAAATACGCTCCAAAAGTTAAATTAATGCAAGTTTCACCAGACAAGATTAGAGATATTATTGGTGCTGGTGGTAAAAATATTACAGCTATTATTGAACAATGTGGAAACGTCAAGATTGATATCGAACAAGATGGTAGAGTAATTTTAATGCATGAAGAAACTTACTTTATTGATAAAGCAATGAAACTTATTGAAGATATCATCAGAGAAGTTGAAGTAGGAGCTAAATACTTTGGTAAAGTTGTAAGAATCGAAAAATTTGGTGCCTTTGTTGAATTATGGCCTGGACAAGATGGTTTAGTTCATATTTCTAAACTTGATACTAAACATATTAAAAACGTTGAAGATGTTGTAAAAATCGGCGATGTAATAGAAGTTAAGGTTATTGGCGTTGATGATAAAGGCAGAGTAGATTTATCAAGAAAAGCTATTTTAGAAGAAGTAAAACAATGATATAATAAAATTGATCAAATTATCGGGTAATCGAGCGGATTTTGTTTATAATCAAGTCCGTTAGGAAAGTCCATGCTAGCACAAGCTGAGATGCTTGTAGTGATTGTGCTAAACGAAAAAATAAGTTTAGGCACCCTTTATTGGGTGACGGCGAAGAAATGGATTTAAAAGGCCAAAGTATTCATAAAGTGCCACAGTGACGAGTCACATAGAAGATGTGTGATGTGAAACGGGTAAACCCCTCAAGCTAGAAACCCAAATTATGGTAGGGGCACGGTTAAAAGATAAATGAATCTATTTAACTGACAAATCTTCCAAAGATTTGTAGATAAATGATTACCGACTTTAGTAATAAAGTTACAGAACATGGCTTATAGATAATTTGGTACATAAAGCATATAATAATATTTTTATATGCTTTTTTTAAAGAAATAAGAGGTGAAGTTTATGGATAATAAAACCTTAAAAATAAGACAAAGCAGAATTCGTAATTTTTCAATAATTGCTCATATTGATCATGGCAAATCTACCTTAGCAGATAGAATTTTGGAAATGACACACTCGGTAGAACAAAGAGATATGAAAAATCAGTTTCTTGATTCAATGGACTTGGAAAGAGAACGAGGAATTACAATTAAACTTAATTCAGTTGAGTTAAAATATGATGCTCTAGATGGAAATCAATATATTTTTCATTTGATTGATACTCCAGGACATGTAGATTTTACTTATGAAGTATCAAGATCATTAGCTGCTTGTGAAGGTGCGCTTTTAGTTGTTGATGCAACTCAAGGAATAGAAGCTCAAACTTTGGCTAATGTTTATTTAGCACTTGATAATAACCTGGAAATTATTCCGGTTATAAATAAAATAGACTTAGAAAATGCAGATGTAGAAGGCGTTAAAAAACAATTAGCTGATACTATAGGTTTAGATCCTGATGATTGTTTAATGGTTTCGGCTAAAACTGGGCAAGGTGTTGATAAGGTTCTCGAAGAAATCGTAAAAAAAGTACCAGCTCCAAAAGGCGAGATGGAAAATCCTTTAGAAGCTTTAATTTTTGACTCGTTTTATGATCCTTATCGAGGAGTTATTCCTCTAGTAAGAGTAATGAACGGAATCCTTAAAATTGGCGATGAAATAAAAATGATGGCCACAAATGCTAAATATGAGGTCATTGATTTAGGCGTTTATCTTCCAAAAGAAATCAGTCGTGAATTTTTAACTACTGGTGATGTGGGTTGGATTAGTGCTTCGATAAAAGATATTGAAAATATCCATGTTGGGGACACAATAACTAATACGATAAACCCGACTATCAAACCGCTCCCAGGATACAGAAAATTAACGCCAATGGTTTATTCTGGGGTTTATCCTGTTGATGCGGATGATTATAGTGATTTAAAAGAATCAATTGAAAAAATGAAACTAAGTGATGCTAGTCTAATATATGAACCGGAAACTTCAAGCGCCTTAGGTTTTGGTTTTAGAGTTGGCTTTTTGGGTATGCTTCACATGGAGATATTTCAAGAGCGTCTAGAAAGAGAATTTAATCAAAATTTAATTACTACAGCTCCTTCAGTTGATTATTTGGTATATTTAGAGAATGGTGAAGTTATTCATGTTGATAATCCTGCATTAATGCCAAAAAATCAAATGGTAAAAAAAATAGAAGAACCTTTTGTATTAGCTACAATTATAACTCCAAGCGACTATGTTGGAAATGTCATGGAATTGTGCCAATATAAAAGAGGTATTTTTAAAGATATGAAATACATCTCTGATTCTAGAGTTGAAATCGTTTATGAACTACCGCTTTCGGAAATAATCTATGATTTCTTTAATCGTCTTAAATCTAGCACAAAGGGATATGCATCTTTTGATTATGAAGTGATTGAACACCGTGAATCTAATTTAGTAAAAATTGATATTTTACTAAATTCGGAGCCTGTTGATGCTTTAGCGTTTTTAGTTCATCAAGATTTTGCTAGAAATAGAGGTTTAAGAATTTGTCAAAAGCTTAAAGACCTAATTCCTAGACAACTATTTGAGATACCGATACAGGCTGCTATCGGCTCTAAAATTATTGCTAGAACTAATATTAAAGCTTTGAGAAAAGATGTTCTTGCAAAATGTTATGGTGGAGATATTACAAGAAAGAAAAAACTACTAGAAAAACAGAAACAAGGAAAAAAGAGAATGAAGAATGTTGGTTCTGTAGAGATACCACAAGAAGCATTTATGTCAGTATTATCCTTAGAAGACGGTGAATAGTACTCTTTATTGAGTACTATTTTTTAATCGCTAAATTTTATAGACTAGTTACTTTAAAAATTTTCATTATTATGTTAACATAATATTGGTGATAAATATGATAAAAGGTTTATATATTCACATCCCTTTCTGCGATCAAATTTGTACCTATTGCGATTTTGCAAAAATGGTTGCTGGAGATGAGTTAAAAACTGAATATATCCGAGCTTTAGTCAAAGAACTTGAATATTTTAGTGACTTGATTGAAAAATGCGAGACAATCTATATAGGTGGTGGAACACCTAGTTCACTTGATATAGATTTGCTGGCTGCTTTTCTCCATGAATTATCTCTAAATGCGCATCTTGATAAAATTAAGGAATTCAATTTCGAGGCTAACCCTTGTGATATTAATCAAGAATTACTTGATGTGTTGAAAAAATATCATGTTTCAAGAATATCCATGGGTGTACAATCTATGGAAGATAGTTTGCTAAAATTTTTGGGAAGAAATCATGATAGAAAAATGGTAATTAAAGCAGTTGAATTAATTAAAAAGAATAATTTTATTTTAAACTTAGATTTTCTTTATGCCGTTCCTGGGCAAACAGAAGAGATGCTGAGAAAAGATATCTCTGAACTAAAACATTTAAATCCTGAACACATCTCATATTACTCTTTAATAGTTGAAGATAGAACCATAATTAATCATTTAATTGACTCTCACAAAGTAGCTGATTTTCCTAATGATTTAGCAAGAGATTTTGCAGAAATAGTTGATAGCGAATTAGAAAAAGCAGGATACAATAAATATGAAGTGTCTAATTATGCTAAAGAAGGATTTGAGTCAAAGCATAATTTACTTTACTGGGATTTAGAAGAGTATTTAGGAATAGGCTTAAATGCTAGTTCTCAATATAATTATATTAGAATGAAAAATCCAAACAGTATAAAACAATATATAGCAGGAACGATGAAAAACGCATTAAATATGCATCAATTAGAAGAATTCAATCCTAAATTAGAATTGATACTTATGGGTTTAAGAAAAACAGCTGGTTTAAGTCTCGAATACTATAAGTCGCGAATTAAAAAAGATGTTTTCGAAGTTTATCCACAACTCAGAAAACATATCGATAATAAATTACTTGAAGTTAAAGACGGATATTTGCGATTAACCGCAAATGGAATGTATTTAGCCAATCAGGTTTATTTAGATATTATATAGGTAAAAAAATGATGTTAGAAGCCTATTTAAAGGAATACCTCTATTACCTTAAGGTAACGAAAAACCTCGCGAAAAATACAATTCTTTCTTATGAAAGAGATTTAAACGACTACCTAAGTTTTATCAAAAAAAATTATGATATTAAAAACTATGATAATATAACTGATGAACATATAAAAAATTATCTCAAATCATTATCGAGAAGAGATATAAAAGCTACCAGCATAACTCGAAAAATCAGTTCTATTCATTCGTTTCATAAATACCTTACAACTGAAGATTTAGTTAAAAAGGATGTAAGTGAAAAACTAAGAAAACCAAAAACCAAGAAGACTTTACCGACAGTACTTAATATTCAGGAAATAAATGCTATTATTCAACAGACCTATAAGAGCGAAGAACCGCTTGAGGTTAGAAATAGAGCATTATTAGAACTTGCCTATGGCTCAGGACTAAGAGTTAGTGAATTGTTAGAGTTATCAATAGGCGATTTGCATTTAAATAAGGGCCTGGTAAGAGTTTTAGGAAAGGGCAATAAAGAAAGAATAATACCTTTGGGAGAACTTGCAATAATAGCTTTAAAAGATTATATTATAAAAGCTAGACTAGCTTTAAATCCTAAATCGCAAAATATATTGTTCGTTAATAAATACGGTGATAAATTAAGTAGAGTCGGTTTTTATAAAATAATACAAACACTAGCTTACAAGGCGAAAATTAATAAGAAAATATCACCACATACTTTAAGACATACATTCGCAACCCATCTTTTGGAAAATGGTGCGAATTTAAGATCTGTACAAGAGTTATTAGGACATGAGGATATAATGACTACTGAAAATTACACTCATGTTTCTAAAGCCCATTTAAAAAACATTTATAATGAAGCACATCCGCGTGCCAATGGAAAAGAGGAATAAATATGAAATTTAAACGAGTATTTTTAATAGTAATTGACTCAGTAGGAGTAGGAGAAATGCCTGACGCCAAAGATTTTGGCGATTTAGGAGCCAATACTATTGGTAATTTAGCTAAAGTAACTGGGGGAATTTATTTGCCAACATTACAAAAGTTTGGTTATGGAAATTTAACTAAAATTTTGGGAGTTCCACCAGTAGATAATCCAATAGCCAACACAACAAAAATGGCTGAATTATCAAACGGAAAGGATACAATGACAGGGCACTGGGAGTTAATGGGAATAAGAACTGATGTACCATTTAAAACATTCACAGACACTGGTTTTCCAGAAGATTTAATTCAGGAAATAGAAAAATTATCTGGCAGAAAAGTTGTTGGTAATAAATCTGCATCAGGAACAGAAATCTTGAAAGAATTAGGCCCACACCAAATGAAAACCGGCGATTTAATTGTTTATACTAGCGCCGATAGCGTCTTGCAAATTGCAGCTCACGAAGAAGTGATACCACTTGAAGAATTATATGATATCTGTAAAAAAGTAAGAGAACTTACTCTAGCTGATAAATGGCGAGTTGGAAGAATTATTGCTAGACCTTACCTAGGAGATGAAAAAAATGGATTTAAAAGAACAACCAATCGTCACGATTATGCTTTAAATCCAACTTCAAAAACAGTTTTAAATATTCTTGAAGAATCAAAATTTGACGTTATATCTGTTGGTAAGATTCGTGATATTTTTAATGGTTCAGGCATAACAGACCACTATTCAATTAAATCAAATCATGATGGAATGAATACAGTTATTAAATTAACTGAAAAAGATTTTACTGGTCTTTGTTTTGCTAACCTAGTTGATTTTGACGCTTTATATGGACATAGAAGAGACCCAATAGGCTATAAGAATGCAATGGAAGAATTCGATAGAGATTTGACTGAACTTATTAAACACTTAAACAAAGACGATTTGTTGATGATTACCGCAGATCATGGTAATGATCCAACTCATGAAGGAACTGACCATACAAGAGAATATGTACCACTATTTGTTTATGCTAAAGATTATAATGGTAAATTAATGCCAGAAAGATCAACTTTTGCAGACGTAGGAACAACAATAGCGGCTAATTTCAATTTACCTGGAACAGGAATAGGTTGTAGCTTCTTTAAAATTTTAGAATAAAAGAAAAGGGACTAGAATTTAACTAGTCCCTTATTCATTGATTAAATAATTTGTTCTTTTAAGTTTTCTTGATAATGTTTTTAATTCTTGTTTCTGTTTTTTCTTTATTTGTTTATTAGTTTTGCTTAAAATTGCTTTTATTTTACGATTATTTTTTGTTAAGCGAACATATGGCTTATAAGTTTCCAATATCTTTTCAAAAGACTGAGATAAATTACTGATATATTTTTTACTCTCAAGAAGTGTAGAATTATATTCATTTGTTAAATTATGGATTTCATTTTCAAATGAATCTTTTTTTAACGATTCTTGGTTTTTATATCTGTTTTCTAAAGTCGAAAGTTCTTGTTGTTTATGTGAAATCTCAATATCTTCTTTATTTTTCACTTGTTCTTTGAATTTTTTTACTTCTTGAATAATTATCTGTTTTTCTTCATTTATAACATTTAAATTTGTTTGATAATCGCTGTCAATTTGCTTTATTTCATTTTGATAATCTAAAGTAATCTTTTCTTTTTCATCCAATAGTTGGTCAATAAAATTAATAACTTTTTCTTTTTCAAGTGATGGCCTATCCTGGAAGTAAAGTTCTTTGTAATTATCTAACAAATCCTTAGTTTTTAAGTCTAATTCAGCTTCCGCAACTTTAAGTTTAAATTCATATCTTTGTTGGATTCTTTCAAGAGTTTGATAGAAAGTTGGTTCTAAAGGATTAACTTTATTAGCCAAATATACTTTAAAATATTCATATCTTTCTTTAGCATTGTCATACAATTCTTGCATTTCTTCAATTGTTTCATCGCGCAAGTTCATCGCTTCATCAAGAGCTTCTTCTAAATGATCATCAAGAGTTCTCAATCTTCTAGATGCATTATTGATAATCTCATTTTCTGAAATAGTCATATCAGTGCTGTCTAATAGTTTTTCATATTTTGCTTTAATTTTAGAAAACTCTTTTTCTAAGTATTTATTAGGCTTCTGCTCTGTATTTTCAATAAGTTGTTTATGATGTTGATAAATTTTAGCTTGATATTCGTCAATAATATCACTTTTTCGTTTTTTAGAAGCTTTTTCTTGATTGTTTATTATATCATTGAAGTATACTCTTTCTTCATCAACAGCTGTCATTATAGCTTGTACACGTAATCTAAATTCATCATTTGCCAAAGCAATTTGTTCTTCAGAGAATCGCATTTGGTTCTCATATGTAGTTAGAATAAATTCATCATGAATTTTAGTTTCATCACTTACTCTGTTAGATTGCATTACTAAGAATCTTTTTTCATTTTCGTACATATTCTTGAAGTGAATAGCAGCAATATCATATTCTTTTAAAGCTAACCTGATATCACTTAAAGCATCAACCAAACTAATTTCATGAGCTTCACTATCTCTTATAAAATTAACCATAAGATTTGTAACAAAACTTAAATATTTACGGTTAACACTATTAATTCTAATATCATGTTTTAAATAAGAATTGACAGCTTTTTCAAGTTTAAAAATATTTAGTTTTTCACTTTTTAAATGATTGACTGAAAGAGCGGTATCAGCCCCTCTGTCAATAAAGAAATTTTGAATATCTAGAATATTATGGATAAGGTCAATATCTTGTAAGAATATTTGTCTTTCTACTTCGTAGATTAATTTTGATTCAAGTTCATTAATTTGTTGATTTAATTTAAGAGTCTTAATATCATAATTAACATTAATTCTATGTTCCTTATTTATCTTTAAGGTTGATAAATAATTAATTTCATCTTTAATAATTTTTGTTGCTTTATCACCAATAATTTGAGCTAAGAAAGGGTCAACTCTTAATATATCAAGATATAATTTATAATATTTTTCCATCTGATAAATTAATTTTCTTGACTCTTTTTGATATTCAAAGAAGATGATTTTCTTCATTTTTAAAAATCTACTAGTCATCTTAGTAGCTTTTTTTTCTGCTTTTTGAATTAAGTCTTTATATTTAATAGCTTGATTATAAGTCTTAATCAACCTTCCTAAAGAACTTAAATTTTCATTCTTAGCAAACACAATTTCTTCTTTGAGTTTTAAAAGGCTCTCATCTATATGTTCGAAAAAATTAGGATCATTCATAATGACGTTACCCTTGCGTTGCAAGAGCTTTTTAACAACTTTATCTTTTAGATCTAGATATTCTTCATGAAGAATTACTTTTATCTTGTTTTCTTGTGTAAGAAGATGTTTTTTAAATGATTTAAATTGTTTTAATTTATCTTGAATAAGTGTCTGTATTTCACGAGATTTGAGATTTGTTTCTACAGTAAACGTCATTTGGCTATCTAAATATGCACTGGTTTCATTTTGGAAAAAGTCATAGATTTTATTAAGTTGCGAATTCTTTTGTTGCATCAATAAAGAAATACGATCATTCATTTCGTAAATTTCCTTGTCTAGTGCAGTGAAAAAATCTAAAACTTCATTTTCGTATTTAGTAATAATTTTTTCAAATATTTTATTCTTTTCTTGTAGAAAATCATATAATTCATCCAAATCCATAATATCTTTTGAATAATACATTTTAAATTCATTGAAATAATCAAAAGAAAATTGCAATAACGCTTTATTTAAATAATCAAAATTCATTACTTTATCTTGAGCATTTTTATATTCAAATTCAATAATATTCTGGTTTTGTTTTTGTATTTTTCTTTCGGTTTCTTCAATAATGTTTTGTCTATCAATAATTACTGTTTCCTGATGATAGAAGATGCTATTTTTAAGATTCTTAACTCTATTTTTTAGATTAGCCAAAGATTCTCTACTTGCTTCTAAGTTATTAAGGCTTACTTGGTGATGATTTTTAGCACGATGAACAATTGATTCGGTGAAACGTTCAAAAAGTGATAATTCTCCGTCTAGAGCTTTACCAATTTTTTCTTTGTAATCTTTAAAATTGTCAAAATTAGCTTGAATCTTATTCTCGCCCATTTTTACCACCTTATGCGTTTATTACTCGATCTTGTTTTTCTTTAGATTTTCTTTTCTCTTCTTTAATAATATCTCTTGATTCATAACTTTTTTGTAAAACTTCTTTATAGTTTAATTGGAAAATTGACAATAAATCTTTATGATAAGTGTTTAAATAATCAAAAGGCTTGTTCATCTTATTGTCGTTTTCAATTAGTAAACGATTTGAATACTGTTTGTTGATGTAGTCTTGGTATGTTTCTAAATAATCTTCGTTAATTAACGTATATTGTCCTAAAAATTCGTTTTCTAATTCATTAATTTCTTTATATAAATTAACATAGTCGTTAGGTAATCTTTTTTCTACCGTTAAAATTTCTTCTAAAAGATCAGGTTTTGATGTTAATTTTTGACCTTCAATTTCTGAAAACTTTTGAAGCAACTCTTTTTGTTTAGTGATAAATAGTTCTTGTTTTTGATTGTCTATAGCTGCGATCAATGATTCTTTTTCTAAAGGAAGTTTATCTATTTTTTGTTCCAAAAGAACTATTGTCTTAGCAATATCATCTTCACGTTTAAATGTTAAGTCATAAAGGTACTTAACTTCAGAATCATAAGTTTCTGAAATATTAGCTTTAATAATGTTAAGTGTATTTAAATACTTCTTGTATTCGTTAGTGAATTTTAAACGATCTTCAAATATTTCTTTATCAATTAGATTTAACATTTTAACTAACTGTTTATCGTTTTTAGAAACAATTTCTGTAATTTCTTTTTCTAAAAAGTTAACAAATTCATCAGTTTTATTTTTTTCATTTAAGTATTCATCATTGATTTTTTTAACACGAGATTTAAAATCATCATTGAGAGTATCAGCATTATTTAATAAACTCTCTATTTGTTTAACTCGTTTATTCTTAAGTTTTAAAGCGTCATAAGCAACTAAATCATACTCTTTATCAATAATTTTTTTATTTTCAATAGCTCCAATTTTAGCCATCGCTATAAAATTCAAATCATTTTCGGAAATGCGATCTCTAATATTTACTATAGAGTTTTCGAGATTAATATAATAATCATCAAGAATTTTAATGGCATTAATTAAATAATTTTGAACATTTTCATAATAGATTTTTGATTTGGTTTTTTTCTTTAATTTGTTGAAAATTGATAATACTAATATATTATAAGAGTTAAGTGTCTTTTCATAATATTCTGTAAGGTTAGTTATTTCTTCAGGAACTTGGTATTTATATGCTTCGTAAATAGCTTTGTTAAACACATAAGTCAATAAACTAGAAATTTCAATAAAATATCCCTTGTTTTTAACAACTTCAGAACGATAGTTTATAAAATTATTTTCACTAAAAATTAGTAAATCTTTAAATTTTTTCGTATAAAAATCTAATAATCTTTTTGAATTAGCTAAAACATCATTTAATTCTCGATGATATCTTTCTACAGCATCATAACAAGTTCTAATTTTCTTTTCTAATTGACGATCAATTTGTTTATGAAGTGTATTACGATTTTTTTCTACGATTGTTAAATAAGTCAATTTATTACTGCTATTAGCCAGATATCTTTGAAAAGCAGAAGTAGTATCGTTGTTGGAGTTTATCAGTTTTTGAATATGGTGAACAAAGTCAACAACATAATCTGAACTTACCTTATCTTTCTTAAGTTCATTATCTTTGATTTCTATAAATTTTTTAGCATGTAAATAATTTTCTGATTTAACTTGTTTGATTATTTCAAGTTTTGCGATTTTATACATTAAATATGATAATTGATTTTGTTGTTGATAGAAAGCTTCTGACTGAGCAATTAATTTTTCGAAACTCAATTTATGAATATTTTCTTCTTCACGGCTTAAATTAAGCATATATTGTAAATGCTCACCAGCAACTTCTTTATTTTTATTTAAATCTAGTACTTCTTTATTAATTTTTAATAAATTTTCTTTATATTTAGAATTAATTTGGAGAGATTCAATGTTTTTATTATGTTGATACATTGCAAAAAATTCATCATTTTCTAATGATGCTAAATATTTTTGATAATCACCAAGAATCTCTAGATTTTCGATTTTCTTTCTGATTTCGGCAACTTCTAATCGATTTTTTGATTCTAAAGTTACAATTTGGAAGGATACATCATCAATTTTTGTAATTAGTTTTGTTAAATTAGCAGTTACTTCATTAATTCTAACCATTAAATTAATTTTATAGTCTTCATAAGCTTTAGAAGCAGTAGAAACGAAAGTATTTTTAGTATCTAAGAACTCTTGATGGAAATCAATTAAGCCATTAAGTAACCTATCTAACTCATCAAACCCTTGATTTAAATAAAAAGCGAAATTAGAATATGTGTCAATAGAATTTTGTAAAAATGTAATTGGTACAGAGTATGCTAATTTGATTTCTTCGCTTCTTTTAAAAGAATCAATTTTAATTTTCTTGATTTCTTGTTGATATTTACTAATAGAAAACTTGGATAAAGTTCTGTTTCTGTGAAGTAAATATTCAGCTTTTTTTTCAATGATTTCTTTTTGATAAATATATTTTTTTAAATTCAAATCATCGTTTTCATTGTTAGCTTTAATTATTAATTGGTGAATGCGGTTAAGAGATAACTCTAAATCACTTTTTACTTTAACTTCGAAAGCTATCTTTTGATTATTTATATCTCTGATTTGCGAGACATATTTCTTAATCATCTCTTGATTTAATTCAGAGTGAGGTTGTTGTTTGTTCCTTGAAATTTTTTTAATCTCTTCCCGATGAATTTCTAAATTATTAGAATTGTCTTTAAAGAGTGAGATGATACCGATTTGGGTATCACGTAGTTCTTCAAGTGATTTTAATACAGTTTGGTTAAGCTCTTGGGAATCATTTAGATTAGTTTCCTTTAGCGAGTCATTAAGACTATCTAGTGCATTTTTGGCCTTTTCCATCGTGTTAAGCAAATCATTAGCAAGGAAATTATTGATATCTTGATAGTAATTTTTTAAATTTTCTGTTCTCTTAGTTTCTTCCGCTATAAATTTGTAGTGGACATCAACTGATTCCTCTATTTCTTTTTCACTTTCATGAACTAGTTCTAAGTATCTGTTTAGCGCTTCTTGCTTTCTTTCTTCAAATTGATTTAAAATATCTTGATATAATTTATTTTCGTCATCAATAAGTTTAGAATAATCTTTATTATTGTTATCAATTTCTTCAGCTAATAACATAAATCTTTCTTTAAAATCAGAGTCGATAAGTTTTTTTCTTTTTTCGTGTAGTTTTTCTTCATTTAAATATTTTTCAAGATGAACGTTTTGATCAGTTGTATATTCATTTTCAATATTAAGCAGTAACTCATCATAATGAGTTTTTTCATTATTAAAATCCCGTTTTAATTGCTCTAAACGGGTTTTATATGCTTTATTAAAGTTAGGAAAATCTTTGAAGTAATTTGATAAAATATCGCGTTTTTTTGCCATTTAATCACTCCGTAACTTACTTCATTTTTAATTATATATCAATAACTTTTATTATTCAATACATTAGAATAAATAAAAAGTGATTTTTCCTAGAAATTTGTTATAATAGATTTGAGGTGAATTTTATGGATGAGAGGATTATAAGTAACAATTTACTGATTGATGATGAGGTTGATGTAACTCTAAGACCTAAGTCATTTAGTGAGTATATTGGTCAAAAAGATGTTAAAGAAATGGTAGAAATTGCTGTTAAGGCAGCCAAGATGAGAAACGAATCTCTTGACCACGTACTTCTCTACGGACCTCCAGGATTAGGTAAAACTACCCTAGCACAAGTTATAGCTAATGAACTTGGTGTCAATATTAAATCCTTAAGTGGACCAACGATAGAAAGAACAGGAGATTTAGCTGCGATCTTGACTTCTTTAGAGCCCGGTGATGTTCTATTTATTGATGAAATTCATCGATTGCCAAAAATTGTTGAAGAAATATTATACTCATCAATGGAAGACTATGTTATCGATATAGTTGTTGGTAAAGACTCAGGTGCAAAATCAATAAGGGTTGATTTGGCGCCATTTACCTTGATAGGAGCTACAACACGTTTTGGAGATTTGACGGGACCTTTAAGAGATCGTTTTGGCATAGTACATAAACTTGAATTCTATTCTGATCAAGAGCTTGAAGTAATTTGTAAAAGAACAGCAAAAATCTATGATTGCCAGACTGATGAAGAAGCTATTTTAGAATTGGCTAAGAGAAGTAGAGGAACTCCAAGAATTGTTAATCGCTTGTTTAGAAGAGTAAGAGATTTTGCTGATATATTAAGTGATGGTTATATCAATCTTGAAATAACAAGAACTGCACTAAATAAACTAAAAATCGATGAATTAGGTTTAGATAATAAGGATCGTGAATATTTGTTGGGAATCATTGAAAAATACCATGGCGGTCCTGTTGGGCTTGACACGATAGCTACATCAATCAGTGAAGACGCTGGTACTTTAGAAGATGTTTATGAACCATTTTTAATTCAAAAAGGTTTCATTAGCAGGACTCCAAGAGGTAGAGTTGTTACTGAAAAAGCTTACCGTCATCTAAAGAAATCGTATCAAGGGAGCTTGTTTTAATGAAGACTAAAGATTTTGATTATTATTTACCAGAAGAATTAATTGCTCAAACCCCTTTAGAAGTTAGGAGTGAATCGAGACTTCTTGTAACTAATAGAACAAATTTTGAAATAGAACATGATTATTTTAAAAATATTGGAGAATATTTAAAATCTGGAGACGTTTTAGTGTTAAATAACACAAAAGTTATTCCTGCCAGATTACATGGTATTAAAATGGACACAAAAGCAAGTATAGAAGTACTATTACTCAATCAGTACGGTTTAAATAAATGGGAAACACTTGTTAGACCGGCAAGAAGAGTTAAAGTTGGTACTGAAATTGTTTTTGGTGACGGATTATTAAAACTTAAA
>CAZJAP010000001.1:0-124856 GCA_964544325.1 uncultured Candidatus Izemoplasmatales bacterium | reverse complement strand
TCTTTTCTTCTTTAGGTTCGTTATAATCGATATTTACATCATCTGTAAATTCTATATTTGATTCGACTACACTGTCATCTATTTTAAATATATTATGTTCTTCTATAATTTCTTTATCTTGTTTTTGACTGTCAGAGATAATATTTTTAATAATCTCTTGCGATTCATTTTTATCTTCAATTTCCAAATTTTCTTTAAAGGTTTCTAATTCAAGAATTCTTTTTTCTATTTCATCAATGGCCGCTAAAACATTACTATTGCTATTATCTTCATTGTCAGAGACTTTTAAAAAGGCTAATTCTAAATGAATTTTTGGATTGTTACTCCAATTAATCTCATTTAAAGCTTTATTTAAAATATCGATAATATAGAAAGCTTTTCTATTGCTGATATCTGACGCTAGCTCTTGGAACTCTTGATTTCCATATAGTAGACTTGCTTCATCTAATTGTTGAAGATTATTATACATTAAAGTATCTCTAAAAAACTCAATAAGATTCAGAGTAATCTTTTTCACTTCTTTCCCTTGAGAAATCAAGTCGTTTAAAAGTGCTATTGCTTTAGTTGAATCAAAGTTAATCAAAGCTTTTGCCAATTCGATTTGAGTATGCATTGACACAGCTCCGCAAATTTGGTTAACGTCTTCTAAAGATATCTTCTCTGGATTAAACGCATAAACTTGATCTAACAAAGATATTGCATCTCTTAATCCGCCTTCTGCATAAGTAGCTATTTGTTTAATCGCATCTTCCTCAATATCTATATTTTCTTTAGAAATAATTTCTTTTAGTTTCATAATGATATCCGTTGTTGATATCGCTTTAAAATCAAACCTTTGACATCTTGATTGAATTGTAGGCAATACTTTTTGAAGCTCTGTTGTACATAAGATAAATATTACATGTGCTGGTGGTTCTTCCAAAGTTTTTAGCAAAGCATTAAAAGCTCCTTGTGATAACATATGAACTTCATCTATTATATATACTTTATACTTAACATATCCTGGAAGATATTTGACTTTGTCTCTGAGTTCTCTAATTTCATCTACACCGTTATTACTAGCAGCATCTATTTCAATAACATCGCTTATTGTTCCGTCTTGAATACCAATACAGTTTTCACAAACATTACATGGATTTTCTGTAGGTGCGTTAACGCAGTTTACAGCTTTAGCGAGGATTTTTGCGATTGAAGTTTTACCGGTTCCTCTAGGGCCGCTGAATAAATATGCATGAGCCACTTTATCGTTAGCTAATGCATTTTTTAGTGTTTGCGTAATATGTTTCTGCCCAGCAACTTCATTAAAATCTTGTGGACGATAAATTCTGTATAAAGCTTTATAACTCATCTATATAGCCTCCGAACTAAAAGCGTAAATTGTCTACCTTTATTATACCTTAAAAACGCGTATTATTCTACGGGTTTTTTGGTTTCTCTTATATGATTGATAACAAAATCCATAGCTTTTTTTTCTAAAGTATTATCCTTAAATTTTCTTTCTAATTTTTTTATATTGAAAAGCTCATTTTCGCCGTTTAAAAATATTTGATAAGCAATTTTAAGGCTATCTTGAAATTTTTGGTTAAGTTGTAATCTTCTGTAATCTTCAATTAAGAATTCATTTGATTCTCGCATTTTTTTAGCGATTTCTTCGATAAATTTAGATTCGTAATTAATCTGTTGTTTTTTGTTAAAGAGTTTGTCTATTAAAGTATCACTTCCATAATAAATTATTATGAATATAACTGGTAAGGCCCATAGACTAGATACATCTTTTACAGGAGTATTATCTACAAAAATTTTAAAAACGGAATAACCCCCAACAGCTATAGCCAATACCAAAAACATTATTACATAAAATTTAAATGGCTTTTTAAATCTTTTCATATTTATCACCTTTGTTATATTATACATTATTTTTTAAAAATATGTTAAAATATTGGTGGTGATAAATATGATATATGATACAATCGTTGCAAAAACAACAGCCAATGGCACAAGTGCAATTAACCTGATTAGAGTCTCCGGAGATGACAGTTTTGATATTGTAAACAAAATTTTCAAAGGAGCAGACTTAGCAAAGCAAAAATCTCATACCGTCCATTATGGATATATCTATAATCAAAATGAACAAATTGATGAAGTTTTAATCAGTGTTTTTAAAGCTCCAAAAACCTTCACTGCCGAAGATACAGTAGAAATTACTTGCCACGGCGGAAATTTCATTGCGAATGAAATAATAAAATTATTAATAGCCAACGGAGCTAGATTAGCTGAAAACGGAGAGTTCACCAAGAGAGCTTATTTAAATGGAAGATTAGATTTAACTGAAGCTGAGAGTATAATGGATTTAGTTAACGCTAAAACTTTCAATCAATTAAAAATAGCAAATTCTCAATTAAGGGGAGACGTTTTGACATTGATTGATAATTTACAAAATGATGTCTTAGATATTGTTGCCAATATTGAAGTTAACATTGATTACCCTGAATATGACGATGTTGTAGAAATGACAAACGATATCATTATTCCAAATATAAAAATTTTAATTAACAAGATTGATAAAATATTAAGCGATTCTACTACTGGCCAAGTTATTAGAGAAGGAATAAACACAGTAATAGTTGGTAAACCAAATGTTGGAAAATCCAGTTTGCTGAATACATTGTTAAAAGAAGACAAAGCCATTGTAACGGAAATATCAGGAACTACAAGAGATTTAATAGAAGCTGAATTAAATTTAGATGGAATAATCCTTAAATTGATTGATACTGCCGGAATTAGAACTACTGAAGATATTGTTGAAAAAATCGGTATTGATAAAACTAAAAAAGCTATAGCAAAAGCGGATTTGATTTTATTGGTCTTAGATCAATCTTCAAGTATAACTGAAACAGATAACGAATTATTGAAAATAACACAAAATAAAACAAGAATAATTCTTGGAAATAAAATCGATTTAGGTTCGAAAATAAATCTAGACAATGAACACATTATAAACATTTCCGTCAAAAACAACATTGGCATTGATAAGTTGGCCGAAGAAGTCAAACGATTGTTCGTTGATGAAAAGCTCCTAGCAGATGACTATACATTAATATCTAATGCTAGACATATAGGTAAACTTGAAGAAACTAAAATCGCTTTACAACAAGCGTTGGAATCAGCTGAGAATCAGATACCTATTGATATGGTTGAAATTGATTTAAGAAAAGCTTGGACAAGCTTAGGAGAAATCACCGGAGAAAACACCAGTGATGATTTGATTACAACTTTATTTTCAAAGTTTTGTCTAGGAAAATAATGTTTCATGTGAAACCTTTAAAAGAAAAGACAACGATTGATTTCGTTGCCTTTTAATATTTATCAAGAAAATTAACCTTATTCGATTCATCTTCATAGTAACCTAAAACACTTGATAAATTAATATTTTCTGCTGATCTGAAAATATTAATATCGATATTTTTATAAACTTTTCTTAAATCATCTATAAGCCTTTTCATTTCTTGTCTCTTTGAATCTTGATTTCTTTCCTGGAATAAGCAACCTTTAGGGTTCACGGTAAAATCATGATATTTAATAAATCGCTCAACATCCTTCTCTTTAATTAAATACATAGGTCTTATAAGTTCTAAACCTTCATAGTTTTGTGATTTTGCTTTCGGTAGCATTGTTTTAAAAGTACCGGTATAAAACATATTCATCAAAGTGGTCTCTATAACGTCATCAAAATGATGGCCTAAAGCTAATTTATTACAGCCTAAATCTTTAGCTGTTTGATAAAGAAATCCTCTTCTCATTCTAGCGCATAAGAAACATGGCGCTTTAGGGTTCATTCTGTTTGCTACTTCATAAACTCTGGAATCCTTAGTAATTTGATGTATTCCGATTTTTTCTATATTAGCTAAATGATCATTCAAAAATTTATCTGTAAAACCTGAATTCATCATCACGTATTTAACTTCTATGTTATTATTATAATGCAATTTATATTCTTCAAATAAAGCCGCTAATAACAGTGAATCTTTACCGCCACTTAAAGCAACGCATATTTTATCGTTTTCCTGAATAAGTTTATAATCATCTATCGCCCTTAGAAATCTGCCAAACAAAACACTTTTAAATGTTTTATTTAATGATTTAGATATATAACTCGAATAATTTCTATCTTCCATATTTATCACCGAATATATCATATATGAATGTATATTTTTAATCAAATAAATATTAGATAATCAAAAATAATTAAAAATAATCTCCGGTAATTATTGATAATTAAAAAAATATGTGATATAATTATCAATATCAAAGATATGTATTATAATGGAGGTAGTCAAATGGGAAAGTTTGAATGGGTTTCAAAAAAACCTTTGGATGAGTTAGCCACTCTATATGAAGCTAACATCACCCTCAACAAGTCAGCGACAAGTTATTTTGAGTCAGCATATATTGTATTACTTGGTCTAGATAAGGAAAATAAACTGATTGCTGTTAAACCTGTAACAAAAGAAAAAGTGAGTTTGGGCTATATTCCTGAAGAGCAAAGACACAATATTACAATTAAGTCTAGTTATTCTAGAGTATGTAATAAGTTATTTCTATCAGAAGTGTCAGAGCTAATGGATTTAGACTTTACAAAGAAAAATTCATACAAGTACAAAGCTCATTGGAACAAGGATGAAGGGGCTTTAATAATTGATTTGAACGAGGAAGAGGTGTAGTTATATGTTTTTAGCTATTGATATTGCAACCACAATGATTTTTGTCTGGTTTGCTATTATTGTTGTTGCCGGCGTTATTGAAGCATTAACAATGGATCTTTCTAGCGTATGGTTTTCAGTCGGAGCTTTCTTTGCTCTTCTTATTGCCATAATCTTCCAAGATTATATTTGGCTTCAAGTCCTAGTATTTATAATTTTCTCTATAGCATTATTATTAATATTAAGACCGGTATTCAAAAAATATATTAAGAAAAACGAAATAAAAACTAACGCGGATTCTTTAGTTGGTCAAAGCGCAATATGCGTTAAACCAATTTTAAATGGAGAACGCGGAGAAGTCAAAATTGAAGGGAAAATTTGGACAGCAATAGCTAACGAAAATATTCAAGAGCACGAGAAAGTTGTGGTTTTAGCTATTAAAGGTGTTAAATTAGTGGTAAGAAAAGAATAATGAGGGCAGGATTTTTTAGAAGGCTTTTTTCGTCTATTATTGACATGATGTTAATATTTTCAGTGATTTACTTAAGTTTCATCCTTTTTGGCCAATCAATGTTACAAAGCAAGGTTGAAAATTTTGATGAAATCAGCGCAAATTATGATGAAATAATGGCCGCTTACAGCGAAGATATTGCAGAAGTTCAAAAAACTTATGATGTTCAAAAAGAATTGGCCGGAGAAGATCAAGAATTACTTGACGCTGCTTTTTTAGAATATCAAGAACAAACAAATATTTTGAATGAACAAAACACAATTGATACAGCGCCATATATGGAACCTCTAGGAATATATTTTACAAATGTAATTTATTATTATTTATTTATTTTCTTAATAATAATGACTTTATATACCTTAATTTTAAAAGGGGCTACTGTGGGTAGAAGATTCATGAAAATAAAACTGGAAGGACCAGTTAATTTAATGACAATCTTTCTTCATGATATAGCTTTTAAATATTTACTTGTTGTTGTTTTAGTACCTATAAACGTTTTATACGCAATTATGTTTTTAATGTTTATGTTCTTGGTTGATACAGGGCTTATAGCTGCAACACAAAATAAAATAACAATCAGAGATATGATTTCAAAAATAACCGTTGAAAGAACGGAATATAAATATTAAATAGGAGGAAATATTATTATGTTTATGCCAGTATTTTTATTATCAAACGTAGGTATTATAGTTTTAGTTGCCTTGTTGGTAATCATCATTGTTTATTTAGGAACAAGAATCAAAATTGTTCCACAAGCTACTGAGTATGTAATTGAAAGATGGGGTAACTATTACACAACTTGGACAGCCGGATTACATTTCCAAGTACCTTTTATTGATCGCATTAGAAGAACTTATAATACCAGAGGTATGGTAAGTGATGTAATTAACCTAAAGGAACAAGTTCTTGATTTCCCACCACAAGCAGTTATTACAAAAGATAATGTTACAATGCAAATTGATACAGTTGTTTTCTTGCAGATAACTGATTCAAAACAATATGTATATGGTGCCGAAAATCCAGGATTATTAATTGAACAATTAACCGCTACTACTTTACGTAATATCATTGGTGAATTAGAATTAGACCAAACTCTTACATCAAGAGATTTAATCAATGAAAGAATGCGTGTTATTTTAGATGAAGCTACTGACCCTTGGGGTATTAAGATTAATCGTGTGGAAGTTAAAAATATTATTCCACCAAAAGAAATTCGCGAAGCAATGGAAAAACAAATGCGTGCTGAACGTGAACGTCGTGAATCAATCTTGATTGCTGAAGGTAAAAAACAAGCTGCAATCCTAACTGCTGAAGGTGAAAAAGCCGCAAACATTTTGGAAGCTGAAGGTAAGAAAGAAGCTGCAATTAGAGAAGCTGAAGGTAGAGCTGAAGCTATTCTTAAAGTTCAAAGCGCAACCGCTGAAGGTATTAGATTAATTAAAGAAGCTGGTGCTGATAAAGCTGTACTTACATTAGAAGCTTATAAATCTATGGAAAATGTTGCTAAAGGACAAGCTACTAAGATTATTATTCCATCAGAAATGCAAGGCGTTGTTGGTTTAGCTAGCGGGCTAGTTGAATCTTTAAAAGATGAAAAAGTAAAAAAGTAAAAATTAAATAAATAAAAAAGCTCAAATTCATTTTGAGCTTTTTTTTATATTAGATTAAAAATCACATTTTCTAGGTGTTCTTGGGAACGGTAAGACATCTCTAATATTATCAATACCAGTAACGTACATCACCATTCTTTCTAGTCCCATACCAAATCCAGCATGCTTACATCCGCCATATTTTCTTAAATCCTTATACCACCAAAGATCTTTATCATCAATTTTTAATTCACCAATTCTTTTTTCAAGAAAATCGAGACGTTCTTCTCTTTGGGAACCACCAATCAATTCTCCTGAACCAGGAACTAAAAGATCCATTGCAGCAACAGTTTCGTTATCGTCATTTAGGCGCATATAAAATGCTTTTATATCTTTTGGCCAATCAATTACAAACACAGGACCATCGAAAAATTTTGTTAAATATTTTTCGTGTTCAGTAGCCAAATCTTGACCTTGAACAGGTTTTACATCAAATTCTTTTGAATTAGCAAACAAAATATTGATAGCTTCTTTATGGGTGACTACTGCAAATTTTGAATTTAACACTTTTTTAAGTTTATTTATCAAACCTTTTTCAACGAATTGATCAAAAAACTTAAGTTCGCTTTCACAAGAATCAAATAAATCATTTATGATATATTTGACCATATCTTCAGCTAATTTCATGTCGTCTTTGAGATCCGCAAAAGCTATTTCCGGTTCTATCATCCAAAACTCTGAGGCATGTCTTGTTGTATTGGAATTTTCAGCTCTAAAAGTTGGGCCGAAAGTATATACATTTTTAAAAGCAAGAGCATAAGCCTCGGCTTGAAGTTGTCCGGAAACAGATAGGTTAGCTTTTTTACCGAAGAAATCATTGCTATAATCATTTTCTTTTAATTTTTCTCCTAAAGTAGTAACCTGAAACATTTCTCCGGCACCTTCAGCATCACTTGCAGTAATTATTGGCGCATGTAAATAAATGAATCCTTGTTCTTGGAAAAATTTGTGAATTGAATAAGAAACAACTGATCTAACTCTAAACACTGCGTTAAAAAGGTTTGTTCTCATACGCAAGTGAGCGTTATCTCTTAAAAATTCTCTTGAATGTCTTTTTGGTTGAATCGGATAATCATCTAAGCTATCGCCTTCTAGAATTATTGTTTGAGACTTGATTTCAAATGGTTGCTTTAAATTTGGCGTTAAAACCAATCTGCCTTTAACAGTAATTGCAGATCCAACTCTAAACTTTGACACTTCTTTAAAATTTTCTAAAGCGCTAGCTTCATATACTACTTGCACCGTCTCAAAAGAAGTTCCATCATTTAAGTCAATGAAACCAAATTCTTTTTGAGCTCGATTATTTCTTACCCATCCGGTTATTTCTACTTCTTTGTCTTTATATCCTACAAAATCAAGATATAATTTTTTTATTTCTATCGCCATAAAAAATCTCCTTTTAAAATTCTTTTTCTAATATTTTCTGAGTATTTCTCAATTGCATATCTAAGCATAGTTCTTGGTAATTTGCTATAGTTTTTTTCCAAATAATCAGTTAATAATTCTTGATCTTTTTTTCCTAACTCTCTTAGCATCCATCCGCAAGCTTTGTGAATTAAATCATGTTTATCTTCAAGCAAATTATCGACAATATCTAATGTGATTTCTAACTTCCCTTGACTTATAAGGTACCAGGTTGATACAACACTGATTCTTTTATACCATAGATTTACCGATTTTGAAAGTTCATAGAGCAAAGAGTACTCTTCAATATTAAACAAATACTTACCTAAAATATTGGCAGCTGATACATCAACTAAGTCCCAATTATTGACGTAATTAATATTATTTAGATATTTATCAACAATTTCTTTTTGAATATTTATATCCGCATCCTTAATTTGATATGTTAAAATTATTAATCCTAATAAACGATATTCATGAATTTTATTAGTCAATAAAATATCTAAATCAGAATTTTTGATAGTTAAAAAATAAGTTTTAGCTAATTTCCTTAAATCAGGAAGATTTATACCGACGAAATAATCTTCTTCACCCTCAACATAGTTTTTTTTATGAAATCTAGTAGTTTTTTGCGGTTTTTCATATTTGTGCAAAGCTTCTAATTCTTTAAACAGCATATTAACCTCCTAAAAAATAAAAAAGTCCTTTTATCTAAAATAAAAGGACGAAATTTATCGCGGTACCACCTTGTTTTTTCGATTTTAATCGAAACACTCATTAATCTTTAACGCAAGATTTACGTACAGTTCTACTAATTTCTTCTGTCTCTCCTGGGCGTTTTTCGAAATAAGTTTTATTTTGAGGCTTACACCGTCCCTCATTCGCTAAAATAAATTACTTATTCTACTCTTCCGATCATCGATTTATTTAATTATATCACAATCAAACTCTTTGTAAAGTTTGTTTTATTTTTCACAGGTAAATAGTGTTGATACGCCTTGATCATCAATTATATTGATAATACCTTGACCTAATAATTCCGCTGTAGATAGTTGAACGAGTTTAGGAAAAACTCTATCTTTTGGAAGTTCAATTGTATTTGTACAAATAACTTCTTTAATTGGAGCTTCCATTAAAAGTTGTGGTGCTGTTTTAGAAAATACCGGATGTGTACAACATGCATAAATATCTTTAGCTCCAGCTTCAGATAAAGCATTAGCTGCGGCAAAAATAGAACCGGCTGTATCGATCATGTCATCGATAATAATACAGGTTTTCCCTTTGACTTTACCAATAATATTCATTACCTCAGCGACATTTGGCTCAGGTCTCATTTTATCGATAATAGCAATCGGAGATTTAAGCGTATTAGCTAATTCTCTAGCTCTGGTAACACCACCATGATCTGGTGACACAACGCAGATATTTTCCAGATTCTTTTTATTAAAATATTCGGAAATAATTGGCATTGCTTTAAAATTATCAATCGGGATATCAAAGAAACCTTGAATTTGTGGCGCATGCAAATCCATACTGATAACTCTTGTAGCTCCAGCAACTTGCAGTAAATTAGCTACTAATTTAGCAGAAATAGGTTGTCTTGCTTTAGCTTTTCTATCTTGTCTTGAATATCCATAATAAGGAATTAAAACATTTACTTCTCTAGCAGATGCTCTTTTAAGAGCGTCAATCATAATTAGTAATTCCATAATATGTTCATTTACAGGGTTGCATGTTGATTGAATAACAAAAACTTTGTGACCTCTTACAGTTTCTGGTATATTAATGTTAATTTCACCATCAGCGAAATGAGTTACCTCACATTTGCTTAGGGGTATGCCTATATAATCAGCGATATCTTGAGCTAACTCGGAATTTGAACTCAAAGCAAACATCTTGACTTTAGAACCGTGGAAAACAGCCATAAAAACCATCGCAATAGTAATCTATTGCTTCCTTTCTTAACGTATTTAATTAATATCAACTATATTATACAACATTTATCTTAAACAAAAAAGCCACAAATGTTTACTATAATAAAAAACACAGACTTTTAGTCGGTGTTTTCGTTTTCTTCTTTTTCTAATTCTGGTAAAGCCTGAAAAGTATCTAAAACTGCCTTTTCTATCATAGCTCTTGTTTCACTGTTAATCGGGTGAGCGACATCTTTATAATCTCCGCTAGGCATTTTTCGGCTTGGCATAGCAACAAATAAACCATTTTTCCCCTCAATGATTCTTAGCTCATGAACAACAAAGCAGTTATCAATAGTAATGGCAGCTACTCCTACTAATCGATTGTCTCCGTTGATTCTTTTCGCGCGTACCTCTGTAATCTTCACACTACCACCTCTTTGGCAAATTATATCACGAACATTTTTGTTAATTCAATAGGTTGGACAAAAAATTATAGAAAATTATGAATTTTTATTAAATATTTGCCTTGATATTCTTTGATAAACTGAGATACATCATTATTTTTATGTAAAACTTTAACAAAACTTGATCCTGAACCAGTCATGACTAATCCGTTATTCCCTAATTTGCTTGACAAGATATCCTTAAATTCTTTCATTATTTCATAATTTGAAACTACAATCTCTTCAAGAGAATTAAACAAATTTTGAATTAATAGATTTGAATCTTTATCTTTGATTATGGTTCTTATCAAATCAATATCTTTTGTTCTGATATTAGATTCTTCAACTAATTGAAAAACCTCTTTTGTACCAATATATTCGCAAGGATTTATAAGTAATATTTTGTAATCACTTAGGTTAAGTTCAACCTCTTCGATTTTTTCGCCAATACCAGTAACAATTGCCGGTTTATTTGATAAACAATAAGGTATATCTGCGCCAAACATTAATGCTATATCCTTCATTTCATCCAATGATAAATTTAATTTAAATAATTTATTAATGCCTTTAATAACCGCAGCGCTATCAGCTGAATTACCGGCTAGTCCCGCTCCAAACGGAATCTTTTTATCAATTTCTATTTCTACACCAGATTTAATATCATATGTTTTTAAAAGATATCTTGCTACTTGAATTACAATATTTTCTTGATTTGATAAAAATAAATCATTTGATTTGATAATCACCATATCTTTAGTGTCTATTTCTTTAAAAGTCAATTCGTCAAATAAATCAATTTTAACATTTAACATTTCTAAATCATGATAACCGTCTTTACGTTTAGCAGATACATTTAAAAACAAGTTAACCTTTGCATAGGCAATTTCTTTAATCATTAATTACCAACTCTTTCTTTATTTTTAATTCTTTTCTTAATAATATACGCCAGCCAATAAGACTAACTACCAAAGCCCCTAATGATCCGACTATCAAATCTAACATGGTATCCATTAATCCGTATGGTTGTGGATAAATAAGACTATCATTAATCCATTGGTATCTTTGCATATTTCTAGAAGTATCATTATTAATATTGTATGCAATTGTATCAACAGCAAACTCATAAAACTCCCAAACAACCAATAAAGTAATAGAAAAACAAAGAGCAAAAATACTTAACATTCCCGGTTTGAGTCTTACCTCTTGAGGTTTAGATAAGTTATATGTGTGGATAACTTCATAACCTATTATGGAAATAGTAATACCACTTACTATATGTAAAAATTTATCATATCCTCTTACAGTTTCTAAAAATCCATGAATATTGCCTAGAATTATTGAACTAAATATAAAAGTCAAAATTATTATTTCTAAATAATTCGGTATATCAAACTTAAATCTAGACTCTAAAAGCCACGGTAAAGAAAACAAAATTATTGCTAATGTACCAAGGAAAATATTTGATATAGCTGCATCTCTTTGTTCTGATGATGTTGCAAATCCGGCACTGAAACCAGCTCCTATTATTTCTAATATCACAATGAATAAAAAGATAAAATAAATAATTTTTGGTGAATCAAGATTTCTTAGTTTTCTCATTAAAGCACTCCTTTACCTAGTAATTATAACATTTTATAAACTTTTAAAAAGCAAAGCTATAAAATTTCAATATCAATAATGTCGTTAGCTAATATCTTTTCTCGCGTTGACAAGACTATCGCCTTTTCAATAAAATCTAATTTGTTCACTAGACCATAAGTGGTCTTAATATATCCGTCTGTATAATACTTTAATTCAATTTCACAGTTTTTATGTATAGCTTCTTGAATTTTTAGATTTAAAGATTCATAGTCATCATCGCTAAGAATTGGTCTACTCTTTTTCCCTAAGCGATGTTGCATTTCTTTTAACATCGAATGATAGCCATTTAACGCATCAAAAGCAGCCCACTTTATAATGCCTCTATCGATATATGTACTAGGCATTGTGACCACCTATCATTTCGTTTCTAGATTTTATTGTTGAAGCTTTCAATTCACTAGAAGCACGATTTACACTGTTTTTTCCGAATTTTTCTTTTATTTCATCTACGGCATTAAAAACCGCCTTTTCTTTCATAACCGTTTGGATATCTTCGAATAAGTTAATTTGATAATCATGATCATCAATTAAACCCGTTACCGTAACTCTTACGATTCTAATCGGCGACTCATTATAAAATTTTTTCATTATCTTTAAACATAAATGATAAATATGAGATTCGTTGCTTGATGGTTGGGTAAGTTTCATTTGCCTTGCAAATCCACCACCAATGTCTTTGCTATATCCTAATCCAAAATGAACCGTTGTGGCTTTCTTCTTGCTGATTCTTAGTCTTCTGCAAACATCATCGACCATTTCTTGGATAATTTGATATATTTCTGGCTCATAATAATCTTGAAATAAAGTCTGACCGATACCATAACTTTTACTAGCGGGTTTCAGTCTTAATTTTTCTTGAATCAAACTCATATCAATACCATGAGAATGATAGTATAATTCTTCTCCTATTACTCCAAATTTCTTCTTTAATTTTTTAACATCATAATTTGCTAAATCTTCAATTTTTTCAATACCAAGAGCATTGAGATTTCTTTCCATATTCTTGCCAATACCCCACATTTTGGAAAGAGGTTTGATTGGCCATAATTTATTTGGTAAATCTTCATAATTCCACTTAGCAATAAACTCAGGAGAATGTTTACTCTCAATATCTAAAGCTAATTTAGCGATTAACATATTAGGACCGATGCCACAAGTTGAATATATTTTAGTTTGACCATAAATTTCACTCATAATCATCTTAGCTATTTCATAGTCTGTTTTTTTATAATAATCAAGATATTCAGTGAAATCCAAAAAAACTTCATCAACAGAATAAACATAAAGGTCATCTTCAGAAATAAATTTCAAATAAATTTCAATGATTTTAGTTGAATATTCTAAATATCGCTCCATTCTTGGCTTTCGGTAGATAATATCAATATTTTTAGGTAATTCATAAACTCTTAAACGATTAGGCACACCCAAACTTTTAAGGTAAGGTGTTACAGCCAAAACAATTGATCCTCCGCCTCTTTCTTTATCAGCAACAACCAGCGGGGTTTTAAAGGGGTCAAGCCCAGAAATAGCGCATTCTACCGATGCGTAAAAACTTTTTAAATCAATGCAAAGAATATTTCTATGCAATTTATATTCTTCCATGAGCTCACCTCCTTATATTTCTATTATACAATTTTACTATATAAAAAACTATTATTTTTCTGATATTACGTCTATAAAAAATTTTATATTTTTATATTTAAAAAAGCAAAAAAATTAGCAAGATTTTTACATAATCTTGCTAATTTTAATTAAACATATTTTTTATATATTCATTTATAATTGATTGTTTTTAATTTGCTCTATCAAGTCTAATACTTTTTCTTTAATTAAGTCCCGGGTTAATTCAAAATCTCTTTTAGGGCCGCCGCTGGGATCTTCTAAATTCCAATCCTCACGATGTTTAGTGGGAATAAAAGGGCACTCGACTCCGCAACCCATGGTGATTAATATATCTAACTTGTTAGGAATTTCTTCTAGTAATTTACTTTCAGCATGGGACATATCAATTCCTAAATCTTCCATTACTGCAATAGCTAAAGGTTTTGGAGAACTATACTTCTCAGTTCCTGCAGAAAAAACCTCAAACTCTCCTTTATTATAATGTTTTAAAAATCCTTCAGCCATAATGCTTCTACAACTATTATGAGTGCAAACAAAAGCTATTTTAATCACAATTATTTGTCATACTTAGCAAATGGATCATCGCTATCATCATCTGCTTGTTTTTCTTTTTGAAGTTTAGCCATAACAACGTTTTTAGGTTCTATGACAAGCGCTAAAATTAAATATAGTAATAAGCCTGAACCACCAAATAAAACAGCTATAAGCCATAATACTCTAATTAAAGTAACATCTAGATCAAAGTAATCAGCAAGTCCGGAACATACTCCAAAAACTTTTTGATTTTCTGTATCACGATATAATCTCTTTTTTTCACTCATTTTATAATCTCTCCTATGTTTGTTTTACAAAAACTTTTTCATAAATCTTGTTTACATTTTTTTTATAAAAATTCAAATCAAATAATTCTTCCAACTCATCATCATTAAATTTTGACTTTACAAAGTTGTCTGTTTTTATTAAATCAATAAAATTTTTATTGTTACTAAAAGCCTCATTAGCAAGTAGCTGAACTTTATCATATGCTTCTTCTCTAGAAACGCCTTTATTAATTAATTCAGTTAATACCCGTTGAGAAAAAATGATTCCTCTAGTTAAATAAATATTTTTAATCATGTTTTCCGGATATATAGTTAAATTCTTAACTATTGGCAAATATCTATTGAACATATAGTCAATCAAGGTTGTAGAATCAACTAAAATAATTCTTTCCACTGATGAATGACTAATGTCTCTTTCGTGCCATAAGGCAATATTTTCATAAGAAGATAACATATACCCTCTTAAAACTCTTGTTATTCCAGTTATATTTTCACTTACTATCGGATTTTTTTTATGTGGCATTGCTGATGAACCTTTTTGTGAACTTGAAAAAGGCTCTCTAACTTCATTAACCTCAGTTCTTTGTAAATGTCTTACTTCCAAAGCTATTTTTTCTAATGTTGAAGCCAATAAGACTAAAGAACTTAGATAATTTGCGTGTCTATCTCTTTGCAAAGTTTGGGTTGAAATATTTACTGTATTCAATCCTAATCTTTTACAAATATATTTTTCAACTTCCATATTAGTAAAAGCATAATTTCCAACAGCTCCACTAATTTTGCCTACTTCAATTTCTTGGCTTGATCTAATGAATCTTTTAAGATTTCTTGATAACTCATCATACCAAAGAGCAAATTTTAAACCAAAGACTGTAACATCAGCATGGATTCCGTGTGTTCTGCCAATACAAAATGTTTCTTTGTATTTATAAGCTTGTTCTTTAAGTACACTTAAAAAATCAATAACATCTTTTTTGATCAATTTGTTTGCTTTTTTTAGTAACACTCCATAAGCTGTGTCAACAACATCGGTAGAAGTTAAACCGTAATGGATAAATCGTTTCTCTTCTCCTAAACTCTCTGATATTGCTCTTGTAAAAGCAATAACATCGTGTTTTGTTTCTTGTTCTAATTCTTTAACTCTTCTTAATGAATATTTTGCATTATCTTTAATTAATTTTAGTTCCTTATCAGACACAATATTTAATTCATTTAAAGCTTCTACATTTAAAACTTCTATTTTAAGGTAAGTATCAAATTTTTGTTTATCAGACCACAGTTTTTTCATAACTGGTCTAGAATATCTATCAATCATTTTCTTGTTTTACTAAATCCAAATAACATTTTAAAGTATTTTCAAGCAAGCAAGCTATTGTCATTGGTCCAGTTCCTCCCGGCATAGGAGTAATGTAACTTGATATTGGTTCTACTCTATTAAAATCTACATCGCCGTAAATTTTCCCGTTTACTCTTGAAACGCCAACATCAATTACAACTGCATCTTTCTTAACATATTCTTCGTTAATCATATGAGGTTTTCCGACAGCTGCAATTAAAATGTCAGCTTGTTTAGTTATTTCTTTGATATTTTTTGTTTTTGAATGACAAATCGTAACTGTTGAATTTCTTTGCAACATTAGTTGAGCCATTGGCTTTCCAACTATTTGACTTCTGCCAATTATAACGCAATGTTCACCTTCGGTTTTGATTTTATATTCATCAAGTAATCTTGTGATTCCAAGTGGTGTGCAAGGCACTAAAGTTTCTTGGTTTTTGCTTAATTTAGCGACATTTTCGTTAGCGAAACCATCGACATCTTTTTTTGGGTCTATCGCATTAATTACTTTTTCAAGATTAATGTGTTTAGGAATAGGAAGTTGTAAAAGAATTCCGTGAACTGAAGAATCGTTGTTTAAATTATCGATTAAGTCCAATAATTCCTTTTCTGTAATATCAGATGATTTATTAATGACTGTGGATTTCATACCCACTTGATTACAAGCTTTTTCCTTAAATCTTACATATGTTTCGCTAGCGGGATCAGACCCAACCAAAATAACGGTTAAATGTGGTAAAATATCAAATTTTTTATTATATTGTTCTATCTCTTTTTTTAATCTAGCTCTTATTTTTTTTGCTAAAGCAGATCCGTCTAATAGTATTCCCATATGCTTACTCCTTTTTATAAAGATACTGATCAACAATTTCGCCATAATATACTGTATGGAAATCGTTATTGATATAATATTTAGATTTTACTATTGGTAATATTACGTTTTCATCAAGTTTTTGTTTGTATATAACTTTGCATTCATAATGTAAATCCGCTTCACCAATAATCGGGGTATCAATTTTTCTCCCTTTTACTGGCGTAAAATTACATTCTTTAAATTTATCTATTTCTCTTAATGATTTAGTTCCACAAATCCCAATTTCTTTCTTCATATCGTTAAGCAATGGTACACTGACTGTAAACTCATTGCTGTTTTCTAATAAATCATAGGTGGCTCTTGATTCTCTAACTAAGACGATGAAGATTGGTTTACCCCAAACAACATTGATGCCTCCCCAGCCAATAATCATTGTATTTATAACATTTTTATTCTTTGTTGTAAGAAAAATACCAGGTTTTATCTTTTCTAATAGTTTATCTGCGTAATCAAAAACATTAATTTCTGTATACATATATAAACCTCCTACATTTCAAAATAATTATACCATAATGTCATGTTTTTTAAAAAAATCCTTGTAAAAATTTGCTTTTTTTAGTACATTTATTTGATAACAAACTTTTTTCATATGATTTATGGTAAAATTATTAAATATTAAAGGAGAAACACAATGGAAATTGGAATTATTGGAATTGGTTTAATTGGCGGAACAATCGCTAAAACACTAAACAAAAAGCACACAATTAGTGCTTATGACATGGACAAAAAATCCTTGGATTTTGCAGTAGAAAATAAGATTATAAACAAAGCTTATTATGATCTTAAAAGTTTTCTTAAAAACAACAAGGTAATATATATATGTATCTATCCTAATTACATTTTTGAATTGTTAGAATCATGTCTTGATATGATTCAGCATAAAACATTATTTATAGAAATTTCAGGAGTAAAGAGGAGTTTGATTGCAGAATTAGCTCAACTAGAAAAGAAAAATTTTGACATTGTATATACTCACCCTATTGCCGGAAAAGAATTGGCTGGAGTACAAAATTCAGATGAAAATATTTTTAAGGATGCAAATTACGCTATAATTAATGACGTTGAAAATATAAATGAAAATATTAAAATTGCAGAAACTTTAGCTAAAGACATGGGTTTTAAAAACATATCCTATATTACCGCCGAAGAGCACGATGAAATTATTGCTTATTCATCTCAACTTACTCATATAATATCAATGGCTTTAGTTAATTCTTATATGGGGAATTTGAATTTAAGTCATCTTTCCGGAGATTCTTATAGAGATTTAACAAGAATATCAAATATAAATATCAGTTTATGGTATTATTTATTTGTAATGAATAAAGATTGGCTACTAAAAAAAATAAGTGATTTTCAAGTTGAATTAGAAGCTATTAAAACCGCTTTAAGTAACGAAGATTTTGTACACTTATCTATATTAATGGCTAAAGCTTCAAGTTTACATCAAAAATATCTAAAAGGAAACTAAATATGAAAGTAAGAGTCTATCCGGGTTTTGCGAAAGGGCAAATTGTTGTACCTCCTTCAAAATCATTGCTACATAGATCAATAATTTGCGCTTGTATGGCAAATGGTAAATCAATAATCAAAAATATAGTGATGTCAGAGGATATAAAAGCGACAATAAATGCTTTTAAAACCATGGGAGTAAAAATTGAAAAACTGGAAAACTCATTAGAAATAAGTAGTTCTGGTATATTACCTTTTTTTGGTGATGAAATTATTGATTGTAAAGAGTCCGGTTCTACAATTAGGTTTTTAATGCCTTTATTCGCTAATAAAAAAGGAATATACTTTACAGGCAAAGAAAGTCTTTTAAATAGGCCTTTTAAAATTTATGAAGATATATTCAAAAAAAATAATGTTATTTTTAAAAAAATAGATGGTAGAATTTATATTCAAAATGAACTTCAAGCAAATACCTATGAAGTTTTAGGAAATATTAGTTCACAATTTATCAGTGGTTTATTATTTAGTTTACCTTTAAAAAAATCAGATTCAATCATTAAAATTATTGGTAATCTTGAATCAAAAAAATATGTAGACATGACGATTGATGTTTTAAAAGAATTCGGAATAAGTATATCTAAAGAAGAAAACGTTTATTATATAAAAGGCAATCAAAAATATCTTCCATCAAACTATAAGGTAGAATCAGATTATTCTCAATTAGCTTTTTTTGCTGTAGCAGGAATAATAAATGGAGATATCGCTATTCAAAATTTAAATACCGAGTCTCTTCAACCTGATTTTGAAATTATCAATCTAATTGAAAAAATGGGTGGAAAAATAATAAAAGAAAAAAATAATTATAAGTTTATAAAAAGTGAAACTAATGGTATAAATATAGATGTTAGTCAACATCCAGATATAGCTCCCATTTTATCAATACTAGCCGCTGTTTCTAAAGGTGAAACTCTTTTTGAAAACGCTCAAAGATTACGTTATAAAGAAACAGATAGATTAAAAGCTATAACTGAAAACCTTAATCTTTTAAGCGTTAAATGCAAAGTGAAAAACGATACTTTTACTGTTGAAGGTCAAAATACTCTTCAAGGAAATTCGTTTAGTTCTTATAATGATCATAGAATGGTGATGTCAATATCTATAGCTGCTTTAAGAGCAAATTCTCCTATAACAATTGAAGGCGCTGAAGCGGTTAGCAAGTCTTACCCTGATTTTTTTGAAGATTTAAAATCTCTTGGAGTTAAAATAGAATATTTGTAGGTGATAATATGAAGTTAACTGTAAAATCAAATAGGTTTAACTATGATGTGATTATTGAAAGAAACCTTCTTGATCAAATCGAAAAATGGATTGATGTTAAAAAAGCTTATGTAGTAATATCTGATGACAACATTCCAAAGGAAATAATAAATAAAGTTATTAGTAAACTTAACAACTATATGTTTATTGAATTTCCTGAAGGTGAAAAATCAAAATCAATCGAACAATATTCTCACATAATAAACTTATTAATTGATAATGGGATTAATAAGGATATCAATATAATCGCTCTTGGAGGAGGAGTCACCGGAGATTTAGTTGGATTTATTAGTTCGACTTTATATCGTGGTGTTAACTTGATTCAAATTCCTACAACATTACTATCTCAAATTGATTCTTCTATCGGCGGAAAAGTTGCAATCAATATGGATAAAGTTAAAAATTCTGTTGGAAACATTTACCCTCCATCATTAGTTTTAATTGATCCAGAGACTTTAAACTCTCTTCCAGACAGACATTTTAATAACGGGATGGCAGAAATGATTAAATATGGGATGATTTACTCCCGAGAATTATTTGATTTTATAAAAAATAAAAATGTTAAAGAAAATATCGATAAACTAATATACGAATGTTTAAAAATCAAAAAATATTATGTAGAGATAGATGAGTTTGATAACGATTCAAGATATATACTTAATTTTGGACATACATATGGTCACGCTTATGAGGCGTATTATAATTTTGATAAGTATTTACATGGAGAGGCAATATCTCTAGGCATGATAAAAACAACAAGTAAAAATATTAAAGAAGAACTAATTAGCGTTTTAAAAAAGTTTTCTTTGCCTACTGAAGATAATGCTGAAGATAAAGAATTAATTAAATATATTAAAAGAGATAAAAAATCAAAAGGCGAATCAATAAAAATGGTTTTTGTAGATCAAATTGGTTATGCATACTTAGATAACAAAAATATTAATGAGTTATAGTTTGGAGTTGAAATCATGAATCAAATAGGAAATTATATAAAAGTAACTTTTTTTGGTGAATCTCACGGAAAATATTTAGGCGTGGTTATTGACCAGTTACCAGCAGGAATAAGTATTAATTTTGATTTACTAGACTTTAATTTGGCTAAAAGAAGGCCTAAATCTAAAATTTCTACAGGTAGAGTGGAAACGGATAAATATGAAATAATTTCCGGTTATAAAAACGGGTTAACTACTGGAGCGGCTTTAACTTTTATCGTTCCAAACAAAAATATAATCAGTGATGATTACAAATCCTTCGAGAATATTCCCAGACCAAGTCATTCAGATTATCCGGCGTATATAAAATATAATAGTAATAACGACAAATCTGGTGGTGGCATCTTTTCCGGTCGTTTAACTGTTTTATGGGTTATAGTTGGTTCAATTTGCCAACAAATATTAGAAAAAAAGGATATATATATTTCTTCGCATATTGAAAGTATAAAAAACATCTATGATAATTCCTTTGAAAAAAATGACATTAATAAAAAAATATTAACAGATTTAAATAAAATGGATTTTCCTTTAATAAATCCTGAAATTAAAAACAAAATGATTGAAGTTATTAATAGAGCTTCTTCAGCTAATGATTCTGTTGGCGGAACCATTGAAAGTGCTGTAATTAACCTACCAGTAGGAATAGGCGAACCTCTTTTTTTATCAATTGAAAGTTATTTTTCTTCGCTTTTATTCTCTATACCTGGAATCAAAGGTGTTGAATTTGGGGAAGGATTTAACTTAACTCGTTTGAACGGTTCAGAAGCTAACGATCAATATGAATACAAGAATGATGAAGTTAATTTCATGTCTAATAATAATGGCGGAATATTAGGAGGATTATCAACTGGAAGACCAGTTATTTTACGTTTAGCTGTAAAACCTACCGCTTCAATTGGCAAAATCCAATCATCTGTTGATCTTGATAAAAAAGAAACTGTCAAATTAGAAATCAAAGGAAGACATGATCCTCAAATAGTTTCTCGAGCTATACATGTGGTTAATGCAGTGTTAAATTTTGCTGTAATGGATTTATTACTTTTTGAAAACAAGAAAGAATGGTTCTAAAGATGTATGGTTTAATTGGTAAAAATCTAAGTCATAGTTTTTCAAAAGAAATTCATAACTACTTCGGAAACAAAGAATACACATTATTAAACACAGATAATCTTAAAGATATTTTTGAAAATAAAGAATTAAATGGTTTTAATGCTACTATTCCATATAAAACAGAAATTATAAAATATTTGGATGAACTAGATGAAATTGCATCTAAAAGCAACTCGGTTAACACCGTTATCAAAAGCGAAAATAAATTTATTGGATATAATACTGATTATTATGGCTTTGTTGAGTTAATTAAGTATAACGGGGCCGATTTGGAAAATAAAAATATTTTAATTCTAGGAAATGGATCGGTCTCAAACACTATTGTTTTAGCGCTAAAAGCAATGAAAGCAAAATCTATTATAAGGCTTGGGAGAACGATTAAATCATCCATAGATGATTATTATAACAATGCTATAAAATATTCAAATTATGAAATATTAATCAATACAACTCCTGTAGGTATGTTTCCTAATAATGATGATGAATTATTAATCGATCTAGATCAATTTAATAACTTGAATCTAGTTATAGATTTAATATATAATCCATTAAGAACTAAATTATTAGTAGAGTCTGAAAAGAGAAAAATAAAAGCAATTAATGGTTTATATATGCTTGTTATGCAAGCAAAGAAAGCTCATGAATTATTTTTTAATGTTGATTTACCTTTGAATTTAGCTAACAAAATTTATAAAAGAATTTATAAAAACTTTTTGAATTTGGTCTTCATCGGTTTGCCTTTAAGTGGCAAAAGCAAATATGCTAAATTATTCGAAGAAGTTTTAAATAAGAAATTATACGATACCGATGATGAGATAGAAAAAATAATCAACACAACAATTTTTGATTATTTCCAAACTCATACAGAAAAAGAGTTTAGAGAAATTGAAACTTCTGTAATTAAAGACATTTATAAAAATAATAACTTAATAATTTCAACTGGTGGCGGATCTATAAAAGAGGCAGAAAACATTGATTATTTAAAGCAGAACGGTGTTTTGGTTTTCCTTGATAGAGACCCTGAAGAGATTTCAAAAAAAGTGATTAAAGGAAGACCTTTAATCAAAAAATCCGATGATATTATTGTGTTGGCTGAAGAAAGAATGCCACTATATAAAAAGGCTTGTGACATTTCAATTGCTATTAAGAAAGATACAGTGTATCATATTAATGAAATAAAGGAGAAAATTGATGAATATATTGGTAATTAATGGACCAAATTTAAACTTTCTTGGCATTAGAGAACCTAAAATTTATGGTGATAAAACATATAGCCAGCTAGTAAAATATTTACTAGATTATGGTAAAGAAAATAGTCATCGAATTGAAATTTTCCAAAGCAATCATGAAGGTGAAATAATTGATATAATTCAAAATAACTATCATCGATTTGACGCTTTAATCATTAATCCTGCAGCTTATACTCATTATTCTTATGCTATTTATGATTGTCTTTTATCAATTGATATTAGAAAAATTGAAGTTCATCTTTCTAATATTAGCAATCGTGAAGATTTTAGAAAGATTTCTGTTATAAAAGCAGCTTGCGAACAACAATTTTATGGTAAAGGTTTTGAAAGTTATATTGAGGCAATTGAATATTTAAATAAAAAGGACTGATTAAAATGATTATTAAATTAAAAAATAATGTTACTCAAAACGAAATTAATGAATTAAAAAAACATTTAATTGATAAAGGTTTTGATATCCATGAAAGTTTCGGGAAATCAACAGTAATAATTGGAGTTGTTGGTGATACAACAACAATTGATCAAAATAGTTTATACGCTTATGAGTATGTTGATACCGTTTTAAGGGTTCAAGAACCTTTTAAAAAAGTAAATAGAAAATTTAAGCCTGACGATAGCATAATTGATGTTAGTGGAGTTAAAATCGGCGGAAAAAATGTTGTTGTTATCGGCGGGCCTTGTGCTGTTGAATCAAATGAACAAATCGACGAAATAACTCCGATGATTATTGAAGCAGGAGCTAAAATTCTTCGTGGTGGAGCGTATAAACCAAGAACAAGTCCTTATTCATTCCAAGGTTTAGGACAAGAAGGCTTAAAAATTTTAAACAAAGCCAAAGAAAAATATAAAATACCCGTTGTTAGCGAAATAATGAATGTCGAGGACATAGATTTGTTTGTTAAAAACGTGGATTTAATTCAAGTAGGCGCTAGAAATATGCAAAATTTTGCTTTATTAAAAGAATTAGGTAAAATTAACAAACCTATTTTATTGAAAAGAGGTATTGCTAGTACTATTGAAGAGTGGCTTATGTCAGCTGAATATATTTTAGCTGGAGGTAATACAAATGTAATTTTATGTGAAAGAGGTATTAGAACTTTTGAATCTTCCACAAGAAATACTTTAGATCTTTCTTCTATCCCAGTTATAAAAAAATTATCTCATTTACCGATAATTGTTGACCCTTCACATGCTGCCGGTAGATGGGAATATATTGAATCTTTATCTTTAGCAGCGATTGCTGCAGGTGCAGATGGTTTAATTGTTGAGGTTCATCAAAATCCTGAAGAAGCTTTGAGTGATGGCCAACAATCACTAAAACCGCAGAAATTTGTTGCTTTAATTGATAAATGTAAAAAAGTTGCTGAAGCAATAGATCGTACTTTAGAATAAATAACGTTTAATCTATTTTAATATTAAAATATTAGTGATATAATGAACTAAAAAAGGAGGATATTTAAATGGATGCATATGTAAAAGCTGTTGACGGACTTCCACTAATAGTAAAAATTTTATTAGCTATTTTTGTTGGTCCAATCGTATACGGAATCTACCGTATTGCAAAAGGAAAATTATTGTTAGGAGTTTTATGGATTATCTTCGGTTACTTTTTCGTTTTTATTATCGATATAGTGACTTTGGTACTTAATGGTAAAATTACTTTCTTACTAGAATAAAAATAAAAGCTGTAAACTCTTTAGTCTACAGCTTTTATTTTTATATATGTTTTTTAATTTTTCTAACTAACTCTGGAATATCTTTTAAACACAGAGACGAGATTGCTACTCTAATTATATCTTGCATTGGTATTACGTAAACATGATCATTTACTAAATCATTAAAAATATTCTTATTTTTTGTAGGAATACTAACAAAGAATCCGCCACAATATGGCAATATTGTTAAGTTATGTTTTTCAGCTTCTTTTAAAAATAAAGAGGCTCTTTCTTTTAAAAGTGATGTCCCTACACTTAATTCTTTAGTAAATCTTTCTTTATAGTTATCTTGTGAGAATATTTTACCGATAATGTTGATACCGGGTTGAGATACGCTTGAAAAGCGTCCCCTTACAGAATAATCCCCAACCCTTATAAAATTATCTACAACTTCTTGAGATTTAGATAAACCTATTTGTGCTCCAACTCTAAATCCATATAAAGAAAAAGTTTTAGATCCAGAAAAAACTACTATTGTAAGAATATCTTCATCTAAATCAAGATAAGTTTCAAATATTTCTCGAGAATATTTACTATCTTTCATTTGATAATCGATATAAGCTATATCGTGTATCAAAATAACAGGTATTCCTAAAGAATTAACTTTATTTAAAGTTTTTACAACTTCTTTCCAATCTTCTTTAGTCATGCATAACCCTGTAGGGTTATTGCTAGGATCATTCAATAAAACGCAAAGCCTATCTTGTTCTTGAGCTAATTCAAGAGCTTTTTCTTTAAAATCAGCCACATTGAATTTGTAATTTTCGTCATACATCAGAAATGTTTTTAAATCCACATTAGCTTCTAGAGCAAAGTTTTGATATGGTGACCAAAAATAATTTGGCAGTAAAACTTTTTGATTAAAGTCGTTAAAATTATAAAACGAATTTGATATAGCTCCACTTCCACCAGTGGTTGGTATTACACTATATTTAAAATTATTTCTAATTTTATCAGCATTTTCACCAAAAACCCAATTAAAAACTCCTTCAGTAAAATCTTTTGTTCCTCTTACAGGAGCATAGTGATAAGTTTCTGAGTCATTAAGATTATGCAAAACTTCATCCACGACTTCGTACTTAAAAACATTTCCTTCTTCTTTATGAAGCATACCTACCGTTGCGTCAATCACATCTGAATATTTCTTCTTAGCAGCTTTAGCTTCTTGAGAAATTTGAAGAATGTTTGACTCTAGTTTTTTGTACTCAGCATGCTTACCAACAATTCTTTTCATATTCACACCCTTTTCTAAAATATATTTTTTAAAGTTACTGTTTGTTTTCTATCAGGTCCGACTGAAACAATAGTAACCTTTGTCATCAGGAGTTTTTCAATGGTATTTAAATAATTTTGACAATTTGTAGGAAGGTCATTAAAGCTATTTGTTTTAGCGATATTTTCATCCCAACCAGGTAGTTTTATATAGTTTGGTTTACATCTTTTGTATTCATTATAATCTGATGGAATATAGTCTATTTCTTTACCATCTAAATTATAACTTACACAAATTTTTAATTCTTTTATTCCTGTTAGAACATCTAATAACATAATGCTTAAATGATTTAATCCATTTATTCTTTTTACGTGTCTTAAAACAACCATATCCAACCAACCTATTCTTCTTGGCCTTTTAGTGGTAGTTCCATATTCTTTTCCAACTTCTCTAATTTTTCTTGCTGTATCATCTTCAAACTCAGTTGGAAAAACACCTGCACCAACTCTAGTAGTGTAAGCTTTTGTAACACCTATAACATCGGTAATCATATTAGGACTAATTCCTGAATTTAACGGTACTGAGGCAGCTGTAGGAGAAGAAGATGTAACATAAGGATATGTTCCGTGATCAACACACAACATTGTGCCTTGTGCCCCTTCAAAAAGAATATTTTTATTTTCATCAATTAATTTGTTTAATAAAACAGATGTATCTTCTATATACGGTTTTAATATTTGACCTAGTTTAATAAAATTTTCACATAATTCATCTACATCAAATATTTGTTTATTATTAGCTTTTAAAATCATATTTGTAAAATTTAAGTTTATTTCTAATCTTTTTCTTAAAGATTCCGGGTTTATCAAATCAGACATTCTTATGCCTATTCTTGAAACTTTATCCATATAAGCCGGCCCTATACCTTTTTTGGTGGTTCCGACAGCATCCACGCCTTTCAATTCTTCATATAATTCATCTAAAACTAGATGATACGGCATTACAACGTGTGCCCTATTAGAAATATGAAGATTTGCAGTTTCAATATTTTCATCTTTTAACATTTGAAGTTCTTCAATTAAAGCTATAGGATTAATAACCATTCCATTCGCCATTATATTTATTGTTTTAGGATTAAATATTCCTGAAGGAACTAAATGTAAAGCAAATTTACGATTATTAAAGATAATCGTATGACCGGCATTATTTCCACCTTGACTTCTTACAACAACATCCGCTTTTTCAGCTAAAAAATCGGTTATTTTGCCTTTTCCTTCATCGCCCCACTGGCTACCTACAACTACAACTGTTTTACTCATTAAAATCCTCTTTACTCTTCTTTACGATATTCCTTGCTATCCAAATTCCATTAGCGCTCGCTTGTGCTAAACCTCTTGTTATTCCTGCACCATCACCACCAAAATATAAACCTTTAATCTTTGATTCAAAATTATTATCTACTTCTGGTCTAGCAGAGTAAAATTTAGCTTCCACACCATATAATAAAGTATGCTCTGAAGCAACTCCTGGAGTAATATAATCTAACGCTTCAATCATTTCAATTATTGATTTCATTGTTTTATAAGGAAGAACCAGTCCTAAATCCCCTGGCACAGCTTCTTTAAGTGTTGGTTGAACAAAACCTTCACTTATTCTTTTATATGTTGATCTGCGTCCTTTTTGAAGGTCACCAAATCTTTGTAAAATAATTGATCCGTTACTTAACATATTTGCTAATTTAGATACGCCATGAGCGAACTCGTTAGGTTGATTAAACGGCTCAGTAAATTTATGAGAAACTAATAAAGCAAAATTAGTATTTTTAGAACCTAATAAATTATCACTATAAGCATGCCCATTAGCTAACATAGTTCCGCTATGATTTTCAATAACTACATGTCCGCTTGGGTTTGAACAAAAAGTTCTTACTGTAGAACCAACTTGAGTTCTATATATAAATTTTCCTTCATAAAGATTTTCATTTATTTCTTCCATTATTTCATTGTTTGTTTCAACTCTTACACCAATATCGACATGATTAGATTTCATAGAAATCTTATGTTCATTAGCTAAATTACTTAGCCAATAAGAACCATCTCTACCTGGTACAATTACAACATATTTAGAAGTGATTATTTTATCATTTAATAAAATAACCCCTTTAATTTCTTTATCTTCAACAATTATATTTTTAACTTCAGTTTTAAAAGCCATATCTATTCTTGTTTTTAAATCTTCATACATATTTTTCAAGACTTTTAAATTCACTTCAGTCCCCAAATGTCTTAATTCAGATCTTAATAATTTCAAACCTACTGCTAATCCCTTTTTTTCAATTTCCTTTACCTTCTCAGTATTAGGATTAGTTAAGTGTTTAGGAGCTCCAAATTTTAAATTAATGCTATCAGCATATCTAATTAGTTCTAATATTACTTCTGGTTTTAGATATTCATCCATCCAACCGCCAAATTCACTTGTAATATTAAATTTACCATCAGAATAAGCACCTGCACCACCAAAACCATTGGTTATGGAACAATATGGATTACATGCAACAAAACCGTTCTTTTGAACGGGACATTTATCTATTTTTTTATCCATTATAGGACATTTTCTTGTATAAATATCATGTCCTTTATCTAATAATAAAATTTTTAATTTTGGATTTTTTTCCGCTAATTCATAAGCACACATCGCTCCAGCAGGTCCAGCTCCAACAATTATCACATCATAAATATCTTTCATAAAAGACTCCCTTTTTAGCACACTCAAATTTTAACATTTTACCCCTTATAAATCAATACATTTAAAAAATAAGTAGTTTATTCTTAAAACATTAAAAAAGTGATATTTTTTTCAAAATATCACTTATATATTTTACGTTTTATTCAGTTCTAACAGGTAAAATTAATTGTACTAAACCAGGATCTTCAGTTCCTTCAATGATGAAAGGTCTTATTTCTCCGGTAAATTTCACATAAACTTCTGAAGAATTGAAAGTTTTTAATGCATCTAAAAAATATTTTGAACTAAACGCTATTTTTATTGGTGTAATAGCAATTTTTTCAATCGGATCTATTTCTTCGATAACTTTACCAATTTCAGGAGAATTAGAAGTTATTTCTACTTCGTTATTAGGTTTCAAACTTAATTTAACAATACTATTATAATTATCTTTAATTGACAAAAGTGATGCCCTTTCAACAGCAATAGCTAAATCATCTAATTTAAATTTTAAAATAATTGGAAATTCAACCGGTATTAATCTTGAAGTTTCAGGAAAATTACCTTCTAATAATCTTGATTGAAATAAAATATTTCCATATTCAAAAACAATAGATTTTGTATTTAAATGAATTAATATTTCATCTAAATCCATTTCTAAAACTTTTGATAATTCATCCAGACTCCTACTAGGTATAACAACATTCATATTTTCATAATTTTTTTGAATGTCTACCTTTTTTTGACTTAATCTAAAAGAGTCAGTTGCTATAGCTATTAATTTATCTTCTTCAACTCTAATATTTACTCCAGTCAAAATTGGTCTGTTTTCTACTGATGAAGCTGCAAAAGTTGTTTGTCTAATTACAGATCTCATAATTTTTGATTCTAACTTAATTGGTAAATCATTCAAATGAAATGAAATTTCAGGATAGTCATCAACATTTAATAAATTCAAAGATAAATCAGTATTGTGTGAATGTATTTTTAATACATTATTATCAACTACAGAAAATTCAACGATTCCTTTATCTAATTTTCTAATAAAATCAACAAAAACTCTACCAGGAATTAAAATTTCACCAGTATTTTCTACATTTAAGCTTTCATCTTTTATTGATAGTTTTATAGAAATATCAGAATTGCTAGTTAAAAGAACTAACTCGTTTTCATTAACTTCTAATTTAATACCTTGCAAATAAGGCGCAGGAGTTTTAGTGGATAAAGCTTTCTGTGAAATTAATAAGTTGTTTAATAAAACATCGGTTTGAATTGAAAAATTCATGTGAACCTCCTATATATATTTAATTTCTTTCTTTTAAATTATTATTATTAGTTTTGTTGATAAGTGGAAAAAACACTACATTTAACATTATTATTATACCATATTTAGCAAAATAAGTATATAAGAATAGGTGTTAAAAACTTATTTTTTTCCACATTTAACAAGTAATTTCTCCACATCATTTTTTACTGATTTATCTGTCTGCATATAGTTAGAAATTTGTTCAATACTATATATTACAGTTGAATGATCTCTACCATTAAAAATTTGTCCAATTCTTTTAAAAGTTAAGTCATATAAATCCTTTAGAATATACATTGATATTTGTCTTGCAAATACATATTTTTTTTGTCTTTTTTTAGATAATAAATCAGTTGTATTAATATTATAATAATTACTTACGATATCTAAAATATTATTATAATTATTACGATCGACTTCTTTACTACCTGCTTTTTTAGAATTTATTAGATTTTTTAGAGCATCTTTAGTATTTTCAATAGTAAATTTATAATTAAAAGCCGTACAATAAAACAAAACTCTTTTTAAAGCTCCTTCTAATTCTCTTATATTATTATCAAATATACTCGCAATGTATTCTAATATATCATCAGAAATCAAATTAGGATCTGATGTTTCGTTACTAAGTTTTTTCTTTAAAATTAAAATTCTATGTTCTAGATTTGGTTTATCAATGTCAACTGATAATCCCCATTCAAATCTTGATGTAAGTCGAGACATTATATCAAATAATTCAGAAGCTGGGCGATCTGATGTAATAACAATTTGTTTATTGTTATCTTTTAATTTTTCAAAAATTTTAAAGAATTCAAGTTGAGTTTTTGTTTTTCCTGATAAAAATTGAATATCATCAACTAATAACATATCAACATCTTCATATTTTTTTGAAAAATCATCAAAATTTTTATTTTGAGCTGCAGATGCATAATCTTCAATAAATTGATCTGTTTTAACATAAAGTACTTTTTGATTAATATTATTTTCTAGAGCATAATTACCAATACACTCCATTAAATGGGTTTTACCTAATCCAACATCACCAAAAATATAAAGAGGGTTAGCAAAAGTAACTGGTTGGTCCGCTACCTTTATTGCGGAAGTATAAGCTAATCTATTTGAAGGACCAACAACAAAATTATCGAAAGTATAAGTATTATTTAATCCTGTTTTATATTTGCTTTCTAAATTTTCTTCAGGAACATTAATTTCATAAGGTTGTTCTTTTTTTACTTCAATAGTAGCTTGTTCTTTAGTTATTATCTTAAACATATGTTTGTCTTCTACATAGTTATTTAATAATAAATTAAGCCGATTTATATAAAAATTATCAATTTTATTTTTAATGTATGAGTTTGGAGCTATTAAGTAAACTAAGTTGTTATTTACTTTAAATACATTATTAATTCCAGCAAAATGTTCGTTATATATATCATTTTCAAATTCTACTTGTAATGTCGATTTTATGTTTTTCCAGATTGATTCGAAATCATACATATAACTCACCTCTTTTCTTACATATAAATATATCATAAAAGTTTAACCTAAGAATAAAAACTTTTCAACAAAAAATGTGGAAAACTTTTTTATTAACACCCATAAAAAATATCAAATGTGGAAAACTTATGGCTAATTATAGGGAAAAACAATAATTTTAGACAAATTAACAGTGGAAAACTATTTTTTAACAGTGGAAAAAAATATCTAAAAAAAGACAAAATAAAAATTGTTGACATCACCTATAAAATTAAGTATAATTAGATAGCATGGTTTTCGAAAATAAACGAGGAGGTGTTGACTATGAGTAAAACATATCAACCAAGTAAGATCAAAAGAGTTAGAACTCATGGCTTTAGAGCGAGAATGGAAACTGCTAATGGCCGTAAAGTTTTAGCAAGAAGAAGAGCTAGAGGACGTAAATCTTTAACTGTATCTGACCGATAAAAATTAATAAAAACAACACCAATATATATATTTATACCTGAAATCACCTGAACAATATATAAAACTGGTGATTTTTTGATTTTTTAGGAGGAAAATTTGAAAAAAAAGTATCGAATCAAAAAAAATACTGAAATCCAACAGTTAATGAATAAAAGAAATACTGTTGGAAATAGTTATTTTGTTTTGTATCATCAAAGAAACCATGATAATGAAAATTTTAGATTTGCTATTAGTGTTCCTAAAAAATATGGAAAAGCTCATGAGAGAAATTTAATGAAAAGAAGAATTAGAGAAGTTATAAAAATTAATAACTTTAATAATGATATTGAATTCTTTCTAATTGCAAAACTAAAATCAAAAAATTTAAGTTTTTCGGATATTAAAAAAAGTTTAGAAGATTTATTTAAAAAAGTTAATACATTAGAAGAGAGGGTCAAATGAAAACTAAAACAAGATTTTTTGCCATAATTATTACTTTGTTACTAGTTTTTGGAGTAGCATCTTGTGGCACAAACAAACAAGGAGTAACTTTCGCAAATTATGAATCAATAGTTACTGTTAATGAAGCAACAACTGAAAACCCAGCAGATACATATGAAGATATAATCTTACTATTTGGTGGAGATTTTATTAGTTCTACTTATGCAGACGGCAATGGAGTTGTTGTTTGGGAAGATGCTGATGAAAGCGCAACTGTGACAATTACGTTTGCAGAAGGTAAAGTAAGTGAAAAAGAGTCGGTTGGTTTATATGAATCAACTTATAGAACTCCTCTAGGAGAAAAAGAGGGAGTTTGGGAATGGATAGTCTTACAGTTAGGCTGGTTTACATATCACGCTGGTAGTCTTTTTGGATTGTTAAATGTAAGTTTATATTGGTTAGGACTTTTAATAATGACTTTAGTTATTAGAACTTTAGGTTGGCCAATTTATGCTAAAACTAATGATATGTCATTAAAAATGAATTTAGCTCAACCTGAACTTAATCGCATTCAAGAAAAGTATCGTAATAAAAAAGATCAAGCTTCACAACAAAGAATGCAAATGGAAACGATGGAAATTTATAAGAGATATAAAATTAATTTATTTGGGTGTTTAATGCCTTTAGCACAAATGCCTATCTTTATTGCGATGTATCAAGTAGTTCAAAGGTTCCCATTAACTACAATGTTTGAGGATGTTAATACAAATTTCTTGTGGACAGATTTAGGAAATACTAGTTGGTTGCCTAATTTACCTTTAGCTTTATTAGTTGCAGTTTTAATGTTCTTAAGCCAATGGCTAACAACAAAAAGAACAACAGCTACTCAAAAACATGGTAATACATATCAAAATCCTAAAACACAACAAACTCAAAAAACTATGAAATATATGATGTATTTTATGGTAGTTATGATGGCTTATATCTCAATTGGTAATGCAGGTATCGCTTTCTATTGGATAATCGGTACAGCTTATCAATTATTACAAAGTTATGTAAGTCATAGAAATGTAGATAAGAGAAGGGATCAATTACAATCAAGAATATAACATATAAAAGGGAGATTATGATTTAATGAAAAAAATACAATTTGAAGCAAAAGCATTAAACGATCAAACTTTAGCTTATGCAGCACAAGAGTTAAGAGTTAATAAAGATTTTATAGAATTAAACATTGTTGAAGAAAAAAAATCTTTATTAGGTTTAAATAAAAGTTATGTTGTCGAAGCAGTTGTTGATTTTAATGTAATAAACGACGGTATAGAATACCTTAAAAAATTATTAGAAAATATGAATATAGAAGCTGTTATTGAAGGTAAACTTACAGGAGATAGACATGTTTTATTTTCAATTGAAGCAAAAGAAAATCCAATTTTAATTGGTAAAAACGGAAAGACTTTAGAAGCTATTCAAAGTTTAGTTAAAAACTATATAAATCTATACACTGAAGAATACTATGTTGTATTAGTGGATATAGGTGGTTATAAGGAACAAAGAAAGAAACAATTAGAAATTTTAGCTACTAAAACAGCTATGGAAGTTGTAAAATCAAAAGTTTCGACTAAACTAAGCAGAATGAACGCTTATGAAAGAAGAGTAATTCATACTAAATTATCAGATTGGAGAGATGTTGTAACCGTATCTGAAGGGGAAGAACCAAATAGATATGTTGTAATATCGCCGTCAAAAAAATAATGAAGAGATTAATTGTAGGTTTAGGTAATCCTGGTAAAAAATACGCTAACTCTAAACATAATGTAGGGTTTATAGCTATTGATAAATTTGCACAAATAAAAAAATTGAAATTTAAAAATTCAATTAAGTTTAATGCAGAGATAACTGAATATAATGATTCAATATTGATTAAACCCAAGACCTATATGAATAACTCTGGATTTGCTGTTTTTAAAGTAGCTGAATACTATAAGATTAACATCGAAGATATATTGGTTATTTATGATGATGTTGCCTTGCCTTTAGCGAAACTTAGATTAAGATATAAAGGTGGAGCTGGTGGCCATAACGGAATTAAGTCTATTCTTTCTAATTTGGGATCTGAAAATTTTAATCGATTAAGAGTTGGAATTGATAAAGCTGATAACAAAGAAATGAAAGATTACGTTTTAAGTGACTTTTCTAAATCAGAAACAACTACTTTAGATGAAACTATGATTACGGTAACAAGTATCATTGATGATTTTATTGTTGGTGAGCGTTTTGAAGAAATTATGAATAGATATAATAGTAAAGATACTGAAAAAAATTAATAATTAAATAATTTAATGATTTTTTTAAATAATTAATTTAGTAGGTGATTTTAATTGTTAGATGATATTAATAAACAAAAAAAATTCTATGAAAAAAAAGTAATTATTGGATTTAGCATTACATTTATTGCTTTTATTTTATTTATTCCGATTATGATATCTTTAGGTCCTGCGGGATTTATAGTTATTGTTGTGCCTTTTTTTGGTGGCTTTTTATATGCAGCTAAATATACAAAATTAATCAAAAATATGAGTACAGAATTTAAAAAAACTTTTGTAGAAGAAGAGATGAAAAAAGTATTTCCTGATAGTATTTATAAACCTTATGATGGTTTTAAAGAAAAGGAAGTAGTTTATTCAAACCTTTTATTTGAGCGTGATCGATATTTTAGTGAAGACATGATTATTGGTGAGTTCGATGGAGTAAACTTTAGATGTTCAGATGTTAAGCAACAAGAAGTAAGAAGTAACGGGAAGAGCACAACAGTTGTTACAGTCTTCCAAGGTCGCTTTTATGAGTTTGATTTTCATAAATATTTTAAGAGTGAATTATTATTGCTACAACCCTTCAATTTTAGACCTTTTAGTGGCTTTACCAAAGTGAAAACTGAAAGTATAGACTTCAATAGTGAACTTAAAATTTATACCAAAGATGATCATGAAGCTTTTTATATATTAACTCCAGATTTTATGGAAAAATTAGTTTACTTCGATCAAAAATATAAAGATAAGATTAGCTTCTCATTTAAGGATAATAGGTTGTTTATTGCAATTAATGATAGAAAAGATTACTTTGATTTTAAAATGTTTAAAGAAGTAGACCTAAATTTTATTTCATCTTATAAAGAAGAGTTTGAAGATATTAAAGATTTAATTATAAAATTAAATTTAAGTTCTACATTATTTAAATAATTAAATAGTTATTTAATAAAAAGAAAGAGTGATGAATTCATCACTCTTTTATTTAAATGCATTTTTAATTTTTGTTTCAATTTGTTTATAAAGTTCATGGTTCATATTTTTTTGATTATTTATAAAATCAATTTGGAATTTATCATTTTCATATCGAGGAATTAGATGTATGTGAAAATGATTTACTGTTTGTAGAGGTTTTTCTGTATTAATTACTACATTTAAACCGATAGGATTAAACGCACTTTTTATTGCATTAGCAATCTCGGGTAATTTACCAAGTATTTTACTGGCAGATATTGAATCCAACTCATATAGGTTGTTGCAATGAGTTTTAGGAATAATTAATGTATGTCCTTTGGTTACTTGCGAAATATCAAGTATGGCAATTAAATTGTCGTCTTCATAGACTTTATAACTAGGAATATCACCTTTAACTATTTTACAAAAAATACAATCCATATTTAAAACTCCTTTTCAATCAATTCTATTATTTCTAAGTAGTCTTTAATCCAAAAATTAGGATTAGTCTTTTTTAGCTTATCTTTTATTAAAGACCACTCTATTCCACATGTCAAGACGTCAGCGTTTTTTCCGGCTAAAATATCTGAAGTATTGTCTCCTATCATCAACGCTTTTTCTACTTTATTAAACTGTTTAAGAACGTAAAATATAGGTTCAGGACTCGGTTTATGTTCGGGAGTACTACCTAAAAAAGAATAGTTGGTTATGTATTTATCAATATTAAAATGTTTGATTGAAGGCATTGCGGATTCTTCAAATTTTGTAGTAACGATACCCAAATTAACGTTATTTTCTTTTAGATATTTCAAGGTTTCTATTACGTTAGGATATAAATTAATGTATTCAAATTCATGCTTTTGATAAAACGCACGATAAAAATCAATCATTTCTTTGATGATTTTCGGGTCTTCGCTTACAACTTTGAAAGTTTCTTTTAACGGAGGCCCGATCATATCAATTAATTGATTACGATCGTAAGCTATATTGGGTTGATAATTTTTAAATGTTTCTTTAAATGATTGGATAATTAATTCGTTCGAATCGACTAAAGTACCATCTAAATCAAAGAGAACTGTATTTATTTTACTCACATCTATCACCTAAGGGATATTATACCAAAAAAATTATTAAATCTAAAACAATTATTGCTTTATTTACTTTTAAACCGGGATATATTTTTAATTTCGATTGTGATATAATTACTATGGTGATTTGATGAATAAAGCAATGCTTATATACAACCCTAAAAGCGGAAAACAAGATTTTTCTAATAAACTAGATATGGTCATGGAAAGAGTTAAGCCTTATTTTCATGATGTTTTTATCTATGCGACTGAATATCCTGGGCACGCTACAGAGTTGAGTAAGAAAGCTTGTGAAGAAAACTTTGATATGTTAATTATTGTTGGCGGTGATGGGACTTTTAATGAGTGTGTCAATGGTTTGATGGAAAGTGAAAAAAAACCTAAGATTGGTTATATTCCTGCTGGAACTTGTTGCGATATTGGCATGAGTTTAGGCTTATCTAAAAATGTAAAAAAGGCATTAAATATAATGTTTTCTGGAATGCCTGTTAAGATGGATGTTGTAAAAACAAATGATAGATATTCTTGTTATGTGACCGCTTCTGGAGCTTTTATTGATATTAGTTACGTAACTGATTCTAAACTTAAGAAGAAAATAGGTTATTTCGCTTATATTGTTAAAGCTTTAGAAGAAATTTTTACAATTCCCAAAATGAAAATGACCGTTTATCATAACACTGAAGTATATAAAGGGGTTTTTAGTTTAATTATGATTATAAACTCCAAAAGAGTTGCTGGTATAAACTTTATATATAAACCTAAATTAGATGATGGATTGATAGATGTAGTTTTATATAAAAATGTTTTCCCTTTTAATTTTGTTTTATATGCTCTTTCTTTTATTTTTCCTTTTTGGTCAACTCCACTTGTAAAGAGATTTAAGACAAATAAACTAGAAATAAAAACTGACTCAAAAGCGAGTTGGAATATTGATGGTGAATACGGGGGGAAAGGTAATCAAATTATTGAAGTATCTAATAAGGTGATTGAAATCGTCGTACCAAAAAAAATAAAGAAAAGATATTTTAATAATCAATGAGTAAAAATACAGTTATAGTCGTGGAAGGTATTCACGATGAACAAAAAATAAAATCAATTTATCCGGAAATAAATTGTATAGTCACCAATGGCAGTGAAATTTCGAACGAAACCCTTAATTTGATATATAAAACAAGTCTTAAAAGTGATGTTATTTTATTCTTAGACCCAGATTTTCCCGGTAAGAGAATTATGAATAGAATTATAGAAACAAAAGGAAATTACAAGTTAGCTTATATAAATAAAAGTAAAGCGATTAGTAAGAATAAAACTAAAGTAGGGATTGAACACGCCAATACAGAAGATATTAAAAGCGCTTTAGCTAATCTAATTGATTTAAAAAAACAAGAAGAAATGATAAAAAATAAAGACTTACAAACAAGAAAGTTAATTAACAGCGAAAATTCGGCTAATCTTAGAAAACTGGTTTGTAATAAACTAGAAATTCCATATAGTAATGGAAAATCATTTTTAAAGTTTTTAAATATGATTGGTATAGATATAGAAAGGTTAGATAGGATTATAGATGAAATCAAACCATAATATCAAAGCTAAAAGAATAATAGACGAAGATAATTTTTTTATTAAGAAAAAATTTAGTCAAAACTTTCTTTTAGATGAGAATATAATTAAAAAAATAATTAAAGAATCTGGAATCAATGAATCTTCGAATGTTATAGAAATAGGACCAGGCTTAGGAGCTTTGACTAAGTATATTGTAAAAGTAGCAAAAAAAGTACTTATTTATGAGGTGGATCAAGATTTAATACCAATATTAAATGACTTTTTTAAAGAAGATAAACATGTCATAATTTTAAATCAAGATTTTTTAAAATCAGATATTAATAGTGATATTAATAAGTATCTTGATAACAGTGATAATGTTGAACTTATAAGCAATCTACCTTATCATATTACAACACCAATCATAATGAAAGTGTTAGAAGAGAGCCAAAACATAAAGTCTTTAACGTTAATGATGCAACTTGAAGTGGCAAAGCGTTTGACTTCTAAACCAAATACAAAAGATTATAATGCATTAAGCATTATAATACAAGATCAATGTAAATCAGACTATTTATTCAAAGTTCCAAAATCAGTATTCAAGCCTATTCCAAAAGTGGATTCGGCAGTAATAAAACTTACTCGTTTAAATATTAAAGAGTCAATTAACAAGAGAGATTTTTATAGATTTGTGCATAATTCTTTTTCTCAAAGGAGAAAAACATTAGTTAATAATCTAAGTGATTCATATTCGGAATGCTCTAAACAATTTTTTAAAGATTTACTTGAAAGAAACAATATAGTTGATACAATTAGAGGAGAAGCTCTTAGTTTAGAAGAGTTTAAAAAAATATATTTGGACTTTATAAAGGAGAAAAGTTTATGAATTTAAAAAAATCTGATAATGAACTTTTTCAAGTCATTCAGAGGGAGTTGGAAAGACAACAATCACACATTGAATTAATTGCATCTGAAAACTTTGTTTCACCAGCAATTTTAGAAGCTGATGGAAGCGTATTAACAAATAAATACGCTGAAGGTTATCCTGGTAAAAGATACTATGGAGGATGTGAGTTTGTCGATGAAGCAGAAGAATTAGCTAGAGAAAGAGTTAAGAAACTTTTTAATGTTAAATTCGCTAATGTTCAACCACATTCAGGCTCAACTGCAAACATGGGAGCTTATCGTGCAATATTAAATCCCGGAGATAAGGTTCTAGGTATGGCGCTTGACCAAGGAGGACATTTAACTCATGGTCATCCTTTAAGTTTTAGCGGAATAGACTATGAATTTCATCCATATTTTGTTAATAAAGAAACGGAAACTATCGATTATGACGAACTAGAAAAAAAGGCTTTAGAAATTAAACCTAAATTAATTGTCGCTGGAGCAAGTGCTTATCCAAGAATAATTGATTTTAAGAGATTTAAAGAAATTTGTGATAAAGTTGGAGCGTTATTTATGGTTGATATGGCTCATATCGCCGGTCTAGTTGCTGCTAATTTACATCCTAACCCATGTGATTATGCAGATATAGTGACTTCCACAACACATAAAACTTTAAGAGGACCACGTGGAGGAATAATCTTAACTAATAACGAAGAAATAGCTAAGAATGTAGATCGTGTAGTATTTCCTGGAATTCAAGGCGGCCCTTTAATGCATATTATAGCTGCCAAAGCCGCAGCTTTTAAAGAAGCTCTAACAGATGATTTTATAGAATATCAAAAGCAAGTAGTAAAAAATGCGAAAGCTTTTGCTGATAAATTTATAGAACTTGGATATCATGTTGTAAGTGGCGGTACTGATAATCATTTACTTTTATTAGATGTTTTGTCCAAAGCTAAGATGTCAGGAAAGAAAGCTGAAAATCTATTAGATGCAGCTAATATTACTTGTAATAAAAATACAATCCCATATGATACAAAAAAACCATTTGTTACAAGCGGTATTAGATTAGGATCTCCAGCAATGACAACCAGAGGGTTTGTGGAAGAAGATTTTATAGAAGTTGCAACTTTAATTGATATGATTCTAATGAATCCTGAAGATGAAGATATATTGAAAGAAGTTAAAAAAAGAGTTAAAGTTTTAACTGATAAATACCCATTAAAATATTAATAAAAAGGTTTGCGAATTAATTCGCAAACCTATTTTTTTGATTTTATTTTCTTTAGTTCATCAACTGTAAAATTATATTTTGTTTTACAAAATTCACACTGAATTTCAATTGTTTCGCCATCATTAATTATTGATTCTAAATCTTTAATATCTAAAGTCGCTAAACCATTTTCAAAACGTTCTTTTGAGCAGTCACATTCATATTTAAGAGGCATTTCATCAACCAATTCGTGGCTTCCTTTAGTAATAAAATTTATAATGTCTTCTGGTTTATAATTTTCTTTAATTAATTCTGATATAGGCTTCATAGAGTTTATATTTGTTTCTATTTTGGCGATTGTTTCATCTTTTACTCCAGGCATCACTTGCAAAATAAATCCGCCACTTGCAAAAACTTCATTATTTTCATTAACTAAAACTCCCAAGCCAACCGATGAGGGAATTTGTTCGCTCTTAGCAAAGTAGTAAGTAAAGTCATCAGCTATTTCTCCTGTTTGTAACTCAGCTGACGAGGTAAATACATCTCGAACTTTTAAGTCTTTAGTAACGTGAATGAATCCATTGTTTCCAACTATCATGCCTACTGCTAATTTATTCTTATCCGAGATATGTACATGCGGATTTTCAACGACTCCTTTGACAATTCCATTAGCATTGACTGATGCGATTATTTTACCTATTGGACCGCCTCCATCAATTCTAATTGTTAGTGTTTGATCGCCTTTATACATTGCTCCCATAATTAAAGATGCTGTTAGTACTCTACCAAAAGCAGCGCTAGCTGCAGGATATGTGTCATGAATTTTTCTTGCTTCTTCAACTAAATTTGTAGTGGTTGCGGCATAAATTCTTACCGTACCGCCAAATGCATATGCTTTTACTAAATAATCGTTCATATATATCACCTTCCAAATCAAAATTATAACATATAAAAGTAAAAAATCTATTTTTTTGCAATTTTCAATTAATAAGATATAATTATTTATATTAAAGGTGGTTTTTATGAAATTAAAGGTTAAAAATTTAGTTTTAAATAATAATGTCTTTGTTGCTCCAATGGCTGGCGTGACAGATTTATCATATCGCTTAATTTTAAAGGAATTTGGAGCCGGATTAATATATACCGAGATGATTTCTGACAAAGGGTTACTTTATGAAAATAAAAAAACTCATGATATGATTGAAATTAATGAATATGAAAAGCCAATAGCTTTACAATTATTTGGTAGTGAAATTGAAACAATGGTAGAGGCTGCTAAAATTATTGATAAAGAATCAAATTGTGATATTATCGATATTAATATGGGTTGTCCGGTCCCTAAAGTCACAAAGGCGGGTAGTGGATCGAAACTTATGACAACACCACAATTAGCATATGATATTGTTTCTAAAATTGTTGAAAATGTTTCTAAACCCGTATCGGTTAAAATTCGAAGTGGTTGGGATCACAAAAACATTAACGCAGTTGAGTTTGCAAAACTGATGGAACAAGCCGGTGCATGTATGATTGCTGTGCATGGAAGGACTAAAACAGATATGTATTCAGGTAAAGCTGATTTATCAGTTATTAAAGCTGTTAAAGAAGCAGTTTCAATACCTGTTATAGGTAATGGTGATATTAGAACCCCTGAAGATGCAAAATATATGCTCGAATATACCGGTTGCGATGGAGTTATGATTGGGAGAGGAATACTTGGGAATCCTTGGCTAATTAAACAAACCATAGATTATCTTGATAGTGGTGTATATGAACAAGAAATTAGTTCTAATACTAAAAAAGAATACTTGCTAAAACATTTGGAACATTTGATTCAATATAAAGGCGAACATATAGCAACTTTAGAAATGAGAACACATGGTGCGTGGTACATTAAAGGGCTACCTGGAGCATCAAAAATAAAAACTGAAATTGTTAACGCAAAGAGCAGTGAGGAGATTAAGAAAATTATAGAAAATTATTTTTCTAAATAAAAAATCATCAAATTAATGATGATTTTTTTATTTTAAATACTTTTTATATTTATGAAAATAGTAATCATTAATATTTGCCCTTATAAAAATTCCCTCGTTTGTATATTCAGTTTCATATATTTCTGAATTTTCTTTTAATTCAGAATAAATTGAACTGTCATTAAAAGGTATGAGCATTTTAACGTCAAAAGTCTTATATAATTCATCATTAATCATATTAATTAATTTATCGATATTTAAGTCTTTTTTAGCAGATATTAAAACCGAATTTTTTCTACTGATTACAGGTATTTTATCTAACAAGTCAATCTTATTGAAAACATATATTGTTGGTATATCTTTAACTCCCAATTCTTCTAAAACAGTTTCAACAGTTAGTATTTGATGTTCATAATTTGGATTAGATAAATCAATTACGTGTAGTATCAAAGATGAATCATTGATTTCTTCTAGAGTAGATTTAAATGCTTCAATTAAGTCATGCGGTAGTTTTCTTATAAACCCTACTGTATCTGTTAATAAAAAATTACTTTTATTATCTAAACTTATTTTACGGGTTTTGGTTTCTAATGTTGCAAATAACATATTTTCGCTAAAAGACATATCTTTATGCTGGTTATTAGTGTGCCTAATAACGGAATTCATTAGAGAGGATTTACCAGAATTTGTGTAACCAGCGATTGAAACAGTCTTCATTAAACTGTTTTTTCTTTTTTCTCTTTGAGTTCTTCTTACTTTAACTAAGTCCTTGAGTTCTCCTTTTAAATGACTTATACGATCTCTAAGGATTCTTCTATCAAGCTCTAGTTGTTGTTCACCAGGGCCTTTTGAACCAGTACCAGATTTTTGACGAGATAAAGATTTATACATGCCTACAACTCTTGGCAACATATACTGAGATTGAGCAAGCTCTACTTGAAGCATTGCTTCTTTAGTTTTAGCTCTTCTTGCAAAAATATCTAAAATTAATACAGTTCTATCGATTACTTTTATTTCTAATTTTTCTTCTAAATTTCTAATATGGCTAGGGCTTAGTTCATCGTTAAAAATAACAACATTAGCATCATATACTGTTATCAAGTTTAATAAATCATCAACTTTTCCTTCACCGATATAATAATTAGCTGTAGGAGCATCTCTTTTTTGAACTAATCTATCACACACTTCAACATTACAAGCAGCGGCTAAATTTTGCAATTCTTCCATAGTTTCTAAAAAGAATTCATCATTACCAGTATCTAATCCTACAATTATTGCTTTTTCCATAATTCACCTCATGTTTTATTATATATAAAGCGACCATTATTTGCAATTAAACTTGAAATTTTCACTATTTTATCGCCTTAAATTATGATATAATAATTTACTATCAACAATACAATTATTTAGGAGTAAAGATGTTAGCTTTAAAAAAGAGTTTTTCTAACCTACAAAAGTCATTTACGAAATATTTTACCTCATGTTTTTCAAGCAGAAAGAAAACTTTTAAGTTTATAGCGTTACTCATTTTCACAGTTTTGTTTTTTATACAAGCAGGAATTATTGCTATAAACAATAGTTTTTATAATAATTTTTCGGATGATATTTTGCAATATTATACCATAATGATTGATTTCATCTCTTCGATAAAAGAAGGGTCTTTGTCTTTGTTTAATCTAAATAATTATTTTGGTGCTTCAATTTTTTCAGATATTTATTATATTCCTTTAGATATATTTACTTTTTTGACATTAGGTTTAAGTTATATAATGCCAACCGAGATTGCTTATTCAATAATGGAATTGTTTAAAGTATTTTTAGGAGTCATGACTTTAGCATATTACTTCCATTTAAAAAACATGAAAAATAGAACAATATTTTGGATGAGTATTTTTTATTTTGTTAGTGGAGGAATGGTCAGTTACATGGCGTTCCCTGCATTCTTATCAATTATGTTCTATTTACCTTTAGGATTTATCGTTATCCATTATTTCTTCCATAAGAAAAGGTGGATTGTTCCTCTTTTCGCCGTTTTGATTGTTTTTTATAACTTCTATTTAGCTTATATGTTATTAGCTTTTATATCTTTTGGATATATTATAGAGTATTTCAAGTATCAAAAATTCAATTTATTTCATTTTTTAAAAGACGGGATAATATTCTTAAGTTTATTGATTTTAGGAGTTTTGATGGCGGGGATAATCTTATTGCCATCAATAACTTTTATTCTAGAAGAAACATATAGATCACAAGCATCTTTTAATTCATGGATTGTTAATATAGGTTCTTATGAATTGGAATTGTTTCAACCGGAAATATATTTTAGATATTTGGCAAAAATATTTACCGAACAAAGGCCAGTGGCTTTTTATGGTTTTGAAAACGATTATGGACTAGAACACATATCTTTATATATTACTATTATTGGTTTTGTTTACATGAGTTACATTTTCTTTATGAAAGACAAAATTAGTAGAGTTTATAAGATTGCTTTTTTAGTTTTTTTGATTTTTATGTTTTTCCCTATTTTTTCTTATGTGTTTTCTGGGACTTTAGATAAACCGTATACTAGATGGATAAACCTCTTACCATTATTTCAAGTAATGGCATTAGCTCATGTTTTTGATAATTATGGTTTTGAAAAAGTTAAGATGACTAATATTACCATAATTATTGGCATACTCTTGCCGTTAGTTTCTTTTTTGATTTATTACTATATAAAAAAATTAAATATAGATACTCATTATGCTGGAAAAGAAGCTATGACAGCCGATACAGTGTTAATGGGAATATCAATTATTTATTTAATTATAATTTTAGTTTTTGGGTGGTTAAAGAAATTCACTGTTATTAAAATTGCTTTATGGATTGAAGTCATTGTTGCTGTTGGATATACTTATTCTGGACCTTTTGCTTTTAGAGGTAAAATTGATGTATTCAACAATATGCAAGAAATTAATGATTTTTTAGAAGAAAATCTGGAGCAAGATGAATTCTATAGAGTTTATGTGGATATGAGTAGATTAAGTGTAGAAAAAACAAATTTTAATCGAATGACTGTTTTCCCAACAAACACATATATTTTTCACTCATGGACTGATTCAGAGACTAATGCTATTAGCAAAATGATTTTCAATAGTAACGAGTATCAATCAAAAAGCAAAATGAATTATTTTGGCTATTATGTTAATCATTTTTTAGGTTATAAGTATATTTTGGTAGATAACCAAAATATTTATAATTTTGATACACAATATTTTAAAGAAATAGCAAGCAATGAGACTTTTGAACTTTATGAAATGAATTATTCACAAAATTTCAGCGTTTTTAGTAGTTATTTTTATTCTGATGATAGTGATAGTATTAGTTATAATAGTTTAAAAGACTTAAATTCTAATTTTGCAAGACAAAAAGTATTTATAAATGCCGCAATCATAGATATTGATAAAGAATATGATATGGATCAATATGACTTGGAGTATTATAATGATGTAGATAACTTGTCTTCATCATCAATATCAGCCTATAGAACTTACACAGGTGATTTAATAGTAACTACCGGATATGATGAAACAGGAAATCAAGATGAAATTGAAAGAGAATTCTTTATTTATGATGAAGATACTATCGATGTTATATTTAACGCTGGGGCTTTATACATTAAATTCGCTGATTCATCGAGAAAGATTAGTGATTTATCAAAGAACGGTGTTTTTATGGAATTTGAAGATGGTAATAGAAAACTCTGTGAGCCTTATAATTTAGGGGCTGATCAAACTGAATCAAATGCGCCATTTCATTTTAAATGTGAATTTTGGCAAAGACCAACTAAAATTTATATTGAAAAAAATGAGAAATTGAATTCTGCACCATATTTAAAAGTAAGAGCTGAAAATGCTATTAACGCTGCTGCATATTTAGAATATGATTTATCTCAAATAAATTTAGATTCTGAAGAAGGTTTTATTTTCTTTGAAATGAGCTTAGAAAAAGCTTTTGAGAGAATGTTTGTTGTAGATGAATATGGAAATACTTATGAAAGCTTAGATGGTTTTTATTATTACAATACTAAACCTGATAAAATTTATTTATTTAAAACTTCTGGTATGTATAGTTATTCTGATTTATTTAACCTTAGATTAAGGTACGTCGTTCAAGATAGTGAAGATTTTGAAGAAATTATTCCAGATGATAATATTTCTAATAAACATTTAGAGATAAGTGGTAGTTCTATTAATTTAACATATAATAATAAAACAATTACGACTAAGGATCAAATAGTGATTATCCCAGTGGCTTACTCAGATGATTGGGAATTCACTTCTAGTCAAATTTATGATAAAATTAGTGTTAGCGGTGGTTTTTTAGGCGTTATAATTCCAAAAGGAACTGAAATGGTTGATATTAGTTTGAAATTTACGCCAAAATACTTAGATTTAGGATTATATGTTAGCTTAGGTTCTTTATCTGTGTATCTACTTATCTTTGTAACACCATTAATGCTAAAAAAGAAAAAAGAGGTAAATTAAATGAAAAAAGCCAGATTAATAGTACCTGCCTTTAATGAAGAAAAAAACATTGCTTTATTTTATAACGAAGCAATAAAATATCTTAAATATGATGATATCGAATTTGATATATTATTTATAAATGATGGTTCAAAAGACGATACATTAAAAGAAATCTTAAAGTTAACTAAAATTGATAAATCAGTTAAGTATATTTCTTTATCACGTAATTTTGGTAAAGAAGCAGCAATGCATGCTGGTTTAGAGAGCTCAAGAGACAAGGATTTTATAATAATAATTGACTGTGATTTGCAACAACCACCTTCATTAATAACAGAAATGATTAAATATCATTCTGAAGGATATAAAATTGTCTATACTAGAAGTAAATCTAGAAAAGGCGAACCTAAATTAAGAACTTTTTTCGCCAATATGTTTTATAAAATATATAACGCATATACAGAAAGACCGTTAGATAACGGCGCTAAAGATTATCAGTTAATGGATAAAATTGTAGTTGATGCATTTTTAAGAGTTAAAGATAACTATCGTTTTATTAAAGGGATTTTTTCTTGGGTTGGATATCCAAGAAAATGTATTGAATATGATTTCATACCTAGACAGTATGGTAAGAGTTCTTGGAGTTTTAAATCTTTAGTAAAATACGCTTTTAATGGAATGAATCAGTTTTCAACAATTTTGTTAGTAATGCCAGTTATGTTTTTCTTTTTTGGCCTTGCTTTAGTTGCTGGTGATATAATTTTATACTTTACTAATATTTTTGATTTGCAAACCTTAATAATAGGTCTTCACATTTCGTTGTTAGTATTAATAATGAGTGTTTTCGCTTATATTATAATCTACTTATTGTATTCTAATCGCAAGCAAATTATGAACCGTCCTGTTTACTTGGTGGAAGAAACATCGGAGGATATTGAGATTGTCTAAATTGTTTTTGTTTATTAAAAGAAATTTTTTAACCAAAAAATTTCTTACATTCGGTATTATCGGTGTTTTAAACACCTTAATACATTTACTAATTTATAACCTTGTATATGTTGTCGAAAGTGATAGTTTTTTTGCAGGAGCTTTTTTCTCTAACACAATTGCTTTCATAGTAGCGTCTGTTTTTTCTTATTTCGCTAATGCATACTTTACATTTAAGCCTAAAAACAAATCAACTATGCAATTTTCTATTGTTTTACTAGTATTTCTTACCAGGCTGTTGATAAGCAGTTCTTTAGCGGCTTTATTTGATTTTATAGTTGTAAAATGGATAGGAATAGATTATTTAGTTTATCCAATTGCAGAATCAATAGCTCCTTTCTTAGCTTCAGCTTTGTTAATACCAATTGCTTATTTTGCATTAGATTTAGTGTTTAAAAAAACTGATATTGAAAAATAATGTTTAATTAATCTTTATTTTAGTTTATAATTTATATTATAGGAGTATTATTATGGGTAATTTTGGTTTATTGATTATAATTACATATCTTTATGCCATTTTTGTTTTGTTACAAGAAACAAAATTGACATTTATAAAAGCCGGCATAGCTAAATTATCTTTTTTTGTTTTAGCTGGTTTATCAGTCTATTTTTTGATTACCGAAAATAATACTGATCTTGACTTATGGCTAAAAATTGTTTTGTTTTTGCCTGTCATATATTTATTGTTTCTTTTATTTACTGATGATATTTTCAAATTCGCTCAAAAGACCGGAATAAAAACCGCTAAAGAAAAAACTTTAACTACCAATAACGATTTAGCGGATCATTTATATGAAGCGGTTGGGTTTTTATCTAAGAATAGAATAGGCGCTTTAATAACTATTGAAAGAAAAGTAGATTTATCCAAAATAGTTAATAAAGCATTAATGTTAAATGCTGATGTATCAAAAGAATTGCTCTCTTCTATATTTATTCCAAATGCACCATTACATGATGGCGCAGTAATTATTAGAGGAAATAAAATTTTATGTGCTAAAGCTTATTATCCATCTACAAAAAGAACTGATTTACCAATGCATTATGGAACTCGACATAGAGCTGCTATAGGAATAAGCGAACAAAGTGATGCTTTTACTATAGTTGTATCAGAAGAAACTGGACATGTTAGTGTAACTATAAACAAAGAAATTGAGTATAATATTAGCCGCGAAACGCTGAATTTATATTTTGAAAAATTCTTAAAAATTGAATAAAGCGCTCATGAGCGCTTTATTTTTTTAGCCAATAGCAAATATATTTATATTATGTTATAATTTGTTTGATAATTAAGGTGGTGAAACCTTGAGAGAGTATGATTGTATAGTTATTGGACAAGATTTATATGCTTTAACTGTTGCCTTGTTTTTATCGAGAAAAATGAGACGAGTTTTAGTTGTTCAAGACGGTAACCTTAATTCATATGACTATGAAAAAGTGAATTTTAAGAATAAAGATAAAATATATAAATTTTTATATAATAGAAATAATATAGCTACTGGATTAGCTGATTTTGGACTTACTTATGCATATTTGGATAATTTAGGTTTAGAAAAATCTATTAGTTCTGAACAAATAGCAAATCAGATTATTGTAGAACAAGACGGTTCACTAAAAAAACAATCAAATTCACTAGAAGATTTTAGAATATATTTAGTAAGAAATTATCCGAAAAATATTAAAGAGATTGATGTTTTTTTTGAAGATTTAGAAAAGCACTATCACAATTATATAGAACAGTATACTAATATGTTGATAAATAAAGACTATACTTTAACATCGTTGATGATTGAATGGGGAGATATGTCTTTATATGATTTATTATCAAAATATTTCAGCGACGAAAATCTTATTTTGGAGTTTAGTATTAATGATTTTATTAATGGGCTTGATATAAATGAAGTCAGCGCTTATAGTTTCTTCAGTAGTTTTTTAGTTGGGTTAAAATCAGGATTTTATCACCTAAAACAATCGTATAAAGAAATATGTGAACTGTGTATTAAAAAAATTAAATTAATTAATCCTGATGCTTTTTTAAATACCTCTGTAAAAGAATTTGTGATTAATAAGAAAAATAAAATTGAAGCAATTATCGATCAGGAAAATAACTTATTATATGCAAAGTATTTTTTCGTTAGCTCTAATCCGATAGAATTTTATCAAAAGTATTTTAAGGTGGAAGAGGAAGACTTAAAAACATTAGAATTATACTATCCTAATTTAGATTCAAAAAGAAGAATTAATACGCTTTATTTAGTGTTAAACACAAAATTAGCTGATATCGGTATAAATGATTTGCTATATTATTTTAAAAATAATTATAATGATGAAATTCAGTTAGTTAGAATGTATAATTATTCTAAAGGTATAAATCAAGATTTGCGAAAAAAAGAAGGTTTATTATGCCTTGATATTGCATATAATTTTGATAAAGAAGTAAAAACTGAAGAAGTATTAGAAAATTTATATAAATATTTCCCTAAAATCAAAAAATTTCTTATCGCTTTTAAACTCGGCAAAGAAAAAAAATACTTATCTATGCTAAGAGATGAAAAACTAAGAAAAAATTTGTCAATTAATGAGTTAATTGATGTTGAATCTTTAGAGCATATTCAAGTTTTCGATAGTTTATTTGTTGGTGGAGACTTTATTAGGCCAGAAGCAAAATTCTATGGAGTGATAAATCAAGGTATTGTTTATGCCGATAAGATTGAAGATAGATTGTATTATGGCGATAACAAAGATGATTTTGAATACATATCTAATGATGAAATCATGATGATGATAAGACATAACTATCAACACCAATTTTTCGGAAACAAAGAAATCCATATTAATTTTCATATAGGGAAAAGCATTTATTTTATTAGAACTAAAGGAAAGAATATTGTTGTCCACTATGGTAAATATAATTTGCCGGATTTATCTATTTATGCGGCAAATGATAAATTATCGGATTTATTGCTTAAAAAAGCAAGCTTTAATCAATCTTTGGAATCTGGATTCGTGAAGTATCGAGGAGATATAGATCTTTTATTCACAGCAGTCAAAGCTTTTCAACTCGATGATTATCAAAAATATAGCCCAGAAGATTATCTAATATCTAAATTTAAGTTTTTTGGAGTTAAGTTATTTTTTGCCCATATTTTTATTTATTCTATAGCAGCTTTCCTAAGTAATTTTTATAGTAATATTTATATCTTTCCAATAGCTTTTGTTCTTAGTTTAATTACAAGTATTATCAAGTATAAGATTTATGAAAGTGTTGATTGGTTTGGCATAGTATTGAATCTAGGTTTGTTAACTTTCAGTTTATTATCGGTATTTTCAGGCTGGTTTAATAATATGCTATCTGACGATATTTTCCTTGCATTTATAATTTTAACACTTTTATTATCAGTTTTTATTAATAATCCAGTGGTTTATTTATATCACCAGTATGATATGAATATCGATTATAGAAACACTAAATTATTCAAAATTATTACTAGTGGTTTAACATTTATTTGGGCTTTTATATTTTTAGTTATATTGATTGGAGCTTATTTGACTAACAACAGTTATCTGTCAATGTTCTATAGTTTTCTATTTTTTGGAATATTAATTACTTATTATTATCCAGTTATCTATGTTAAAACCAGTATAAAAAAATAATCAGGAGTTTATATGGACATTTATCTTTACTACATCTCACTTGCTTTAATAGTTACTTTATTTTTATTTAGTACAATTTTATATAAAAAATTAACTGTTTGGAAACTATTGATTGTTTCTATAATTTTAATATTGTTTGTATTAGTAGAGTTTTTTCCTAAAACTTTCGTTTTCTTGGGAGAAATAAACTATAAGTTATATTATCAATATTTACTATATCTAATTGTTATTGTTTTAGCGGTTTCTTTTAAAAATAAGATTAAGATTACCCATAATTTAACTGACTATGATTTCTTTGAATTAGAAAAAGAATTGAAAAACACCAAAGATATTTCCGAACTATTAAGAAAGAGATTTATCTATACAATTGGTTTATTGAATGATGGAATTATTTTTTATGATGATGACAGAGAAGGTTTGTTTTTAACTGATGAAATTTTAAAAGTGATTGGTTCTAACGAAGCGCAAATAAAGATGGAAGAATACCTTGAGTATTTTCATTCAGAAGATAAGAACACATATTTGCAAACAATAAAAAAGGTCAGCAAAAAAGTCCCTGAATTTATTCAAAAGTATCGTTTAAAGATAGGGGATTCTTACACATGGGTTGAAGAAAAAGGAAAAATGTTTGAACACGGAAATAAAGAATATATAATATCTATTATTAAAAAGATAGATATGAAGTTGTTTCCTGAAACATCAATTCAGATTATTGATGGGTTGCCTAATGAAGATGATTTGACAAATCAGCTATCAACCTTAAGAAAAGACAAAAAAACTTTCTATTTAGCAATGATGCATCTTACTAATATTCCAGATATCAATAAAAGATTTGGTAGAGATGTTGGTAATTTAATGATTGCTGAATATGTAAAGCAAATGAAATTTCACTTTGCTAGAGAAAATAACACGATATTTAGGATAACAGGAATTCAATTTGCTGTTATAATTCAAGACGAACAAAGATATGCAAATTTACATAGAGCATTAGTAAGCGGGGGCGATTTGATTAACGTTAGAATAAATATTGGTGGAATCGTTCAAGTAGTATATCCTAATATAGGTATAATCAAAAATGATCCTTGGCAAAATATTGATATTAGCGAATTTATTAGTTTAAGCAATAAGGCTTTAGAAGAAGCTATAAGAAATAACAAACAAAATTACTCAATTTTTGGAGGATAATTTATGTACTCAGTTATTATTTTGGCTGCGGGAAAAGGTGCTAGACTTAATTTAGGTTATAACAAGGTTTTTTATGAGATTCATGATAAGAGTGTATTAGAGTATTCCGTTGACTTCTTTTTAAAGGATTCAAATTTCACTGAAGTGATTATTGTAACTAGTTTTAAGGATCTCATTCACGTGAGAGAATTAATGAATGGCAGGAATGTCAAAATCACTACCGGGGGAATAACTAGACAAGATTCTGTTTATATGGGGCTAAAAAAAGTGACCAATAAATATGTTTTTATCCATGATGGTGCTAGACCGTTTTTGGATAAGAAAGATATTGATAATTTAAAGGTAACAGTTAAGGAAAACGCTTGTGTTTTAGCCAGAAAAGTAAAAGAATCATTAGCTAAGCAAAGTTTTAAAAAATTAAAGAAATACGCTAATAGAGATGAATATGTATTTTTACAAACTCCACAAGCATTTCAAACTAGTAAGATTATTAAAGCATACGAATTAGCTGCGACCAACCAAAATACTTACACTGATGATGCAAGTTTATATATGCAAGAAATACAAGATGATGTTATAATAGTAGAAGGTAACGAATTTAACATTAAATTAACAACAGAATTGGACATTAAAATATTGGAGGCAATACTATGATAAAAATAGGTTTTTCAAAAGATGTGCATCCCCTTAAAGAAAACGCTAAATTTGTTTTAGGAGGAATAGAAATACCTCATAACAAGGGAACTGTAGGTTATTCTGATGGAGACTGTTTATTACATGCTGTAGCCGAATCAATGTTGGGAGCTTTATCTCTTGGAGATTTAGGTAAGTTTTTCCCTGATGATGATCCCAAATATAAAGGTTATAATTCAGAACTAATTTTGAAAGAAGTATTTAATTATGTTAATTCTAAAGGCTATGATATTTCTAATCTTGACACTATGATTTCTTTAGAAAGGCCAAAAATAAGGCATTATATTAAAGATATGAGAGAAAATATCGCAAGAATTTTAAACTGTGATGTAAAATTGATATCAGTTAAAGCTACTACTTTTGAAGGTTTAGGTTTCGTCGGTAGAGAAGAAGGCGTAATTTGTGAAGCTATTGTTGTTCTTGAAAAATCTGATTATATGCTAGACTAAATATACTAAGAGAACTTCTCTTAGTTTTTTAATCTTTTAAGAGTAATATTATTTAATTTTAAAATAAAATTATGGTAAAATAGAAACACAAAAAGGAGTGATAGATATGATAGAGTCTATTCATGGGGAATTTGAATTGATAAAAAATTATCGAGAAGCTTTTGTTTTAGATGATTTTAATAAAAGATATGTAGAATTTTTTGAAATTTATCCTTATATAGTGGGAGATTATTCCGGAGGATTACTGAGGATTAAAGGCTTTAATAGCGATAATTACCAAACTATTCCTGATTATATAATGGAATCATGCTCTCCTAATTGTGCTTATTATATCTTGAAAAATCCTAATTATAATAAAGATAAAAAATTTGAGGATTAGAGGTGAGTATATGAATTACGAAGAAATTATTGAAGAGATAAAAACAGTAATTAAATTAATTAGACCATATATTAATAGAGATGGCGGAGATATAGAATTTGTCAAATTTGAAGATGGAATAGTATATGTAAAATTACAAGGCGCATGTGTTGGTTGCGCTGGTTTTGAATCAACAATGTCAGATTTAATTGAAGATACTCTATTGGAAAGAGTTCCTGGAGTTATAGGAGTTGAGCATATATGGTAGAAAAACAAAAGAAAATGAAGGAAATATGCGTTAATCTTTTAGAAAAACGCGGAGTGACTCTAGATAGAGTTGTTGATATTGTTTATGATTTGCAAAAAAAATATATACCAGAAATCACTAAAGAATTGTGCTTATCTGCAGTTAACAGAGTTCTAGATAAACGTGAAGTTCAAAATGCGATAGTAACTGGTGTTGAACTAGATATGTTAGCGGAAAAAAAGATGTTATCAGAGCCACTTCAGACTTTAGTTAGTGAAGACAATCCATTGTATGGTATTGATGAAATTTTAGTTTTATCAATTACTAACGTTTATGGTTCGATTGGGTTAACTAATTTTGGTTATGTTGATAAAGTTAAGCCAGGGATAATTGGTGAATTAGATGAGATGGGTAAAAGAGAAGATAAATGTCATACTTTTTTAGATGATATAATCGGAGCTATAGCAGCAGCTGCAGCTAGTTCAATTGCCCATAATGCTGTAGGAGATAAAGAGTAATTGAAATTCAATTACTCTTTTTATTTTTTCTGGGGATATATAATGTTTGAAAAAACTTGATTTTATGTTATAATGTTTACAGTTTCTTTGAGGGGTGTTTAATATGAAACAAGGTGACATCGTCAAAGGTCGGATTACTAATATCAAACCATACGGAGCTTTTGTAAAAATTAATGATGAAATTGATGGATTAGTCCACATTTCTGAAATTAGTGATGGTTATGTAAGAAGTATAGAAGACTATCTTAGTGTCGGGGATGAAGTAACGCTTGAAGTTATCAAAGTTGAAGATAACAAAATAAGCTTAAGTTACAAAACCCAAAATAAGAAAAGACGTAAAAAAAGAGAATCTACTGAAGTTACAGCTGGTTTTAAACCATTTGAAACTATGTTAAAAGCTTGGGTAGAAAAGTATCAAAAAGACAACAAATGAAAAGAGTAATTCAAATTTTAATAATTTGAATTATTTTTTTGTTAAATAGGTAATTGGTTGCATTTTAAACTTTAAAATAGTAATAATTATATTTTTCATGATATAATAATTTTTGTAATAGGAGGATATTAAAATGAATAAACATCTAAAGTTGGATTATAAATACGCTATGCCATTTATTAAAGATGAAGAATTGGAAAATATTAATAAAGAAATTAAGTATGCCAGAAAGAAATTAGAGGAAAAAACCGGTTTAGGCAATGATTATCTAGGTTGGTTAGAGCTTCCGGCAAAAGTTGATCCTCAAGAAATTGAAGAGATATATCAAGCAGCAAAAAAAATAAGACAACAAGCAAAAATTCTTGTTGTTATAGGGATTGGCGGTTCATATTTAGGAGCTAAAGCTGCATTAGAATTTTTAAAACCTTATTTTCCAAAAAGAAAAAATATCGATATTATTTTTGCAGGTCATAATATGTCTAGTACATATCTAAATGAATTAACTGATTATTTGAAAAATAAAGAATTTGCTATTAATGTTATATCTAAGTCTGGTACAACAACAGAACCAGCGATTGCTTTTAGAGTTTTAAAGAACCTTTTAGAAGAAAAGTATGGGCTTGAAGGTGCTTCTCAAAGAATTTATGCTACAACAGATAAATCCAAAGGTGCTTTGAGAGAGTTAGCTAATAGAAATGGATATAAAACTTTTGTAGTTCCAGATGATGTAGGGGGAAGATTTTCTGTCCTTACAGCTGTAGGGCTTTTGCCGATAGCTGCTAGTGGAGTGAACATTAAACAAATGTTATCAGGAGCTAAAGCCGCTAGAAAAGAATATAGTAAATATAACATTTATAAGAATGATGTTCATATGTATGTTGCGTTAAGAAATTTATTGTATAGAAATAACTATAGTATCGAAATGCTTGTCAACTATGAACCTAAGCTTACTTATTTTTCTGAGTGGTGGAAACAATTATTTGGAGAATCAGAAGGCAAAGACCATAAAGGACTCTTTATTGCCAGCGGAACTTTTTCAACTGATTTGCATTCTTTAGGTCAATACATTCAAGATGGAGAAAGAATCCTTTTTGAAACAGTTATAAATGTTGAAAATCCAGAAAAAGATGTAATAATTACTGAAGATGAAGCTAACTTAGATGGATTAAATTACCTAAAACATAAAGGTTTAGATTACGTCAATAAAAAAGCTTTACAAGGTACGCTTTTAGCTCATAAAGACGGAGGAGTACCTAACATAGTTATTACTATTGATAAATTGAACGCTTATAATTTTGGATATTTAGTATACTTTTTTGAATTAGCAGTTGGTGTAAGCGGATATTTGTTAGAAGTAAATCCGTTTGATCAACCTGGAGTTGAAGCATATAAAAAGAACATGTTTGCTTTATTGGGAAAACCAGGTTATGAAAAATTAAAAAAAGAGTTAGAAGAGAAATTATAAAATAAAAATCAGCCAAATTTAATTGGCTGATTTATTTTTAAAATCTTTTTTAAAGAAAGCGTAAAATTCTCTTTTTTCTACTTTAGTAATATGGACGCTATTGATATTGCCCATAACTTCACCATCAGCTTGAAAATAAGATTCATGTGGATGGGTTATTTTAATATCTTTTCCTTTAAGGATTGTAACTCTTTTTTTCAAAAAGCGGTGCCAACCAGGGTAAATCGTTACTAGAACAAGTTGTAAAAATAGTTTGGATAAATTATGAGCTACACATATTTCATATTCATCATCTGTAGGATCTGCTTTTGGAGTTACTTTCATACCTCCGCCAAAATATTTACCATTTTGAATTGCGGAAACAAAAACCTTTTTAAAATTATATTTTTCATTATCAACTATTAAATCTAATTCAACGGGTTGATACTTAATAATTGAGCGGAAAACATTTAAAAAGTATGATAGTTTACCCTTTTTGCTATCATTATTTACATAATGGCAAACTAAACCATCAAATCCTAAACCACAACCGTTTATAAATTTGGTTGAACCAATATTGGTATTGGCTTGTCCAATTGTTATATTTGCCTTTCTGTATTTTGTTAATGTTCTAAAGAAATCATTACCAGAACCACTTTTACCCAAATAGATTCTTTGTTTAACTTGATTAAGGTCTACATTATTGATCAAATAATTAATTGATCCGTCTCCACCTAAGTATAAGATGTCGGTGATATTATCATTTTTTTCCAAATACTTGTTTAAATTGTCAATCTTTAAAGTTGATCTTAATCTAAAAGGTATATTTTGTTTTTTAAAAAATTTGACATATTTTAAAGTTGTTTTTTTTGATTTTTTATTACTTGATAGAGGATTATGTATAATTAAAAACATATTAAACTCCTTATTTTAATTAAATATCAATGTTAATTATAACACATAAAAAAATTATTAACTATAAAAACTGGTTTATGATCGGCTAAATTAGATGTTATAATTGAATTTTATTGGTTTTTACGTTAATTATGATATAATTTTACTATAAATATATTAATGAAATGAGTGTTAAATATTGGAAACTAAAATAAGATTAAATTCGATGGATGATACAAGTAAATTAGCAAAAATAATTGCGGATTTTATATTTCCAGGAATGATAATAGGCTTAACAGGAGATTTAGGATCAGGCAAAACTACATTTACTAAATATTTTTCAAAATATATGGGTGTTGTAGATAATTTAAACTCGCCTACATTTACTATTTTAAAAATTTATGACGGGAAATATTCTTTGTATCATATGGATGTATATCGCTTAGAAAATATTGGTTATGACTATGAATTAGATGAATTTATATATGGAGAAGGCATTAGCGTTATTGAATGGTATCCATATGTTATTAGTATGTTACCTAAAGAATTTCTTTCTATTGATTTTAAAGTAATAGATGAATTCACTAGGGATTTAACAATAAAAGGAGAGGGGAAATATGAAGAAATCATTAAAGCAATTGATAATAGATACAGCAACTAAGTATATTTTCTTATCTCTTATAATCGATGGAGTTGAAAAAGATTTTGTCTATGAAGAGGGTATCAATAATCATTCTGTAACGATAATCCCATTTATAGAAAATATGCTAAATAAAGAAAATATAACTTTAAAAGATATTGATCAAGTTATAGTTGGAATTGGGCCGGGAAGTTATACTGGTGTTAGAATTGGTGTAACAGTTGCTAAGATGATAGGATATTTAAATAATATTGACGTGTATGAAGTTTCATCTTTAGCTTTGATGGCATCCCATTCTGATAAGCCTTATGTTTTAGCACTAATTGACGCGAGAAGAGGGAATGCGTTTATGGGTTTATATGAGAATACTGGTCAAACATTAGTTAAAATTAACAATGATAAGCTGGAAAATATTGATGATTACAAAAACCGTTTAGAGTTTGATTATTGTGTCGTTGAAGAAGGCAGACCTTGTGTTAGAAAATTGTTGAATTCCAAACTTCTAAAGAAAGTTGAAGATATTCACAGTTTAACTCCTAATTATTTAAGAGTTACTGAGGCGGAAAGAAATCTTAAAGATGAAAGTAAAAATAAGAGAAGCATATAGAGAAGATATAGATTTTTTAGTTGAGTGTGAAAATGAATATTTTCATAACTTTTCAACAAAAAATAAAATAGAAGAAGATTTTGAAAATCCTCTTATAAGTTTCTATTTATTGACTAATTCAGAACCTTTAGGTTATGTTAGTTTGTGGATAGATCAAGACAAAGCTCAAATTAATTCTTTAGTAATTTTAACAAAATATCAAAATAAAGGATTTGGCAATATTTTTTTAACCTATATTTTTAAAGTTTTAATTGATAAAAATATAAAAGAGATTACTCTAGAGGTAAGGCCATCGAATATAGCGGCTATAAAACTATATACAAAGAATGGTTTTGTTCAGGTTGCTGTTAGAAAAGCTTATTATAATAATGGCGAAGATGCGTTTTTAATGTATAAAAGATTGGGAAGTGATTAATATGTATGTATTGGGTGTAGAAACCAGTTGTGATGAAACTAGTGTAAGCATAGTTAAAGATGGTAAAGAAGTTTTAGCTAATGTCGTTTTATCGCAAATTGATATTCATAAAGAGTATGGTGGAGTTGTTCCGGAAATTGCATCTAGAGAGCATGTTAAGGGAATAACTTACGTTTTTGACAAAGCAATAAATGATGCAGGATTAAAATATGAAAATATAGATTTAATAGCAGTTACCAAAGGGCCTGGGTTGATAGGCTCATTACTTATAGGCGTTAATGCAGCTAAAGTTATTAGTTTAAATTACAATATTCCAATTATTGGTGTCCATCATATTGCCGGACATATTTACGCGAATTATATTGATAATGGTATGAATTTTCCGTTACTAGCTTTAGTCGTTTCTGGGGGACATACAGAATTAATTCTAATGAAAGACCATTACGACTTTAATAAACTCGGAGAAACACAAGATGACGCTGTAGGTGAAGCGTATGATAAAGTGGCTAGAGTTTTAGGGCTTCCATATCCTGGAGGTCCAGTTGTAGATAAAATGGCAAATTTAGGTAAAGATACTTTATTTTTTCCCAGACCAATGATTGATAGTCATGATTTTAATTTTAGTTTTTCTGGTTTAAAATCTCATGTTATTAATGTTCATCATAACATGAAGCAAAGAAACGAAGAAATAAATGTTGAAGATTTTTGTGCTAGTTTTCAAGAAGCTGTTACAGATGTTTTGGTGCAGAAAACAATTCAGGCTAAAGATAAATATAAAGTAAAACAAATAATCGTTGCCGGTGGAGTAGCTGCCAACTCAGGCTTAAGAAGGAAAATGAAAGAAAAAATAACAGACATAGATGTATTTTTTCCAAAAATGGCTTATTGTACAGATAATGCAGCTATGATAGCTGCTGCTGGATATTTTCAATATTTAAAATATCGAGAAGCAGATGATTTATTATTAAATGGTCAATCACGACTTAATTTAGAGGGGTAATATAATGGAAATAGAATCAAATTTTATTAAAACAATAATGGAAGAAGATTTAAGAACCGGAAAAGTTGATAGTATAATAACTAGATTTCCTCCGGAGCCTAATGCATATCTTCATATTGGTCATGCGCGTGCGATTATTACGAATTTTGAATTAGCAAAACAGTTTGGCGGTAAAACTAATTTAAGATTTGATGATACTAATCCCGTTAAAGAAGATAGTTCTTTTGTAGATGCGATAAAAAAGGATATTGAATGGTTAGGATATACACCGGCAAAAATCCTGTTTGGATCCGATTATTTTGATGATAATTATAAATTGGCTGTTAAATTAATAAAAAAAGGGCTTGCTTATGTTTGTGATTTAAACGCAGAAGAGATGAAAGAGTATCGAGGCACTTTAACAACTCCTGGTAAGAATTCACCTTATAGAAATAGAACTGTTGAAGAAAACCTTATTCTTTTTGAAGAAATGAAGAATGGCAAGTACTTGGACGGAGAAAAGACTTTAAGGGCTAAAATAGATATGTCTTCGCCTAATATGAATATGAGAGATCCTGTAATTTATCGAATTATTCATATTGAACATCATAATACCGGGAATAAATGGTGTATTTATCCAATGTATGATTTTGCTCATCCATTGCAAGATGCATTTGAAGGTGTTACTCACTCTCTATGTTCGTTAGAGTATGACGATCATCGAGTTTTATATGATTGGTTTGTTGAAAAATGTGAAATGGAACATGTTCCTCATCAATATGAATTTGGTAGACTTAATATCACAAATACTATAATGTCAAAAAGATACTTAAAACAGTTAGTTGATAATAATTTAGTAAGAGGATATGATGATCCTAGAATGCCAACTTTAGCTGGTTTAAGAAGAAGAGGGTATACTAAAGATTCAATTATCAGTTTTATTCTGTCTACTGGTTTATCACGTGTTAATTCAACCGTTTCAAGCGAAATGTTAGAAACATCATTAAGAAATGACCTTAATTCTAAGGTAAAAAGAGTTAATGCTGTAGTTGATCCTATTAAAGTTATAATTACAAATTATCCTGAAAATCAAATTGAATGGATAGAAGTTGAATACAATAATGATAATGAAGATTTAGGCTCAAGACAAATCGCTTTTGGTAAAGAATTATATATCGAAAGAGAAGATTTTTTGGAAGAAAAACCTAATAAAAAATGGAAAAGATTATCTTTAGGTTTAGAAGTTCGATTAATGCATGCATATTTTATTAAATGTAACGAAGTAAAATATAACTTAGATGGATCGGTTAAAGAGTTATATTGCACTTATGACGAAAATACTAAATCTGGCAGTGGATTTAGCGATAGAAAACCAAATGGGAATATTCATTTTGTTGAAGCTTCTACCGCAATACCAGCTGAAATAAATTTGTTTGAACCACTTCTATTAGATTCTGATGGAAAAAAAGAGTTGTTTTCTCGTATAAACCCTGATTCATGGCAAACATTCAATGGTTATGTTGAACCTTCTTTAAAGAATACATATCCTTTGGAAAGATTTCAGTTTATAAGAAAAGGATATTTTGCTACAGACTATGACTCAGTAGAAGGAAGATTTGTTTTTAATAGGATTGTAGAATTAAAATCATCATTTAAATAAGAAAAGAGATGAACTTTAAAAGTTCATCTCTATTATTTTTGGTTAATTAATTTGTGCTTAACATCCCATAATTTTTTTGATAAATCAACATAATATTTATGAGGAAAATCAAAACGTTTTACTTCATCCCAAAGACTATCTAATTCAACTGCTGCATATTTCCTAATTTCTTCAATACTTGGTGAAGTATAAACCCTTTTTCCTTTTTTATAAATCGGAGTCAACATTTCTCTTATTTTATAATTAGTAAAAGTTTTTGTTTTCCATGTATTATGAGGATCGAAAATTGTTAACGGTTTGGTAAAATCTATTTTTTCATCAAAAATAGTGATAAGATCAGCCTCAGCTTTTCCATCTTCTGTATATATTCTATAAACTTTTTTAAAATGAGGAGTGGTAATCTTTTCAGCGTTATCACTAATCTTAATTTTCGGAATTATTTTTCCTTCTCTTTCGATTGCGACTAGTTTATAAACTGAGCCAAAGACTGGATCACTTTTTGCTGTTATTAATCTTTCGCCAACTCCGAACAAATCAATTGGAGCACCTTGAGAAATAAGCGTTTGAATTAATCTCTCATCTAGTGCATTACTTACAACAATTTTACAATCTTTTAAGCCGGCTTCATCAAACATTTTTCTTGCTTGTTTAGCTAAGTAAGTCAAGTCTCCTGAATCAATCCTAATAGCGTAATTCTTAGCACCAATTGGGACTAAAATTTCTTTTATGACTTTTATAGCATTGGGAATACCTGAGCTTAATGTATCATAGGTATCAACAAGAAGTGTACAACTGTTAGGATAATGTTTTGCATAAGCCTTAAAAGCATCATATTCATTATCAAATAATTGTACCCAGGAGTGTGCCATTGTTCCATTAGCTGGAACTTCATATAATTGATCGGATAAAACATTGCTAGTGCCATCAATACCGCCAATATAAGCTGCTCTAGCTCCTAAAACACTACTAGATTCTCCATGAGCTCTTCTTGCGCCCATTTCAAGTACTTTTCTTCCTTGAGCTGCGTTTTTAATTCTTGAAGCTTTTGTTGCAATCAAACTTTGATGATTAACTGTTTGTAAAAAATAGGTTTCTATTATTTGTGCTTCGATAAGTTTTGCTTTTATGGTAATAACTGGTTCATTAGGAAACATGATGCTTCCTTCTTTAAAAGAATATATGTCGCCAGTAAATTTAAAATTTTTTAAATATTCTAAAAAATCTTCAGAAAAGATTTTTTTATTTCTAAAGTATTGTAAATCTTCTTCATTAAATTTAAAGTTATCTATAAAACTAATAAGTGTTTCTAAACCAGCAAATATAGAATAACCTCCACCATCTGGAGTTTTTCGGAAATATAAATCGAAATAAACGATTTTATCTTTTTTGCCTTCTAAGAAATATCCATTGGCCATGGTTAATTCATAGAAATCTACTATCATGGATTTACTGTAATTCATCATTTGTTCACCACTTCTATTTGTAGACCTTCTAAAACATCTAAGGTCTTTTTATGTAAGGTTTTATCAAAAGAATCTGTAGCTAATGCATCAACAACAACATGAGCGTTTGGTAAAGCACTTTTTACAATGATTGCATTGCTTAAAACACATATGTTGGAAACTAAACCACATAATTCAACAACAGGGTATTCTTTTCCTTCCAAGTATTTACCAAGTTCAAGTGAAGGGAAAGTATTTTTTTCAAAAACTATGTCTTTTGGCTGTTTTAAAGCTAATATGTCAGGATGTAATTCATGTCCATGAGTTCCTTTAACACAATGTTTAACTGGTAAGTTGTTCCCTTCTTCAGTTTCCAGATAATCAGAATCATGAGTATCCATAGTGAATATTATGTCATCATTATTTTTTCTAAAATCTTTAATTTTATTTGCTATAGTATCTTTGATTTTTATTGCTTCCTCAAAACCTAAGGCGCCATCAATAAAATCATTTTGAAAATCTACAACAACTAAGCATCTTTTCATTTTATCACTCCTTGTTAATATCAATTATAACACTCTATTACTTAATTTAAAATTTAATTAAATAAAAAAAACGCCTTGGAGGCGTTTTTAAGTTTATACTAATTTTTCAAATTTTTCAGATACTTTATTCCAGTTAACTACGTTCCAAAAGTTTGAGATGTAATCAGGTCTTCTATTTTGATAATTTAAATAATATGCATGTTCCCAAACATCTAAAGCTAATATTGGTTCACCTAATTCAAATGGTGTATCTTGATTTTGAGTAGATGTTATAACTAATTTACCTTCTTTATTAACTAATAACCAAGCCCAACCACTACCAAATCTAGTAGCTGCTGCATTTGAAAACTCTTTTTTGAAATCCTCGAAAGAGCCAAAACTATCATCTATAGCTTTTTTTAAGTTATCGCTCATATTTGTCTTTTTTGGTGTTAATATTTCCCAAAACAAACGATGATTAAAATAACCTCCACCATTATTAATAACAGCTTGTTTTATGTCTTTTGGAACTAATTGAATGTTTTTTAGGACATCTTCAACATCTTTGTTAAGCAAATCTTCATTTGCTTTTAATGCATCAACATATTTAGTAATATAACCTTGATGATGCTTTGTGTGATGAATCTCCATTGTTTTTGCGTCAATGTAAGGTTCTAATTCATTATATTTAAAAGATAACTCTGGTAAAATGTGTTTCATATATATCACTCCTTATGATTATTTGTACTTTTATTATCTCATAAATATGTTTCGAATTCAAAACATATGCTTACCTATTTTATAACAAAATATATATCATAAGTATTATTAATGGGCTCATAATATGATATAATATTTAAAGGTGATAATGTGAAAGATAAGATACTAGAAAATCTTAACGAACAACAAGTTTTGGCTGTTAAAAATGTTCGAGGACCGATAATGGCTGTTGCCGGAGCTGGTTCTGGAAAAACAAGAGTCTTAACAAGAAGAATTGCATATTTAATTAAAGAAGAGGGTATCTATCCTGGCAATATATTAGCGATAACCTTTACCAATAAAGCTGCTGAAGAAATGAGAAGAAGAGTATATGATCTCTTAGATATTTCAATTGCAAGTTCTTGGATTTCTACTTTTCATGCCATGGGAGCTAAAATATTGAGAAACGAAATTCATCATTTGGGATATAAGAGAGATTATCAAATTATCGATGATGAAGACAGTACTATTATCGTTAAAAAATTAATGAAAGAACATAATTATGATCGTAAAAGTTTTTCGCCAAAAATAACTGCTAATGTTTTTTCTTCCATTAAAGGGCAGCATACAACATTCAATAGTTTACAAGAACCAATCAGATCAATGGTTATGCAACTATATCCACTTTATAATGAGTACTTAAAGAATAATAATTTAGTAGATTTTCAAGATTTGCTAGTATTAGTTATTGAACTATTCAAGAATTTTCCTGAGGTATTAAAGAAATATCAAGAACAATTTGAATACATATTGGTAGATGAATTTCAAGACACTAATGATTTACAGTATGAAATTGTGCATATGCTGTCTGTTAATCATCGAAACCTATTTATTGTAGGCGACGAAGACCAAAGCATTTATGCTTTTAGAGGTTCTAATATTCAAAATATTCAAAAATTTATAAATGATTATCCAGAATATCTTACTATAATGTTAAATCAAAATTATCGATCAAAAGATACGATTTTAAAAGCTGCAAACTCAGTTATTAAAAACAATCGAAATAGAATTGAGAAAGAATTATTTTCAAACTTAGGTGCAGGAGAGAGAGTCATTCACTTTAAATCTGGAACGGATGAAGAAGAAGCCTACTATGTTTATGAGAAAATTAAACATTATTGGAAGAATGGCGTAAAACTGAATGACATAGCAATTCTTTATAGAAACAATGCTATGAGCAGAAGATTTGAAGATATCTTTCTAAAATTTAATATTCCTCATAGGGTTATTGGTAATATTTCGTTTTATAAAAGAAGAGAAATTAAGGATATCATTGCTTACTTGCATTTAATTATCAATATGGGGGATGACTATTCTTTTTCACGAATCTATAATATGCCAAAAAGAGGAGTAGGAGAAACTACTTTTTCTAAACTAGTAGAAGAAGCTACTGAAAATAATATTAAATTGTTTGATGTTATAGATGAGAATAACACAAATTTAAAAGGTAAAGCTAAAGAAGCTATGCTAAGTTTAAAAGCTACAATTATTGAATTAAAAGAAAAAATAAATCAACAATCTTTACTAGATACATATGATCAGTTGGTAGAAAAAACTGGTTATAAAGCAATGCTTGAAAATGATGACGCTACATTAGAAAGAAGCTTTCAATCAGAAAGAAGATTAGATAATCTTAATGAATTTAAAAGTTTGATGATGGAAAAAATAGCTGGTTATGATATTAATTTCAGTAATTATGATGTGCTGGTAAATCTTTTAAACGATTTAGCATTACATGAACAAGCGCAGGAAGTTAATGAAAGCGGCGAGTATGTAAATTTAATGACGGTTCACGCTGCTAAAGGATTGGAGTTTAAGATTGTTTTTATAACATGTTTGGAACAAACTCTATTTCCTTCAAACCAAAGTTTAGCTGAATCAATCAATATCGATGAAGAAAGAAGACTGTTTTATGTTGCTCTAACAAGAGCTAAGGAACAGGTTTACTTAACTAATAGTCAGACAAGATTTATGTATGGACACTATATGAATAATCTAGACTCTCAATTTATTGATGAAATTGATGAAGACTACTTAGAAAGAAAAGGCATGTATCAACCTAAGAAAATTGTCTTTGAAAAACCTAGACAAAGAAAAACTATTGATTTTGATGAAAGCAAATATACATATCAAGAAGTTAAACATAATGTAAGTGTAGGAAATAAAATCGAGCACAAAACATTTGGTAAGGGTGTTGTTGTGGCGATTGAAGAGGATAAGATTAGAGTAGCTTTTCCAGCTCCTACTGGCATCAAGATTTTAATAAAAGATCATCCAAGTTATAAGGTGGTGACTAAATAATGGAAGCGAAAAAACGTATCGATGAAATAAAAGACAAACTCAATAAATACAGTTATGAATATTATGTCTTGGACAAACCAACTGTATCTGATTTTGAGTTTGATCAATTGATGAAAGAACTAATTAAACTAGAAAATGAAAATCCAGAACTTATAACAATAGATTCTCCTACTCAAAGAGTTGGTGGAGAAGTAAGTGAAAAATTTGTTAAAGTAGCTCATGATATTCCTATGTTATCTTTAGATAATGTATTTAGTTATGAAGAGTTAAGAGACTTTGATAAAAGAATAAAAAAGGCCGTAAACGAATACACTTTCACCGTTGATCTAAAAATAGATGGATTATCTGTTTCTATAAAATATGAAAATGGAATGTATAAAAGAGCTGCTACTAGAGGTAACGGTTTATTAGGTGAAGACATCACCGAAAATGTAAAAACGATTAAATCTATACCTTTAAAAATTAATTATAAAGATCCGATTGAAGTAAGAGGAGAAATTTTTTTAAGTAAAAGCAGTTTTGATCGGATTAACCATGAAAAGATGATTAATAATGAAGAACTATTCAAAAATCCTAGGAATGCGGCTGCTGGAAGCATAAGACAACTAGATCCAAAAATTGTTGCTAAAAGGAATTTAGATGCTTTTATATATTATGGGTATGGTTTAGTAGAAAATAATCATTTTAAGATTATCAATAAACTAAGAGAATTAGGCTTTAAAGTTAATGAAAATACAATTTTTTGTAAAGATATTGAAGAAGTTATTGAATTTATAAAAAAAGTTCAAGATTTTAGACCTGATTTAGATTACGAAATTGATGGTGTTGTTATTAAAGTAAATGAATTAGAGTTATATGAAAAGATTGGTTATACATCAAAATTTCCTAAATGGGCTACAGCATATAAATTTCCTGCAGAAGAAGTTGAAACCATTCTAGAAAGAATTGATTTTCAAATTGGAAGAACAGGAGTTATTAAACCGGTAGCTAAATTAAAACCGGTTATGATTTCAGGTTCTTTAGTATCTAGAGCTACCCTTCATAATGAAGATTTTATTTTAGATAGAGATATTCACATTAATGACTATGTAGTTGTTAGAAAAGCCGGAGAGATTATTCCTGAAGTAATGAAAGTTGTAGAAGAAAAAAGAAAAGGCAATGAGATAGAATTTAAGATGATTGAAAATTGTCCTATTTGTGGCAGTCACTTAGAAAGAAAAGTTGGAGAAGCCGATTATTATTGTTTGAATCCTAATTGCGAGGCAAAACACTTAGAAGGTTTGATTCATTTTGCGTCTCGAGAAGTTTATAATATAGACGGTTTAGGCGAAGCTATATTAACTGAGCTATATAATGATGGATATGTAAAAACAATAGTGGATATTTTTAAATTGAATGAATATAAAGCGGATTTAGTTAAAAGAGAAGGTTTTGGAGAAAAAAGTGTTGAAAATCTTTTAGGTGCTATTGAAAATTCAAAAAACAACAACTTAGATAAGCTATTGTTTGGTTTAGGAATAAGACATGTAGGCGCTAAAACAGCTAGGATTATTGCTGAGAATTACAATGATATTTTTGAAATATTTAATGCCACAGAAGAAGAATTATCAAGAATTAAAGATATAGGTGACGCTACGTCTAAAAGCATTGTTTCATTTTTTAAAGAAGATAAAAATAAGGATATAATCAAGAATTTAAAGAATATGGGAGTAAACACTATTTATATCGATAACAGAAAAAAAGAAGAAACGGTGTTTTCTAGAAAAACAGTTGTTTTAACTGGTGCTCTAGATAAATATTCTCGAGATGAGGCAAAAGCTATTATTGAAAAAATGGGTGGGAATGTAAGTTCTTCCGTATCAAAAAATACAGACTATGTTTTAGTTGGTGATAATCCTGGTTCTAAATATGATAAAGCCGTTTCATTAGGTATACAGATTATTAATGAATCTGATTTTGATAATATGATTAAGAATGGGTGATATATTTGAGTGATTATATTACTATTAAGGGCGCTAGAGAAAACAATTTAAAATCAGTTAATCTAGAGTTTAAAAAAAATCAATTAGTTGTTATGACAGGTCTTTCCGGTTCGGGAAAGACCAGTTTAGCCTTTGATACAATTTATGAAGAAGGAAGAAGAAGATATGTTGAATCTTTAAGTTCTTATGCACGTCAATTTTTAGGGAACATGGAAAAACCCGATGTTGATGTCATCGAAGGATTATCTCCAGCAATTTCTATTGATCAAAAAACGACTTCAAATAATCCGAGATCGACCGTTGGGACTGTAACAGAAATTTACGACTATGTTAGACTGCTTTATGCGAGAATTGGAAGGGTATATTGCCCTGAACATGGCATTGAGATAAAATCTCAGACGATACAAGAGATGACAAATAGGATTCTAGAATTCAAAGGTAAAAAGCTTATTGTTTTAGCCCCGATTGTCAGAGGTAAGAAAGGTACTCATCAAAAAATAATTGAGAGTTTAAGAAAAGATGGGTATACAAGAATTAGAATCAACAAAGAAGAACATGAACTTGATGAAGAAATTAAATTAGAAAAAAATAATCGTTATGATATAGATGTAGTTATTGATCGTGTAATAGTAAAGGATGAAATAACTTCTAGACTTTATGATTCATTAGAAGTAGCTGCTAAGCTTGGAAGTGGTCATGTAAAAATATTTGTTGATAATACAGAACATGTATTCAGTGAACATTTTTCTTGCCCAATTTGTGGTTTTACGGTTCCTGAATTAGAACCTCGTTTATTTTCATTCAACGCTCCATATGGAGCTTGTGAAACTTGTGCAGGATTAGGGTTCAAGAGAAAAATTGATCCAGAGTTATTATTGCCAGATCAATCTTTAAGTTTAAGAGAAAATGTTTTTCGTAAGTATGCTAATATGGATTCTTTATATTATCAACAAATTGAACAAACTGCTCTTGCTTTAGACATACCTGTTGACATACCATTTAGAAACTTAACTGAAAAGCAAAAGACCATCCTACTATATGGTTCAAAACAAGATGTAAACTTCCGATATATTTCTAAGACCGGAAATATGTATCATAATGTAAAAAAACCATTTGAAGGTGTTATTACAAGTTTAGAAAGAAGGTACCTAACTTCTACTTCAAGACCAGTAAGAAATTGGATTGAATCAATGATGAATGACATTACTTGTGATAGTTGTCATGGTAAAAAACTCAACAAAGAAGCTTTATCTGTTTATATTGATGGGCTAAATATTTATGAGTTATCCGAATTAAGCATTTTACATTTAGTTGAATTTATCGGAAAAATCAATCTCACTGATAAAGAATTTGAAATAGCTAGACCAATTCTTAAGGAAATTAAAGCAAGACTAGGATTTCTAATTAATGTGGGTCTTGATTATTTGTCTTTATCTCGTTTAGCCGGAACTTTGTCCGGTGGAGAAGCACAAAGAATTAGATTAGCTACACAAATTGGTTCAAGATTGACGGGAGTATTATATGTTTTAGATGAACCTTCTATCGGTTTACACCAAAGAGATAATAAAAGATTAATAAATACTCTTAAAGATATGAGAGATTTAGGAAATACTATGATAGTGGTTGAACATGACAATGAAATGATTTTAGAAAGCGACTTGGTTGTAGATATTGGACCAGGGGCTGGAGATCATGGTGGAGAAGTAGTCTTTGTAGGAACGCCAGAACAACTGCTTAAAGATAAAAATTCAATCACCGGCAAGTATCTTAGAGGTGAAATGAAAATTGATATTCCAGTTAATAGAAGGCAGCATAATAGAGGATATTTGCATATTGAAAAAGCTAGTCAAAATAATTTAAAAAATATTTCGGTTGATATACCAATTGGATGTTTTACTGTTGTGACTGGAGTTTCCGGTTCAGGAAAATCTTCTTTAGTTAATGATGTAATTTATACTAATTTAGTTAATCTGATAACAAGAAGAAATGAAGTCGCTGGTAAAGTAGAAAGATTAGATAATTATGATGTTTTTGATAAAATAATCGATATAGACCAGTCAGCGATAGGTAGAACTCCTAGATCAAATCCAGCTACATATACAGGTGTTTTTGATGATATAAGAGATTTATTTTCTAAAACTAAAGAAGCAAAATTAAGAGGATATGATAAAGGAAGGTTTTCTTTTAATGTAAAAGGCGGACGATGCGAACATTGTCAAGGCGATGGGGTTATAAAAATTGAGATGCATTTTATGCCTGATCTTTATGTTGAATGCGAAGAATGCCACGGCAAAAGATATAATCAAGAAACTTTGCAGGTAAAATATAAAGGAAAAACAATAGCTGATATATTAGACATGAGGGTAGAACAAAGTATAAATTTCTTTGAAAATCATTCGAAGATATATAATAAACTAAAAACAATAAATGATGTTGGTTTGGGTTATATCAAACTTGGGCAATCATCAACAACCCTTTCTGGCGGTGAAGCTCAAAGAGTAAAATTAGCTAGTGAATTATATAAGCGAATAAGTGATAGATCAATTTATATTTTAGATGAACCTACAACAGGTTTACATAGTCATGATATTAAAAAATTAATTGAAGTTTTAAACAATATTGTAGATAAAGGGGCTACCGTTATCGTCATTGAACATAATCTAGATGTTATTAAAGTAGCGGATCATATCATAGATTTGGGCCCTGAAGGTGGAGATAGAGGTGGAGAGGTAATAGCTTTAGGAACACCAGAGGAAGTTTCGGTTAATGGAAAATCCTATACAGGTCAATACTTAAAGCAAATATTGAACCATAAAATGTAATAACTACTAATTTTAATTGAATTATGTTATTATATTTGTAGTTTATTAAGTAGGTAATTATGGACAAGAACGATAAAGATATTAGAAAAGAAATTGAAGAATTAGAAAAACTCATTGAGCAAGTCAAAAAACAAAACGAGGAAGAAAAGAAAAAACAAAAGAAAAGCGGCAATCAAAGAGGACCACTCGTAATTAAAGTCAATTTAGGGATGGATTACTCTCGTAATATTTGGATAAACCTTTTGATTAGTTTTGTTATAAATTTTCTCGTTATTTTTGCTTTATTGCAACTAATTGATTTTGCGTATGTCAAAGATATTACATTTGTTTTATTCACTGCTTTGATTTTGAGTTTGTATGAAGAATTATATCGAAAATATTTGTTGAAAAATTTCATGTCAATTGTTGTTTTTTCTTCAGGATTTATCTATTTTTTCATGAATCTGTTATTATTTTATTTTTTAGATTTAATAATATTCGGGAGAAACTTTGATTTCAATAATAGCTGGAACCCTATTGTTTTCGTGCTATTTTTACATTTAATAAGAATTATAATTAGAACAATTTACTTGAATATTTTAAGACACGTGTCTCTAAGAAAACTTAAAAAGAGAAGGTGAGGAAGATGACTTCTATAACTATTAAAGAAATAATTGAAGGATTAAAGTTGGATTTACTTGCTGGGCATAAAGGGGTAAGTAGAAAAGTTTTTAACCCAGCTTTGGTTAAACCAGGAATTGAATTGGCCGGAATGTTAGAGTTTTATGAAAACGATAGAATTCAAATTATTGGTTCGAAAGAAGCGGCTTTTTTTAATTCTTTGGATTTTGAACTTCAGGAAGAAAGGGTAAAAACTTTATTTGCAAAAGATGCTCCAGCATTTATTTTTACAAAAAATGTTGATGTTCCAGAAATATTTATCCATTATGGTGATGTTTATAATATTCCGATTTTAAAAAGTTTTTATAAAACAACTTCTTTATTTAGTGAACTATATTCATTTTTACAAGCAGCTTTAGCTGAAAGAACAACAATGCATGGTGTTTTAATGGACATTAATGGTGTAGGTGTTTTAATAACAGGTAAAAGCGGACTTGGAAAAAGTGAGGTTGCTCTAGAGTTGATTAGGAGAGGCTATATACTAGTTGCCGACGATACAGTGGAAATATATCAAGTAGAAAAAGGTATGTTAGTAGGAGAAGCTCCAGAAATTTTGAAAAAGTATTTGGAAATTAGAGGAGTCGGAGTAGTTAATGTAGTCCATCTTTATGGAGTCAAAGCTTATCGTGATAAGAAAAGAATATCTTTAATAGTTGAATTACAAAAATGGAATGATGATATTCAAAATTATGATCGATTAGGATTGAAAACAGATAAAAGAAAAATTTTTGATACATATATTTCATATGCTGCTTTACCAATTACCGAAGCAAGAAATGCAGCTACCTTAGTTGAAGCAGCTGCTTATGATTTTAAATCAAAGAATATGGGTTATAATTCTGCGGAAGAATTTAATCATCAATTAAATGAACATATTAAGAAAAATCGGGAGAAAAATGATGAAGAAAATTAGATGGGTTATATATTTTATATTTTTATTAGTTTTAGTAGTCAATTTATCAAGTTGCAACACAGAAAATACCAATAACGAACCTTATACAGTGACCTTTGTTGATTATGAAGGAAATGTTTTGAAAGAGATTAATTGCGATGGTACTAGTGATTGTTCAATAGTAGCACCAACTGAAGAGTTGCCTGATGTTGAGGGCAGATACTTTACCAGATGGTCAGTATGGCCAAGTGATTATGATGACATTTCAGAAGATACTGTTATAGAACCTATCTACACATTGGATAATAGATTGGTTACTGTTTTTGGAAGATCAATATATTTTTATTCTTTCTTTATTATGACTGGCATATTTGTTGCTTTGGGTATAGGAATCAGAGAAACAAAAAGAATCGGTTTGAAAAAAGATGATTTGATTGATGGATTCTTATGGATAGTGCCAATTGCAATTTTAGGAGCAAGATTGTGGTATGTTGTTTTTGAACTTGATCAATTTGTTGGAGGAGGATTCTTTCCTTCACTATTGAGGATGCTAGGTTTTTCTAGTGGAACGCTTGATTTTTCTTCATTTGGATTATCGGGGTTAGCAATTCATGGTGCTTTTGTTGTTGCAATAATTTGTGCTTACTTCTATACTAGAAAAAGAAAGATTGATATTTTTAAAGTATTAGATATAGTTGCTGTCGGCTTTATTATTGCTCAAGCTTTTGGCAGATGGGGTAATTTCTTTAATCAAGAAGCTCATGGCGGTATTGTTGGCGGTGCTGTTAATGGAGTTATGAATTTATCTTGGGAGGAACAATTTAACTATTTAAGATATACTTTGCATATTCCTGAGTTTATTGTTAATAATATGTATATCACTAGAGGTTTTCATTCTATAGCAGTAGAACCTTTTACGGGATATTATCATCCGACTTTCTTTTATGAATCTACTTTAAATGTTTTAGGTTTTGTTATTATGTTAATTTTAAGAAGATATCGTAAAATCCATTTTGGTGAATTATTATCATTCTATTTAATTTGGTACGGTGGAGTAAGAATATTCATTGAAACAATGAGAACAGATCCATTAGTTTTCGAATTATTTGGTTTAACTTTAAAATCCGCTATAGTAACATCTAGTCTTATGATTTTAGGTGGTATTGCTCTTTCAGTATTCATTAGAATTAAAAGAAAAGGTATGGATTATTCTCTAGCTAAGAATTCATGGTTTTAAGAAATAGGAGTGATTTAAATGTCTTTTTCACAAGAAGTTAAGACAGAATTACAAAGTATTAAACACCTAGCTTGTTGTAACAAAGCGGAACTATCTGCAATGTTACATATCAATGGTTCAATTGAAAAAAACTCTCAAGGACTAAGTTTAGTCTTTCAAACTACAAATAATGCGGTAGTAAGAAGGTTTATGTTTTTAGCAAAAGAACTTTATAATATTGAACTTACTTTGATAAAGAAAAAAGTTACCAAACTAAAAAAACACGATCTTTTTTTGGTTAAGTTAAGTGATAAAGTAGATTTTTTAATTTCAGATCTTTCTTTAATTAATGAAGACTCAATGTTTTTTAAGGGTGTTGATTCAAGAATAATAACAAATGAATGTTGTAAAAAAGCTTATCTTCGTGGAGCTTTTCTCGCATCGGGATCAATTAATTCTCCTGATACTAGCGCTTATCATTTGGAAATACAATCTTTTTCAATTGAACAAGCTGACTTAATTAGAGAGTTGTCTGATGAATTTAGTCTAAATGCTAAGGTTTCTAAAAATAAAAGAGGTTATATTACATATGTTAAAGAAGCAGAAAAAATAGCGGATTTTTTGAGAGTCATCGGAGCGAGTAACTCTTTGTTTGAATTCGAAGATTCAAGAATCAAAAGAGATTTTAAAAACTCAATCAATCGAGTTATAAATTGCGATATAGCTAATGAAAAAAAAGCTATGGATGCGGCTACAAAACAGTTGGAATATATAAAAATTATTGAAAACAAATCCCAAGTTAATTTATCCAATAGTGTTAAAGAAGCGATGTTTTTAAGAAAGAAATATCCTGAGGCAAGTTTATTGGAGCTTTCATATGCATCTTTAGACCACTTTGATAAACAAATTTCTAAATCAGCTTTAAACCATAGATTTAGAACGATTAAAGATCTGGCTAATAAAATAATGATTGAAGAGGGAATAAAATGATATTAGGAGTTGGGGTTGATATTTGCCAAAATAATAGGGTAAATCAAGACTTAGCTAATAGAGTTTTAAACGATGAAGAATTTAAAATTTATAATGCTTTAAAATTAGAAAGTAGAAAGATAGAATTTTTAGCTAGTCGATTCGCTGTTAAAGAAGCGATTATTAAAGCTCTTTCTCAATCAAATTTTGAAGTTTTTATGAGAGATATCATTATCTTAAATGATGATTTAAATCGCCCTTATGTTAAAAATCCTAAGTATAATAGCATATCAATTAATATCTCGATTTCTCACGAAAAAGAGTATAGTATTGGTTTTGCGGTTATAGAAAAAATAGATTAGCAACATACAATTAAAATAACTGTTGCAAAAATAATAAAAATTAGATAAAATGTTAATACTGAGGTGAAAAAATGGCAACGTATAAAAATGGATTTAAAAAACAAAATACAGAATTATTATTGTTAAAAACAATTGTAGCTATTATAGTTGCAGTTATTCTAATAGTAGTGGTAGCTTTTATTTACGATTCGATGACAAAATGGCGTGATTATAATAATTATGAGACGGTAGAAAACTATGAAGATGCATTTTCATTGAAAGATGATGCTGATCAAGAATTGTTCGACTATGTTATTTATGTTTATTCAAATAACAATACTTGTGAAAGTTGTGATTTGATTCGTAATGATTTACTTAAATTAGCTAATCGTTTAGACGAGAACACTTTCTTCCTTTTAGATGTCAATAATGTAGACGGCGAACAAGCTGATTTTTTAGATACGATTGAAAGAACCGCAATCGCTAAACCAATGTTAGTTATAGTAAACGATGGAGAATTCTATGAACTTTCAGTAGGTTCAGAAGCAGTTTTAAATACAATGAAATTAATTGAAGAAGGAAATTATACACCGTTTAATTAATAAGATTGATTGGAGCAGAATGCTGCTCCTTTTTTTTTAGCAAATTTTTAGATTTTATGGTAAAATATTAATGTGTTTAAAAGGAGAATATGATGGAATATATAAATGATGAATTAATTAAACAAGTTGCTAAAACACAAGGTATTAGCATAAAACAAGTCGAAACTGTGTTAGAACTTTTGACAGAAGGTAATACAGTTCCTTTTATTGCGAGATATCGTAAAGAAAAAACCGGTTCTTTGGATGAGGAACAAATACGGGCCATTCAAAAAGAATATGAATATGGAAAATCTTTACAAGATAGAAAAGATGATATTATTAGATTAATCGATGAAAAGGGCATGCTGACTGAACAATTAGCTAAAGATATTAATGCTTGTGATAAATTAGTTGATTTAGAAGATATTTACAGACCGTTTAAAGAAAAGAAAAAAACTAAAGCAACTGAAGCTATTAAGATGGGACTTGAACCTTTAGCTAATGAAATACTTTTATTTCCGGATATAGTTGACGTTAAGTCTTTAGCTACACCCTATTTGAATGAAGACGTTAAAACAGAAGAAGACGCTTTATTGGGTGCGGGTTATATTATAGCTGAGATGGTATCTGATAATGCTGATTATAGAAAATGGATAAGAGATTATACATATAGAAACGGTAGAATTGTAACAAAAATCAAAAAAGATGCTGAAGATCAATATAAGACATATCAAAATTATTATGATTATGAAGAGTCTTTATCAACAATTAAGTTATATAGAATTTTAGCTATTAATAGAGCTGAAAAAGAAAAGATTATTACTGTTAAAATTGATGTGGATACTGATGATATATTTAATTATTTTAATAAAAAAATCATTGGAGACCATAAATCTAATGTAAATCAATTAATTGAAGAATCCTATATTGATGCTTACAAAAGATTGATTAGCGGATCAATTTCTAGAGAGATTAGAAGTGATTTCACTGATAGAGCTGAAAATCAAGCGATACATATTTTTTCCGAAAACTTAAGATCATTATTATTACAACCACCTTTAAAAGGGCAAATGGTTCTTGGAGTTGACCCGGCCTTTAGAACAGGATGTAAGTTAGCGGTAATAGACAAGTATGGTAAGTTTATTGATAAAGGTGTAATATATCCACATGAAGCATATATTGGCCAAAACGTTAACCCTAAGCAAATTGAAGATGCTAAAAGAATAATGAAGGCTTTTATCAGTAAATATAAAATTGATATAATTGCAATAGGAAACGGAACTGCTTCAAGAGAGACTGAAAGCTTTGTTGTTAACATATTAAAAGAATTAGATAGACCTGTTAAATATGTAATTGTAAGTGAAGCTGGCGCTTCAGTTTATTCTGCTTCAGATTTAGCAAGAGATGAATTCCCTGATTTCCAAGTAGAGGAAAGATCAGCTGTCTCAATTGCTAGAAGAATGCAAGATCCTTTAAGCGAATTAGTTAAAATTGATCCTAAATCTATCGGTGTAGGGCAATATCAACATGATGTGACTCAAGCAAAATTATCGGATTCATTAGACTTCGTAGTTACAACTGCAGTTAATCAAATAGGTGTTAATGTAAATACAGCATCATCATCTCTCTTACAATACGTTTCAGGGTTATCTAATAAAGTAGCTAAAAACATTGTAGACAAAAGAGAAAAATATGGTCCTTATAAAAGTAGAAAAGAATTGCTAGATGTTCCTAATTTGGGTGCTAAGACATTTGAACAGGCTATTGGTTTCTTAAGAATATTCAATTCTTTGGATCCCCTTGATAAAACGCCTATTCATCCTGAAAGCTATGATTTAGCTTATCAAATTTTGCAATATTTAAACTTAAGCGCTGATGAGATTGGCTCAGATAAATGTAAATTAATTATTAATAATGTCGATAGAAAAAAACTAGCCGATTATTTTAATCAAAGCCTAGTGCTTATCGAAGATATCTTAGATGCTTTTGTCTCACCTACAAGAGATATTAGAGATGATTTTCCTCAACCTTTATTAAAAAGTGAATTACTTAGTTTAGAAGATTTAAAAGTTGATATGGAATTACAAGGAACAGTTAGAAATGTCGTTGATTTTGGTGCTTTTATTGATGTTGGTATTAAGGAAGCCGGATTGGTTCATATTTCTAAATTGAGCAAGTCATATGTTAAACACCCAATGGATATTGTTAGTGTTGGGGATATTGTTAAAGTTTGGGTTGTCAGTGTTGATTTAGAAAGAAAAAGACTACAATTAACTATGATTAATCCGAAAGAAAAACCTAGTTTTATTAATTAATTCTATCTCTATTGAAAAAGGGATATGATTAGTAATATAATAAGTGTATAAAAAACTTTTAAAGGAGGTTTAAGATGGCAAAACCTAAATACGGATATGGATGGGCATTAAAATTTGTCTTAGCAGCTATTTTAATAGCCGTAGGGATATTCATGGTTGTCAGTGAAGATATTGTTTATATCATTACAGGTATATCTATTGTAATATTCTCATTATTCAGAGTTTATCCTTTACTAAAATCACTAAACAGAGAATTTTTAAGAACAATTAATTTAATTGAGATTTTAATTGCTGTAGTAGTAGGGGCTATCATGATTTACGCTGGATTTACACAAAAAGATTCAAGCGGATCATTACTAAGTCCTTGGGACGGTCTTTATCGTTGGTTCTTAGTTTATTTCTTATATGTAAGAGGTTTAGTATTCTTTATCTCGACTACATTTTTTGGAGAAAAAACTGAAGTACCTAAATTTATTTTCCACATTGTTTCTTTAACTCTAGGTGCTGTGTTTGCAGTTTGGAGTTCATTTGAAGCAAAAACACTTGGATGGGTATTCTTTATAGTTTCTATTGGCGGTGCTGTATACTTAAGTTTTGACGGATATGGTGGTTACAGTAAATATCGTGAATATCAAAAATCAATTAATGCGCCAAAAGAAAAACCAAAAGATCCAAAAGTTGAAAAAGAATTGCCTAAACATATTGAAGATGAAGTAGAACAACCGGAAACATATATAAGTTAAAAAATTCTTGACAGTCAGCGTAAAATTTAGTAATATTAAATGGCTGACTGTTAAATTTGGAGTAATACTCAAGTGGCCGAAGAGGCGCCCCTGCTAAGGGTGTAGGTCGGGAAACCGGCGCGAGAGTTCGAATCTCTCTTACTCCGCCAGCTAAAATATAAACGCCAATTTAATTGGCGTTTTTTTATTGCAATTTTAAAAAAATTTGAGTCTTTATACTAATGATTTATTTTAATATGATTTTTGTATTCATTAAAATATTATTTAAATCTTACAAAAATTGTTATGAGATGATGATTTTTACATAATTTATATAAAAAATATAAATAATTAAACTTTTAAAAAAATAATGATATAATATTAAAAAAGGAGGTAATTATGCTTGAATTTTTCAGTAATATTAATCCAATATTAGCTGCCTTGATAGGTACTTTATTTACTTACTCAATGACTGCTATAGGATCTGGGTTTGTTTTTTTATTTAAGTCAATGAATCAAACATTTCTAAATGGAATGTTAGGTTTTAGTGCTGGAGTAATGATTGCGGCTTCATTTTGGAGTTTATTAAATCCAGGGATTGAGCTAGCAGAAGAAATCGGTATGATACCTTGGGTACCTGCAGTAATAGGTTTCTTATCTGGTGGAGCATTTTTAATGCTTGTTGATAAATTATTACCTCATATACATGTTGAATCTCATCATGCTGAAGGACTGCCTAGTAAATGGAGAAGATCGTTATTGTTAGTTTTATCCATTACTTTGCATAATATTCCAGAAGGTTTGGCTGTTGGTGTAGCATTTGGAGCTGCCGCAGCTGGAATTCCAGGAGCCTCAGTTGGAGCGGCTATAGCTTTGGCTTTGGGTATTGGTATTCAAAATTTACCGGAAGGTACAGCAGTTAGTATACCTTTACACAGAGATGGCATGACAAAAAGAAAAGCTTTTGCAATTGGACAATATAGCGGTATAGTAGAACCTATTGCCGGAGTATTAGGTGCCTTATTGGCAATCACTATGCGAAACATTCTTCCTTATGCCCTAGCTTTTGCGGCAGGAGCAATGATTTATGTTGTTATAGAAGAACTTATTCCAGAATCTCAAATGTTAAAAACAACTAAAACAGCTACTATAGGAGCTATGGTAGGATTTGCTATCATGATGTTGTTGGATGTTGCTTTAGGTTAATATTTATAAATTAAAAACCCTAGACTAATTTTAAGTCTAGGGTTTTTTTTAGTATGTATTATTTAAAATTTCTTCTAGTTCATCGTTATCAGAGTCTTTATTATTTTCTTCTTCATCATTTATGATTTCTTCATTTACTTCAAATTCAATTTCTGATAACTCTTCTGTTTTCGCTGTTTTAACAGTATTCTCATCACTTTGATTGATTTCTTCTTGATTATCGTTATCAATAATAACTTCTTCATCTTCCTCTTTCGCAACTAAAGCAATAGTAGAAACAACATGATCTTCAACCAAGTTGATAATTTTTACACCTTGAGTAGCTCTTTTTGTGATTGAGATTTGATCTATCGGAGTTCTAATAATTATTCCTTTATCAGAAACAGCTAGTAGATCCTCATCTCCAACTACTGAGATTAGTTTAGCCAATTCCCCGTTTTTAGAAGTAACATTGATTGTTTTAACACCTTTTCCGCCTCTTTTTTGAAGACGATACTCATCAACATCTGTTCTTTTTCCGTAACCTTTTTTAGTGATTGCCAGTATTTGATTTCTTTCTTCAGTAACGGTAGATACTCCAACAACTTTTTCATTTTCAGAAAGATTAATACCTCTAACTCCCGCAGCTGTTCTTCCCATGTCTCTAACTTCAGTTTCGGAAAATCTAATAGCTTTACCGTTAGAAGCACCAATAATTATATCTCTTGTTCCATCAGTTAATCTCACTGAATGAAGATAGTCATTATCTTTTAATGTTATAGCTCTAATACCATTAACACGGATATTTTGGAAATTAGAAACAGCTGTTCTTTTAACAACTCCATTAGTTGTTGTAAAGAATAAATAACCAGAGTCGAAATCTTTTATCGACATTACTGCCGCTAATTCTTCACCTTCATTTAAGCTTAGAAGATTAACGATAGGTAATCCTTTGGAGTTTCTACCAAAGTTAGGTATTTTATAACCCTTGATTTTGTATACTCTTCCTAAATTAGTGAAAAATAAGATGTAGTCATGTGTCTTAGTGAAAATGATTGAATCAATAATATCATCTTGATTAAGATTCATACCGGTTTTTCCTCTACCGCCACGGTTTTGAGAACGATATACATCAAGATTCATTCTTTTTACATAACCATTTGTTGTAATTGCGATAATGACATCTTCGATTGGTATTAAATCTTCATCTTCAATATCTGTATCGCCAAATGGATCAATGTCAGTTCTTCTTGAATCACCATATTTGTCTTTCATTTCTAATGCATCATTAATTAAGATTTCATCTTGTTTGATTTTATCGATTAGGGTTTTTTGCAAATCGGTAATCATTTCATTTAGAGAAGCAACTTCTTGATCAATTTTTTCTCTCTCAAGACCTGATAATCTTCTTAATTGCATTTGTAATATAGCTTTTGTTTGAATATCAGAAAGGTTGAATGCTGACATTAATTTGGCTTCTGTATCATCATAAGATTCTTTGATAATTCTAATTACTTCATCAATATTATCTAGAGCGATTATAAAACCTTCAAGGAGATGAAGTCTTTGTTGAGCTTTGTCTAATTCGAACTTTGTTTTACGAATCAAGACTTCAACTTGATGTTCATAATAATACTTAATCATATCAATAACGCCCAAAACAACAGGCTTATCATTAACTAACGCTAACATATTTGCACCGAAAGAAGTTTGGAGTTGAGAATTTTTAAGTAAATTATTTAATACAACTTCAGCGTTTGCATCTCTTCTTAATTCAATAACAATCTTCATTCCTTTACGGCTTGATTCATCTCTTAAATCAGTTATTCCTTCAACTTTACCTTCTTTTGCTAGTTCTGCAATTCGATCAATTAAAGTAGTTTTATTGACTTGATATGGAATTTCCCTGACGATAATTTGTTTTTTACCATTAGTCATTTCTATAATATCGGTTTTAGCTTTTATTTTTATTGTTCCTCTACCGGTAGCATATGCTTGGTTTATACCTGAAAGTCCTAGTATAACCCCTCCGGTTGGAAAGTCTGGACCTTTTATGTATTCCATTATTTCATCAAGTTCTATATCTTTGTTTTTAATATATGCAATATATCCGTCAAGTACTTCTGATAGATTATGAGGCGGGATATTTGTTGCCATTGCGACTGCTATACCGCTAGATCCATTAACTAAAAGATTTGGTATTCTTGAAGGCAATACTTTAGGTTCTTGTTCTGAACCATCATAGTTATCAACAAAATCGACAGTATCTTTTTTAAGATCACGTAACATTTCTTGTGTGATTTTTTCCATTCTTGCTTCTGTATAACGCATTGCTGCTGGTGGATCGCCGTCGATTGAACCAAAGTTACCATGGCCGTTAACCAAAGGATATCTAGTTGAAAAGTCTTGGGCTAGTCTAACTAATGCATCATAGATTGAACTGTCTCCATGAGGATGGTATTTACCCATAACGTCCCCAACAATTCTAGCGCTTTTCTTGTAAGCTTTATCAGCGTAGACTCCTAGTTCATCCATTCCATATAGAATTCTTCTATGAACAGGCTTTAAACCATCTCTAACATCCGGAATGGCTCTAGCCACAATAACACTCATCGCGTAGGATAAGAAAGAATTTTTCATTTCATGGGTTAAATTTATTTCATTAATTTTGTCGTAATTCGGTCTTTCGTTATTAAATTTATTGTCTTCCATATTTTCCTCCTATCCTATATGTCAAGATTCTTAACATATTCTGCATTATCATGAATGAATTCTTTTCTACTCTCAGTATCATCACCCATTAGCATCGTGAAAACTCTATCAGCTTCGATAGCGTCATCGATGTTAACAAGAAGAAGTGTTCTAGTTTCTGGATCCATTGTTGTTTCCCAAAGTTGATCAGGATTCATTTCACCAAGACCTTTATATCTTTGGATTGATGGTTTTCCATTAATTTCACTCAGAATTTTGTCTAAATCTTTCTCTTGATATGCATATTGAATATTTTTTCCTGATTGGACTTTAAATAGAGGTGGTTGAGCGATATAGACATTGCCATATTCAATTAGAGGTTTTAAATATCTAAATAAGAATGTTAGCAATAAGGTTCTAATATGCGCACCATCTACATCGGCATCGGTCATAATGATAATTTTCTTATATCTTAAATTTTCGATATTAAACTCTTCGCCGATACCAGTTCCAAAAGCTTGTATCATCGATAAAATTTCTTTGTTTTGTAAAGCTTTATCAATTCTAGTTTTTTCAACATTAAGCACTTTACCTCTTAAAGGTAAAATAGCTTGGAATTCTGAATCTCTACCTTGCTTAGCTGAACCACCGGCAGAATCACCTTCCACAATATATATTTCCGCTCTATTTGAGTCTTTTGTTCGACAATCAGCGAGTTTTGAAGCAAACCCTAAACTATCTAAAGGTGATTTCCTTCTAGTGGCTTCTCGGGCTTTTTTGGCTGCGAGGCGAGCTCTTTGAGCCATTAAAGCTTTTTCAATAACTATTTTAGCTGCAGAAGGATTTTCTAACAAGAATCTTTCTAATCCTTCGCTCATAACAGCACCGACAACTCTTCTAGCATCACTAGATCCTAGTTTAGATTTTGTTTGTCCCTCAAATTGAGGGTCCGGATGTTTAACAGAAACGATAGCTACCAAACCTTCTCTAGTATCTTCTCCAGCTAGAGATTCGTCTTTTTTAAAGATGTTTGCGCTTTTACCGTAATTATTAAGAATTCTTGTTAAAGTAGTTTTAAAACCTTCTTCGTGGGTTCCGCCTTCAGGATTATTAATATTGTTTGTGAATGGGTAGATATTTGAAGCATATCCATCATTATATTGCATAGCTATTTCGACAATGATATTTTCTTGTTCACCTTCAAAATAAGCTACTTGAGGATGGATTGCTTTTTTATCTTGATTTAAAAATTCAACATATTCTTTTACTCCGCCCTGATAGCAATAGTCTTTATGTACAATTTTTAATTCATCTCTTAAATCAGAAATCGAAAATTTAATTCCTTTATTTAAAAAAGCTAATTGCTGAATTCTTGTTCTTAATGTTTCAAACTCATATTCCTGAGACTCTTCGAAAATTACAGGATCAGCTAAGAAAGTTACTATAGTACCAGATTTATCAGTTTCGCCTAGACAAGACAATTCATTTTTAACAAATCCATGGTCGAAATCAATCCGATAACATTTACCATCTTTGTTAATCTCAACAATCATATATTCACTTAAAGCATTAACAACTGATGCGCCAACTCCATGAAGACCTCCAGATACTTTATATGAATTATGATCAAATTTGCCGCCAGCATGTAAAGTTGTATAAACTGTTTCTACAGAAGGTCTTCCTGTTTTAGGATGGGTATCAACGGGTATTCCTCGTCCATTATCAGTTACCTTTATTATATTTTTAGGTAAAATTTCAACTTTTATTTGATCGCAATATCCAGCCAAGGCTTCATCAACTGCGTTATCAACAATTTCCCATACTAAATGGTGCAATCCTCTTGGACCGGTTGTACCAATATACATACCTGGTCTTTTTTTGACAGCTTCTAGACCCTCGAGTATTTGAATATTGCTGGAATCATACTTTGCATTTTCTCTATTATCCACTAATTTGTTCCTCCCTTATTACGTGATTTTTAACTTGAAAAATTTTTGAATTTTGTAAAAAACTATTGTTAATATCGCTGATATTTGTTGAAGTTATGATTGATTGTAAGTTAGCTGAATTAAGATATTTAACTAGCTGATTTTGCCTTAAATAGTCTAATTCGGAAAATACATCATCCAGCAACAATATAGGCTTAATATTTTTTTCTTTGATGAAGATATTAGCGATTGATAAAATTATCGCTAAAATTATAATTCTTTGTTCTCCTTGAGACGCATAATCTTTGGCATCGAAATCATTAATAAAAAAATTATAGTCATCTCTATGAGGGCCATTACTAGTGGTTTTAAAAAAAATATCTTTTTGATATTTTTCCTTAAACTCACGCAAAATATCCTCTTCAATTACAGGGTTATACTTAAAAGTAATCTCTTTATTATTAGCAGCTAGGTAGTGATACATCTGTATTAACTCGTTATTTATCTTGTTAACGAAGATCTTTCTAAAATTAACTATAATTTCAGCACTTGCAGCTAATTGTTCGGTATAGATATCTAAAAGAGTATATTCTTTAGAGTGATTTTCTGAGAGAACTTTTAATAATTCGTTTCTTTGTTTTAATATGTTTTTATAATTAGTTAATTCTATCAAATAATTTTTATCAAATTGTCCAATTATCATATCCATGAAGAATCTACGGTTTTTAGGTGGACCTTTTATTAAATCCATATCTTCTGGCAGAAAAGCTAAAACCTTTATTTTGCCGACGTAATCACTAAGTTTATCTATTTCGTTATTATTCACACTTATTTTTTTGCCTATTTTTGAGATAACTATCTTAGAACTAAATTCTTTTTCGGAAATTATAGTAGCAAATATTCTGGCAAACTGAGAATTGGTTTTTATTGTTGATATATCCATTGATTTATAAGATTTAGATAAAGCGAGAAAATAAATAGCTTCAAGTAAATTAGTTTTACCACTACCATTATTTCCAACAAAAAAATTAACGCCTTTGTTAAAAACAATCTCAGCTTTTCTATAACCGCGATAATTAAATAAGGCTACATTTTTTATATACATTATTTAACGATCCGATAGGTGATGTTATTGATTTTAACTATGTCGTTAGGGTAAATTTTTTTGCCACGTCGATTTTCGATTTCGTCATTTAAAACAATTTGATTTTCCATCAAAAAAAACTTAACTTCTCCGCCTGAATTAACGAGGCTTAAGAACTTAATTAATTGTCCTAAAGTTATGTATTCAGTTTGAATTTTTATATCCTTCATTTGCTCCACCATATATTATATTATATATATTATATTATATAATAAAAGCAACTTTTTTTCAATGAAAATCACAGTTTTTAAGTAATAAAAAAAGCGCTTTTTTAAGCGCTCTTTAAATTATTGATTTTCTCTAAAAAATCTACCATTGTATATAACCAATGATTGGTTAAATTAGTAGTGTCTAAGATGATGTGAAATTGATTTTTTTCAATCGAAAAATGGAAATCTTTCGAGACGTCTAAACTGCTTTTAAAGATATTTGCAGCAGCCATACTATTAGTTTGATTTTCTGATAGGATGATTGATATTCTTGCTTTATTTTCTTTGATTTTTTCAACTTCAAGTTGTTGAGCCAAATATTCGAATAATTTTTCATAAATATAGATTTCTAACTCTATATTGTAATTACCAAATCTATCAATTATTTCATTTAATAATTCTTTGACTTGATTGATGGTTTTGACATTGCTAATTTTCTTATGCATCTCAATTTTAATATAATCATCTTCTATATAATCTTTGTCAATAAATTTAGAAACACTAGCTTTGATTTTTTTCGTAGTTTCGACGCTTTTTTCTTGACCTCTAGCTTTACTGACCTCTTCTTGAAGTATCTGCATATACATATCAATTCCTACAGTATCAATGAACCCGCTTTGTTCTTGGCCTAAGACATCACCTGCACCTCTAATTGAAAGATCTCTTAAGGCTATTTTAAATCCACTGCCCAGTTCAGTAAATTCTTTGATTACTTGTAATCTTTTTTCAGCTTCCTCAGTCAATTTCTTTTGTCGATTATACATTAAATATGCATAAGCAATTCTATTTGATCTACCAACTCGACCTCTAATTTGATAAAGTTGAGACAATCCAAGTAAATCAGCATCGTGGATAATTAGAGTATTTGCATTTGGTATATCAAGTCCGGTTTCGATAATCGTTGTTGATATTAAAACATCAACTTCTTTTTCAATAAAACGGTCAATAACTTTTTCCAAGTCATGTTTTCTCATCTGACCATGAGCGATATCTATTCTAGCTTCAGGTACTAATTTTTTGATATTATCAGCAATAAAATCAATGTTATCTACTCGATTGTAAAGATAAAAAACTTGTCCATTTCTAGCTAATTCTCTTTCAATAGAGTCTCTAAGTATAATATTATTTCTTTCTAAAACATATGTTTGTATAGGATAACGATTTTCAGGAGCGGTTTCAAGTATTGACATATTTTTAACTCCCATTATAGCCATGTTTAAGGTTCTAGGAATAGGTGTAGCTGAAAGAGAAAGTACATCAACGTTAATTTTGAATTCCTTGATTTTTTCTTTATGTAGAACTCCAAATCTTTGTTCTTCATCCACGATTAACAACCCTAAATCCTTAAAAACGATATCATTACTTAGAATTCTATGAGTTCCTATTAATATATCAACCAAACCATCCTTTAACTGAGATAAAACTAGCTTAGCATTTTTTGGTGATACAAACCGGTTTAGTAAAGCCACATTAATTCCGAACTCTTCCATTCTGTTTTTAAATGTTTCATAATGTTGCTTAGAAAGAACGGTAGTAGGAGCTAGATATGCAACTTGTTTTTGATTTAGAACCGCTTTAAAAGCCGCTCTTAAAGCGATTTCTGTTTTTCCAAATCCAACATCACCACAAATTAATCTATCCATAGGCGTGCTGTTTTTCATGTCTAAAAAGACTTCCTCAATAGCTTTTAATTGATCTTTTGTTTCAATATATTCGAAATTATTAGCGAATTCATTTTCCATTTTCGGAAAATCAGCGAAAGAGAATCCTTTTGCTTTTTCTCGAGAAGCATAAAGATTTATTAACTTATCAGCAATCTCTTGAACTTGTTTTCTAACTCTTTCTTTTGCTTTGGACCAATCTTTTCCACCTAATTTAGAAAGCGGCGGTTTATACCCTTCGCTACCTGAATATTTGTGGATTTGATCAATTCCATCCAAAGTTACATATAATTTATCTCCATTTTTATATTCAATATGAATATAGTCATTTTGAATATTGCCAAATTGCATAGTTTTAATTTCTAAAAATCTACCGATTCCATAATCATAGTGAACAACGTAATCTCCTGGAGATAAATCATTTACGCTATTCAATCTTTGCGAACGCTTGTAAACCGAAATATATTCTCCTCTTTTTCGAGTTATATGCTTTCTTGTTAAAGCTTCTTCAGTTATTAGCTTTATTCCAAAAGATTTAGACACAAAGTCAAAAACATTATCGGCTATAATTAAAGAAACATTATTGTTTTCGGGCTTTAAAGGCTTTTCAAGCGAGTAAGAAATTTTCTCAACGTCTAGTTTATTTTGAAAATTGACTAAAGTTTCTTTTGTTTCAAACGCTATTATTTGCTTAATCTTTCCAAGATTGTTTCTTATGTCTCTAAACAAGTAATTAAGATTTTCATTGTAGGTTATCACTTCTTCACCAAAGAAGGAGAATCTATTTTTAAAGTTATTTTTATATGAATATTCTAGATAATCAACTTTAAGTCCTGGTTTATTTAATAATTCATTGAAGTCATATAATATCTCGAATCCCATTTTAGGATAATCTGAAGTTTGTTCATACCACTCTTTAACTTCATTAATTAAAATTTCATTCTGTTCAATGGATCGGTGATAGTCTAAGAAAAATAGTTTTGAGTTATTTTTTAAATCTGCTATTTTGTAGTGTTTGTCTGTGATAAAAGGCAAGTATTTACTTAAACGGTCAAGTTCCTCCCGATTCTTAAGTTTTTCTAGGTCATTTTTTAAAGTTGTAATAGTTTCTTTTGAAAAATTATTAGCAGCTATTTTAGAATTAATTACACTTTCTAATTTATTTAGTTCTTCATCGTTATAAAAAAAGTCAACTATAGGGAAAATAGAGAAACTATCAATCTTATCAATTGATCTTTGATTATCAATATCGAAGGTTTTAATTTGATCAATTTCATCTCCAAAGAAATCTATTCGATAGGGATATGAAGAATTAACTGGAAAAATATCAATAATACCCCCTCTTATGGAGAAATCGCCTATTTTTTCGACTGTGTATTCTTTTTTATATCCATATTCAATAAGCTTTGTTTTTAAGAGATTCATATCAATTTCTTCATTTGTTTTAATATTAATCTCTGATTCTTCCCATCTTTTTGATGAAAATTGTGGTTTTAGTAAGCCGTAAAGGTTAGTAATCACAATTCTTTTATTTTCTTTTAGTATTTTTATAATTGTGTTAATTCTTTCCAGTCTAAATTCAATTGAACTAACAAGAAGTTCATTTGTCAAAAATTCATCTTGAGGATAGAAAGAAATTGAATCTTTATCTAAAACTCTACTTAATTTATCATAGAGCATTTGAGCTTTATATAGATTTGGTGTTGCGACGAATATTGTGTCATTGTTTTGATAAAAAAGCGCTAAAAGAACTAATAAAGCATTATCTTCATTAGTGTTATTTAAGTATATTTCTTTGTTAGATTTAAATAATTGATTAACTGTTTTATAATCTTGGTTATCATAAATAAGTTTTACAATATTTTTCATATTACCTCCACGCACTTCAAGCGAGTTATGAACTCGCTAGGGGGGTGTTTATTTATTTTTATTTTTTAGATTGAATTTGATATGATATCTTTAATAATAGTCTGTTAGGAGTGAATCTTATAAAAAATCTAAGTAATTTCATATTGAAACCTGGTATGATTACTTTTTTGTTCTTTTTAATTCCTTTGACTATTATGTTTGCGCATTTCTTAACATCTAAACCTTTCATTTTTGGCTCAGCATTAGCCACTAAATTGAATTCAGTTTTAACTGGGCCAGGACAAACTGTTAAAACATTGATTGGTATTTTCTTTTTTTCTAACTCATAACTTAATGCAAGAGAATAAGAATATACATAAGCTTTGGTTGCTGCATAACTCGCTAAAAGTGGAGTCGGAAGAAAAGCTGCCATAGAACTTATATTTACAATTGTACCTATTTTCATTATCTTTAACATTTCTTTAGTAAGATAATGTAAGGATTTAATGTTTAGGTTTATCATATTAAGTTCTTTATTCAAGTCATTATTTATTGATTCTCCAAAAAGACCAAAACCCGCATTATTTATAAATAAGTTAACTTCTCTATCCTTTAAATAATCAATAACTCTCTTACAAGAATCAAGATTATTTATATCAAGTGTTAATATTTCGATGCTTACATCTAATTTTTCTAAAGCCTTTTTTATTTCTAATAATCTATCTTCTCGTCTTGCTAATAAAACTAAATCATAATTTTCTTCAGCTAGCTGAAAAGCTAATTCTTTCCCTATTCCTGAAGAAGCACCAGTAATCACTGCTAACATAATATCCTCCTTATAATGCTTTATAAAATTATACCACATTTTTAAAAAATACACATTTCTAAGCATAATAATATATTATATATTTATTAAAATTTCGTTATTGACAACGCTTACATTTTTCAGTATAATTACTGTGTAATTTAATCGAAACAGAGGCGCGAAATATTGGTATCAATCCTGTTTTTTTATTTTGGACGGATAAGGTTTGAGAATGAGTGTTTCGCCGAAAGATTTGATTAGTCTATAAATCAAACTCTTGGTATTTAAACGTACAGGTTAAATACTGCCATTTTTAAAAATGGAGAGCTGTTATATTTTGAAAAAAATATAATGGCTTTTTTATATATTTAAGGAGGAATATTGTGAATAGTTTTAGTATTAATGAAATTAATATTGGCGACAAAGCTGAAACAAAAAAAACATTTTTGGAAACGGATGTTTTAGACTTTGCTAGAATTTCCACAGATTTTAATCCTGCACATGTAGATAAAACTTATGCAGAAAAAACGATTTTTAAAAGGCAGATTGTTCACGGGATGCTAGTAGGATCATTGTTTAGTTCCTTATTTGGAGTTAAACTACCCGGTCTTGGTAGCATATATACTAAGCAATCATTGAAGTTCACAAAACCTGTTTATTTTGGCGATGAAATAACAGCTACAGTGATTGTTAAAGATATCAATTATGAAAGAAATAGAGTTTCTTTTGATTGTATGGCTAAGAATCAAAATAATGAAGTTGTGATTATTGGTGAAGCGGAAATTATGCCACCAAAAAAAGAGGTTTGATGATGAAAAAATTTATTAAAACTAATGAATTTAAAAGTATGCTAAAAGATAGTATGACCATATCTGTCGGTGGTTTCTTAACAAATGGAACTCCAGAAACTTTAATTGACTTAGTGGTAGAATCTGGGGTGAAAAACTTAACCATTATTTGTAATGATGGCGGTTATGAGGATAAAGGTGTTGGTAAATTAATTGTCAATAACCAAGTTTCTAAATTAATTGCTTCACATATAGGAACAAATCCTTATGTGGGTAAATTGATGCAAGAAAATAAAATAAATGTTGAATTAGTTCCGCAAGGGACTTTAGCTGAAAGAATAAGAGCCTATGGAGCGGGTTTAGGTGGAATTTTAACACCTACAGGGCTTGAAACTATCGTACAAGAAGGGAAAAGGATTATTGAAGTCAATAATCAGAAATATCTTCTTGAAGAAGCTTTAGGAGCGGATTTAGCTTTGGTTGGTGGAGCGATAGCTGATGATTATGGTAATTTGAAATATTCACAAACAATGAGAAACTTTAACCCTGTTATAGCAACTGCAGCTGATGTTGTGGTCGTAGAGCCATTTAAAAGAGTGAAAGAAATTGACCCAGAAAACGTTATTACACCATCACCATTTGTCGATTATATATTGGAGGGCATTTAAAAATGAATGAAAAAGAAATTATTGCTTCAAGAATAGCTCTTGAATTAAATGACGGTGATTTAGTTAATTTAGGTATAGGAATACCAACTTTAGTGGCCGATTATGTCCCTAAAGATAAAAAAGTAACATTTCAAGCAGAAAATGGAATAATCGGTTTAGGACCTTTGACAGATGAAGAAACTAATATCGTAAATGCTGGTGGGATGAAAGCAACAATACTTCAAGGCGGGGCTTTTATCGATTCAATTACGTCTTTTACTTTTATTAGAGGAGGCCATATCGATATTACTGTTTTGGGAGCCTTAGAAGTTGATCAAGAAGGTTCAATAGCTTCATGGATTATACCAGGGAAAAAAGTTCCTGGAATGGGAGGAGCAATGGATCTTGTAACAGGAGCGAAAAAAGTTATTATTGCCTTAAAACATACAAACAATGGTAAATCGAAAATTCTTAAAAAATGTGTTTTACCATTGACGGCAGCCCATCAAGCAAATTTGATTGTTACAGAAATGGCTGTTATGAGAGTTGAAAAGGATGGTCTTCATTTACTAGAAATACATCCAGACTATACTTTAGATCAAGTTATAGAAGCTACAGAAGCAAAATTAATTATTGAAAACGTAGAAAGAATGAAAGGATTTTAAAATGAAAACAATTATGAAATTAAGGATGTCTAATCAAGATGCTCATTATGGGGGCAATTTGGTTGATGGAGCTAGAATATTAGCTTTATTTGGGGATGCAGCTACTGAATTATTGATTCGTTTGGATGGTGATGAAGGATTATTTAGAGCTTATGAATCTGTAGATTTTCTAGCACCTGTTTATGCCGGAGATTTTCTTGAAATTGAAGCTGAAATAGTTGAAGCTGGAAATACTTCAAGGAAAATGGAGTTCTATTGTTATAAAATCATAACTGCAAGACCGGAAATATCTCCAAGTGCTTGTGATGTTTTAGAGGAAAGAATTTTAACTACAAAAGCAGTTGGAACTTGTATTGTGCCTAAGGAGTTACAAAGATATAATGGATAAATTGATTATTACTTGTGCTATATCTGGCGCTGAAGTTACTAAAGAAAATAATCCTGCAGTACCTTATACCGTAGAAGAAATGGTTGAGGCGGCTTACGGAGCTTATAAAGCTGGAGCTTCAATTATTCATCTTCACGCTCGATTTGATGATGGCAGACCAACTCAGAATAAAGAAAGATATAAAGAGATTTATGATGCAATTAAAGAAAAATGCCCTGATCTGATTGTTCAAGTTTCAACCGGAGGAGCTGTAGGCATGACACGCGAAGAGAGATCGGATGTGTTAAACATTAAACCAGAAATGGCTACCTTAGATTGTGGAACTTTGAATTTTGGCGGAGATGAAATTTTTGTAAATACAGAAAATGATATTATATATTTCGCAAGTAAAATGAATGATTTAAATGTTATGTATGAAATGGAATGTTTTGAAAAGGGACATATTGATTCAACTAAAAGACTTATTAGAAAAGAAATAATTAAAGGCCATTTACACTATAGTTTTGTTTTAGGTGTTAATGGAGGTATGACCGGTGAAGAAAGAGATTTTATTTTCTTAAAAGATAGTATTCCTGAAGGAGCTACATTTAGCGTAGCTGGAATAGGCAGATATGAATTTCCATTAGCTGAACTATCAATCAAACATGGAGGTCATGTAAGAGTGGGACTTGAGGATAACATTTATATAGAAAAAGGTGTCTTAGCGAGTTCAAATAAAGAATTAGTTGAGAAAGTTTGTCAAATAGCAAAAAAATATAATAGAGAAATAGCAACACCAAAAGAAACTAGAAAAATTTTACATTTAGGAGAATAATAAGATGAAAGAATTATGCAAATACGGAACTCATAGAGTAATATACCCTGAAGGGACTTTACCTCAAACAGCTGAAAAAATTAATAATGAAATGGTATGTCAAGATAATGAAATATTAGTAGATGTCGACACATTAAATATTGACTCAGCATCCTTTACACAAATAAAAAAAGCATGTGATAGTGATACAGAAAAGATGAAAGAAATGATTGAAAACATCGTAAACAGTAAGGGTAAGATGCAAAATCCAGTTACTGGAAGTGGTGGTATGTTTTTAGGAAGAATAAAAGAAGTTGGGAAAAATCTTAACGTTAATCTTAAGCCGGGAGATAAGATTACTTCTTTAGTATCATTGTCTTTAACACCTTTAAAAATAGAAAAAATAATTGATATCAATATGTCTAAGGATCAAGTTAATATCGTCGGACAAGCAATTCTTTTTGAAACTGGTATATACGCTAAAATTCCTGAAGATTTACCGGCTGATATCGTTCTTTCAGCTTTGGATGTAGCTGGAGCTGCAGCTCAAGTTGAAAAACTTGTTAAAAAAGATGATAGCGTATTAATTTTAGGTGCTGGAGGTAAGTCGGGATTATTGTGTGCTTACCAAGCTAAGAAAAGTGCTGGAAAAAATGGTAAAGTTATAGCTTTGATTCATTCCAATAGACATCGTCATGATTTAGAAAAATTAGGAGTTTGCGATCATATAATTGTAGGTGACGCAACTAAACCTATGGAAGTATATAACTTAGTTAAAGAAGTTTGCCCTGATATGGTTGATGTAACAATAAACGTTGTTAATGTACCTAATACTGAAATGTCTTCAATTTTACCTACAAAGAGTACAGGAACAATATATTTCTTCTCAATGGCTACATCTTTTACAAAAGCAGCTTTAGGGGCAGAAGGTATAGCTGCCGAAGCATTAATGATCATTGGTAATGGATATACTAAAGATCATGCAGATTTTACTTTGAATTTATTGAGAGAATCAGATACATTATATGAAGTTTTTAAAGAAAGATACGGAAGTGACAATTAATGAAAGTAACCAATGATTCATATTTAGCGCGAAAAGACAAGTATTTTCCAGATGTTAGCGAAAAAGATTGGAAAGATTGGCATTGGCAAGTTAGAAATAGGATTAAGACAGTTGAAAGTTTGGACAAATACATTAATCTTAGCGAACAAGAAAAATCTGATATTTCCCAAGTCTTATCTAAATTTAGAATGGCTATCACACCTTATTTTTTATGTTTAATAAATCCAGATGATGAAAATTGCCCAATTAGAAAACAAGCTATTCCAAGTATCTATGAAATGAATATTGGCGAAAACGATATGCTAGATCCACTAGCTGAAGATACTGATTCACCAGTTCCAGGATTAACTCATAGATATCCTGATAGAGTTTTATTTTTAATTACTGATATGTGTTCTATGTATTGTCGTCATTGTACAAGAAGAAGGTTTGCCGGACAACATGACCAAAGAATGCCTGAAGATAGAATAGATTTAGCTATTGAATATATTAGAAATCATCCGGAAATTAGAGATGTTTTACTTTCTGGTGGAGACGCTTTATTAGTAAGTGATGAGATTCTTGAAAGCATAATTAAAAGATTAAGAGAAATTGAACATGTTGAAGTGATTCGTTTAGGAACTAGAACACCTGTTGTTATGCCCCAAAGAATTACTGATGAGTTTGTAAATATGTTGAAAAAATATCATCCAATTTGGTTAAATACTCATTTTAATCATTATGATGAAATTACAATTGAATCTAAAGAAGCTATGGAAAAATTAGCTAATGCTGGAATTCCTTTAGGAAATCAATCAGTACTTTTAAGAGGTGTTAACGATTCTGTAGAGGTAATGAAAAAGTTAGTTCAAAGGTTAGCCTATATTAGAGTTAGACCTTATTATATATACCAATGTGATTTATCTTTAGGGATAGAACACTTTAGAACACCAGTTTCAAAAGGTATTGAGATAATAGAAGGTCTAAGGGGTCATACATCCGGTTATTGTGTTCCTACTTTTGTTGTTGATGCACCAGGAGGCGGAGGGAAGATCCCTGTTATGCCTAACTATGTAATTTCACAAGCTCCAGGGAAGATAGTTTTAAGGAATTATGAAGGAGTTATTTCTACATATTCTGAACCTACTAATTATAAAAACACTGAAAAATATGGAAAAGTTTCTGGAGTCAGTGAACTTTTAGCAGGCAAGAAAATTTCTTTAGAACCAAAGGATTTAGAAAGAAGGAAAAGAACATTAAAAGAATAGTTGATTGTTTGGAAGATTATGAGATAATAAGTATTGTTGGAAACTCTAAAAACGCTGGTAAAACAACCGTTATGAATTCATATCTGAAAGAATTGGATAATAATGTAGCTATTACCTCTATAGGTTTAGATGGTGAAGAAATTGACCAAGTTACCAGTATGGAGAAACCACAAATATATGTAAAACCAGGATATATAATAGCAACGGCTTTAGATACTTTGAATAATTTTACCTGTGATTACGAAATTTTAGATACTACTAATATAGCTACCTCGATAGGTAAAATTGTTATAGTGAGAGCTTTGTCTAATGGCAAAGCTTTAGTTGCTGGTCCGGCAAAAGTTGTAGATATTGAAAAATTAATTAAATTGTTAAAAAATTATCAATTGACAAAAATAATAATTGATGGTGCTTTTTCACGACAAGTTTTTGCAAAGATGTCAAAAGCAACAATATTAGTTATCGGCGCTAATTATTCAAGAGATATTAATATTGTTGTTAAAGATGCAATATTATCTGTTAAAAAGTTTAGTTTAAAAGAGAATCCTTATAAAGGTATCGATTTTGGCGATAAAATAACAATAATCAATAATAAAAACCAAAAAATTGAATTGCCATATTCAAGTATTATAGGTAATGTAGACAACTTTTTTTCATTAGATTTAAATTCAATTAAGTTAGTTTATTTTCCTAAATCATTAACAAATAAGTTTGTGCAAAAGTTAATTGAAGAAAGAAAGAAATGTAAGTTTGATATGATAATTGAATCCCCAATTAACATTCAAGTAAACAATGAAGTTCTTGAAAAACTATTTAAATTAGAGACTAAAATATATGTGGTTAATCCAATCAACTTAGCTTTAGTTTGCTACAATCCTTATTCTCCACAAGGTTATTCTTTTAATGATGAATTATTTAAAGAGAAATTAGAATTAGCATTAAAAAGTTCAGTTAAAAATGTATTAAAGGACGGATAAAGATGAACAAATTAAACTTAAATAAAGAAACAATAAAAACTTGTCGAAACTATGCTAGCATAATTGCAAATGACGTTCAGGATTTTATTAATCAACATTCAACAGTAAGCGTTGAAAGAACTGTTCTTCGCTTGTTAGGTATTGACGGTATTGATGACTTTTCAGTTCCGCTTCCTAACCTTATTGTTGATGATATATTAAAAAATGGTGATATAACTTTAGGTGTTAGTCGATATATTGCTTCGGTTCTTAAGGGTTGTAATATAAATCTTGATGAATTCACCAAGAAATATCTTGCTGATGAAATTCAAATATGTAATCATCCTTTAGTTACCAAAGAAGAAACATTCAAAATTTTAAAACCATATTATGAAACATACTTACAAAAAATAAAAAACAATAAAAAAATTAGAGAAACCTATCTTGAAAAGTTTCCTAGAGACAAAACAGATATATATGTTATTGTAGCTACTGGTAATATAGATGAAGATGTTGTTCAAGCGGTATCAGCTGCTAAAGCAGGTGCTGATATAATAGCTGTTATCAGATCAACTGGCCAATCATTACTTGATTATGTTCCATACGGGAAAACTACCGAAGGTTTTGGCGGTACGTTTGCCACTCAAGAAAACTTTAGGATCATGAGAAAAGCGCTTGATAGAGTAAGTGAAGAACAAGGGCGTTATATATATTTGGTTAATTATGCTTCAGGACTTTGTATGCCAGAAATAGCTGCCATGGGAGCTTTAGAAAGATTAGATGTTCTATTAAATGATAGTATGTATGGTATTATTTTTAGAGATATAAATATGCAAAGAACTTTTGTAGATCAATATTTTTCTAGACTTATAAATGCATATTCCGGCATTATTATCAATACGGGCGAGGATAATTATTTAACTACATCAGATGCTGTAGAAGAAGCACATACTGTAACTGCATCACAATTCATTAATGAGGCTTTTGCAAAAAAGGCACACTTACCTAATAAACTAATGGGGTTAGGCCACGCTTTTGAAATTAATCCTGATGTGGAAAATAGTTTTTTACTTGAATTAGCTCAAGCGCAATTAGCAAGAGAAGTATTTCCTGACGCTCCTTTGAAATACATGCCGCCAACAAAACATATAAATGGAAATATTTTTAGAGCATATCAGCAAAATACAATGTTTAACATGGTTACTACAATGACTGAACAATCTATTCATTTACTTGGTATGATGACTGAGGCTATTCATACTCCTTTTTTATCTGATAGATATTTAGCTATTAAAAACGCAAAAATGATTCAAAATTCAATGAAGAATTTTGGCGATGAAATTGAGTATAAATCAAATGGTATAATACAAAATCGAGCTAAAGAAGTGCTTGAATCTGCCGAAAAACTGCTAAAACAGATAGCTAATGACGGAATGTTTTCAAGTTTAGCTAATGGAGTCTTTGCTCAAACAAAAAGAACCGCTACCGGAGGCAAAGGTCTTGGAGGAGTATTTAAGAAGAATAAAGATTATGTCAATGTTGTCTTAGAAAAGATGGAGGAATCATTCGATGAAGATTAAACCATATGGAGATACAATTAATGACGGAAAAGTACAATTAAGTTTTACACTGCCTATTTCTTTGAGTGCTAAAGGAGTAGCTGTTGCTAAAGAAGTTGCAAAAAATATGAATTTAATTGATCCTCAAGTAGTTCATTCGGAAAGTTTAAGTGAAAATTTTAGCTTCTATATTGTTTACGGCGGTACTTCTCAGTCAATTGATGTTGACAATATTCATGTTGAGGAAATTACTAGTAATACTTTATCAAGAGAAGAAATTGAAACATTAATAAGTAAAGAAATTAAAAGAGATGTTATATTTGTTGGTGCATCTACTGGAACTGATGCTCATACAGTTGGAATTGATGCTATAATGAATATGAAGGGTTTCGCTGGTCATTATGGACTTGAAAGATATAAAGGCATAACCGCATATAATTTGGGATCTCAAGTTTTAAATGAAGATTTTGTGAAATTTGCTATTGAAAAAAAAGCTGATGTTTTATTAGTTTCTCAAACAGTAACGCAAAAAGAAGTTCATTTAAAAAATATGATTGAGTTAGTTGAACTCTTGGAGTCTGAAGGAATTAGAGATAAAGTTATATTGATAGCTGGTGGCGCTAGAATTACTCATGAACTAGCTAAAGAATTAGGTTATGATGCTGGTTTTGGTCCTGGTAGTTTCGCAGAGGATGTGGCTTCATTCGCTATTACTGCTTTAATAGATAAGAATAGGAAGTGAAAATTTATGCCAGTAAATAAATTAGATCAAATAGCAACTAAGATCGGTGATTCGGGTTCCTCAAAAGATTTTGAAAATAGGACTTTTAGAAAATCTCACGTATTATTTGAAACTTTGGGCTCAATAGATGAATTCAGCTCTTTTTTAGGAATCACCTATCACTACTGCAAATTAGAGTTTATTAAAGTTATTCAAATGAACTTGCAAAATATCAATTCTTTAATTGCAAGTGAATATGATTCTGATCTTTACAATATATTAACTCAAATAAAAGATGAAGATGTTTATATTCTTGAAGAAAAGATTCAAAATTATTTAGATAAAAAACCTTTAGAAGGTAGATTCTATTTACCTGGCAGTGAAAAAACAAAAATCGGTGCTTATGTAGATATGTCAAGAACGTTAGCTAGAAAAGCTGAGAGACAGTTAATTGCTTTTGTAGATTCGCAAAATAGAAGTGATTTAGAAATAGCTAAAAAGTATTTAAATCGTCTTAGCGACTACTTATTTACCTTATCTTTTAATGTTTAAAAAACCATTTTTAACTGATGAGATTTTCTGAGATTTTTCCTTTAAATCTTAGGGTCACTATGTTATAATGTTTAATGTATAAAAACGCTTACAACAATGAGGAGAATAGTTTGAAAACAATAGTAATTGGTGTTATTGGCGCCGATGTTCATGCGGTTGGAAATAAAATAATTGATTATACTTTAACTAAGTCAGGATATAATGTTGTTAATATTGGCGTTTTATCTACTCAAGAGGATTTCATTAATGCAGCAATTGAAACAAATGCAGATATGATAATGGTATCTTCTTTATATGGTCATGGAGAAATTGATTGTAGAGGAATGAGAGATAAATGCATTGAGTCAGGTATAGAAAATATCTTACTTTATGTTGGAGGCAATATTGTAGTTGGTAAACAAGATTTTGATGAAGTAAAGAAGAGATTTAAGGATATGGGCTTCAACCGGATTTATCCGCCAGGCACTTCTATAGATGAAGCATTAAATGATATAAAGACAGATTTAGGAGAGTAAAATGGCAAATTATTTGCTGATTGATTTTGGTTCTACTTTTACTAAATTGTGTGCAGTTGATACTGAAAAATATGAAATTTTAGGGACATCTTCAGATTTCACAACAGTTGAAACTGACATAAGCGAAGGATATAGTGGGGCTTTAAAAAAACTCTACGAAAAAATAGGTGAAAATATAAAATTTGAACAAGTTATTGCTTGTTCATCTGCAGCTGGCGGCCTTAAAATGGCCGCTATTGGTCTAGTTAAAGAGCTAACTGTTGAAGCTGCTAAAAGAGTTTGCTTAGGCGCTGGTGCTAAAGTGGATTTGGTTTTTTCTCATCATCTGAATCAAAGTGAAGTTCAAGAGATTAAAGATAATAAAATTGATATTATTCTTTTAGCTGGCGGCTCTGATGGCGGGAACTCAGAATCAGTAATCTATAACGCAGATATATTAGGTAGAAACAATATTCATATTCCAGTAGTTTTTGCGGGAAACAAATCAGCTCAAGACCAAATTAATGAAATTTATAAAAAGTATAAAATGAATGGTTTTATTTGTGATAACGTTATGCCTACTATTAATGTTTTAAATATTACTAGTGCCAGAGATAAGATTAGAGAGATTTTTCTAAAACAAATTATTGAAGCTAAAGGTATAAAAAAAATTGAAAATCAAATTAGTCAAGTTATTCAACCGACACCATCTGCTGTATTAGATGCAGCAAAATTACTTGCTGATGGATACTTAGAAGAAGATGGACTAGGAGAAATAGTAGTTGTTGATATTGGTGGAGCAACCACAGATTTATATTCTATATGTGGTTCTACTAAAAGAAGTGATGTCATTATCCAAGGATTAGAAGAACCGTTTGCAAAAAGAACTGTTGAAGGCGATTTAGGAATGAGATATTCTGCTCCTGGTATAGTTAAGTCTTTAACTGAGAGAGAAATCAATTATGTCAATAAAGAAAAAGGTTTGGATATTGTTCAAGAAGTCAAAAAGCGATATGACAATGTTAAACTGTTACCTGAGAATGCTCGAGATGAATTTATTGATCAATTTCTTGCTGAAATGTGTGCTTATCGAGCGATGCATCGTCATTGCGGAAGAATTAATGAAGTGTTAACACCGATGGGAAAAGTTTTTAACCAAGTAGGTAAAGATTTATCTGATGTAAATTATGTTATTGGCACTGGTGGGGTAATCATTAAATCCAAGCATCAATATGAAATATTAAGACAAACCACTAACATTCTTCATAATCCAACAGAACTAAGACCAAATGATCCAGAATTTTTAGTTGATCAAGAGTATATCATGGCAGCTATGGGTTTGTTGTCAAAAATTGAACCAATGGCAGCTTTAAAAATAATGAAAAAATATATTACTCACATTAGAGGTAATCAAGATGAAACTAGCGAATAAAAAATTAAGCGAAAAAGAATTTCTTGAACAAAGAGAAGAAGTTTTAAAGGCATGGGAGACTGGCGGGGATAAAGATCTAAATCTAGATAAAGCTGTTGAGTATCTCAAATCTGTCCCTGAAGAAAAAAACTTCGCTATTGTTCTAAATAAAGCTAAGGAAAATAATGATACCCTTATTCAACCAAGAGGTGGAGTTCCTGTTTTAGAAGAACATATCAAATTACTTAAATACTTGTCTGCCTCTGGAGCTGATTGTTTGCCTTCGACTATAGACAGTTATACAAGGCAGAATAGATATTTGGAAGCTCAAAAGGGTTTAGAAGAATCCGAGGCTAAAAAGAGAGCACTTTTAAATGGCTTTCCTGCTGTTAACCATGGGGTTAAAGGTTGCAAAGCTGTTCTTGAAGCAATTGACAAACCATTAGAAGCTAGACATGGGACTCCTGATGCAAGATTATTATCAGAAATCATTCATGCCGCAGGATGGACTTCAAATGAAGGTGGAGGTATTTCATATAATATACCTTATGCTAAGAGTATACCTTTAGAAGTTTCGATTAAGAATTGGCAATATGTTGATAGATTAGTTGGCTATTATGAAGAAAGAGGAATTAAGATTAATCGTGAACCATTTGGACCATTGACAGGAACCTTAGTACCACCATCAATTTCTAATGCAGTAATGATTATCGAAGCTTTGTTAGCCGCTGAACAAGGAGTAAAAAATCTAACAGTTGGTTATGGAATGGGCGGCAATTTAATTCAAGATGTCGCTGCAGTTCATTCTTTATATGACCAAACTTTAGAATATTTGGATAAATATGGTTATAAAGATATGGAAGTTTCCACTGTGTTTCATCAATGGATGGGAGGATTCCCAAGTGATGAAGCTGAAGCCATGGCTTTAATTTCTTATAGTTCTTCTGTTGCTGCTCTTTCTAAAGCAACAAAATTGATTACTAAATCTCCTCATGAATCAGTTGGTATACCGACGATGGAAGCTAATGGTTTAGGTGTGAAAGCTTCTAAATTTATAGTTAACATGTTAAAAGATCAAAATATATCTGATAGTGAAGATTTAAGAGAAGAAATGAATCAAATAAAAAAAGAAGTTAAATGTTTGTTAGATACAGTTTTTAAAGTTGGAGAAGGTGACTTGGCTGTAGGTGCCGTAAGGGCTTTTGAACAAGGTTTATTAGATATACCTTTTGCTCCTAGTAAGTATAATGCTGGAAAAGTATTCCCTGCTAGAGATAATGAAGGCCGAATTAGGATTCTTGAATTTGGTAATTTAGCTATGAGTGAAGAAGTAAAAGAATTTCATTACAAAAAAATTAAGGAGAGAGCGGATTCTGAAGATAGAGAAATATCATTTCAATTAAGTGTTGATGATATTTATTCTGTTAGCAAAGGAAAATTGATAGGAAGACCGTTGAGGAATTTAAAATGAAAATAGTAGATGTAGTATTATCAAAATCTTATACAGGATTTTTCTTTGATGATCAAAAAGCAATAAAAAATGGAGCCGTTAATGATGGCTTCTTTTATGTAGGAACGCCGATAATAGAAGGGTTTCAGTCAATAAGACAAAGAGGTGAAGCCATATCAATTCAATTGCTTTTAGAAAACGGTGATGTCGGACTTGGCGATTGCGCAGCTGTACAATATTCTGGAACCGGAGGAAGAGACCCTTTATTTTTAGCTGATAATTATATTCCTTTTCTTCAGGAAAAGATTGTACCAATGTTAATCGGATTAGAAGTTAATGAGTTTAAACCATTAGCTGAAAAATTCGATAAACTTATTATAGATGGTAAGAAATTACATACGGCAATTAGATATGGTTTGACACAAGCAATCCTTTCTGCTGTAGCTAAAAGTTCTAAGATTACTATGGCGGAAGTAATTCGTAAAGAGTATAATATCACTGAAGAGATATATAAAGCAGTGCCTGTATTTACACAAAGTGGCGATGATAGATATGATAATGTTGATAAAATGATTATCAAAGAAGCCGATGTTTTACCACATGCTTTAATTAATAATGTTGATAAAAAGCTGGGGAAAAAAGGTGAGTTACTACTAGAATATGTAGGCTGGTTAAGAGATAGAATCATTAAACATAGAATTAGAGAAGATTACAAGCCTGTTCTTCATATTGATGTTTATGGAACAATAGGAATTGCATTCAATAATGATTTAAATAAGATTTTTGACTATTTAGTTACTTTAGAGAACCAAGCAAAACCTTTTAAATTAAGAATTGAAGGGCCTATTGATGCAGGAAATAAAGAAGATACTATTAAATATTTGTCTGATTTAACAAAGATTGTTGATGACAATAAATCAACAGTTGAGATAGTAGCTGATGAATGGTGTAATACTTTAGAAGACATCATTGATTTCGCTGATGCAAAAGCAGGACATATGTTGCAAATAAAGACACCTGATCTAGGTGGAGTTAATAATATATGTGAAGCAATTATTTATTGTAACAAAGTCGGGATTGGTAGTTATTGTGGCGGTACTTGTAATGAAACTAATGTTTCCGCTGAAGTGACAACAAATATAGCGATAGCTTGTTTAGCAGATCAATGTCTTGCAAAACCTGGTATGGGTGTTGATGCTGGATTTATGATAGTAAAAAATGAAATGAATCGAGTTTTAGCTATTACAAAAAAGAGGTAATTTTAATGAAAGCAATGGCTGGCAGTAAAGAGTCTAATGATTGTCTTATTACAATTGAATCTAGTGATAAAACTAAAATAGAAATCAATAGTATTGTTGGTGCTTTTTTCTATGATCAAATTTATAAAGTAGTTGAAGATACTTTGACTGAAGAAAATGTTTTCAATGTTCATGTTATCGTTGAAGATAAAGGAGCTTTAGATTATACAATAAAATCAAGGCTTTTAACTGCTATTGAGAGGATGAGGGAAGATGTTTAGATCTTTATTGTTTATTCCAGGTAATAATCCATCAATGCTACAAAATGCAGATGTCTTTATTACGGATGCAGTAATATTTGATTTAGAAGACGCTATTAGCATAAAGGAAAAAAACAATGCTCGAAATCTTGTTAGAAATTATTTATTGACTTCTAGTGTTTTACCTAAAAATGTTGTTTTAAGAGTTAATTCATTTGATAGCCAGTGGTTCAAAAAAGATATTGAATTACTTTTGACGGGGAAAATTGATTATCTTTTAGTCCCAAAAATTGATAATGATACATTAAAACTTGTAGATAACTACTTAAACGATTTTGAAATTGCCAACAAATTACAAAAAACTAAGTTAATAGCTTTAATTGAAACAGTCAAGGGTGTAGTACAATTGCCATTATTTGCCGAAAACAATAGGCTTTTTGCTTTATTTTTAGGAGCAGAAGATTTATCTAATAATTTAGAGATTAAAAGAACCGAAGAATCTAAAGAGATATTTTATGCTAGATCTCAAGTTATATTTAATGCAATTTCTAATGATTTGATACCAATCGATACACCTTACACAAATATTAATAATGGTGAAGGTTTAAAAATTGATTGTGAAAAAGCTTTTTCTTTTGGTATGAAAGCTAAAGCAGCTATTCATCCTAATCAACTTGAAACAATCAATCAAGTTTTTTCTCCTAGTTCAGATGACATAGAGTGGGCTAAAGGGGTTGTTGAAAAATTTAATGAAAATCCTGGTTTAGGAGTTTTTCAATTTAAAGGAAAGATGATAGATAAGCCTATTATTAACCGAGCTCAAAAGATACTTGAAAAAGCAAAATTGTTTGATTTATTGTAGGTGATTAATAATGATTAATGGAGTTGGAAGATTTATACCGGATAATTTAAAAAGTTTCACATCTAGTGATGCATTTTTAAATGAAAAGCGAAAGTTAATAGAAAAAAAAGAAAAACAGTCAAAAACTGTTTTTTTAGATAGTCTATCATCTGCATTTGATTCTCTTAATATTAAGTCAGGTATGACTTTATCTTTTCATCATCACTTAAGAAACGGTGATAAAGTTATTCAATTAGTTGCAGAAGAAATTGAAAAACGCAATATTAAGAAGCTTCATCTAGCTCCAAGTTCAATTTTTCCAAGTTATACTAAATTAGTAGATTTGATAGAAAACAAAAATGTCATAGATATTCATACTAATTACCTAAACGGTCCTGTCGCTAAAGCTATCAGCGAAGGTAAACTTGAAGGAAAATTAATAATGAATACACATGGAGGAAGAGCCAGAGCTATTGAAAGCGGAGATTTATTAATTGATATAGCGTTTATAGCATGTCCTACAGTCGATAAAAAAGGAAATGGTACTGGAGCTATCGGGAAAAGTGCTTGTGGAACATTAGGTTATGCTATTAGTGATTTAGAATATGCAAAAAAGGTAATTCTTGTTACTGATACTGTCGTTGATGAATTAAAAGATTTTCAGATAGATGGTTCTTATGTAGACTATGTCCTCGTAATAGATTCGATAGGTGATAGTTCAGGTATTGTTTCAGGAACGACAGAGGTTACTAAAGACCCTATAGGGTTAAAAATAGCTAAAGATTGTGCTTCACTTTTGGATTACTTAGGCATTATAAAAGACAATTTTTCTATGCAGACCGGAGCTGGAAAAACATCTTTGGCAGTTGTTAAATATATTGAAGATATAATGAAAAAGAAAAATATTACAGGTTCTTTTGCGTCTGGCGGAATAACAAAGTCTTATGTTGATATGTTAGAAAACTATCTTTTTCAAAAACTATATGATGTTCAGTGCTTTGATTTAGAAGCAGTAGGTTCTTATGCTAGAAATAAAAATCATTTAGCAATGTCAGCTAGTGAATATGGAAATCCTTTTGAAAAAAATCCTATTTGTAATAAATTGGATTTTGTGATTCTAGGTGCTACAGAAATTGACTTAGATTTTAACGTTAATGTAACAACAGATTCTTTAGGATATTTAATTGGTGGTAGTGGCGGTCATGCTGATATAGCTTATGGCGCTGACTTAACAATTATTATTTCTCCGTTAATAAAATCAAGAATACCAATCATCAAGGAAGAAGTAATGACAGTGACTACTCCAGGCACAGATATTGATATATTAATAACTGAACGAGGAATATCAATAAACCCTAAAAGAGTAGATTTGCGCCAAAAATTAAAGGATAGCGGTTTTCCTATATTTGAAATACAAGAGCTTTTAGATTTGTCACATAAAATTACAGGTGTTCCTAAAAAGATAGAAATGTCTGAAGAAATTATTGGTTATGTTGAATATCGAGATGGAACATATTTAGATTGTATAAGAAAAATTAAGAACACCTAACATGAATGATATTTTAAAAGCGAGAGAAGATCGTTCAATTAAAATAGGAAACCTTTTAAAGCTTAATGAAGTCGTTATTTCTATTAAAGCTAATATCCCCGGAGATAATAAAAATACAATCTACTCTTACTTAATTTTAAATGCATTTTCTTTTCTTATAAATAAATATAATTTTAAATTTGACTATTATCTAAGTGATGATGGTCCTTTTGTTTTAATTAAAGTTAAACAAGGCAATCCAGTGCAAATAAAAAAAGATATGATTGAAATAGAAGATTATCACCCGTTAGGAAGACTAATTGATATAGATGTTCATAGCTTGACAGGACAGATATCTAGGCAGACTAAAAGAAAATGTTATATTTGTGGTGAAGTTTCAGCAGTTTGTATAAGAGAAAAAATACATAGTATAGAAGAAATCAACAGTTATATTGAACAAACTGTAAAAGAATATTATGAGAAAACAATATTGAATTTGGCTGAAGAGAGTATTTTGGAAGAATTAAATTTACATCCAAAATTTGGTTTAGTGACTCCTAAAACTTCTGGTAGTCATCAAGATATGGATTATAATCTAATGATTAAAGCAAAGGACGCTATTTTACCAAAATTTTCATCTATGTTTTTTATCGCTTCTGAATCTAAAAGTATATCTTCATCTATTTGTTTACTTAAAAAAGTCGGAATTAGCGCTGAAACTGATATGTTTAAGGCTACAAACAATGTTAATTGTTATAAAGGTTTAATTTTTAATTTAGGAATTATTATAGCTAGCATGGGATATAAATTTTCACGATTTGAACCAAGAAATTTATTTGAAATAAGCAAATCTTTTGCGGAAAATCTTTTTAATGAATATAATTATGACAATGATACATATGGAGATATGGCTTATAGAAATTATAAGATTAAAGGAATTAAAGGAGAGTCGCTTTCGGGCTTCTATCATGTTAGAAAAGAATTGCAAAAAATTATTGATCTAAATATAGAAGATAAAACAGAAATTCTTGTTGATTTTATAAGGGAAATTGAGGATACTTCTTTTTTAAAAAGAGCTAAATCAATTGATTTTTATAAAGAAGTAAAAGATATGTTTAAAAATTTAGATGTTAGCAACGATTTTGAGGTCGATAAACTTAATGATTTTTGTATTAAAAATAATTTAAGTTTCGGTGGAAGTGCAGACTTATTGATAGTCTTATTATTCATTAAAAAAACCTTAAATTTATGGCCAGGTTTTACTAAATAAATATTTTTTGAAAAATTTATATTTTTAGAATTTTTTTCTTGACAATAAAAGTAATAAATAGTAAAATCTTTATGCGAGTGAAAAATGGAGGTTTAGCTCAGCTGGGAGAGCATCTGCCTTACAAGCAGAGGGTCGGCGGTTCGAGCCCGTCAATCTCCACCATGCCGAAATAGCTCAATCTGGTAGAGCAACTGACTTGTAATCAGTAGGTTGCGGGTTCAATTCCTGCTTTCGGCACCACTCATACAACTTATGCATTTTGCATTATTGTGGCGTACTGATTATACAGTACGCCACATTTTGTTTGAAAGGGCTTATATGAATAACAAAATTGATCAAAAATCACAACTAATTTTATTTAAAAATCCAATTTGGAAGGGTTTATTATATTTAAGCTTTCCAGTTTTTTTAGTTAACATTTTAAAGACTTTACATGATATTGTTGATGGAATATTTTTAGGGATGGTTGAAGGGACAACTGAAGCAGGGACTTCATTAGCAACTTCAATGCAAAGCGCTGTTGCTTTAACATGGCCAATATTTTTTATTTTTATTTCTTTTGGTATGGGTTTAAGTGTTGCTGGTAACGCTTTAATAGGTCAATATGTTGGAAAAGGTGATTATGATACCGCAAAGAAGTACTCTAATAACACCGTTTATATAGCTTTATTCTTAGGTATTCTATTCACTGTATTAGCTTATTCTCTTGCTCCGACTATTTTATCGGCTATGGGTGCCGAAGGATCGGATTTAACTTATGCTATAACATATTTACGTATTCGAAGTTTTGAACTACCAATCTTATTTTTAGTCTTTTCATTTGAAGCGGTAAGAAGAGCTACTGGGGATACTACAACACCAGTAATCGTAAATGCAATTGGAATCCTTTTAAATATAATCTTTACACCTATTTTAGTTTTGGTTTTAGAAATGGGCGTTACAGGGGCTGCATTATCAACTGTCCTGGCTCAAGTAATTATATTACCTGCAGTAATTTTCTTTTTATTAAAATCTAAAAAGAGTTTAACTGTTAATTTTAATATTAAGCAATTAAATAAAACAATTATTAAAGACATATTTGATATTGGGATACCAGCCTCAACAGGTCAATCTATTCAAGCAATTGGATTTGTTATTTTAAATTCTCTTATATATGCTTATGGAACAAGTGTATCAGCAGCTTTTTTTATCGGAAATAGAATTAGTTCACTAGTTATGTTTCCTGTTTCAGCCGTTTCTTCTATTGTAGCCATTTATATCGCTCAAAACGTTGGAGCTCAAAATATTGAAAGAGCTAAAAAGTCTGTAAAAGAAGGTATTATCGTTTCCGTGTTAATGATGGTAATAGGAGTAGCTATATTACTTCCTTTCAGTAAGAATATAGTCAATTTATTTAGCAAGGATTCTGAAACTATTAATCACGCAATAACATATGTATTTTGGATTGGGCTTGGTCTTCCTTTAATGGCTTTATTCCAAGTATATCTATCGACTTTTCAAGGTAGCGGTGAGACTAAAAAATCATTTGTTTTGGCGATTACTAGACTTTGGATATTTAGATTGCCTTTAATTCTTTTGGCTAATAAGTATACTGATTTAGGACCAATGGGGATTTGGTACGCTATGTTAGCTAGTAATTTTTTAGCTGCTTTAGTTGGAACATATTTATATAGTAAAGTAAAGTTTTTACCAAAAACAAGAAAGGTGGTTTAATTATGCCAACACTGATTTTTCCTGATTATGATAATTCTTTATTAAACATTACATCTTCAATTCTTAAAAATTACAATGTTGATTTAGGATATAAAAGTTTAGAAAATTTAGATAACCTTTTAAATAAAAAATATCGAAATGTTGTCTTTTATCTTATTGATGCAATGGGTTCAGAAATTTTAAATAAACATAAAGATAAAACAACCTTTTTAAATAACAACAAAGTTTCTGATTTGACTACAGTATTTCCTTCTACTACCGTAGCCGCAACTACTACAGCTATTACCGGATTACCTCCTGCAGTTACTGGATGGATTGGCTGGCAACAGTATGTCAAAGAAGAGGATAAAAATGTTGTGTTCTTTTTAAATCAAGATTATTATGATGAAAATCACACATTTGATTACAATGTATCAGAAAAATTTGTTAAAGTTAAATATATCTATGAAAGAATAAAAGAAGCTAATCCAGAGATAAATACTTACGAAGTTTTTCCGGAATTCAGAGTAAAAGAACATAAGAAAATTCAAAATCAAGTAGATACTGTAATCAAGATTATAAATAACGGAGAAAAGAATTTTATTTATGCTTATTGGGATAAATTAGATACTAATCTTCATGAATTTGGAACAACTTCAGCTGAAGTTAAAAATCATCTGGGTGAGATTCAAGAAGCTATAAAAAATTTATATGATAATATAGATGAAGATACTTTAGTAATAATTACTGCCGATCATGGTCAAGTCGACATCGAAGGTGTTAATCTTTGGGAATATGAAGATTTAACAAAAATGTTTAAACATAGTCCGGCAATAGAAGCTAGAGCAACTGCTTTTTATATTAAGGATAATATGCATGAAGACTTTATTAAACTTTTCAATGAAAACTTTAAAAATAAATTCATATTGTATAAAACCGAGGAATTATTAAAAGCTAATATATTTGGAAAAGGTAATATTAGCCCTAGAACTAAAGGGTTTTTGGGAGATTATTTTTCTATTGCTATTGATAAATATAGTTTCAGATTACAAAACGCAAAACATGTTCATAAAGCTACTCATGCAGGTTTATTAAAGGATGAAATGTTAATTCCGCTGATAATTTTAAATAAAAGGCTCTCAATTTGAGAGCCTTTATTCTAATGAGTGTACCATCAATTCTGCAGTTGACAAATTAGTAGCTAGAGGTATCTTGTAAACGTCTGATAATCTTAGTAAAGCTGAAACATCTGGTTCATGTGGCTGAGCTGTTAAAGGGTCTCTAAAAAAGAAAATCAAATCAATTTTACCATTAGCAACTTCTGCGCCTATTTCTTGATCTCCACCAAGTGGGCCCGAGCGGAAACATTTAATATTAAGACCCGTTGCTTCAATTATCTTGTGACCAGTAGTTCCAGTAGCGACCAATTTATGTTTTTTTAGAGTGTTTTTATATTTTTTTGCAAAGTCAATCATTTCAGGTTTCATTTTATCATGAGCAATTAGAGCGATTATCATTTTTATATCTCCTTATTGGCTATTATCTATAAAATAATTATACCATGTATAGGGCTAATTTTTGATAAATTATTTTTTCAAAATACAGTAAAATAGTAACTAAAATTATTTAAGAAAAAATATTGTTGCAATTTAAAAATTGTTTTGTTATAATGTAATAGCAAAAAATAATACGGAGGGGTAGCGAAGAGGCTAAACGCGGCAGACTGTAAATCTGCTCCCATCGGGTTCGGCGGTTCGAAACCGTCCCCCTCCACCATTAATTATCAGCTTATAGCTGATATTTTTTTTAGTAATGCTACTTTGATTGACACAATAATACTTAAGTATTATAATTGTTATTAGATAGGAGATGTTAATATGAAAAAAGTTTATGTTAAAGGCATATGCTGCAAAGGCTGCGCTAAAGAGCTTGAAGGAATATTTAATAATATATATGGCATCTCAAATGTTATAGTATCTGTTGAAGATTGCGTCGTAACTTATGAAGGTTATGTATCAAAAAGAATAATTCTTGAAGCTTTAGAAGGAACAAAATATCAAGTAGAAAAAATTGTTTCTGAATAAAAAGCTCTGTTGAGCTTTTTTTAATTTCACGCTGGAAAAAATATCCTTTAAATATTTATTTAAAATGTTATAATAAAATAGATTGATTAGAGCAAGAAGGTGAATTAGTTGGAAAATCTAATTAGAGAACTTGTAGAACTCGATAAACTTAAGAGAGTAGAAATTAAAAAGCTTGAAGAAGAAAAGTCTAAAATAGGCTCTTTTTTGCGAGATGAAAGAAAGAAAATAGAAGTTAAATATCAAGAAGAAGCAAAAGCAATTTATGAGAAAAGAAAAAATGAAGTAGAAAAAATAATTTCTGAAGCTCAAGGTAGTGTTAAAGTGGAATTTGATAAAAGTTTAAATGAAATAATTGAAAATTACGAAAATAATAAAGATAAATGGATCGAAAGTTTATATCAATATTGTATCGATCAAGAATAATAGGGAGTTAAAATGCCTAATTTTGCAGGAAATTCAATAATCTCTAAAGCAAAGTCAATGTATAGTAAAAGACTTTTTCCGTCGGATTATGAAGAATTATTGAAATTTAATAGTGTTCCTGAAATCGTTGCTTACCTTAAGAAAGCAGATAAATACTCTAATACATTAGATAAAGTAATGGATTATTCATTACATAGAGGCCAATTGGAAGATTTGATAAAAAAGAGTTATTTTTTTAATGTTGCTAAATTGGTTAATTTTGTCAGTACTAAGGATCGAAAATTTTATGAAATTGATATGGTTAAACGAGAAATTGAGATTGTTTTATCGAGTTTAAGATCTATCATTTCCGGGAATATTGAAAGTTCTATCAGAGATTTGCCTCTATTCTTTAGAAAACATTCGAGTTTTGATATTGAAGAGGTGACTAAGTCCCTGACTTTTCGTGATTTATTAGTTAGTTTAAAAGGAACTAGATATGAAGATATCATAAGACCATATTATGCTGAAGATCCGATAGACGTTAAATATACTGATATCGAACAAGCTTTGTTATTACAATATCACAATATTGTTATCGACCGCATAAATACTTATTTTACAGGTAAAATCCGTAAAAACTTAATGGATATTTATCAAACTAAAGTAGAAGTCGATAACATTATTAAGATATACCGTTTGAAAAAGTTTTATAATGCAGATGAAGAAGAAATAAAAAAAGCTTTGATAATGGAAAACATTAGAATGAAAAAAGAAGATTTGGAGAAACTGATCCATATCGAAGATCCAAACGAAGTTTTGTTAAGTATTTCTCAATCAGTATATCAATCATACATCGATGAAGATGATTATGTTTATATCGAGTATCAAGCAGAAAAGATAAAATACAACTTGGCAAAAAGATATATGTATTTTTCAACTGTTCCGGCTATTGTATATACTGTATTCATATTTTTAAATGAAATTGAACAAAAGAATATCTTTAATATCATTGAAGGCGTTAGATATGATATCAAAAAAGAAGAGATTCGAAAAATGTTAATATATTGAGGTGAATTTGATGGCAATTGCTAAATTAAAATTATTTAATATCTCATCAAAGAGTAAAAATATTGATTCAATTTTAGCTAGAGTTGTGGAACTAGATTATATCCACTTAGTTCCAGCTAGTGAAATTGTTGATAAAGTGCATGGATTACAATCTTATTCAACAGATAATCCTTGTAATATTATACTTAAAGAGATATTAGATATTGAGAAACAATATAATATAAACGTGCCTTTGAAAGAAGTATGTTCTTTAGACTATTCATTGGAAAATATGCGCGAATATATTCACACTACTCACGACCAAATAAATCAATTATCAAATCATAAGAAAGATACTCTTGATTTAATTAAAAAATACAAGGACGCTTTGACTCAAGTTAATAATATAGATAACTTGAATATTCCTTTAGACGATTTATTTTCTTGCAAATATATAAATGTGAGAGTCGGTAGATTACCTTTAGACAGTATTGAGAAGTTAAACTTTTATAGTTCTAGACCATTTGTTTTTCAAACTTTCCATGTTGAAAAAGGTTACGCTTGGTGTTTATATTTAACAACGGCTGATGCTGAACGAGAAGTTGATAACATTTTTTCATCATTGTTTTTTGATAGGGTGCATATTCCTGATTTTGTTCATGGTACACCTATAACTGCTCAAGCAACCTTGAAAATGGAAATTGAAGTCGCTGAAGAATCTCTTAAGGACATTGAAAGCGATATTCAAAAGATTATTCATGAAAATATGGACAGGCTTGTTGAAGTTAAAAATGAATTGCTATTTTTAGCTAAATTATACGAAGCTAAAAAATATGTTGTAGGTTTAGGCAATAAGATAAATATTAATGGTTTTATTGAAATTGAAAATATCAAAAAATTAGAAGAAGTTTTCACCGACTTACCTGATGTTGAAATAGAGGTAAGACCACCAGATTACGATAAAAGATTGTCACCTCCTACAAAATTAAAAAACAATTGGTTTACTAGACCTTTTGGAATGTTTGTAGAAATGTATGGGGTCCCAAGTTATCACGATATGGATCCAACACCGATAGTAGCTATTACTTATAGTTTATTATTTGGGATTATGTTTGGAGATTTAGGCCAAGGATTAGTTTTAATATTTTTAAGTTTCTTGCTTTTTAAATTTAAAGGAATGAAACTTGGAGAAGTGGGAATGAGAATTGGTGTATCTTCTGCAATATTTGGGTTCCTTTATGGTTCTTTCTTCGGAAATGAAGAGATTTTGATACCGATATTTAAAAATGTTTTTGGTTTAATGGATAAACCTATACATGTAATGGATTCAAATTTCACAATGACTCTTTTAATCGCTACTGTGGGATTAGGTTCAATATTTATTGTAACTGCGATGATTCTTAATATCATCACTTCAATAAAACGTAAGCACTATGCTGAAGCTTTCTTCTCACATAATGGTGTTGCCGGGTTAACTTTTTACGGATTTGTTTTAGTGACGATAGTATTGATGTTTACTAGTGGATATAGTTTGTTAAATCCTTTATTCATTGTTCCTTTCGCGATCTTACCGATTGTAATAATAATGTTTAAAGAACCTTTAGAAAGATTGATGCATGGGCATAAGATGTTTCCGGATGGTATTGGTGGATTTTTAACTGAAGCATTCTTTGAAGCCTTTGAAGTTGTATTATCATACATTACCAATACAATGAGTTTCTTGCGTGTTGGCGGGTTTGTTTTATCACATGCAGGTATGATGTTGGTAGTTTATACTTTGCTCGAAATGCAAAGTGGAGTGTTTGGACAAGTTTTAGTTTTAGTTTTAGGTAATTTATTTGTTATGGGGCTTGAAGGATTAATTGTTGGTATTCAAGTTTTAAGATTAGAGTTTTATGAAATGTTTTCGAGATACTTTGAAGGAAATGGTATTCCTTTCAAATATAATGTTAATTAGGGGGATTTTATTATGTTAAGTAAATTAGAATTTATTCTACCATTGGTTTTGGTTGTATTGATTACTCTACCTTTAGTAAAGGCGTTTTTAGGCAAAACAACTAAAAAATCTGCAAAAACAAGATTATATACACATATTTCATTGTTTTTCGCTTTAGTGTTATTTGTATTTATATGGCAATCTAGTAGTTTGTCTTTATTTGCTGCTGAAGGAGATGATGCTGTTGTAACTGGTTTTGCTGGTTCAATTGCTCAAGGACTTGGATTTATTGGTGCAGCATTAACTACCGGTATGTCAGCTTTAGGTGCAGGTATCGCTGTTGCTGCTGCAGCTCCAGCTGCTATTGGCGCTTTCTCAGAGAATGAAAAGAACTTCGGTAAATCATTGATTTTCGTTGCTCTTGGAGAAGGTGTTGCAATTTATGGTTTGTTAATTTCAATTTTGATTATTAACAAATTATAGTAAGAAGGGATCTTAATGAAATTCTTTTTGATTACCGATAATATGGATACATTAATGGGAATGCGCCTTGTAGGAATAGAAGGCGTGGTTCTGCATGAAAGAAATAAACTATTGATGGAAATAGAAAGAGTTTTGCACGATGAAACTATTGGTATTTTATTAATAACAACCAAATTAGTTGAGTTATGCCCAGATGTTATCTCTGAACTTAAATTAAAGAGGTTGAAGCCTCTTATTGTAGAAATTCCAGATCGCCATGGCAAATCTAAAATTGGTCTAAGTATAGATGAATATGTAAGTGAAGCTATCGGCGTAAAATTGTGAGGTGAATCATGCCATACTTTAATAATAATGACGACGTTTATCGCTTATTTTCTCGAGATATAATTTCTAAATCTGATGAAGAAATAGAAAAATTGAAAAATGAAATTGATGAGAAAAAAACTAGAAGTATTAAACGTATTGAAACAGAAGTTCATACGCGCATTTTTAGAAGTTTAGAGATAGACTTAAGTGACTTAAACGCTGATTTTAGCGCTAATTTAAGCCGTGTAAAAAATGAGTATACTAGAGTTTTAATGAAAAAAAGAAGAGAGTTGCTTGACTCGATCGTTGAAGAAGTAAGAGCTAAATGTATAAAATTTGTTGAAAGCAAAAAATACAAAGAATTTATTGATAAGAAAATTAAAAGTATAAGCGAAAAATTCTGTAATAAAGCAATAGAGTTTAGAATTAAGAAAAACGACAAGATTGTAAAAGAATCCATTAAAAATCATCTTGATGATAAATATGAAATCAAGGAAGTTAATGAAATTGAAATCGGTGGTTTTTCTGTTGTTTGTTATGAAATGGGAGTAATGTTAGATGAAACCATTGACACAAAACTTAGCGAAAGACAGTTATGGTTCTATGAACATTCTGATTTAGCAGCTAATTAAGGATTTGAGGTGTTTTTATGAATGAAGTTTACTCGATAAACGGACCGGTAATTAAAGTAAAAAATGCTAAAGATTTTAAAATTATGGAAAAGGTTTTTGTTGGAAAACAAAAACTTTTAGGTGAGGTTATTTCTATAAGCGATGATCATACCGTTATCCAAGTTTATGAATCTACAACTGGTTTATCAAGAGGAGAAATCGTATATAGTTCTGGCGAACCTATTTCAGCTGTTTTAGGGCCGGGATTATTAGGAAATATCTTTGATGGTATTCAAAGACCGTTAAACTCAATATTTGAATCAAGTGGGGCTTACATTAAACCGGGTACAAATGTTGAGTGTTTAGATATGGAAAAAAAATGGGAAGTTAAAATGAAAGTAAAAGTTGGCGATCATATCTGTTTTGGCCAAGTTTTTGCTGTTATCCAAGAAACTTCATTGATTGAACATAGATTGTTGGTTCCGCGAAATATTGATGGGGAAGTAACAATGGTTAAACCAGATGGCTTATATAAAATTGATGATATAATTCTTCAAGTGAAGGATAAAAATGATATTAAACATGATTTGAACATGTATCAAAAGTGGCCTATCAAAGAACCACGACCAATCAAAAAAAGATTACCTTTAACTATACCTTTAGTTAGTGGTCAAAGAGTTATTGACACTCTTTTCCCAATTGCAAAAGGCGGATCAGCGGCTGTTCCTGGTGGATTTGGAACTGGTAAAACAATGATGCAACATCAATTTGCTAAATGGTGTGATGCTGATATTATCGTTTATATCGGTTGCGGTGAAAGAGGAAATGAAATGACTCAAACTCTTGATGAGTTTACCGAGTTAATTGACCCTAAATCCGGCAAACCTTTGATTGAAAGAACAGTTCTTATTGCTAATACATCAAATATGCCAGTAGCTGCTAGAGAAGCTAGTATTTATACTGGAATTACTATTGCTGAATATTATCGTGATATGGGTTATCATGTTGCTTTGATGGCCGATTCTACATCTAGATGGGCAGAAGCATTGAGGGAAATTAGTGGTCGTTTGGAAGAAATGCCAGCTGAAGAAGGCTTCCCAGCTTATCTTCCAAGTAGAATATCTCAGTTCTATGAAAGAGCAGGATATGTTGAAACATTATCAAATTCTTCTGGTTCTGTATCAGTGGTTGGAGCTATTTCTCCACAAGGCGCAGATTTTTCTGAACCTGTTACACAAAATACAAAAAGATTTGTTAGAGCTTTCTGGGCTTTAGATAAAGAATTAGCTTATGCTAGACATTACGCTGCAATTAACTGGAATTTAAGTTACTCTGAGTATGTTAATGATTTAAGTAAATGGTTTAATAAAAATATTAGTCCTGAATTTTTAGAATTAAGACAAAAATTCATAACTATTTTAGCTGAAGAAAATAAATTGATGGAAATTGTTAAATTAATTGGTAAAGATGTTTTACCTGATGAAGAAAAATTAGTTTTAGAAATTGCTAGAGTTATTAGAGTAGGCTATTTACAACAAAATGCTTTCCATAAGGATGATACATTCGTTCCTTTAGAAAAACAGTTACAAATGATGAAACTTATTCTATATTTGGAAAGAAGTGCATCATCGATCCTAAAAGAAGGAAAAGCATTTAGTTTGTTATTAAGAAGTAATGTTTTCGAAAAAATAATTAAAGTAAAATATGAAATCCCTAATGATAATTTAGAATTATTCGAAGATTATTATAAAATTATTGACGATACTTTGAGTGCTATCAAGTAAGGAGGCCAAATATGAATCTTCAATATATAGGCTTAAAAGAGATAAATGGACCTTTAATTTTTTTGGATAACGTTAAAGGTATCGGTTTTGAAGAAATGGTGGAAATCAAACTTGAAAACGGTACTATTAGACATGGTCGCGTTGTAGAAATCCAAGGAGATTTAGTTGCTATATTAGTTTTTGAAGGTACAAGAGATTTATCTTTAACAAATACAGTTATAAAATTCAGCGGTAAGCCAATGGAAATTGGTTTATCAAAAAATGTTTTAGGTAGAGTATTTAATGGTATTGGTACTCCAATTGATGATTTAGGACCGGTTTATGTTGATGAATATCGTGATATCAATGGCGAACCTTTAAATCCAGTCTCTAGATTGTATCCTAAAAACTATATTAATACCGGTATATCTAGTATTGACGGTTTAACAACATTGATCCGTGGACAAAAGTTACCGATATTTTCCGGTTCTGGACTACCTCATAATGATTTAGCAGTGCAAATCGTTAAGCAAGCTAAACTTACGGGAAGTGATTCTAATAAATTCGCTGTTATTTTCGCTGCTATGGGTGTTACAAATGATGTAGCTAATTATTTTAAACGTTCATTTGAAGAAGCTGGAGTATTGGATAATGTTGTTATGTTTTTAAATCTTTCAAATGATCCTATCATCGAGAGATTACTAACACCAAGATGTGCTTTAACAACAGCTGAATATTTAGCTTACAAACATGATATGCATATTTTAGTAGTAATGACTGATATGACTGCTTATTGTGAAGCTTTAAGAGAGTTTTCATCTAGTAAAGGTGAAATTCCTGGTAGAAAAGGATATCCTGGATATTTATATTCTGACTTAGCTTCTTTATTAGAAAGAGCTGGGATTGTTAAAAATGCTAAAGGTTCTGTAACTCAGATTCCTATTTTGACAATGCCAAATGATGATATTACTCATCCAATCCCTGACTTAACAGGATATATTACCGAAGGACAAATAGTTTTAGATAGAGATCTTCATCAACAGGGTATATATCCACCGATTGGTGTCTTGCCTTCATTATCTAGATTGATGAAAGATGGAATTGGAGCTGGATATACTAGAGATGATCATCAAGCTTTAATGAACCAAATTTTTGCGTCTTACGCAAGAGTTATGGACGCTAGAAGTTTAGCTTCAGTTATTGGTGAAGATGAATTAAGTGCTTCAGATAAAAGTTATATTCAATTTGGTAAACAGTTTGAAAAACACTTTATATCACAAGGATATATAAATCGAACTATTGAAGAAACTTTAAATTTAGGTTGGAAATTATTATCAATTTTCCCTAGAGAAGAGTTAGATAGAACTGATGAAAATATTTTGAATAAATATTATGATCATGAAGAAGCAGTAGATACGTTCGATTTGGATAAGAAAGTATTTATAAAAGAGTTATCAAAAGAGGAGATTTAATATGTCTCAAAAACAAATTTCACCCACAAAAGGTAATTTGTTAGCTCTTAAGAAAACAGTTAAATTGGCTGAATTAGGTTATGATTTAATGGATAGAAAAAGAAATATCCTTATTAGAGAAATGATGAAGCAAGTTGAAAGAGTTAGATCTTTAAGAAGTGAAATATCTTACATCTATCAAAGAGCCTATTTCACATTGCAAGAAGCCAATATAACGCTAGGAGTTATAAATGACATCGCCAAAGCGATACCGATTGATAATAATCTAGATATTACTTATCGTTCGGTTATGGGGGTCGAAATACCAAAAGTATTATACGAAGTTGAAGATGTCAAGATAAGATATGGTATTTCTAGTACAAATACCAAGTTTGACTATGCGTATAAAAGCTTTCTAAAAGTACGCGACCTTACTTTGGTTTTAGCAGAAGTTGATAATAGTTTATATCGTTTAGCTGATGCTATTAGAAAAACAAGAAAAAGAGCTAATGCATTAAAGAATATCGTTATCCCTGATTATAAGATTAAAATTAAGTTTATTAGTGATACTCTTGAAGAAAGAGAAAGAGAAGAATTTACAAGAAGAAAAGTGATTAAGAACTATCAGGAAAAATCTAAAGAGGCTTCAAAATAAATAAATTTCTTGACTAATTGACTTAAATATATCATAATATTAAATGACTCTTTTAGGGGTGTGGTGTCAACGGTAGCACGACAGTCTCCAAAACTGTTTGTACGGGTTCGAATCCTGTCACCCCTGCCATTATGAGTCTAAATAAATTTGGTATTAAGTAGACATTTTGTTAAGAAATGTCTATTTTTTTTATAAGAATTAATTAAGTTCATATAAGATTATATTTTGCTTAAAAAGATTACAATATTTTTTTTACGTCGAGTTAAAAACGAATGATATTGTCTTTTCTTTTTTAGCAATTATGATATAATGTAAGAAGACTGAAAGCGTTTTAATTGAGAGGAGATTTTTTTTATGAATGAATATAAGGCGGATGCTTTAAAAAACGTTATTTTACTAGGCCACTTAGGAAGTGGCAAAACATCTCTATCAGAATCCTTAGCCTTTACTGCTGGGGCAATTGATAAGAAAGGTAGTATTGAAAAGAAAACAACTGTTTCCGACTATACTGTTGAAGAACAAAGCAAATTAAGTTCTCTATCTACCGGATTATTACCACTAGAATTCAAGGGAACTAAAATTAATATTTTAGATGCACCTGGAGCTGATGAATTAATAGGCGATATTACTCATGCTTTAGCAGTAGCTAATGCTGCTGTTTTGGTTGTTGATGCATCAAGTGGAGTTCAAGTAGGTACTGAAAAAATGTGGTTAGAAATCAAGAAAAGAAATCTACCTGCAATTATCTTCTTGAATAAGATGGATAAAGAAAATATTAAATTTGATGAAGTTTTAGAAGAAATCAGAACAAAATTAGGTAAGCAAGCTGTTCCATTCTGTCTTCCTTTAGGAAAGAGTGATGAGTTTAACGGATTTGCTGATATAGTTGAATTAAAAGCTAGAATTTATGATGGTCATATGTCTGTTGATGGCGAAATATATCCTGAAAAACAAGAAAAAGTAGAATCTTTAAGACAAGATTTAATTGAAACTGTTGCTGGATCTGATGAAGTATTATTAGAAAAATACTTTGAGGGCGAAGAACTTACTATGGATGAAATTCGTAATGGACTTAGAAAATCTGTATTTGCCGGTGAAGCTGTTCCAGTTGTTGTCGGTTCAAGTATTAAGGATATTGGAGCTCTAACATTATTACATATGATGAGACAATATTTCCCTAATGTATCTGATAGTCAAGAAGTAGTTGGAGTTAATGAAAAAGGTGATGAGGTAAAAAGACATTACTCTGATGAAGAACCTTTCTCAGCATTTGTATTTAAGACTTTAATCGATCCATTCGTTGGAACAATTAATATTATGCAAATTAAATCAGGTACTTTACAAAAAGATCAAGAAATCTACATCTCAAATAAAGAAGGAACTGAAAAAGCATCACAATTATTTACTCTTTTAGGTAAAAATCAAATTTCGATGGATACTTTCCATGCCGGCGATATTTGTGCTATGGCAAAAGTTGCTGATGTAAAAACAGGATCTACTCTTTCTGATAAGAAAAATATAGTTATTTATCCACAAATTATGTCTCCTACACCTACTATGTATGTAGCGATTAAGCCAGAAAACAAAAAGGATGAAGACAAATTATCAAATGCTTTATCAAAATTACAATTAGAAGATAATACTCTTGAAGTAGTAAGAAATAAAGAAACTTCTCAACTACTAATTGGTGGTCAAGGCATGATTCACCTTGGATATATTATCGATAAAATGAAAAATATGTTTAAAGTTGCTCTTCAAACTGAAGATCAAAGAATTGTATATCGTGAAACAATCAAACAAACAGCTACAGCTGAAGGTAGATATATTAAACAATCAGGTGGATCCGGATATTACGGTGTTGTTGTTATGCGTTTTGAACCTAACCCTGATGCTGATTATGAATTCGCTGAAGAAATTTTTGGTGGAGCTGTACCAAGAGGTTATTTCCCTGCTGTTGATAAAGGTTTACAAGAAACTCTTGAACACGGTGTATTAGCTGGATTCCCAGTTATTGGAGTTAAAGGTATTTTAACTGATGGTAAATATCATGCCGTCGATTCTAATGAATTAGCATTTAAAATGGCTGCTTCTATAGCTTTTAAAGAAGCTTGCAAAACAGCTAAACCTACAATTTTAGAACCAATCCACAAGTTAGAAATAGTTATTAAAGATGAGTATTTGGGTGATGTTCTTGGTGATGTTAATAAGAGAAGAGGAAGAGTTTTAGGTATGGAACCGGCAATTGAAGGCTATCAAAAAGTAATTGCTGAAGCTCCTGAAGTAGAAATTACAAAATATACTATAGATCTTAAAGCTATGACTCAAGGTTCAGGTACTTTCTCAAGAGAATTTGTTCGTTATGAAGAAGTTCCTGGCAACTTAATTGACAAGATCGTAGAAGAACACAAAAAATATGTAGAGGAACATAAATAAATATAATTATGGCGGTCAATATGACCGCCATTTTTCTTATTAATTTTCTTGACAGTATAGTTAAGTAGTGTTAAAGTATTATGTGTGATAGAGTAATATAAAGCAGGAGATAAAATTATGAATAAAATAGGATTATTAATTGATAGCACTACATTAACTAGAAAAGAATTAAACAAATATAACTTTATAAAAACAGCTTATCTAAAAGTCATAATTGATGATAAAGAGTTTCAAGAAAATGAGTTAACAAAAGAAATGATGGAAGAATATCTTTCAGGAAATCATAAAATGTTAACTTCTCAACCATCACCACAAAGTTTTCTTGAATTATACAAAGAATTTTTAGATGAAGGATACACACATGTTTTAGTAGTTGTTTTATCAGAAAAGATTAGCGGTACATATCAATCTGCATTATTAGCTAAAACTTTAATGGAAGACAGTTCGATGGAAATCAGCATTCATTCACCAAAGACAGCTTCTTTTGGCGTAGCTAATGGGTTGAATGTCATCGCTGAAAAAATCACTTCTGGGGCTAGTTTTGATAAAGTATTGGATTTTTATTATCAAGTTTTTAAAGAACCACTTGTAACATTCACTTTAAGCGATTTAATGCATTTGTTTAAGGGTGGAAGATTAAGTAAAGTACAAGCTTTACTTGGAACAGTTTTAAGAATTAAACCAATTATTGAAATGTTGGATGGAAAATTAGAACTAGTTAAAAAGACTAGAACTAACAACGCATGTTTTGATTTTTTTGTAGAAAAAATAGAATATTACACCAATAAATATGAAAATGTTTACGTAGATATAATTGATTTAAATGCTGATGAATGGTCACAAAAAATTGAAAATTATATTAAAGAAAATCATGAAAATGTTAAAATTCATAGAACTAATTATGTTAGTCCGGTCTTTTATGTTCATTTAGGAAAAAAAGGTTTTGGAATTGCTGTAGTAGCATATTAATATTTACTTGAAATTTCTAGTTTTTTCTAGAAGTTTCTTTTTTTTAAAATGAAAATATATTTCTTGACAAAAGCAATATCATTTAGTAAACTAGTATATGCGAAAAAGATTTGGCGATTGTGGCGAAGGGGTTAACGCATCGGATTGTGGCTCCGACATTCGTGGG